>NZ_JBQFVZ010000007.1:0-208152 GCF_056540025.1 Ruegeria sp. AP12
GGAAGTTAAGCACTGCCGCGCCAATGGTACTTGGGCTTAAGCCCCGGGAGAGTAGGTCACCGCCAAACCTAGTAAAAGCCCATATCTCTCTTACGATCGAAAATCCCCTAACACCAGAATCTAATGCCAATGAAGGCTGTGTTGTTCCGGCGCACCCGCGCTTTCCAAGAAACGCACGGTTCCATATCGACGCGCATTGCATTCGACAAATCAGCTTTGTTCGCGGAATATTGCACGCGTAACCGAAGCAAGCTGAAAGTCGCATTTTGAAGGTCGTGATCCATCAGGGGTTTCACAAAACAGGCACCAGAACCCTGCAAACGATGTTGTTCAGGAACCGGTCCCTGTTGGAGGATCGACTGAACGTTCTAATTCCCCGCGATCTGAAGGAAGCAGGGTTTTCTGCGCGGCGCTATTCCCTTGTTCAAAAGGACCAAGTCCTCAGGAAATTCCGCCAAAGGGTTCGGCATGCCCTTGAGCCTTTCGACGGGCGGACAGACACACCTCTGCTTATCAGCAGCGAGGAGTTTGCCGGGATGATTCCGGGGCGCAAGGATGTGTGGACTTATTCTCAGACTCATGTCCTGGCAGAAACTCTGGTCGATGAAATCGACCGGTTTTCAGATGGTACCGCGCGTATCACCCTGTTCTTCACAACCAGAAACGCCAGCGACTGGGTGCGCAGTGTCTATTGGCAGAACATCCGCGCGGACAGGATTCAGCAAGACCTTGTGGAATATAGCGAGCGCCTGCGACAAGCTGCGGATCTTGACGGCGTGGTGAACCGGGTAGAGGAGGCTGTATCACCCCGTGCGGACGTCGTGCGCCTCAACGTGTCCGGGCTTGATGATCGCCTGTTCCCCGTAACCAAGGCGCTGTCGATGCTTAATGTCAGGTCCGATGATCTGTTGCCCGTCAACAACCTGAATGTTCAGCCTGAAGGAGCGGCAGAGTATTTTCTGGAACTGAACCGATCAACCATGACCGACGAAGACGTCGCGGCGGCAAAGCGCGCCTATCTGGACGGTTTGAAGGCCGCAAGGCGGTAATCCGCAAACCGTCTGTCTGAAAGGTCAGAGGGAACGCTTCCGCTTTGAAGCAATGAGTTCCAGAATTTGGTCCCTGGTTCGCTCAATATGGGTTTTCAACAGCTCACAAGCCGCGTCTACATCGCCGGACCGGGCCATAGACAGAAGCTGGTGATGCTCTATTTTTGCGGGTTCCCTTTGCTTCATCACGCTCAGATGCATGCGGACGTACCGGTCCGCTTGCGTGTTGATGCGGTCGAGCATGTCGCGCGTCAATTGCCTGTCGGCACCTGCATAAAGGGCCGAGTGGTATTGGTGGTTCAGAATACCCCATTTGCCGACGTCATTCTGATCGAAGGAGGCGTCCATCCGGTCCAATATCTCGGCGCAGCGCGCGAAATCCATTTGGGTCATATTTGGAATGGAACGGCGAAACAGGTCCACTTCGATCAGGGTGCGCAGGTCGAATATCTCGCCAATTTCCGTCAGAGAATGCTTGATGACCGAACCACCGCGATTGGTGGACCATTTCACCAACCCCTCGGCGTTCAGCCGTTTCAGGGCCTCGCGGATGGGCATGCGTGAAACGTCGTATTCTTCGGCCAAAGCCTCTTGCCGGATGGTTTCGCCCTCGGCCAGTTCGCCGTTCAGAATGCGTTCCCGCAGGTCATCTGTGATGATGTCCGGCAGGCTTTTCTTGGTGATTGCGCGGGTCCCAGGCATGTCAGGTCCTTTATTGATTAGTGTTGGTGGCAATCGACAGCATCGTCACGCGCCCCACGTATCTGACAGTCGATAGCCACCCGGCCAGGGGTCATCGGGGTCGAGCATGTGTTGATGAACACCGGTGATCCAGCCGCGCCCGCTGATTTCGGGGAGAATTGCGTTGCGCCCTGCGACCTTGGTGGTGCCAAGAATTCTGCCGGTAAAGCGCGACCCGATGATGGATTGCGCGTCGAATGTCTGGCCCGGTGTCATCTGACCTTTCGCCAGCATCAGCGCCATGCGGGCCGAGACTGCTGTGCCTGTGGGGGACCGGTCGATCTTGCCCGGTTGGATGGCGACGGCGGATTTGCCCGCCAAACCGGTTTCCGTTTCGCTTAACGGGCCACAGAAGGCGCAAAAGGATATATGGGTCCAATCCGGGTTGTCAGGATGGCTGAACCCAAGCTGTTCATTGGCTGCGTTGGTGATCCTGACGCCCAATTGGGCAAGCGCCTTGGCTTCGCTTTCGATGATCTCAAATCCAAGATCCTGTGCGTCAACGACGACGAAACTGTCACCGCCATAGGCTGTATCGACGGTTATCCTGCCAACACCCGGAACATCGAGCGAAACCGCGATCTGATCGGCAAAGCTGGGCAGGTTCTGCACGAAGATGCGCTGTGCTTTCCCATCCCGGCATTCCGCCCGAACCTGCACCAGACCGCCCGGCGCTTCGAGCGTCAGGTGGGTTTCCGGTTCCTGCATTGGCAGGATACCCGAATCCAGCAGAACCGTTGCCACGCAGATCGAGTTCGACCCGGACATGGGGGGCGTGTCCTCGGGCTCCATGATGATAAAGGCGGCATCGGCGTCGGGGTGTTTGGGGGGCACCAACAGGTTCACGTGACGAAACACTCCGCCACGCGGTTCGTTCAGGACAAAATTCCTGAGCGTCTGATCCTGAGCGATGAATGTGCGTTGGTCCCAAAGCGTATCTCCGGGCGGTGGCGCGACGCCGCCGACAATGACGTCGCCAACCTCACCCTCGGCATGGGCAGAGATCACATGGATCGTTTTTGTGCTGCGCATCAAGGGCCTCCGAGGTCAGAACCGCGTTGCAGAAAAGGGGGACAGGTCGATTGCGGGATTGGCATCCATCACCAGATCCGCCACCAGCTCGGCCGTTCCGGCGGATTGGGTCAGCCCGAGATGGCCATGCCCAAATGCATAGTGAACCCGCGGGGCCTTGGGGGCGCGGTCGATGACCGGCAGGCTGTCCGGCAGTGAGGGGCGGAACCCCATCCATTGCGTGCCGCCACTGATATCGAGGTCGGGCAGGAACTGGCCCGCTTTTGCCAACAGGGTGTCGGCCCGTTTGAAATTCGGTTTCAGGGACAATCCGCCAAGCTCGACCGCGCCGCCCACGCGCACGCCGCCATTTATGCGCGTCGCCACAAACCCATGGCCGCTGAAGGTCAGATGCGTGCGCAGATCGAACGCACCCTGTGGTAGGGTCGTGTTATACCCCCGCTCGGTTTCCAGGGGGATTATGTCCCCCAGCTGCCGGGCCAGAATATGAGACCACGCGCCAGCTGAAATCACCAGATGTCGGGCGTGAACTTGCCCCGACGGGGTTTCCAGAACAACCCGTTCCCCTTGCTGCGTTACCGATGACACGGGCTGCACATCAATTCGCCCGCCGCGTGCCTGAAATTGTGTGGCGAGATGTTCGGTCCAGGCTTTCGGGTCCCTTGTGTTCATCCAATGCGGCGTGAATCCGGCATGGGTGAAGTGGCGGCTCAGACCGGGTTGTATCTCGGCAATCGCCTCGGGGCTGTGGAGCAGATCGAAATCCACCCCATGATCGCGCCGCAGGGTCCAGGCGGATTGACTGGCGCGGAATTGCGCGATCCCTTCATAAAGTTGCAACTGACCGTCGCGCTGTATCATCGCTTCGCCATCGACCTCGGCGATTTGGCGTTCGGTCGCCAGGCGGCAGTGCTTCATCAGCGCCCCCTGCGCCGCCAGCGACGCGCGATAGCGATCCTTCCAGCTAGATCGCCAAAAGCGCAGCATCCAGGGCGCGATCTGCGGCGCGTAGGACGGGGGCACCGAAAGCGGCCCAAGGGGATCGAGCAGCCATTTCGGTGCCTCGCGCATGATGCCCGGCTTGGCCAGCGGCTCGATCTCGGCAAAGGCGAAGGCCCCGGCATTGCCTTGCGATGCGCCTGCGGCGACCCCTTCACGGTCCAGCACCAGAACATCGCGCCCGCGCCGTTGCAGTTCCAGCGCGATGCTGATGCCGATGATCCCGGCTCCGACGATGACGATGTCAATTGGGTCTTCAGGCGGCATTTGTGCTGTCCGTTTCAGGCGTGTCAGATCGGGATACCCAGTTTGAAGGGGTCATTCTCGGCGAAGACGAGCGTGCTGTCTGCCATGATATGGGCCTGCCCGGTCAGAGTAGGGATGACGCCGCCATTTGGGCCGGGCTGATAGGACAGGCGGTAGGGGCTACCGATGACGCTGTGCTGCACAATCTCGGCGCCGGGGGCCAGCAGACCATCTGCTGCAAGACAGGCCAGACGCGCGGAACTGCCGGTGCCACAGGGCGAACGGTCATAGTTGTCATCCGGGCACAAAACGAAATTCCGGCTGTGGACATCGGGCGTACCTGACGAGTCCTGAAAAATGACGTGGTCCACGGGCTCTCCGCCCTCACCGCCCACGGATTGCGCGATGCAGGCCTCGCGAATGGCGATCGTCATATCGGTCAGGGCGCGGATATTTTCGGGGGCGACGGGGATCGGGCTTGGGTCGACGATGAAGAACCAATTGCCGCCATAGGCGACATCGCCGGTGACTGGTCCGTATTGGGCGGTCTCCACAGTAACCGATTTGCGCACCCTGCGGCTTTCGACATTGGTCACGCTCACGGTGTTCGCGTCGTGGAGGTCGATTGTAATGACGCCTGCAGGGGTCTCGATCTTGCGTGTGCCGGGTGTGATCCGGCCCAGATGGGCCAGAGTGACGCCCAGCCCGATAGTGCCGTGCCCGCACATGCCCAGCACGGCGTCGGCATCGAAATAGATGACGCCGGTGACGCAGTCGGGATTGACCGGCGGCACCAGAAGGGCTGCAACCATGCCGGGCTGTCCACGCGGTTCCAGCAAGACGGATTTGTAGAACGCCTCATGCTCGGTCGCCAGCCGCTGCGCGCGCTCGGCCAGCGGGCCGGTGCCCAGATCCGGCGCGTTGTCGAGGATCACCCGCGTGGGCATTCCGCCGGTATGGCTGTCGATCACATGCATTCAGCGATAACCCCGCCCTGTTTGGACCAATCGGCGAACCAGTTGCGGAACAGGTCATATTGCTGTTCGCAATAGTTTCGCTGTGCGTCCGTCAGCGCGTCGGTTTCATTGAAATGCAGGCGGTATTCCTCCTCGCCGTTTAACACCAACAGGTGCTTGTAATAGAGCACCAGATCGGTGCCCTCATCAAAGCTGGCCAGAACGCCAAACGCCTCTTCCAACTCACGCGCGCGCATCCGGGCTTCGGCATGACCTTCGGCGGCTTTCTGAGCCAGCGCCGCCAGCAGCAACGCCTCTTTCGGCAGGGCGGTGCCGATGCCGGTGATGGCCCCGGTCGCGCCGCAGTTGACGAAACCATGATAGACCTCGGTATCGACGCCTACCATCAGGGTCACCTGATCGTCTTGCGAGGTGATGTGCTCGGCGGCATAGCGTAGATCGTCCTTGCCTCCGAACTCCTTGAACCCGACGAGGTTGGGGTGTTCGGCGCGTAGGGCAAAGAACAAATCAGCCTTGGTGGCAAAGCCGTAGACCGGGCTGTTGTAGATGATCGCGGGCACATCCGGCGCGGCGCTGAGGATCGCCTTGAAGTGGTTTTTCTGCGCAGCCATGGAGGATCCCCGAGACAGCACACGCGGGATCACCATCAGGCCAACGGCCCCCACTTTCTGCGCGTGGGCTGCGTGGGCAACCGCGGATTTCGAATTGATCGCGCCGGTGCCCACAACAACCGGGATACCGGCAGAGGCCAGCCGTTCGACCCCTTCCATACGCTCGGCATCGGTCAGCAGGGGCCAATCGCCCATCGAGCCGCAATAGACCACGGCGGACATGCCTGCCGAGATCATCTCTTTCCCCTTGCGCACAAGGGCGTCGTAATCGGGTGTCCGGTCCGCTGTGCAGGGGGTCATCAGGGCGGGCATTGTGCCCGAGAAGATGGATTTCGTCATCGCAGGGTATCTTTCAGTGGCGGTGGGTCAGTCGGATTCCCGGCATTCATAGTGGATATTGGATCCAAAATCTAGGAATCTGTTGTTTTCCTGCGAAAGGCCCAAGGGGTTTGGGTAAATGGCCGCCGACTTATACCCAAGCCCGCAAACGGCTTGCCAGAAAATCGACCCTTTCTCGGACGGTATCCGAGATAACCCCGTTGCGCGGTGCGTCTTGCAGGGTCGTAAGCCATTCTGCCTTGGGGTCCTGCTTGCGTGTCCTGCCGCGAAAGCTGAGCTGACGCAGCACGGCCTGGGCTGCGTCAGGCAGATGATCGGGTATGTCGTGCCCGGCCAGAATGCCCCATACACCTGTCCAAAGGCGGCCGACGGTCCACGGGTTGTAGCCGCCTCCGCCCAGCACCAACAGGCGTGGTGCCAGCCCGGTAAGGCCGCGCAGAACATCCCAATGGGCGTTGTTGGACAGCGACAGATGCGCCAGCGGGTCATCCTCGACCGCGTCCGCGCCGCATTGCAGGACGATTGCATCGGGGCGGAACGCGGCAACAGCAGGCAGGATCAACCGGTCGCGCACCAGTGCCATTTCGTCATCATGGAAGCCGCGCGGCACGGGAAGGTTCAGGGCGTTGCCGCCTGCGTCATCCTCCAACTTGCCAGTCTTGGGCCACAGGTTCTGTTCGTGGACCGAGATCATCAGGCAATCGGGATCGCCGCCAAAGCCGACCTCGACCCCATCGGGATGATGTGCGTCGATATCGACATAGGCCAGCCGCCGTACCCCATGTGCGCGCAGGTTGAGCATCGCAAGCACCGGGTCGTTGAGATAGCAGAACCCATTGGCCCGATCCGGCATCCCGTGATGGGTTCCACCCGCCGGATTGTAGATCACGCCACCGTTTGCCAACAGTTCGCCAGCCAGGATCGAGCCTCCGGCGGCTGTGGCAGGACGGCGGAACATCTCGGTAAAAATCGGGTTCGAGATTGTCCCGATGTTGAACCGCGCCTTTTGGTCCGGGGTGACGGCTTGCAGATGCTCGGCCTGTTGCAGGGCCTCAATATAGTCCGGGTCATGCCACGCCGTAAGCGCCTGGGGTTTTGCACGGGGCGAGCGGATATACTGCGCGTCCGGCAACCAGCCCAGGGCACGCGACAGGTCCATAACGGTCGAGACCCGAGGGATCCTGAGCGGGTGCCATGTGCCATAAGTCGAGTGGCGATAGATTTCCGAGCCGATGAAACGCGCTGTCATGACGGCGTAGTTAGCGCGGCGGTTGTCCTTGAAAAGGCAATCGGGCTTTCGCCTAAGTACCCCACGCGATCAGAAATCCGGCACGTAGAGTTGGGAATAGGCGACCCGCACCAGTTCGACCGTTTGTTCGCTGCGTCGCTCGATATGGCCGCGCAGGGCAGACACCGCCCGATCCACGTCGCGCGCCTTTACCGCATCCAGAATGATCCGATGCGCCGACATCGAGGTCTGGTCTGTCTCGGCGTTCTCGCGCCGGTCCCGCAGCAGCCTCAGGTTTACGATGCGGACATAGCGGATGCGCTCATTGACGTTATGCAGCAGCTTCAGCAACTCTTGGTTGCCGGAAAGCGCTGCCAGCTTGATGTGGAACTCTTCATCCATGCGCAGAAGCTCATCCAGATCGTGGCAGACGGAATAGGATTTTTCGACCTCGTCCAGATAGGCAATGACCGCGTCGATCTGCTGATCCTCGGCCCCGCCGATGGTGCGCAGCAGCGCCTCGGTCTCAAGCGCGCAGCGCAGTTGGTACAGTTCCAGTACTTTCTCTGGTGTCAGCGGTCGGCAGAAAAACCCCTTGCCCAGCGAAAAGGTCAGAAACCCTTCGGCCACCAGCCTGTTGAGCGCCTCGCGCAAGGGCGTCCGGCTGATGTCCAGCCGCTTGGTCAGCGACGTTTCGTTCAGCCGTTCACCCGGTTTGAACTCGAAGTTGACTGCCATCCGGCGCAGGGCCTGGTAGGCGCGTTCGACATTGCCTTCGGATTTGGACATGGATCTCCTGCCATTCGGTTGGACGTCTTTTACCAAAGACTGCCCCATAATAAACATTAGACTTCACAGAAATCTACAATCCTGTATACAGATCGGCATATCGCCCATTTCAAGCGATTCCCGGCAAGTTGAGGGCACATGACGACCAAGGAAGAACAGGTTGTAGTTGTTGGGGCGGGCATTGTTGGTGTCTCGACCGCGATCTGGCTGCGACGCAAAGGTGTTGAGGTCACGGTTGTTGATCGCAACCCGCCGGGTGACCCAAACGCGACATCTTATGGGAATGCCGGGGTGCTGGCCGCGTGTTCCGTGGCACCGGTGACCGCACCGGGGCTGATGCGCAAGGGCCCCAAGATGGCGTTGGACCCGAACTTTCCCCTGTTTCTGCGCTGGTCCTATCTGCCCAAGCTGATGCCGTGGTTGCTGAAATACATGTCGCATGCCAATGACAGCGACACCCGGCGGATCGCGGCTGGCCTGACGCCCTTGACCAGCGACTCGGTCGAGCAGCATCAGGCGCTGACCAGCGATACCGGTGCGGCGGATTGGGTGCAGACCTCAGATTACAGCTTTGTCTATCCGACCCGTGCGGCGTTCGAGGCCGACAGCTATACCTGGGCGCTGCGCAAGGTGGCCGGGTTCGAGCCCGAGGTGCTGGAAGGCGGCGCGGTTCACGAGTTCGAGCCGAACCTGTCCAAGGATCTGAACCTGCTGGCCGTCATGCGCGACCATGGCTTCAGCCGCGATCCCGGTGCCTATATCGCCGCGCTGGCGGCCGAGGCGGAAAAGCTGGGCGCTGTTTTCCGTCAGGCCGAAGTTGTCGATTTCGAATTGACCGATGGGTCCGTGTCAGCGGTTGTTACCAAGGACGGCACATTGCCCTGCAGCAAGGTGGTTCTGGCGACGGGCGTCTGGTCAAAACCTCTGGCCCGCAAACTGGGCCTGTCCGTGCCGCTGGAAACCGAGCGCGGCTATCATATGGAGTTTGTGTTGCCGGAAAACGGCCCGTCGACTCCGCTGATGGTAACAACCGGCAAGTTTGTCGCGACCCCGATGGAAGGCCGGTTGCGCTGTGCCGGTATTGTCGAGTTCGGTGGGCTTGAGGCCGGGCCGTCCGATGCCCCCATCGCCCTGCTGAAACGCAAGGTTCAGGAAAGCTTTCCGAACCTCACATTCGAAAGCGAAAAGACCTGGCTGGGCCACCGGCCCGCGCCGTCAGACAGTCTGCCGCTGATCGGTGAGATTGGCAAAACCGGTGTGCTGGCCGGGTTTGGACATCATCACATCGGCCTCACCGCCGGGCCCAAGACCGGGCGGATACTTGCGGGGCTGATTACAAAAGACCGTACCAATATCGATCTGGGCGTGTACGATCCAATGCGGTTCTGAACCAAACTTCAACGACGCCCCCTGAAGGGGCACAAAAGTCAACAAGGGAGACAAACATGTCAAAAACACTTACCAAACTGGCTGCCAGCATCGGCGTTATCACGGCCTCTGCGGCGGCAGTGTCGGCGGAAACCTGGGACCTGCCGATGGCCTATTCGGCCACGAACTTCCATTCGGTAACCGGCGCGGTTTTTGCAGAATGCGTGACCCAAGGCACCAGTGGCGCGTTAACTATTCAAACCCATCCGGGCGGTTCGCTCTATGCCGGGGCCGAGATCAAGCGTGCGATCCAGACCGGTCAGGTCAATATTGGCGAGCGTCTGCTGTCTGGGCACCAGAACGAAAACGCGCTGTTTGGCTTTGACTCGGTACCCTTCCTGGCGACGTCTTTCGAGGACTCGGAGAAGCTGTGGGAGTTCGCCAAAGAACCGCTGTCCGAGTTGCTGGCAGAACAGAATCTGCACCTGCTGTATTCGGTACCGTGGCCGGGGCAGGGCCTGTATTTCGACCGTGAGGTCAACACTCTGGCAGATGCGGAAGGTCTGAAGTTCCGCGCCTATAACTCGGCTTCGGCCCGTATGGCGGAATTGGCCGGTATGCTGCCGGTGCAGATCGAGGCGGCTGAAATCAGCCAGGCCTTTGCCACCGGTGTGGCGCAGGGGATGGTATCGTCTGGTTCGACCGGCTACGACCGCAAGGTCTGGGAAAGCCTGTCGCACTATTATGGCGTCGACGCCTGGATGCCCCGCAACTACATGCTGGTCAATCTGGACGCCTGGAACGGTTTGGATGACGCTACCAAGGCTGTTATGAACGGCTGCGCCGTGGCGGCCGAGTACGCGGGCGACTGGCGCTCGATCCAGTACACCGAATTCACGGTGAACGAGCTGGGCAAAAACGGCATGACCACAGGCCCGGCAAGCGAAGAACTGGCCGCCGAACTGCGTGCGATTGGTGAAACCATGACCGCAGAATGGCTGGAAGCTGCTGGTGAGCCTGGTCAGAAAATCGTCAACGATTTTAAAGCTGCACAATAAAAACAACCGTGCGTTCTTTCCCGGCGGCCGTGGCCGCCGGGGGTATCTTACGACCGGCATGGTCGACCTGATCGCCATGCCTGCCTAACGGGGGACCCGCTATGGCGATCTTCTCAACACTGCGCAAAACGCTGGATGTGATCTATCGCTTTGCAGGCTATCTTGCCGCGTGCTTTCTGATACTGATCCTATTCTTCGTAACCCTGCAGATGGTGTCGCGCTGGGGTGGTGAAATCATCACGGGTGCACCGGACTTCACTGGCTATTGCATGGCTGCGGCCTCATTCTTGGCGCTGCCGTATGCGCTGAACGGCGGGGCCCATATTCGTGTCAGCCTGTTGCTGAATGCGCTGGGCCGGTTCCGAAGGTTAGGCGAGATCTGGTGCTGGGCCATTGCCAGCTATCTGACCTTCCTGTTCGCCCGTTACGCAATCAAGCTGACGTACGAAAGCTACCGCTTCAATGACATCAGCCAGGGGCAGGACGCCTGGCCCATCTGGATTCCGCAGATGTCCATGGTCATTGGAACCGTTCTGCTGGCGATCTGCGCGATCGACAACCTGATCACCATCCTCGTGACCGGGGAAGACAACATGCGATCCTCCGCGGTCGACGCACACGCGGAGTAAGCCTGATGGAAGAAGTCTATCTCGTTACCATTTTCCTGTTCGCCCTGTTCCTGTTGCTGGGAACCGGGGTCTGGGTGGCGCTGGCGCTGTTTGGCGTGGCCTATCTGGGGCTTGAAATGTTCACCTCGCGCCCGGCTGGCGATGCGATGCTGACGCGGATCTGGACCGGCTCGTCCAGCTGGACCCTGACGGCGCTACCGCTGTTCATCTGGATGGGTGAAATCCTGTTTCGAAGTCGATTGTCGCAGGACATGTTCCGCGGCCTCAGCCCCTGGATGCAGCGGATGCCGGGCGGTCTGGTCCATGTGAACATCGTCGGCTGCACCATCTTCGCCGCCGTGTCGGGGTCGTCCGCTGCGACGCTGACCACAGTTGGTAAAATGTCGATCCCGGAACTGCGCAAACGCGGCTATCCCGAATACATGATCATCGGCACGCTGACCGGTGCGGCCACGCTGGGCCTGATGATCCCGCCCTCGCTGACGCTGATCGTTTATGGCGTGGCGGTCGAACAGTCGATTTCGAAGCTGTTCATGGCGGGTATCCTGCCGGGCATCGTTCTGGCCGGTCTGTTCATGGCCTATGTCGCCGGCTGGTCCTTTGTGCGCCGGTCCGAAGTGCCCGAGATTGCCGACCGCATGACATTTGGGCAGAAGCTGAATGAAAGCCGGTTCCTGATCCCGATCATCCTGCTGATCCTGGTGGTCATCGGGTCGATGTATGGCGGTTTTGCCACCGCGACCGAGGCTGCGGCCATCGGTGTGCTGGGCGCATTTGCACTGGCCGCGATGCAGGGATCCCTGACCAAACAGGCCTTTATCGAAAGCCTACTGGGGGCCACGCGCACCTCGGCCATGATTGCCTTCATCCTGATGGGCGCCATCGCCCTGACGCTGGCCATGGGGTTCACCGGCCTGCCGCGCGCCCTGGCCGAGTTCATCGAAGGGCTTGAGTTGTCGCGGTTCTCACTGCTGATCGCCCTGATGCTGTTCTACATCGTGTTGGGCATGTTCCTGGACGGTATCTCTTCGGTGGTGCTGACCATGGCGATTGTGCAACCGATGGTCGAAGGCGCGGGTATCGATCTGATCTGGTTCGGCATCTTCATCGTGATTGTCGTCGAAATGGCGCAGATCACGCCGCCGATTGGCTTCAACCTGTTCGTGATGCAGGGGATCACCCGGCACGAGATGGGCTATATCGCCAAGACCGCGTTGCCGCTGTTCCTGATCATGGTCGTGATGGTCTTCATCATGATCGGCTTCCCGGAACTGGCGACCTATCTGCCGGACAGCATGGTGAGTTCAGCGGGCCGATAACCGGCCCGCCCCCCCGATTTACCGATAGCCACCCAAGAGGTGCCAAACCATGACGAAACCGAAAATTCTGGCAGCCGTGGACCTTGTCCACAAGGACAGCGACGCCGCAGTGATCCACGAGGCGATCCTGCTGGCCAAGGCCCATGATCATGAGGTCGAGGTTGTTTTCGTGATCCCGGATCAGGAAAACTCTTACGCGCAGAACTACATCCCGGCGGATATGCATCAACAGGTTGTCGATGACGCCGTGCGCGATCTTCAGGCCTATGCCGCCGGTTTTGACTGGCAGGGCGTGGTCCATGACAGTCAGGTGCTGCGCGGTGTTGTCTATGAAAAACTGATCGAACATGCCGACACGCTGTCCGCCGGTTTTGTGGTGATCGGTGCCAGCAAACCGTCGGTCACTGATCTGCTGATCGGTCCGAATGCGGCCCGCGTCGCCCGCTATGCCGGGTGCAGCGTGATGGTCGTGCGCCCGCGCTAAGACACGAATAACCCAAAAAACTCTCACACGGAGACGACCGTGAGCGATCACAAAATCGAAGCCCTGCGGGTTCACCGCATTCTGATCCCTGCCAAGGCCGTGCATTCCCACGGCTCGGGCGATGTTGCGGGTATCAACGTGGCCATTCTGGAACTTGTCACTGACACCGGGATCACCGGTTGGGGTGAGGCCTCGCCCTGGCCCGTGTTTACCGGCACAGCCGAAGGCAACGCCGCCGCGCTGCACGTGCATCTGCGTCCGCATCTGATCGGTCAGGACCCGGTGCAGGTCGAGAAACACATGAACATGGCCGAAAAGGTGCTGGTCGGCCATCCCGAGGCCAAGGCGGCGTTGGAAATGGCGCTGCTGGACATCACCGGGCAGATCACAGGCCTGTCCGTTTGCGAACTGGTCGGCGGCAAGATGCGCGACAGTATGGGGATGAGCTTTTCGGTCGCCAACCCGGATTTCGACGCCGATCTGGATGACATTGCCGCCATGTGGGACGACGGCGTGCGCATCTTCAAGTTCAAGACCGGCTTTGCCGATCACAAGTTCGATGTAATGCGTGTCGAGAAACTTCGCGAGATTTACGGCGATGAAGTCGATATCCGCATCGACTACAACCAGGGTCTGCTGGCCTATGACGCGGTGCGTTGCATCCGCGACCTCGAAGCCTTCCGCCCGACCTTTGTCGAACAGCCCGTCAAGATGCACGAGCGTGAGGCGCTGGCCCATATCACCCATGCCATCGATACGCCGATCATGGCGGATGAAAGCGTGTTTGATCCCAAAGGCGCGCTCTATGGCGCGCAGAACCGGATTGCCGATATTTTCTCGCTGAAGATCATGAAATCGGGCGGCATTCGCCGCGCGCTTGAGGTGGCAGCAATCGCGCGTGCCGCCGGGATTGAAATCTATGGCGGCTGCATGTTCGAAACCGGTCTGGCCCATGCCGCCGGTGCGCATCTGATGGCGGCTGTGCCCGATCTGGTGCTGCAATGCGAGTTTTACATGGCCACCTACTATGCCGCTGACGACATCCTGACCCAGCCGTTCCCCGTCAAGCACGGGCGCGTTCACGTGCCGGACGGGCCGGGGCTGGGCGTTGCGGTCGATCCTGACAAACTGGCGAAATACGCCGTCGCCGAAACACTGACGTAACTAAAAAACTGCGGATTTATTGTATACAGTCCTGTGCGCAAAAATCCGGCTGAGAAAGGTTCAAACCAATGACCGATGCTGACACCCAGCGCATGAACGGCGCTCAGATCATTCTCAAGATGCTCGAACTGCACGGTGTAAGCCACGTATTCGGCCTGCCCGGGGAAACCACAATCGGGTGGTACAAAGAGTGGCGCGAACACTCGAATATCGAATTTGTGCTGACCCGCGACGAACGTACGGCATCCTACGCGGCCGAATCCTATGCCAAGATCACCGGACGTCCTTGCGTGCTGGAAGCGCCAAGCCCCGGTGTAACTCACTGTACGCCGGGTATTACCGAGGCGTATCTGAGCTCGGTTCCGGTGATCTATTTCAGCTCGGACATCCCGATCAATCAGGACAAAAAGCACGGGCTGACCGGGGTCGATCAGACCAAGCTGTATGACAGCATCTGCAAGGAAAGCTTTGTTCTGACCAATGCCAGGGAAATCCCGTTCCTGATGCGCCGGGCCTTCCGCGTGGCGACCTCGGGGCGTCCGGCGCCGGTGCATATCCGCGTTCCGATCAACATCTTCGGGGAAGAGGCCGAGATCAACGATCTTTATGCCGAACCCGAATACAGCACCTATCCGGCGCATCGCCCCGTGGCCGATCACTCGAAAATCCGCGCGGCGATCGATGTGCTGCTGGCAGCCGAGAAACCGGCGATTGTTGTGGGGCAGGGCGGGCTGATTTCAAAGGCGTCCGAGGCGATCCTGGAACTGGCTGAACTGCTGCAAATCCCGGTCGGGACCACCACACCCGGCAAGGGTACCATCCCCGAGGATCATCCGCTTGCCCTGCGCGTGATCGGCGGGCGCGGCGGCATGGAGTATTCCAACCAATATGTGCACGACGCCGATACGATCTTCTTCATCGGCTCGAACACGGACAGCGCCGCCACCGATCACTGGAAGTTGTATGGCGATCCCAAGGCCAAAACCTTCCTGCATCTGGACATTGCCGAGGCGCATGTTGGCAACAACTTCCCCGTCAAAGTCGGTCTGGTCGGCGATGCCCGCGCGACGCTGGAATACATGAATGTTCTGATCAAAGCAGACCACCCAAACCTGACCCGCCCGAATATCGATCTGAACCCGATCAAGAAGACGGCGCTGGACAAGGTGTTCAACTCGAACATCCCCATGCCCGAAGGCACGATTTCCCCTGTCAAGCTGTCTCAGGTACTGGACCGGATCATGCCGGACAACGCGGTGGTCACGTCCGAACCGGGCGTCAGCGCGATCTACCCTTCGGCCCTGCTGACCTTCCGCAAGCCGGGGCGGCGCTATATCACCAACTATTCGATGGGCGCGCTGGGTTATTCGGTGCCTGCGGGGCTGGGCGCGATCTATGCCAATGACGGGCCGGTTATTTCGTTCACCGGCGACGGGTCGTTTGGATTTGTCATCGGTGACATGGAAACGCTGAAGCGCAGCGGCAAGAACATCACCGTTATCCTGACCCGCAACGACACGTTCGGCTGGATCCGGGGCGAGGCCATCCTGCTGGACGACGTGGACGAGCCGTGGTCAACGGATTTTGGCCGCGTCGATTATTGCAAAGTGGCCGAAGGCTTCGGCTTCAAGACCGCCCGGATCACATCCGAAGACGATATCGAGCCGATCCTGTCCGAGGCCATCGCAAACCCCGGCGCAAACTTCATCGAGATGATGGTTCCGTCGCAGGACAAGATCGTTCCGTTTGTCCCCAATTGGGTGCGTGCGGCGCGGGCAAAGAACCTGCCGCATTTCTATTGATGCCTTCGGTCGGGCGCTCGCGCCCGATCCTTTCAACTTAGAACCCCCGGCTTTGTTTCAGGCCGGGGGTTCTCTTGTGATTTTAGATCAGGGCTGACCTGCCAGCCCAAGCAGCGGATCGTCCAGATCGACCGGGAAACGATCCGGCACCAGTGCCTGATGGAACCAACGAACGAAGCTGTAGATTGAAAACACGGGCAGGCCGGTCAGTTTGCGCACATCCGCTGCATAGGGCGTCATGTTGGTGCATTCCAGAATGATCGCGCCGATATCCTGATGCTCGGTCACCAATTGCCGCGCGGCGTCGCGCATGTCCTCGCGGCAGGCGGCAAAATCGATCTCGGGCGCGTCGCCCAGAATGTCGCGGGTAAAGACCCGACCGCCCTCGGTTCCGACAATCGGCGTATCCAGCGGGACATTCGCGGCCTGCAGATGCGCGGGTGTCAGTGTTTCTTTCGAGATCGTCAAAATCCCCGGACGTTTGCCGGGCGGCAACATGGCCTGCACCATCGGGGTCTGCATCAGCGATGAGGTGGCGACGGGAACCGGCACCGCCTCGGCCAGTTGATCCTGTACGATGGACAGGAAACCGCAATTGGTGGTGATGCCGTCACAGCCCGTGGCAACCAGCTCTTTCGCGGCATCAATGAACAGCCCGACCAGTTCGCGGGCGTCATTGCGGACAACCTTGTCCGGCGTTGCGCTGCGGACGACGCGGTATTGCACGGGAAAGGGCCATGTGGTCGCGTTGCCGATATCGCCCGGAATGCGCGGAAACTGAGTTTCCAGCATCAGGATGCCCAGATTGGCCCCGAACACCGTTTTACCGCCATGCAATTTGTGCATTTTCGCCCCGTCGTATGTCGAACACAGTTGAACACCGTTCTGTATACAGCCTGCCGTTAAGTCAACCATGAATGGTTTGCTTGCCATGTGTCGAGACACGCGTCGCCGAGAACCCCGCGTTTGAACGTCATGTTGACGGATATCCCCGCTTTGCTGGTTTCTTCGAACACCACTTGAAACTTGAATTCCGGCCTTGGGTTTTGCTGCCGACCGGCCAGCGCAACACTTAATCAAGCGCGTCACTGGTTTTCAGCGATATACGGATGATCACGAACTCGGCCGGGCGCAGTGCAGCGACCCCGATCAGCATCACCAACCGGCCGTTTGCAATATCCGCCTCGGTCATCGTGTCCCGTCCAACGGACACGAAATATGCCTCGGATTCCTTTGCGCCCGCCAAAGCCCCCGCGCGCCATTGGGTGCTTAGGAAATTTCCCACCGCCTGCGCGACACTGGACCAGAGCTTTTCGTCATTCGGCTCGAACACAACCCATTGGAGCGAGCGGGAAATGGATGCTTCAAGAAAGATAAAGAACCGGCGGACAGGCACGTATTTCCACTCCGGGCCCGACGACAGCGTACGTGCGCCCCAGACGCAAATCCCGCGCCCGGGAAACTGACGAATGCAATTGACGCTGGCCTGGTTCAGAACGTCCTGTTGGTTTGCGTTCAGATTGAACTCGACATCCACGGCCCCTTTGATCGCCACACCCGCCGGTGCTTTCCAGACGCCGCGTGCCGAGTCCACGCGCGCGTAAACGCCACAGACGGCCCCGCCCGGAGGGACAAGAACCTTGTCGCCCGTCTTCGGGTGTGCCGCAACAATCCAGGGGTAGTAGATCGCTGCATAGTCAGACGCGCGCCGATTGCGCGGAGACAGCGCGTCGGACCGCAAATCTTTCACGCCGCGCGGCGTATCGAGCACTGCAAACCGAAAACGATTGCGTTCGCAATGTGCGATGACTTCATCCTGTATCGCAATCTCGGGCAGCGTGTCGTTTCCAATACCCGGCGCATGGACAATCGCGACAGACGGATATGCATCACGCTCCAGCGCCGCGAGGCCGCGATAGTTGGCCGGGTCTGTGATCACCGCCCCTGCCGCGTCGGTCCTGCCTGCGAACTGGGCGGCGGTAGGTCTTTTACCCTCCTGCCCCCCTTTCAAAGCGCCGCTAAACACCAGACCGGCGGGTATGTCGGCCTGATCGGTCAGATCGAGCGTGATCAGCGCAGATGGGTTTTCCGAGAGTTTCTTGCGCCAGAAATCATCGCTGTTCGTATCCAGCGACAGGTCATCGAAGTCCTCGACCAGAACGGGCCGGGGTTTGCGTTTGGAGTCGTCGAAAGGATCGAATAGATCGCCGGAAAACCCGTGTCCGAAATATGCGACCTGCAACCGAAAACCGATGGGCACTGGCCCGTCTGCACCACGCTTCTGTGCGCTCGACGGCAGGATGCGGACCCAGATGGCGTTGCCGAATTGACCGGGGCCGCTTGCGCTCAGACGGTATCCGGCCGCGTCGATATGGGCCGTTTCCGCGCCATCTCCGACGACCCGGCAGACAACGCAACGCTGCCCGCCGTTGTCGAAAAACGCCTTGACGCTGAATGGTACAAAGCGGTCTTCGGCGAACACATCGCCAAACACACGCAGGTATTCCCGGTACGACGTGATCAGGGGCGGCCTGAGCGGTCCGCGTTCGGTTTCACCGATCATGGCCGTGGTACTGGTTTCGACACCTTCGACGGGCCTTGGGCCCCGACTGACTTCTTCGACGAAAACACCGGGTGCAAGATATTCGGGCATGACAGAGATCCAATCGGTTCGCGGGGTTCTGACGGCGGCGTTTGCCGGCACCGCCGGTCCGGGGCATCAGCGGGACGAAAACTTCCAGTTGCCTTGCAGGGATTTGCGGGCAACGCCGCTGTGTTCAAGCGCGGTCAGGGCTTCGTCCAGATCCGCTTGTGAGCATCCCAGAATGGTTTGCAGTGTTTTGGCAGACAGCCCCTCGCGCCGGTTTGTTGTGGCCTCAAACAGCAATGCAAGCGTGCGTTCCCGAAGCGTCAGGTCGGCCTTTACCGGTTTCTCGCCGCGCAAGGATTTTGCCCATTTTGCGGCCTTGTTGGCCAGCCCGATCATATCGGCAATGCTTTTGGCGGCACCGCTGATGGTCCCGACGGCGACACAAAACGCAAGGATCGCGGCCAGATCCGGCGTGAGTCCGCCCAGAAAGTTCTCTTCTTCATTGGGGCGGTCAGGATCAAGCAAGGCCCTGACATCGTCCAGATCTCCGCCCTGATCCGCTTGGGCAATTGCGGATACAAGTGTTGGATCGTAACTCATACGCGGTCCTCCGAGATGAATTTCAGGTCAAGCGCACCAAACTGCTGCGCGAGGTCAAGAAAGACCGGCTGCCCGTTCAGGTGGCTGGCCGTGTGAAAGGCGGTCCATTTCCCTTCGATTTCGTGCAGGTTGTTGGTCAATCGCTGGGCGCCGCCAACCTGCTTGAATTCATCATAGAGACACCCGGACAAAACGGTTCGCAAAAGCTTGTCCCGGAAGGTTTCAAACGCCTCGGGTGTGACCAGCAGATAGGTGCGCAGGGCCCTTAGCGATTGATGCATATCGGCGGACCAAAGGATTTGATAGGCGCGCACGGACCGCCCCAAGGCCGGGCTGCGATAGTCGGGAACAACCCGCGCCATGATATGATTGATGTAGAACAGCATGATATCGCAACGGGTCAGCCCATCCGGATGGCTGGCCGTTTCGGGGTTTGTCCCCGGTCCAAGCCCCATCGCCTCGGATTGTACTTGCTGCATCGACCAAAGGCCAAAGAAGGCCAGGTTCCAGCCCAGAAATGAATCGCAGATAGCCTCGATGGCGATCCGAGGCTGACCGTTATAGACCTCAAGCAGACATGCGAAATGCCCGAAAACGCTGAAGCAATCGGCGGTGATTTCCGGGTTCCAGCGTGCCAGTTCCGGGGGCAGGATCAAACGCGCGTGCGCGTCCACCGGCTGCGTTCTTTCAGAGGGTGGTGCCCCAGTTGCTGCTGACGCCGCACCAATTCTTGGGCCTTGATCCGCACCGGGAATGTCAACGGATTGATAAACCACCTGCGCAAAACCCTTTGGCAGTTGATCGAACAGCACATGGCCGACCTCGTGCAGAAGGATCAGATTGGCGACGCTGCCCACCAGGTCCTCGAAAACACGCTGGTCCATCGCCCGGGCCTCATGAGCAAGCTGCATCAGGACCGGGTCAAACACACGGTTCTTCGATAGAACGACCGACAGGATCAGCCATGTCGCCAGTTGCCTGAGCTGAGGGTTACCCCCGGAAACACCAAGCAGGAATTGGGTCAGAGTCAGGGTCATAGCCGTGCGAAAATCAATCTTCACCGCATGGCAGCCATTGCGTTCAAGCACAGAAAACCCATTGCGCGCCTCGCCCACGAAAACAAAAATTTCAGGCAGTTCGATGCTTTGGCCATAGAGTTTGTGCATAACCTCGGGCAGGCGCTCCCGCAGACGTTGCAACGCCAAAGCCGAGCCGTTCTGATACGCAATCAGGTAGTCGCATTCGCACGCATGAACGGTCGCCCGGCCGGTCGGGAATGGCGACATATGGCTGTTTTCGGCCCGGTTCTGACCGAGATTGGCCGTGATCCACGCAAGGTAATGCGCATGTGCCTCTGGGATCGGGCCGATATCATCCAGAATGACGTCAACGTTCGGAAGTCGCATAACGTTCTCCCTTCTCGCGACCCTTTCGCGCTGCAAAGCGTTGAGGGTTAAGTCGATTGGTCGAAGCTTGGTGCCATGCTTCCCTAAATGACGATCGAACGCGACCCCTGTCAACGTTTCAGGTGTTTTTGGGGTGTTGGGTGAGGTCGTACTACAGGCTGATCGGCCAAACCAAGGCAATGGGCTTGATGTAGTGGCGGAGACGAAGGGATTCGAACCCTCGAGACGGTTTCCCGCCTACTCCCTTAGCAGGGGAGCGCCTTCGACCACTCGGCCACGTCTCCGCCGACGGGTATATCCGTGCATGTCACCGAGATACAAGGTCGATTCTTAGCCTCATGTCATTTTTCTGAACTCAAGTCTCCAATCCGAAACGCTCGATCCCAAGCCACTGTGCCTGACATGTTGGTTGGGCGTTTGGTTGGCACGGAAGTCCTTGCACCAAGGCCCGCACAACACTGTCTGTGAGGGGCATTTTTCGAAATACTTGCAAAGAATGCGATGTTTACGGCATATTTGTCTGTATTTAACAAATAAATGATAGCGCAAAGACTTTACGCAGGGGGCAAAAAAACCGGGCAGCGGGCGTTGAACGCTCGGACATTACCTTTGGGGGAAGGAAAGACTGTTGGCCTGGTTAAAAGTGTTTTGTGTTGCGGTTTGCCTGCTGATCATTCCGTCTCAGGTGCTGGCGAATATCGGAACGGTCGTGGCGGTCAAACCGGGGGCCGAGATCACGCGTGACGGAAACCGGCAGCCGTTGAAGATGGGGATGGAGGTCGCCTCGGGCGACGCGATCTCGACGGATCGCAGCGGTGTGGTGCAGCTGATTTTCGTGGACGAGACGAAGATTGCAATCGGACCCAATGCCAGCATGGTGCTGGACGTCAAGATGCTGCGGGGAAATCGCAAGGCCAAAAGCTTTGCAGTGCAGGCGCTGGGCGGCAGTTTCAGGTTCATATCCGGCAAAAGCAGGAAACGGGCGTATTCCGTCCGCACGCCGACGGCGACCATGGCCGTGCGGGGTACGATTTTCGACATATGGATCGCGCCGGGCAATCAAAGCTCGATGCTGGTGTTGCAGGGCACGGTTCAGATGTGTGGTCTGAATGGCGGGTGCCGGTCCACAGGTCGGCAATGCAGCCTGTATGCCACCAGCCAGCGTGGCCGTGTCGGGCGTCCGATCGATCAGGAGCAATACGACAAAGCGATCCAAAGCGGCTTCCCGTTCATACAGGCGCAGGAACGGCTGCTTGTCCCGCTGCGGGTCAATATCGAAGGCTGCGCGCGCGAGGCTGCTCCGGTACGGCCCGAGAAACCTGATGGGCCGGAACGGCGCGAAGCGCGGGCGCGCGAACCCGAGCCATCGCGGCCCTCGCGGCCCGAACCGGATCCAACGCCCGATCCCCCTTCGACAACCGACCCCGGAACGCCCGGACCAGAGGGCGGCGGCGGTGAATCTTCGCCCGCCGCGCCTTCCGGAACTGGTCAGGGCAACCCAACCGGTCAGCCAGAACGCGAACCCGAATAGGGCCGGACCTTGACCCTTTCGCTTGTCCAGCGAGGTTGATGTGACCAAAAAACCGCAGGAAAAGAACGGTCGGTGGCGCGTTTTTCGGATCGTGGGGCTGGGGCTGATCCTGTTTGGCTGCTTCATCCGGGTGCTGGATCCGTATCCCGTTCGGATGTCGCGTCTGGTGTATTTCGATATTCTGCAACGCCTGTCGCCGCGCGCGTTCAATCCTGATCTGCCCGTGCGCGTGGTGGATATCGACGAGGCCGCGCTTGAGACATGGGGTCAATGGCCCTGGCCACGCACTTTGCTGGCGCAGATGGTCGAACATCTGGGGGAATATGGCGCTGCCGCGATCGCCCTCGACATGCTGTTTGCCGAGCCGGACCGGTATTCCCCCGCGCGCCTTTTGAACGATCCGGCATTGTCCGGCGTGCTGTCCGTGGATCGCACGGCGCCGGATTTGGACAATGATGTTCTGTTCGGGGCCGAGATGGCCAATTGGCCGGTCGTGCTTGGCGTTGCTGCGCGGCTGTCCGGCGAAGACCAACCTGTTTTCGCCAAGGCCGGGATCATCGAAATCGGGGACCAACCGACCGAGGGGCTGGTGTCCGTCCCGCAATGGACCCCGCTGGCCCCGCCACTGGATCAGGACGCGACAGGTATCGGCGGCGTCAATGTCTCGCCCATGGGTGATACCGGCGTCGTGCGCCGGGTGCCTGTGCTGTGGGGCGGCCCCGACGGCGCGCTGCCTGCGCTGGGGATCGAGGCGCTGCGGGTCGCGATGGACGAGCCGGTCATTCTGGCCGAAGGCGCGCAGGACGAGGCAGGCATCATGCTGGGTGTCGAGATTGGCGCGTTTATCCTGCCCACCACCGAAAACGGCGAGGTCTGGATCAGATACCGCCACGAGAACCCGGCGCTCTATCTTCCGGCCAACAGGATCATGCAATCCGGGGACGACCCGGAAATGCGCGCGCAGATCGAAGGTCGGATCATTCTGGTGGGCACCTCTGCGGCGGGTCTGTTCGACATGCACCTGACGGCGCTGGGTGAATCCGTTCCGGGGGTTTCGATCCATGCGCAACTGCTTGAGCAGATCCTGACCGATGAGATGATCAGCCGGTCGGACGTGAACGCCGCGCTGGAATTGCTGGCCTTCGCGTTGCTGGGCCTTGTCGTCATCGTTGTCATGACACGCCGGGGCGCGGTGGCCTCGTTTGTGGCCGGAGGGATCTCGGCGGCTGTGGTTCTGGGGATCAGCTGGCTGGCCTTTCGAAACCATCTGGTGCTGTTCGATGTCACTTTCCCGCTTCTTGGGGGTATGGCCAATTTCGGAGTTCTGGCCGGGTATCTGTTCGTTTCGACCGAACGCGAAAAGCGGGTGATCCGCCGCATCTTCTCGCGCTACGTATCACCGGAAATTCTGCACGAGCTTGAAGGCTCGGGCCATGCGCTGCAACTGGGGGGTGAGACGCAGGACATCACCGTGATGTTCTCGGACATCCGCGGCTTCACGCCCCTCTCGGAATCCGTGTCGGCGACAGATCTTGTGGCCATATTGAACGAGTTGTTTTCGCAGGTCGGGGATCAGATTCTGGCCCAACAGGGCACCATCGACAAGTTCATCGGCGACGCCGTGATGGCGTTCTGGAACGCGCCGCTTCCGGTTGCGGATCATCCGACACGGGCCGCACAGGCTGCGTTGTTGATGCGGCAGGCGCTGGTGGCGTTCAATGCGTCCGGGGTCATGCGCGGGCGGCCGCCGATTGCCTTGGCAACCGGGTGCGCAACGGGACGGGCCTGCGTCGGCAATATCGGCTCGCGGCGGCGGTTCAACTATACCGTCATCGGGGATGTGGTGAATGTCGCCGCACGGCTGGAACAAAGCTGCCGCCATGTCAATTATGACATCGTGATCTCGCGCGCGGTCGTTGATGACACACGAACCGAGCTTGCGGTGCTTGAGGCCGGGTTTGTGGAACTGAAAGGCAAGGCCGAACTGGAACCGGTTTACATTCTGGTCGGTGACAAATCGGTTCTTCAAAGCGCGGCGTTTCAGTCCTTGGCCGAGACGCACAAGTCCCTGATCGCGTCCATTCGGGACGGTGCATCGCACGATCTGGTGCGGGCGAGGTGTCAGGACTGTGCCAGCCTTGCAGCGGACATCGAGCCGGGACTAAGCGCATTCTATGACGCGCTTCCCGGTCGGGCGGCGGATTTCAGGTCGGATGTGCAGTCAAACCAGGTGTTGTTCAGCCACCGCGCCGCAGGGCAGTGAGGGCTGTTTTTGCAAGGTCGGTCGGGGGTCAAGACACCCGGTGGCCTTGGCGACCACCGGGCCATTTTCGTCGACTACCGGAAGACATCCGCCAGATCGGATACGCTGACGCCTTCTTTGATCTCCTTCAATCGGGCGAAGATCATCGCGATGGCAACACCGGTCCACCCGTACCCAATTGCTGATCCGATGCTTTCCGAGATGATTTCTGCCCCTTGCGAGTCGAAGGACAGCAACGCCAGGCCAAAGATGAAACCGATGGCGGCGGCAAACAGGAAGATGCACAGGACAATCAGGATCAATGCGCCGACAATGGGCCAGCGGTAGTTTTTGGTCAGTTCCGCGCTGCGCCCGATGGCGCCAAACCCGGCCCGATCAATGACGATGGCGGGCACCACGACCGAGAAAACCGCGTAAAGCCAAATGCCCGGCACCACCAGCAACACCCAGCCGATCATGGTCAGGATACCGGTGATAATCGACAGGATTGCAATCGCGGGCAGGTTGTTGAACGCCGAGGCGAAATAGTGTCCGATCCGGGCCGGGCGGTTGAGCTTGGTGTCATAGGCGAACTGGATCACCATGGCCGAGGTGAATGCGACGGCAACCATGGACACCAGAACCAGCCCGGCAAAAGCGGGCCAGAACGCGGCCCAGTCAATATCGGCGGCCGGCGTCGTTTCGAACGAGCTGTCAAACAGCCACAGGCTGAGGACCACATCGACAAGCGCGGGAATGAAGCCCAACAGCAGGACGATATGTATCTTCCGAAAGAAAATCGAAAACGTGTCACTGATCACAGTGCCAACGCCAAAGGGGATGTGAATGTGCGGGTTCGCTGTGTCGGTCATCTTCAATTCCTGAACAAAGGTCTTTGGGTTCTGCGTCAATAAAGCCGCGCGACACCGGTCATCCGCAAGAGGAAGTCGCGACTAAACCTTCGCCCTTGGGTAAAACGGCAACAGGGGCGCCTAGGCGTCTTCGTTGTTCAGGGTGTGGTGTTTGTCCTTGCGCTTGTCTCCGAACAACTGGCGCTGTTCCAGAAACGCGCGCTGGGCCTTGTAGAAGGCCTCAAGAAAGGCCTGATGATCCTGATCCGGCACCGGATCGGCATAGTCGATCTTGCGGCGCACCTGCGCGAAAATCGCGGCCAGCGTCTCCTTTTGACGCCTGTAAGCCTCGGGCCCGCCTGCGCGGTTGGCATTGCGCAACACGGATTCCAGCGTCTGCAACTCAAAGGCACCGTAATGTTCCAACTGATGCGAGAGGAACCTGTAGGATGATTGCGCATTGGTCCGGGGCCGCATGGCGTTGGACATGTCCTGCAACAGAATAGGTTTCGGCAGGTGGATGACATAGGTGCCAGCGATGATGTCGCCAAGCCGCTGGCGGCGTTTGTTGAACAGGGGCACCGCCAGAACGCCCAGCACCCAGGCCAGAGATATAAGCGATGGCACAACCGCCTCGGTCGTCAGGGTCAGAACCAGCGTGCCGGGCAGAAAGATCTCGGCCTCTTTCATCAGGTTGCGCACGACCAGCGACTGAGTGGTCAGGGCCTGACCGTCCGCCGCGACCACCTTGATCTTTAGCAGCCTCTTGCCCAGTGTCTGGCCGTTCCAGATCAGCTCGGACGCGGCGTAGTAGGGGATGCGGGTGACAAAGAACAGCATCGCGCCAATGGCCATTGCGGTGCTGGGTGTCACCAGATCGAAGGCGGCGACAAGCAGGAACAGGGCAACGGCGGCAGCGACGGTGATCAGCAGATCGGTGATCTGCGCCGCGATCCGCACACCCACGCCCGCGACCCGGAAGAACAGGGGCACGCCTTCGGGTGGCAACAGACGGTCCAGCGCGACTTGGGTCATGACCGTTTCCTTCCGCCCAGCACAAACCACGCAAGCCACAGCGCGCCGACGCCCCAGCCGACTGCAATTCGGGTTGATCGATCCTGAACCAACTGCCGCCCGAACCCTTCCAGCAACGCCGCAACCACCAGCATCAGGGCCGCAATCACAGCCAGTTTGACCGCATCGTGGCCTGCCGCGCGCAATGCTTCGCGCCGCGTGTGATGGCCGGGAAACAGGACGGCGAGGCCCAGCTTCAACCCGCCTGCGGCTGCGATACTGATCGCCGACAGTTCGGTCACACCATGGATGGACAGCCACCCGAACATATCCCAGCCCAGCCCCCGGTCGATATGCAGGGCGTAGAAGACGCCCAATATCAAGCCGTTATAGAACACCAACATGACTGTCGGCGCGCACAGAAACGCGCCCAGCCCGAAGACGAAGATGGCGATACGCGTGTTGTGTGAAAACAGATATGTCGCAAAGGCCCCAAGGCCCGAGGTGTCATCTTCGCCATAAATTGCCGCCCGCAGATAGTCGGTGCTGGCATCCGGCCCGCGCCCTCCGGCCAGTTCAGACGGCATGAAGACATAGAACCATTCGGGGTTGTCGAAATAAAAGAAATACCCCGCCAGCGCCCCCGCCGCCATGCACAAAAACCCCAGCAGCGTCACCCGCCACGAGGCGCGCATCGCCCGCGGGCCACCGCTGGTCAGGAATCCGCGGATGGTCCCTCCCAACCGTTGCTGCGGGGCGTAGACGCTGAGGTATGCACGGCTGGTCAGGGCTTCGAGATATTCCAGCAAGGCGCGATCCAGCGAAATCTCACGTGCGATGGACAGGGATGTGGTGGCCTGACGGTACAGATCGGCCAGATCGCGGGCCTCTTGGAAACTCATCCGATGCAGGCCCTGATTTTCAGCTTTGTCCACCAGATCGGACAATCTGAGCCAGTCGCCTTCGCGTTCCCGCCGAAACCGGGCCGAGCGGATCAGGTCGCTGTCAGCCATCAGATCATCTCTCGCGCTTTGATTTCCAGATAGGTCGAGATCAAACGGGCCGACACCTCGCCGGGTTCCGCGTCAATCACCGTCACACCCAACTGGTGCAACCGTTCCAGCACAAGGCGGCGCTCGCGTAGCAATTGCCCGGTCGAGATCGTCTCGGCCACGCCATCCATGTCTTCGGCGGCCTGATTGACCTGCGTTTCAAGGATCGGATCGCGAAGGGTGACAAAGACGATCAGATGCCGCTTGGCCAGAACGCTGACGTTTTCGACCATCAACTCGGCCGTGGTCGTATCGACGAAATCCGAGAACACGATGATCAGGCTGCGCTTCGGGGTGCGCCCGTTCAGTTCGGTCATCGCCAGCGTGTGGTTGGTCTCAACGCTTTCGTAGCTGAGTTCGGCAGTGCGACTGCGCAGCCGGTTGAACGCGGTACGCCCCGGTTCCGGGGGCAGGAACATGCGCGGCTTGGCGTCATAGGCATACAGCCCGACCAGATCGCCCCCGATGGCTGCGGCCCAGGCGGTGGCCAGCGCGGCGGTGATGGCGTGGTCGATCTTGGGCAGGCCTGCGACCTGCTCTCGCATCTGATAGCCGTTATCCAGCGCGATGATCACATGGTGGTTGCGCTCGGCCCGCACCTCTTTGGCCACAAGCGAGCGGTATCTGGCCGAGCGTTTCCAGTCGATCGAACTGGCATCCATGCCACGCACGAAATCGCGCAGTTGGTGGAACTCGGTGCCTTCGCCGATGGCGCGGTTTTCTTTCACGCCGAACAGGCGCGATTGCACGGTGGTCGAAATCTCACCCGACATGACGCGGCGGATATTGGGAACGACCGCCACGGACAAGCCAAAGGCCAGCTTTGGGACAAGTTCGAACAGTTTCAGCCTTGATGGCCAGGACAGCCACAGGTTGGACAGCGCCCATGTGCCCCGCTGGCTGGCGCGAAACGAGATCTGGGCAGTTCCGCCCGACAGATCAAACACCGACGGTCCGTCCAGTCCGGCGGGCCAGTCCAGTTCTCCCCGCATCCCCGGCGCGGCGGGGGAGACGGACAGATCAATTTGCCCCTCTTCGCCCACAAAGATATCCGACATCGGCTCGACCGAGACAGACCGGCGGCGGGGCCAGGACAGCAACAGGTCGAGGATCGCCAGACCGCACAACACAAGCCACGGCAACCCGGCGATGGGACGCGTTGCGTCGCCCAGGACAATCGCCAGCAGCGTCAGGCACAGCGCCGCGCAGGCTGCGATCAGCAATATGCGGGATGGCCGGATCAGCGTGGGGCCTCGATCTGGTTGAGGATGTTTTCCAGCACCTGCCGCGCGCCGCGTCCTTCGATCTCGGCCGAAGGGGACAGCACGATCCGGTGTTGCAGCGCATGGATGATCAGGGTTTTGACGTCGTCGGGGATGGCAAAGTCGCGCCCGTTCAGAGCTGCCGTAGCGCGCGTCGCCCCGGCAATCGCATCAGCGGCGCGGGTCGAGGCGCCAAAGGCGATATCAGCGCTTTCGCGGGTCGCGCGGACCAGCCGCAGGATATAGTCCAGAATGTCGTCATCCAGCACGATCCCGTCGATCAACTGCCGCGCCGCCGCCATGGTGGGCGCATCCAGCAGCGGCTGTACGGTCTGCGTCGCGCTTAGGAAATCCAGCGGCTCATTGGCGTGCTGGCGCAGGATCGACAGTTCCACATCCTCGGGCGGGAAGGTCAGGTTCACCTTGAACAGGAACCGGTCCAACTGCGCCTCGGGCAGGGGATAGGTGCCTTGCTGTTCAATCGGGTTCTGGGTCGCGACCACGATAAACTCCGAACCCAGAAGGTGGTCGGTGCCGTCAATCGTCACCATCCGCTCATTCATCGCCTGTAGCAGCGCGGCCTGCGTTTTGGGCGGCGCGCGGTTGATCTCGTCCGCCAGCAGGATCTGGCTGAAGACGGGGCCTTTGGTCAGAACAAACTCGCTGGTCTGGAAATTGTAGATCGAGGTGCCCAGCACGTCTCCCGGCATCAGATCGGGGGTGAACTGGATGCGCCCGAATTGCAGGTTCAGCGCCCCGGCAAAGCTGCGCGCCAACAGCGTTTTGGCCGTGCCCGGAGGGCCTTCGAGCAGCACATGCCCGCGTGCAAACAAGGCCGTCAACAGCAGATCGACGGCCTCTTGCTGGCCTTGCACAACTTTGCCGATCTCGGCCCGCAGGGCCTCGGCGCGGGCGAACAGGTCTTCAAGATTCATCGGCAAGGTGCTCCAGTATCATTTCGAATTGGTCAATGTGGGAAATGGCGTCTGCCGCCGCCAGATGCGGGGGCAGGGCGCGAATGGTTTGGATCAGCGCGTCCAGTCGGGCCGCGAGGTCAGGTTTTCGGGCTCGGACATATTTCAGATAGGCCTCTTCCGGTGTGCCCATGGTCTTGTAAGTGCTGCCGAACACCGCCGCCGCGCGGGCGCGCAGGCGGGTATCAACATAATCGGACAGCATTGCACCGTCCTGGTCTGTCATACGCATCAGCCGTGCCCTTGCGCGGTTGGCCATGCGTTTGCCGGTGCCCAGCGTTGGGGCGATATCGATCACCGGGCCACTGCGCACCCCGCCCCGCCAGATCGCTAAGGCCAGCAACAGCCCCGCGCCGATCCAAAGCGAGCGGAACGGTGGTTCAAACAAACGCTTGAGGTCATCCCATGTGCGTTCGCGGGCCTCAACGAGTTCCGGCGCGGTCAGCCAGTTCTGATCGCTGTAGTCAATGATGATGCGCTGATCGCCCGCGATTTCGGGCAGAACCTGCGCCGCGATCCATGCATTGTCGCCCAGCGTCAGCCCGTGATTGTTCAGCAGATCGGGGTCGGACAGGATATAGATCTTCTGGCCGTCCTCGGACCCCGGCAGAGGGCACGCGCCCAACAGCATCCCTCCGGCCTGTCCAACGATGGGGTCACATCCGTGCCCGGCGAAGGTTTGGGCGGCGTAGATACGGGCCTTCAGTTGCGGGTCAGCGGCCAGTGCGTAGTCGGAAAACGGACGGCGCGCCAAAGCCATCGGCCCGACATCAGGACCGGCAATCTGGTGCAGGATGGTCTGAATCTCTGCGCGCGGAGACATCAGAAACGGATGCCCGAACCCGGTCAGGCGCATACCGCTGCGCCATTTGGGCAGGATCACCAGGCTGGGCACGGATTGCGCCTTGTCGCGGATCACCTCGATCTCCTGATCGAACTCATCCGCCTGAAACAGCAGTTCTTCTTTGGTTCTGGCCGCGTTGCGATCTGTGTCCAGACGCGTGTCATAGACCGGCTGCACCAGCAGACCCACGGTGCTGCGGTCCAGAGGCCAGCCTCCGGTAAAGCTATGTGTCGTGTGGGACTGGCTGTTCAGCCAGCGATCCAGACCGTCAAATCCGCTGGCCGACTCGCGCAGGGCGTATTGCCGCCCAGCCATGACGTACAGAAAAATCCCGACGCAAACCGCGACCACAACGCCCACGATGACCCAATCCAGCCGGATGCGATCGGTCGGGGGCAGGCTGGTCGTGTCGCTCATGCGGTGACCTCGCGCAGGACGGGTCTGATCCGGTTCAGAAGGGCCTCGAAATCGCCCTCGGTGATCGAGTGATGGCCGAAATTAATGCGTTCACTGGCCAGAACCAGGGCGCGCAGGTCGGGGATGTACCAAAGCGTCTGCGGCATGCTGCGCAGGGCCTCGCGATGGGTCCAGCTGCGTTTGAACAGCACTTCGTTTTTGGACAGGCAATGGCTCAGCGCCAGTTGCGCCAACCCGGTGACCGCCAGATCGCGATCTTTCAATTTCAGAAGCGCGTCAAGATCGGGAATGTTCTGCCTGGTGTCCGATAACTCTGGGTCGTCCCGCCCGCCTTTGCGCCGCGCATTGCCCACGGATTTGCGGAACGAGACCGAGGTCTTCCCGGCAGTGTTGTAGATGAACAAGGTCAGGAAAATCAGAATGACCGCAGCCAGCCCGCCGACGATCCAGCGGTTGTCAACGGACAGCTCGACAGTCCGGTCGGGTTGCGGCGTTGCATCTGTGTCCAGCGGCGGCGCGGGTTGCGTGGGGTCGAAATAGACAACATCCGTGTCGATCCCGCGATACCGAACGGCTTTCAGATAGTCCTGTCCCGACGCGCTCAGATCCGGTCGGGAAAGCGTGGTTTCCTGCGCGCTAGCAGGGAAAAAGGCGCATAAGAAAAACGCTGAAACAATGGCAAAACCAGATCTCATTCCGGTATCGATAGATCACTCTCGCAAGGCAGGCAACAACCTGAGCGGAATTCTCGTAAGGATTGTTCATGACCTTGTGTCAACGCGGTCTACCCGGCCTTTTTGGCGCTGAAACGCAGGTGAGTGGCATGGCTCAGGCGTTCAGGGTGCCGGGCATCTTATTCCGGTTCCGCCGCGTATAGCCCAAGCTGGTGCCTGCGCTGATGAAACCGCTCGACCCGTTCGACGATTTCATCGCTGGATACCGCGATCACGAAGGACAGAAGCGTTTCCAGCAAGGCGATGGTCGACACAGAGGACGGGAAATATTGCGGGGTGTCGGCTGCCACGACAAATCCGTGCTGCGCGTTCAGGATCACCGGGCTGGCCGGGCTGTCCGAGATACCGACAACCGTCAGCCCCTGCTGGCGCGCCAGTTTGATCGCATCGATCACCTCGGTCCGGTAGGGATGGCAGGTGATCGCAATCAGCACGTCCTGTTCATCGGCCCAGGCCAGATCGTCCACCGGGGTCGAGCCCGAGCGGGGAATGGCGTGAAACTGCTTCATCCCGGTCGAGGCCAGATAGGTAAAGTTCCGCGCGTTTGAATTGTTGACGCCGACGCCCAGCGTGAAAATCTGACGGCAGTTCCAAATATCTTCGGCTGCAGCGCGCAGCCGGTCGGCATCGATACCGGCAAATGTCTCTTCAATATTGCGGATCGTGGCACCGATCATGTCGGCGTAAAGGCCACCCATTTCACCGGATTTGCCTATTTCCTGCAACCAGCGGGCGCGGTCGGGAAACGAAACCGTCCCCTGCCGGATGGCCTGCCGGAACGGGGCACGAAAATCCTCGTAGCCTTCGAAGCCGACCTGCCGTGCCATGCGGACAAAAGTGTTGGGTTTGACGTTGGCGGCCTCGGCAATCTCGCGCACGGTGGAAACGCCCACATCTGTGGGGTTTTCCAGCACATAGCGCGCGGCTTTCTGGGCCTCGGGCGTCAGGGCGTCCCATTCCTCGGTCAGGCGATCCAGGACGATAGATGATACATTTGTGTCATTCATGATTGACGATGGTACAGTTGTGAAATTAGCCTGTCGAGCAGAATCGCAGGCCGGGAAACGCGCATCGACCTGTGGCCCAACTCAGGAGACTAAAGGATGAGTCTGCCCGACACAATGAAAGCCATGGTGACCATGGGTCACGGCGGTCTTGAGCAAATGGTGCTGCACAAGGATTGGCCGCGCCCCGAACCCGCGGCGGGCGAGGTGCTGATCCGCGTCGCGGCCTGCGGGTTGAACAATACGGATGTGAACACGCGATCCGGCTGGTACTCGAAGACCGTAACTGATGCCACAACCGGCGGCGCGTTCGAGGAAGTGGGCGAAGACGATCCCACCTGGGGCGGCGCGCCCATCACCTTCCCGCGCATTCAGGGGGCCGATATCTGCGGTCATATCGTTGCCGTGGGCGAGGGTGTGGACAGTGCGCGTATCGGACAGCGGGTGATAACAGACGGCTGGTTGCGCGATCCCGACGATCCGCAAAACATGGACAAGGCCGGATACTACGGGTCCGAGCGGGATGGCGGCTTTGCCGAATATGCCACAACGCTTGCGGTGAATGCGGTGCCGATCACGTCGGACCTGTCGGATGCGGAACTCGCCACATTCTCCTGCTCGTACTCAACGGCCGAAGGGATGTTGACCCGGGCCAATGTGACCAGCGCAGACACGGTTCTGGTGCCGGGTGCATCCGGCGGCGTTGGCGGTGCGCTGGTGCAACTGGCCAAGCGCCGGGGCGCGCGTGTCATCGCGATGGCGTCCGAGGCCAAGCACGAAGACGTCGCCAAGCTGGGCCCCGACATGATCCTGCCCCGCGCGCCTGACAATCTGCGCGCGGCGCTTGGGGCCGAGAAAATCACCGTTGTCGCCGATGTGGTGGGCGGGCCGTACTGGCCGCAGCTGATCGACATTCTGGAACGCGGCGGGCGCTATACCTGCTCTGGGGCCATCGCTGGCCCGATGGTCGAGTTTGATCTGCGCACCTTCTACCTGCGCGACCTGACCTTCACCGGCTCGACCGTGATTGACCCTCAGGTGATGCAGAACCTCGTGAAATACATCGAAGCGGCTGAGATCAAACCGGCCCTCGCCGCCACCTATCCGCTGGAGGAATTGCGGGACGCGCAGGCCGCATTCATCGCCAAACAACACACTGGAAATATCGTGGTGACGCCATGACACTGGATGATGTGCTCGAAGCCGCGCGGCGCTTGCATCAGGCGCATCCCGACCTGTCTGCATTTGGTTCGTGGCCCACGGATTTGTCGCCTTCCCCGTTGACGGCCAATCATATTCCGGCGGCTGATCTGGTGAAGGACTTTGAAATCGCTGGCAGCGATCTGACCCAGCCGCTTATTTCCGCCATCTCTGCCACAACGCATCTGGCGCAGTGGAAACAGACCTATACCGAAGACGAGGTCGGCGCGGATTTCCTGCGACGCTATGGGTATTACGAGCTGTTCGGGCCGACGGGTCATTTCCACTCGACCCAATTGCGCGGCTACATCGCCTATTGGGGGCCGGGGCTGAATTACGACTGGCACAGCCATCAGGCCGAGGAAATCTATCTGACCCTTGCAGGCGGTGCAGAATTCAAAACCACCGAGGATACGGGTGTTGTCGGAACAGATCAGACCCGCCTGCATACCAGTTGGCAAAGCCACGCGATGGTTACAACCGATCAACCGATCCTGACCTTTGTGCTGTGGCGCGGAGAGGGGATAGGTGATCTGCCCAGAATGGATGCGGCATGAAAATCACTCGGATACGCGTCTATCAGACCGGGCTTCCGTATGTCGGCGGGGCATATGTCTGGGGGGCTGGCAACGCCATCGAAACCGCCACCGCCTCGGTCGTGGTCATCGACACCGATGCCGGCCTGCAAGGCTGTGGCGAGTTCACGCCCTGCGGTGAAAACTACATGGTCGCCCATTCCGAAGGCGTGGGTGCGCTGGCGCGGCTGGTGGCTCCGCATCTGCTGGGCGAAGACCCGCGTCAGGTGGCGCGGATCGAGCAGTTGATGGATCATCTGGTGCAGGGTCACGGCTATGCCAAGGCCCCGTTCGATGCGGCCTGCTGGGACATTCTGGGGCAGGCCTGCGATCAGCCGGTCTGGATGCTGCTGGGCGGCAAGCTGACCGACGGCGCGCCAATGTACCGGGTCGCGCCGCAGAAGGCGGTGGATGAGACCGTGGCCGAGATGGATCGTTACCGCGATCAGGGTTACCGGCAGTTTCAGGTCAAGGTGGGCAGCGACTGGGCCACCGACATTGACCGTATCCGCACTACGGTTCCCTTGCTGAACCCGGACGAGAAGGCGATGGCCGATGCCAATCAGGGCTGGCGCGTGGACAATGCGATCCGGGTGGCCCGCGCTACGCGCGATCTGGATTTCATTCTGGAACAGCCCTGCCGCACCTATGAGGAATGCCAACAGGTGCGCCGCGTTGCCGAACAGCCGATGAAGCTGGATGAATGCGTCACCGGTATCCACGCGGCACAGCGCATCGTCGCGGATCGCGGGGCTGAAATCTGCTGTCTGAAAATCTCGAACCTCGGCGGGATCAGCAAGGCGCGGCGGGTGCGGGATTATCTGGTCGACAACCGCATCCCGGTTGTCAGCGAGGATACCTGGGGCGGCGAGATCACATCCTCGGTTGTGGCCCATTTCGCCGCCTCAACCCCGCCAGAGTACCTGCAGAACACAACCGATTTGATGAACTACAACACCCGATCCACCGGCAACGGCGGCCCGACTGCCCGTGACGGCAAGCTATACGCGCCCGACACGCCCGGACTGGGCGTCAAAGCGGATTTCGAAAGCCTCGGCGCGCCTGTGGCGGAGTACGCGTTATGAGACCACAGGCCGTTGCCACTCAGATGATCGACGATGCACGCGTGCGCGTGACGCGGTTTGACTTTGCGCCCGGTGCGGAAACCGGATGGCATCGCCATGCGATGGATTACGTCATCACGGCGATCACCGATTGCCACATGCGTTTGGACCTGCCGGACGGAACGGTCAACGAGGTGACTGTGCCCGCCGGAACCGCTTATCGCCGCGATGAAGGGGTCGAGCATAATGTCATCAATGCCGGGGATGCCCCGATGTCCTTCGTGGAAGTGGAATTGAAATGAAAATCTCCCGACTTTCGGTCTATCACGTCGATCTGCCTTTGGAGCATCCCTACTGGCTGTCCGGCGGGCGGTTGAAGTTCGAAATGCTGGACGCGACGCTGGTGAAGATCGAAACCGATGCCGGCCTGACTGGCTGGGGTGAGGGTACCCCGTGGGGCCATACCTATGTGCCCGCGCACGGGCCGGGCATCCGCGCCGGGATTGAAACGATGGCGCCTTTCATCCTGGGCCTTGATCCACGCAAAGTTCTGGATGTGGAACGGGCGATGGATCTGGCCTTGCCGGGGCATCTCTATGCCAAAAGCCCCATCGACATGGCGTGCTGGGATATTGCCGGACAGGCGGCTGGGCTTCCGATTGCTGATCTGATGGGTGGCGGGTCCAGGACACCGCGCCCGATTGCGTCCTCGGTCGGGGCCAAAACGGTCGAGGAAACCCGCGAAGTGATGGAACGCTATCGCAGCCGGGGCTACATCGCCCATTCGGTGAAGATCGGGGGCAATGTCGAACGTGATATTGCGCGGATCCGCGATGTCGAAAGCATCCGGCGACCGGGTGAGATTGTCCTCTATGACGTCAATCGCGGCTGGACCCGGCAACAGGCCCTGCGGGTCCTGAGCGCCTGCGAAGACCTGAACGTGATGTTCGAACAACCCGGTGAAACGCTGGATGATATCGCCGCGCTCTCGGGCCAGCACGCCTCGCCCGTGTCGGTGGATGAAAGCCTTGTGACCCTGCAGGACGCCGCCCGCATCGCGCGTGACGGGATCGCTGAGATATTCGGGATCAAGCTGAACCGTGTCGGCGGCCTGACCAAGGCCGCGCGGATGCGGGATATTGCGCTGGCCCATGGTATCGACATGTTCGTGATGGCCACGGGTGGCAGCGTGCTGGCCGATACCGAAGCGCTGCATCTGGCCGCCACCATCCCGGATGACAATTGCCATGCCGTCTGGGCCTGTCAGGACATGCTGACCGTTGACATTGCAGGCGGTCGCGGCCCCCGCAATATCGACGGCCACCTGCATTTGCCCGAGACCCCCGGCCTTGGCGTACACCCGGATGAAGACGCGCTGGGCGATCCGGCTGCCGTTTACGAATAGACACTGATTTTATTGAATATGGAGATCGCGTGACATGCTGAAGATCAACACTCAATCCGAATGGATCGACCGCGCGAAGGCTGTTTTGCCCGCAGGCGGGTTTGGGAATTTCGATCCGGGCATCATCATCTCGCACGGCGAGGGCAGCCGCGTCTGGGATGAGGACGGCAACGAGTATATCGACTATCTGATCGGATCGGGGCCGATGCTGCTGGGCCATGGCCACCCCGAGGTGATGGAAGCCGTGCTGGAGCAATTGCCCAAGGGCATGACCTTCTTTGCCAACAACACCAAAGGTATCGAACTGGCCGAGGCCATCATCGACGCGGTGCCCTGCTGCGAACAGGTGCGCTTTGTCGCTTCGGGCGGCGAGGCGGATATGTATGCGATCCGGCTGGCGCGGGCCTATACCGGGCGAGACAAGATCCTGAAATTCGAAGGCGGCTATCACGGCATGAGCGCCGAGGCGCAGATGAGCCTGGCCCCCAGCCGTCAGGTCAATTTCCCGCAAGCCGTGCCCGACAGTGCCGGTATTCCGCAAGGCGTGGCCGATCAGATGCTGATTGCGCCTTATAACGATCTTGAGGCGGTGGCGGCGCTGCTGGACGAACATGACGACATTGCCGCCGTCATGGCCGAACCGTTGCAGCGGATCATCCCGCCGATGCCCGGTTATCTGCAAGGGCTGCGCGAATTGTGCGACAAGCATAACGTGCTGCTGATCTTCGATGAAATCGTTACCGGCTTCCGCCTGGACTATGGCGGGGCTCAGGAACGGTATGGGGTTACGCCCGATATCTGCACCCTGGGCAAAATCACCGGCGGCGGGTTTCCTTTGGCAGCGTTGGGCGCAAGTGCCGAGATCATGAAGCATTTCGACAAGGCGCAGGTCGGTCAGGAGGGATGGCTGATGCAGCTTGGAACCCTGTCCGGCAATCCCGTCGCGTCGGTTGCCGGTCTGAAAACGATGGAGATTCTGCGCCGCGAGGGGACCTATGACCGTTTGCGCGATATCGGTACCCGGTTGCAGCAGATGCTGACGGGCGCTTTGGATCAGGCCGGAATCGCGCATCAGATTTGCGGGGACGTGACCCTGTTCGACGTTTACTTCACCGACAACGCCTGCCGAGACTATCGCAGCGCCAAACATGATGACCCCAAGCATAATGTCGTGTTCAATGAGGTTCTGCGAACCCATGGCGTGTTCAAATCACCGGGCAAGCTATACCCGTCACTGGCGATTACCGAGGCCGATCTGGAGCAGACGCAGAACGCCATTCATCATGCGGTCGCAGCGCTCAGCGAGACCATGCAGGGCTAGAAAATAGTCGGGTCGCTGTTGTTTCCAACAGCGACCCTGCACCTTCTGAATGTCGGGCTCAGCCTCGCCCCCTCGAATACTTATTAAAACACCAACTATCTGAAACTCTTCGATACATTTCGAGACTGATCCAACTTTTCAGCCGGTATGATCACAGTCTTGCCGCAATCTGAGACGTGGAACAGTGAACTAGTTCACATTGGTTAAAATTATCAGGAGTTTCTCCAATCGAAGAAACCGGGGCCTGCGTTTTTCAACAGGATTTCGGCCATTGCGCGTCCCATCTCGGCCCCATCCTCGATGGACCCAACGGTATCCTCGGAAATCGCTTCTGATCCATCGGGGCGCAGAACTTCACCGCGCAGGCGGAGTTGGCCCTCCTGAATCTCGGCCAGACCGGCGATGGGGGTTTCGCAGGATCCGTCCAGCGCTGCCAGCAGGGACCGTTCAGCGCTGAGGCGCTGGCTGGTTTCAGCGTGGTGAATGGCCTCCAGCAGAGCGGCCGCGCGGGCGTCATTGCTGCGCCGCTCGATCCCGATCGTGCCTTGTGCAATCGCGGGCAGCATATCGTCTGGCGAGATTGCGGTTGCCGGAACCTCATCCATATCCAGCCGCCGAATGCCCGCCATCGCCAGAAAGGTGCAATCCGCCACGCCATCGGCCAGCTTTTTCAGCCGGGTCTGAACGTTACCGCGAAACTCGACGACGTTCAGATCCGGGCGGCGGTTCAAAAGCTGCGCCCGGCGGCGCAGAGACGAGGTGCCGACCACCGCGCCCTCGGGCAGGTCGTGAATCGATTGCAGATGCGGCGAGATGAACGCATCCCGCACATCCTCGCGCGGCAGGAACGTGTCCAGCACCAGCCCGTCGGGCTGTGCCACCGGCATGTCCTTGGTGGAATGTACGGCGATGTCGATGTCTTCGCGCAGCATCGCCTCTTCGATTTCCTTGGTGAACAGGCCCTTGTTGCCGATCTCTTTCAGGGGACGGTCCGCGTCGATCATCGCGCGGTTGTCGCCGGTGGTCTTGATCACAACGATTTCGAACGCGTCATCGGTCAGATCAAACGCGTCACGCAGCCTTTGGCGCGTCTCGTAGGCCTGAGCCAGAGCCAGCGGCGAGCCTCGGGTCCCAATTCTGAGAGGTGATGCGGGGGTGGGCAGGGTCAAAGTCATACGCACAGCTTTAGTCGCGTCACATTGCCCTGACAATGGGGGCAGAGCTTGACAAATTGCCACTGAGCGCCGACCCGTTGCCAAAACCTGATTTCTGGGGATGACAATGGCCGAGACGAAAAAACTGCTGCGGGCACTGGCGGGTGAAGTACAGGATGTGCCGCCGATCTGGATGATGCGTCAGGCCGGTCGGTATTTGCCCGAATACCGCGCGACCCGGGCGCAGGCGGGGGATTTCCTGTCGCTTTGCTATAACCCGGAACTGGCGGCCGAGGTCACATTGCAGCCCATTCGCCGCTATGGGTTCGACGCGGCGATCCTTTTTGCCGATATTCTTTTGGTGCCGCAGGCGCTGGGTGCGGATTTGTGGTTTGTGACAGGCGAGGGGCCTCGTCTGTCGACGATCACGCAGCAGTCGGAATTTGATGCGCTTAGACCGGTTGAGGATATTCACGAGACCCTGTCGCCGGTCTACGAGACGGTTCGCATCCTGTCGCGGGAACTGCCGTCCGAGACCACGCTGATCGGATTCGCAGGTGCACCCTGGACGGTGGCGACCTACATGATCGCGGGGCGCGGCACGCCGGATCAGGGGCCTGCCCATGCGCTGCGGGAAGAGAACACCGTATTGTTTGAGGCGCTGCTGGAGCGGATTACGCTGGCGACGATCGAATACCTCTCGGCCCAGATCGAGGCCGGGGCCGAAGTGGTCAAGATCTTCGACAGTTGGGCCGGATCGTTGAAAGGTGAAGCCTTCCGAAAATATGCGGTCGAGCCGTGCCGGGTGATCACTCAGGCGATCAAGGACCGGCATCCCGGCATCCCGGTTATCGGCTTCCCGCGTGAGGCTGGTGACGGTTATATCGGGTTTGCACAGAAGACCGGCGTGGATTGCGTGGCGCTGGACAACTCGGTCGCGCCGGATTGGGCGGCAGAGCAGGTTCAGGTGGATGGCTGCGTGCAGGGCAATCTGGCCTCGTCCCATATGGTGACCGGCGGGCAGGCGCTGGTGGATGAAACGCGGCGCATTGTCGAGGCGTTCTCGAAAGGGCCGCATATCTTCAACCTTGGGCATGGGATTACACCGGACGCGGATCCCGAGAATGTTCAGTTGATGATCGACGCGGTGCGCGGGCGGTAAAGGGGAAGGGGGCCAGCCCCCTTCTTGGCCTGCGGCCAATTCATCCCCCGAGATATTTTTAGCCAGATGAAGGGGCGGATCCGCGCTGCTTGTCTAGCTCGGCTCTGATGTCCTCGCTGTGTTCGCCGCGGGTAGGGCTGGGTTTGGCAGTCCACGGATGGTTCGAGAATCGTGGGGCGGCGGCGGCCTGCAGGGTGCCATCCACCGTCTGCCAGGTTTGGCGGCTTTTGTTCATCGGGTGTGTCAGGGCTTCGGTCGGGCTGAGCACCGGGGCGACGCAGGCATCGGTGCCCTGAAACAGCGCGGCCCAGTGATCGCGCGGGTGTTTGCAGAACAGCGCGGCGAGGCGTCGGGTTTGATCGGGCCAGAGGGCCGGGTTGAATTGTTGGGCGAAGTCGGGATCGTCGGTCAGGCCCATGAGGTGTAGGAATTGGGCGTAAAACTTGGGTTCGAGGCATTGCACAGTGACATAGCGCCCGTCTGCGCAGGTGTAGGTGCGGCTCCAATGCGGGCCGTCCAGCATGCTTTGGCCCCGGATGTCGGACAGGTTGCCGGTCTGCCGCATGGTCATCAGCAGGTTCATCATATGGGCCGAGCCATCATAGATGGCGGCGTCGACGACGGTGCCTTGCCCGGTACGTTGCGCATTGATCAGACCCGCCAGCAGGCCCGACACCAGATAGAGCGCGCCACCGCCGATGTCGCCGACCAGTGTGGCGGGGGTTTGGGGCGGCGTGTCGGGTGTTGAGCCGTACCAGAGTGCGCCCGATAGGGAGATGTAATTCAGATCATGCCCGGCCGTTTGCGCTAGCGGGCTGTCCTGCCCCCAGCCGGTCATCCGCCCGAAGACCAGCCTGGGGTTGCGTGCAAAACAGGCGTCGGGCCCAAGGCCGAGCTTTTCCATCACGCCGGGGCGAAACCCTTCGATCAGGGCGTCGGCGGTGTCGATCAGGCGTTTGGCCGTTTCAAGATCGTCGGGGTCCTTGAGGTCCAGCGCAATCGACCGTTTGCCCCGGTCCAGCACCGACTGGTCCGGCATGCCGGGCGTGGGGTTGCCGGATTTGCGGTGGATGGTGATCACATCCGCGCCCAGATCGGCCAGCAACATGGCGGCAAACGGGGCGGGCCCCAGCCCTTCGATTTCGATAACACGTATTCCGTTAAGCATTCGGTTCCTCCATGATGCGGCCTTCGGGGTATCGGCAGGCGGGCAAGGGATCAATGCGTTTCTGGCCGCAGCGCAGTGGGCGATCGGGGCGGTGTGCGTCGCACTCTGATTGACCTTTCGGCAAAAATGCTCAGAACACTGTGCGGAAGTGACCTGTTCCGCGTGCGGATCGCGGGATATGGTCGGCCAAAACGGGGACCGTGCATGACCGCCATTTTGTCCATAAAGGATTTGCGCAAATCCTATGCTGACGGGTTTGAAGCGCTGAAAGGCGTGTCGCTGGATATCGAAGAGGGTGAGATTCTGGCGCTGCTGGGGCCAAACGGGGCGGGCAAGACCACCTTGATCTCGACAGTTTGTGGTATCACCACCCTTAGTTCAGGGTCGGTCACCGTTGGTGGGCATGACATTCAGACCGAGTTTCGCGCCGCCCGCAAGATGATCGGGCTTGTGCCGCAGGAGATCGCGCTGGAGCCGTTCGAGAAGGTCTATAACACAGTGCGGTTTTCGCGCGGCTTGTTTGGCCACGGCCATGACAGTGCGCGGATCGAGGAAATTCTGCGCAAACTGTCGCTGTGGGACAAACGCAAGAATGCGATCAAGGAATTGTCCGGTGGGATGAAGCGCCGGGTGTTGATCGCCAAGGCGCTGGCGCATGAGCCACGTGTGTTGTTTCTGGATGAGCCAACCGCCGGGGTCGATGTCGAGCTGCGCAAGGATATGTGGGAGATCGTGGCCGAATTGAAACGGGCCGGTGTCACCATCATCCTGACCACCCATTACATCGAAGAGGCCGAAGCCATTGCCGACCGCGTCGGGGTCATCGACAAGGGTGAGTTGCTGCTGGTGCAGGATAAGGACACGCTGATGGCGCAGATGGGCAAGAAGCAGATCGAGGTCATGCTGACCGAGCCCATCACCGACATTCCCAACGCTCTGGCGGCGCATAATCTGGTTCTGAACGGCAATGGCGACGCGCTGGTCTACACCTATGACACCCATGCCGACCGAACCGGGATCACCACGCTGTTGAATGATGTGGCGCAGGCCGGGCTTGTCTTGCGGGACGTTCAGACGCGGCAATCCAGCTTGGAAGAGATTTTTGTCAATCTGGTGTCGGGAGAGCCCGCATGAACTGGTCAGCCGTTGCCGCCATTTATCGATTTGAAATGGCGCGGTTTTTCCGTACTCTGGCGCAGAGCTTTCTGTCGCCTGTCCTGTCCACGTCTTTGTATTTCGTCGTTTTCGGCACCGCCATCGGCAGCCGGATTCAAGAGGTCGAGGGCGTCTCCTACGGGGCCTTCATCGTGCCGGGGCTGATCATGCTGTCAGTGGTGATGCTGTCGATCTCGAACGCCTCATTCGGTATCTATTTTCCCAAGTTTCTGGGTACGATTTACGAACTGCTCTCCGCCCCCGTGAATTTTATCGAGATCGTCATCGGCTATGTCGGGGCGGCGGCGACCAAGGCGTTGTTTGTGGGAATCGTGATCCTGATCACGGCGACATTCTTTGTGGATATTCGCATCGAACACCCCTTTGCCATGGCCGCGTTTCTGATCCTGTCCTGTCTCAGCTTTTCCTTGCTGGGCTTCATCATTGGCATCTGGGCCAGCAATTTCGAGCAGATGTCGCTGGTCCCGCAGCTTGTTGTGACCCCGCTGATCTTTCTGGGCGGGACGTTCTATTCGATCTCGATGCTGCCGCCGCTGTGGCAGACCATCACCCTGTTCAACCCGGTTGTGTACCTGATCTCGGGCTTTCGGTGGTCGTTTTATGGGCTTGCAGATGTGCCGATTGTGTTCAGCCTGCTGGCGATTGTGGCCTTCACCGGGATCTGCCTTGGCGTCATCGGATGGATCTTTAAAACCGGTTGGCGCATCCGCAGCTAGGCCACTGGCGGGCGTTGCATTTTTGCCCATTGGTGTCAGGAAATTGTCTCACGTCACGTTTTGCGATCTGAGAGTCCCTTGTTTAGACGTTGGGGGCACTCTACATCGGCACGCATGAAACTCAGCCTGCCGTTTGTCAAAAAGCACCCCGTTGTGGCCGTCGTGCGCCTGTCCGGAGCCATTGGTATGGCCGGGCGCGGGGCGTTGAACGATACCTCTCTGGCGCCCGTGCTGGAGAAAGCGTTTCGCAAGGGCAAACCGGTTGCCGTCGCGCTTGAGGTCAACTCGCCCGGTGGATCGCCGGTGCAAAGCTCGCTGATCGGGGCGCGGATTCGGCGGTTGTCAGACGAACTGAAGATCCCCGTGATTGCCTTTGTCGAGGATGTTGCTGCCTCGGGCGGGTATTGGCTGGCCGCGGCGGCGGATGAAATCTGGGCCGACGACAGCTCGGTCCTGGGATCAATCGGGGTGATCTCGGCCGGGTTCGGGGCGCATGAGTTTCTGGCAAAGCAGGGGTTTGAACGGCGCGTACATACGGCAGGCAAGTCGAAATCGATGCTTGATCCTTTCCGGCCGGAAAAGAAAGAGGATGTGAAGCGCCTGCAAGGCCTGCTGGGCGACATCCATGAAAACTTCATTGCCCATGTCAAATCCCGCCGGGGCGACAAGCTGGACGAAAATGCCGATCTGTTCACGGGCGAGGTCTGGCTGGCAAAACGCGCGCAGGAACTGGGTCTGATCGAAGGCATCGCCCATCTGAAACCCAAGATGCAGGAACGGTTCGGCGAGAAGGTCAAGTTCCGTCGCTACGGTCTGCGCAAACCCATCTGGTCGCGCTTTGGGGCCTCGCTGGCGCAGGACGCCATTGCAGGGTTAGAGGAGCGGGCAGCCTACGCGCGTTTCGGTTTGTGACGTGATCATCAAGATTGTCACTTTGTTTCTGGTCGCCATGGGTGTTTTGGCGATGTTCGGCAAGCTGCGCTTTCCGGGGCAAAAGCGGTTGAGTTCCGCAAAATGCCCGCGCTGTGGCCGGTTTCGGATCGGCAAGGGCCCGTGCGCCTGCGAAAAAGGAGGCCGGACATGACGGCATGGCTGCTCTCCGGCCTTGGGTTGGTGATCCTGCTGCTGGCCGGCGATGCGTTGGTGCGCGGTGCGGTGAACCTGAGCCTGCGGCTGGGTGTGCCAGCGCTGATTGTCAGCCTGACGATCGTGGCCTTTGGCACCTCGGCCCCCGAGTTGCTGATTGCGATCAGCGCGTTGAAGGAAAACGCGCCGGGGATCGCGCTGGGCAACGTTGTAGGGTCCAATACCGCCAATATACTGCTGGTGCTGGGTGTCCCTGCCTTGCTGGCGACCCTGCACACCAGCGAGTGTGACAGTCGTAAGAACTATGTGTTCATGCTGCTGGCCAGTGTGTTGTTCATCGGTCTGGCGTTTTGCGGCGTCTTCAATCTGGTCAGCGGTGCCATTTTGCTGGCCGCGCTTGGCCTTGTTCTGTGGAATGCGTTCCGCGAAGCCAAAGCCCACCGCAAAGCCTGTGCCGATGCCGAGAACGGATGCGCCGAGGATGAAGAACTGGACGGTCTGGAAGAGGCCGACCCTGACATGCCGTACTGGAAGATCTCGATCTACCTGATCCTGGGTCTGATCGGCCTGCCCATGGGCGCGCACTTGCTTGTGGACAATGCCACCGTCATCGCGCGGATGTACGGGATCAGCGAGACGGTGATCGGGCTGACTCTGGTTGCGGTTGGAACGTCCCTGCCCGAACTGGCCACAACCGTTATGGCGGCGCTGCGGCGTCAGGCGGATGTGGCGCTGGGCAATGTGATCGGGTCGAACATGTTCAACCTGCTGGCCATCGTCGGCATCGCCACATGGTTCGGCAACATCCCCGTCGACCCGGAATTCCTGGAATTCGATCTGTGGGTCATGCTGGGCGCATCGTTGCTGTTGATCCCGTTTGTGTTCTTCAAACAGGACATTTCCCGGATCTGGGGTCTGGTGTTGACTTTCCTTTATGCGCTTTATGTCACCACATTGCTGATGTGACCTGACAGAAAGAGGTAGCCCATGACCCGAGCGTTAGTGACCGGAGCCGGTATCCGTCTGGGCCGCGCCATGGCGCTGTATCTGGCCGGGCGCGGGTATGATGTGGCGGTGCATTACGCGACGTCCGAAGGACCGGCGTTAGAGACCGTTGCGCAGGTTGAGGCCCTTGGCCGGGAAGCCGATGCGCTGCAGGCTGATCTGCTGGATGAGGCTCAGGTCACCGCCCTGCTGCCACGCGCGGTCGAGGCGCTGGGCGGGCCGATCACCTGTCTGGTGAACAACGCCTCGATCTTTGAATACGACAATATCAAAACCGCAACGCGCCAAAGCTGGGACCGGCACCTCGACAGCAATCTTCGCGCGCCGTTTGTGCTGACACAGGCCATGGCCGAACAGGGTTTGCAGCCCGAAACAGATGCTCAGGGTGAGCCTGTGGCGACCGGGCTGATCGTCAACATGGTCGATATGCGGGTGCGCAAGCTGACGCCCGAGTTCATGACCTACACCATCGCCAAGATGGGTCTGTGGGCACTGACCCGGACGGCGGCGCAGGCGCTGACGCCCTCAATCCGCGTCAATGCCATCGGGCCGGGGCCAACCATGCAAGGCCACCGCCAGTCCGAAGCACATTTTCAGGCGCAGCGCGCCAACACCGTGTTGGAACGCGGGGCGAATCCGTCGGATATCACGGCAGCTTTGGGCTATTTCCTGGATGCGCATGCGGTCACAGGACAGCTTTTATGCGTGGATGGCGGGCAGCATCTGGGGTGGCAGACACCGGATGTGCTGGGGGTAGAATAAGCAATTCCCGTGCAAGTTTTGCACCGCTCTCATTCATGTTACCTGTCCGTTACAAAAATGTCTTTTTTTTCATGCACTTGCTAAGTGTTCAAAAAAATAACATTTAAAAACAATACGATATGGCACTGCCTATTTTTTGTGCAACTTGACGAAACAGCAAGGAAACAAGGAAAAATCCAGCCTCACGGAAACTTATCTTCACACTTATCCACAGAAACCGTGGATTTGTTTTCTCTTGAACTGAGACGCGCAAGATTGCAGCCATTGTCAGGGAATCATATCTCAGGGCCATGACCTCCCACAGCGAATCAACTTCGGACACTCAGCCAACCGGCTATGCCTGTATTCAGCGTTACGTGAAAACGCTGGACAGCTCTCCGGGTGTGTATCGGATGCTGGATGGGGATAGTCGGGTTCTGTATGTGGGCAAGGCGCGGAATCTCAAGGCGCGGGTGTCGAATTACACGCGCCCCGGGCATTCGGGGCGGATCGAGAAGATGATCGCCGCGACCGCCTCGATGATGTTCCTGACCACACGGACCGAGACTGAGGCTCTGCTGCTGGAACAGAACCTGATCAAGCAGCTCAAGCCCAAGTACAACGTGCTGCTGCGGGATGACAAAAGTTTCCCGAATATTCTGGTCGCCAAGGATCATGCCTTTCCGCAGATCAAGAAACATCGCGGGGCAAAAAAGGAAAAGGGTGCCTATTTCGGGCCGTTTGCCAGTGCAGGCGCAGTGAACCGGACGCTGAACCAGCTGCAAAAGGCATTCCTGCTGCGCAACTGCTCGGATTCCATGTTCGACAGCCGCACGCGGCCCTGTCTGCTGTATCAGATCAAGCGGTGCTCGGGGCCTTGCGTTGGGCTGATTTCCGAAGACGATTACCGCGAAAGCGTCAGGGATGCGGAACGCTTCCTGTCGGGCCGTTCGACCAAGGTGCAGGAGGAACTGGCAGAACAGATGATGGCCGCGTCCGAGGCGATGGAGTTCGAACGCGCCGCCGGTCTGCGCGACCGTATCCGGGCGCTGACGCAGGTGCAGACGTCTCAGGGCATCAACCCGCGCGGCGTGGCCGAGGCGGATGTGATCGGCCTCTATATGGACAGCGGGCAGGCCTGTGTGCAGGTGTTCTTCATCCGGGCCAACCAGAACTGGGGCAACAAGGATTTCTATCCGCGCGTGGGGGCCGATGTGTCCCCGGCCGAGGTGATGGAGGCTTTCCTTGGCCAGTTTTACGACAACAAGGAACCGCCCCGGCAGTTGATCCTGTCGGATGGGATCGAAAACGCCGATCTGATGCAGCAGGCGCTGACCGAGAAAGCAGGCCGCAAGGTGGAAATCCTCGTGCCCCAACGCGGTGAGAAGCAGGAACTGGTCGCGGGAGCCCTGCGCAACGCGCGGGAATCTCTGGCCCGGCGCATGTCGGAAAGCGCCACGCAGGCCAAGCTGTTGCGCGGCGTGGCTGAGGCGTTTGATCTGGACGGGCCTCCTGCGCGGATCGAGGTTTACGACAACTCTCATATTCAGGGCACCAACGCGGTCGGCGGCATGATCGTGGCTGGCCCTGAGGGGTTCATGAAAAACGCCTATCGAAAGTTCAACATTCGGGGCGATGACCTGACGCCGGGCGATGACTTTGGCATGATGAAAGAGGTTCTGACCCGCCGTTTCACCCGCCTGCAAAAGGAAGACCCCGACCGCGACAAAGGGTTATGGCCCGATCTGTTGCTGATCGACGGCGGCGCGGGGCAGGTGAGTGCGGTGCATGAGATCATGGTGGAACATGGCGTCGAGGATATCCCCATGGTCGGCGTTGCCAAAGGTATCGACCGTGACCACGGCAAGGAAGAATTTCACCGCATCGGCCAGCGCCCCTTTGCGCTGAAACGCAACGACCCGGTGCTGTATTTCATCCAGCGTTTGCGGGATGAGGCGCACCGGTTCGCCATCGGCACCCACCGTGCGAAACGGGCCAAGGCCGTGGGCGCGACCCCGCTGGATGAAATCCCCGGCGTGGGCGCGGCGCGCAAACGCGCCCTGCTGGCGCATTTCGGCAGCGCCAAGGCGGTCAGCCGGGCCAATCTGGCGGATCTGAAAGCGGTCGAGGGGATCTCAGCCGGGTTGGCGCAGAAGGTTTACGATTTCTTCCACGACAAGGGCTAAGTCCGCCGCCCGCGCCACAGGATATACAGCCCCGAGGCGACGATCAGTGCGGAACCGATCCACATGGTCTGGTCCAGACGTTCTCCGAACATCACCACGCCCAACGCCACACCGAACAGCAGGCGGGAATAGCGGAACGGCGTGACGGCTGCGACCTCTCCGGTGCGCATGGCTTTCATCAGCGATGCGTAGGCGATTGTTCCGAAACCCACGGCTCCGGCAACGTGCAGGCTTGTGTTCAAATTCAGCGCGGCGACCGGGGCCTGTTCCCAAAAGCTATAGGCAAACCCGGCGATGATCACGCAGGCAAAGCCATAAAAGCCCAGAACTTCGGTGCCCAGACTGGCCGGGGCCGCACGGCTGGCCAGATCGCGCCCGGCAAATCCCAACATGCCAAACACAGCCAGCAGAGACAGCAGCGTGAAACTCTCGCCGGTTGGTTGGATGATGATCACAACGCCGAGCAAACCGACGAGAATGGCGCTCCACCGTCGCCAGCCGACGGTTTCGCCAAACAACAGCGCGGCGCAGGCGACGACGACCAGCGGGGTGGCCTGCAGGACCACGGTGGCCGAGGACAAGGGGGTCAGCGTGAAGGCCAGTATGTAGAACAGGCGTCCCAGAATCTCGAACACGGCGCGGATTTTCATCGCGGGCGACAGCACGTCGGGCTGCCATAACCGTGTGCCACGCGCAAACGCGACACTGGCAAAAATCACCACGCCGCCCGCACCGAACAGGACCAGAATCTGCCAGATCGGCAGCGTCAGGGCGGCAGCCTTCAACAGCGCGTCCTCTAGCGCGAAACACGCCATCGCGCCGATCATCCACGCGCTGCCCGTCAGGTTCGCACGCGCATCGGTTTGAATATTCGGGGTCATATGTCGCCCTTGGCCAAGTCACCCGCAATCTGACGCCATTCCGACCTGGGGCCAAGAGGCAATGCAGCCCCGCACCGAGCCCGTGTCGCTTTGAACAACCGCCTGTGATTGGTGCAGTTTTTTGCGCGTTCGTCTTTTCTGTCCTGACCCGGCGATGTAGGGTCTGCGCATGAAGTGGAACTTGCCCAATATTCTGACCCTGCTGCGCCTGCTGGCCGCACCCGGTCTGGCCGTGATGTTTCTGTATTTCACTCGCCCCTACGCAGACTGGTTTGCCCTGATCCTGTTCATGTCGGCGGCGATCACGGACTGGTTCGATGGCTATCTGGCCCGCGCGTGGAAGCAGGAAACCAAGATCGGAGCGATGCTGGACCCGATTGCCGACAAGGCCATGGTGGTGATCGCGCTGATGATCCTTGTGGGATACTCGACCGAGCACTGGACCCCGTGGCTGGTGCTGCCCGCCACCGTGATCCTGTTTCGTGAGGTCTTTGTCTCGGGCCTGCGCGAATATCTGGGGGATGTTGCCGGGACGCTCAAGGTAACAAAGCTGGCGAAATGGAAGACCACGGCGCAGATGTTCGCCATTGCAATTCTGTTTTCGCAGGGGATCTTTGAACACTACTTTGTGATGGCAACGTTTGGCATGGACGCGCCGACCATCGATCAGGTTTTGACCGGCCAGATCGAGGATGTAAACAACATCGCCTGGACGTTAGAGGGCATGTATTGGTCGGGCCAGATCGGGTTGTGGCTGCTGTGGATCGCCGCGACTCTGACATTGATCACCGGCTACGACTACCTACGTAAAGCCATGCCCCATCTGAAGGAGAGCTAAGCGATGGACGTGCTGTATTTCGCCTGGGTGCGCGAACGCATCGGCCTGCCGAAAGAAAAGGTCGAGACCGAGGCTGCGACCGTGTCCGAGCTGGTCGCCGAGCTTAGCGCACGCGAAGATCGCTATGCCGCCGCCTTTGCCGACATCTCGGCCCTGCGCGTGGCGCTGGATCAGGAATTGTCCGACTTCGATGCCCCCTTGGCCGGGGTGCGCGAGGTGGCGTTTTTCCCGCCCATGACCGGTGGCTGAGATGCGTATCGCGGTTCAGGAAGCGCCATTTGATCTGGGGGCCGAGGCCAATGCTTTTGCTGCCGGTGACGACGCCAACGGCGCCATTGTGACCTTTACTGGGGTGGTGCGCGATCTGGCCTCGGGCGATCTGGATGTAATGGAAATCGAGCATTATCCGGGCATGACCGAACGCGCCCTGACCAAGATCGCGGAAGAGGCGCGCGCGCGCTGGTCATTGGGCGACGTGCTGGTTATTCACCGCCACGGGCGGCTGGCTCCGGGCGATCGCATCATGATGGTGGCGACCGCTGCGCGGCACCGCAAGGATGCGTTCGAGGCGGCCGAGTTTCTGATGGACTACCTCAAATCCCGCGCGCCGTTCTGGAAGAAGGAAATCACCAACTCCGGCGCGGAATGGGTTGCCGCCAAGGATGAGGACGAAGACGCGCTGACCCGTTGGGATGGAACGTCGCAACTCTCTGAGTCTTGATGCGAGTTTTCTGGATCAAAGCAGCTTGCCCCGACACGCAGCATTGGCCCGAACACCGTGCATTGCTGATCCAGCGTCGGCTGTGTGGACGAAGCTCCAATTCGCGGCACCCGCGCTAATGGCTGCTTACAAAATTCGGGAAATGGCAGAAGGAGGGAGTTTTCGCAGTGAGTTCCGCCTCCCGCATCATTGGCAGCAGGCGGAGCTCTTATGAATGGATTGGACGGGACTCCTCTAGAGGCCAAGTCCGGACGCAATTGCCCCGATGAGTTGCACGTGCACAGTGGCGCGGTCCGTGCCTTCCGGGTCCGTGCAGATCGGGTCGTCCTGTTCCTCTTCAAGCAACGCGGCAGCACGAGGTTTGCACGTGCCGAGGAAGGTGAAGTGGTTCGCCGGAGCAATCTCAACATAGGAAGCATCAGGCAATCTGTTCGCAAGGGCATTGCCATCCGGTCCTACGTCAGCAGCTCCGAGCCGGTCTACGTCACCCAGGTTGATGAGAGTAATGCCTGCCAAAGCGTCCTGAAGCGACTCTGGATCAACACCACCGCCGAAGCCGGGGTCGACAATCACGGCTCGTGAGATACGCGGATCGCGCGCATCCGCGTCAAAACCGGGATAGTCAGCGAAACGCACACCGCCCCGGCGGAAGAACACACAATCGGCGGCCTCCGGACTCGCACTACAGTTTGTGTCTTGAGCCGCACCATCGAAGCGGACACCGGCCAACCCGAGAGCGGTTGCCCCGCCCAGGGAAAATCCGACGACGCCGATCTGATCCGGATTGACGAAAGGCGCAAAAGCTGGATCGGCGAGGATCATGTCGAGTGCGGCGGTCAGATCATTTGCACGCGCTTCCAGATCAACCGACCGGCGCGGAGAGCTGTCTCCGCTTGTTGAGCCTGGATGGTTCACAGCCAAAACCATCGCTCCGTTCGCCACAAGACCGCTTGTCAGCCATCCCAGGCTATCGGCATTCCCGCCTGAACCATGGGACAAAAGGACAAGCGGGTGCTCACCCTCCGCGATGGCAGGGCCGATGAACGCGAATGTCGGGTCAAAGATCGGGCCATCTCCGACGGGGGCGCGATAGGTGGGGTTCGCCGCCGGATACCAGATCGAGGCGGCTATCGGCCGGGCGCGGTGGTCGGCTGTCAGATCGAACCGGTCGTAGCCGGGTAGCATATCCGCCGCGACAGGGCCTGCGTGGGGCAGTGCGAGCATGGCAAGAAAAGCAAAGCGTTTCATAGGAACCTCCGTTTTCGAACGCATGCCTTTGGATTTGCGGACAAATGCGGACTATCGCGTCCTGTTTTCGGGATTCAGGTCGTCACAATCGGGATTCTGGACAATAGTCGCGACATGCCCATGCTCCCGATCCCCGCCTTTGCCGCCATCGTTCTCGCCTATCTTGCGGTCCGCACTCTTCTGTCAGAGGGCAGGCCGCTACTGATCGCTTTTCTTGCCGCCTGCGCAATGCAATCGTTTCTGGTCGCGATGGTCATCGGATATGATGTCGCTTGGCTCCGACCCGTTCTGCCGGTCAGTGCCACGGTCATCCCGCCGCTTGCGTTGATCACATTGCAGGATGCCCTGATCAGCCGGGTATCGCTTCGCCAATCAACTCTGCACGGTATAGCACCAGCATTCACACTGTTCTGTCGTATCTTCGCGCCTGAGACGACGGACATCGTCGTGCCGCTCATCTTTGCGGGCTATGGTGTTGCGATCCTCCATCTGTTGCGCAGCTCCGGAGACATGCCCCTTGCCCGGTTGGACGCCGGGCCTGTTCCAAAGGTTATTTGGCAGGCCTTGGGGTGGGCGCTGATTGCTTCGGCCATCAGCGATGTGTTCATCGCCGTAGCATTCATAACGGGCAACGAACACTGGGCCGGATGGTTGATCACTTTCTCTTCGTCCCTGGTGCTCGTGCTTCTGGGGTTGCTTAGTGGTAGCCCCTCCGCATCTGGTGTGGCTGGTGAAACTTCAGCCGAGCCAGCGCCGCAGCCCAGAGAAACGAGCAAAGAAGACATCGAAATTTTGCAAGCGCTTGAGGCTTTCTTGAAACGAGAGCCTATGCATCTTGATCCAAATCTCACCTTGTCGCGGCTGGCACGTCGCCTTCAGCTGCCCGAAAAGCGTCTTTCCAGGGCAGTCAATCGCGCGACTGGTGCCAATGTCTCTCGCTACGTAAATACTTGGCGCGTTCGCCATGCCTGCAAGTTGATCGAGGGCGGCGCGACTGTCACCGACGCGATGTTCGATAGCGGGTTCAACACAAAGTCGAACTTCAATCGTGAGTTCCTGCGAGAAACAGGCCTCCCGCCGAGCCAATGGAAACAAGGGATGCAATCGTCGTCGAATGTGACGCGGATTTCCGACGCAAGCAAAGGCGGTTGAACTGGCAAGCATCTGGACAACCGCCCCCTTACAGACCCTATCCGCCAATAGCGGTCGTTTTTGCCACTGCCGTTGATATCGCAGGATTCATTGATAAACATTGCGCCTAAAACCTTGGCAAAAGCTCTTTTGATTTTGACACGTTTTTGGCCACGGCCCACGGTGCGGACATTCGTGCAGTCCGCAGCATCCGATAAAGTGGGCTCACCGACGACATTTTCTAAAGTGCGTCGTACTGATCAATACTTATGCGCCTAATCTCTTTGCTCCAAGGATGTTTGACTGGCGCACATCTCTGAAGTCGAACACTCACCTTGTTAGTGATGCAACTATAACGGTTCGGTCAGGTTCATGTGACGGTCAACAGCTTGCAAGCGCGAAGGTCTCAATTCTGAGGAATATCCTAGTCCGCGTTGTTGATGCGTCCGCGCAGTTCTTCGGCCTCTTGCCGGGCGGCGCGCAGGCCGTCCATGGCGGCGGCGAGTTCCGCTTCGGTCTGGGTCAGCTGGTTGGTCAGTTCGGCTTCGCGCTGTTGCAGGTAGGTGATCGCCTGATCGCGGGTTTCTTCGGCCTCGTGCAATTCCTGGCTCATCCGGTCCAGATCGGCCACGTCGCTTTGGCGCACGCGGGACAGGCGGTGGGCCAGCCAGTTGGCGAACCAGCCCATGCAGAAGGCCGCGAACAGGATGACGGCGGTGGCGATGATGAATTCGGTTCTGTTCACTCTATTGATCCTCTGCATCCGCATCCGGTGCGGTCGTGTCGGTCTGGTCCGGCTCGGTCGCGCCGGTTTCCAGCGCTTCAAGCCCGGTTTCGGTGTTTTCGACCGGTTCCGGACGGATCAGGCGGAACTCGATCCGGCGGTTTTCCTCGCGGCCCGCTTCGCTGTCATTGTCGGCGATGGGCTGCGTTTCCCCATACCCGATGGCGGTATAGCTTGAGGTCGGAATCCGCCGCCCGCGCAATTCGTTCAGGATGGATTGCGCACGCGCCTGGCTGAGTTGCTGGTTCATCTCTTCGCGGCCCTGACTGTCGGTATGGCCCTGGATTTCCAACCGGATCGGGCCGCATTCGCGCAGGATATCGGCGATCTGGTTCACCGTATCGCGCGAGTCCGCTGCGATTGTTGCCGAGCCGGGCTCGAACGCAATTTTGCTGGCTTTCTGTACCTCGGCAATCCGTTCCTCGCACAGCTCGGGATCGGGCAGAGCGTCCTCGGGTTCCGGCGGCGGTACATAGGTGATGGACAGGGTGAAATCCTGCGCTTCGCCCAATTTCTCGGACAACATCCCGGCGATGCGGGCCTTGGCGTCTTCGTCATGGCTGTTGCCGCTCAGGTCCACTGATTCCGGTGTCACGGTCAAAGCGCCGTTTTGCAGAAGGGACAGCGCCTCAAGCCCCGCCAGAACACGGACAGGCCAGTCTGCGGGCAGATCAGTGACGACGCGGGTGGCTGTATAAACCTGTTCCGACCCAAAGGCAGCGCGAGCATAGCTGTCGGCCATGTCCCGCAGGGTTTCATCGCCTACGCGCCCGCGCAATTGCACCAGTCCTTCGGGGCTGCGCGTGGCTGAAAACTCAATCGGACCTGTGGGTTCTTCGTCCTCGGGCTCGGGCAGTACGGCGTGCAGGGCGAAGACCTCGGGCAGGGCGTTTTCCAGTTCGCCCACCACACGGTCGAACAGGGCGGGATTGGTTCCTTGCGCGGCAATCAGGGTGATATCTGCATCGGACAGGGTGATCGATCCCTGCCCAATCTCGGCCAGCGCCTTGATGCCAAGGGTTGCCGCGTCTGCCCAACGGGGCGACGGCACACCCAGACCGATGGTGCAGGTATACGTCGTGCTCAGACCGGCCTGCTGCGCGGCGGCAATGATCTGATCCCGCGCCTCTTCATCCTGGGCCGAGCAGGCGTCAAACTGGCCACCATCCGCGCCGATCAGGTAACGCAGGGTGAAAGGCGTGATAACCGGGCGCGGGGCCGAGATCGACAGGCCGATGCGCAGGCTGGGCGGCGCGGCGCGGGTCAGGTCCTGTTCCAGCTGTTCTTTCTCGGCCTGACTGTCGGCGATGGCGGTTACTTTCACCAGTCCCGGACTTGCCGAGATCTTTGCACGCGGCAGGCGCGACAGGGCGCTGACCGCATAAGCAATCGCCTCATCCCAGCCATCGGGTTTCGGGTAGTCGGCAGTTTCCATCAGATCCGCAACAGGGGCCGCGCGATCCAGATCGCTAAGCCTGTCGACAAGGTCATCGCGGCTTTCGCTGGCCGGGAACAGGCCAATGACCGAGATGCCGCTGTCATTGCGCAGAATCTCGACCGAAAAGCGCGGCGCGGCCAGCGCGGTGGTGGCGGTGACCTCCATCTCGTCGATGACGCGCGAGGTATCGACCTCGGTTCCCGCAGCGGTCAGGGCATTGAACCGTGTGGCCTCGTCCGGTGCGATGCCGGTCAGCACCACGCGCAGCCCGTCTGACTGGACTTCGGCCCAGTCATGGCCCTTCAGGTCCAGGGCTCGCCGCACAGCAAATTCCGAGCTTTCCTCGATCTTGGTGACGGCAAAACCGGCTGCCAGCAGTGACACCCCTGCGGATACAAGAAAGATCAGGGACACGGACAGAAAATACGGCAGACGCATGTGCGGGCTAGTGACTCCTCAGGCGTTTGGGCGGACTCTTACAGACCCCGGCCCGCAGGTGCAATCAGAGCATCAGCGCGACGCAGAGGAAGATCAGCGGAATAAGGCCGGTGTCCCGGTTCGACTGGAACAATTGCAGCAGTTTGGCATTGTTTTCCAGATCCAGGCCGCGCAATTGCCACATCATGTGCCAGCCCATCGCCCATGGACCGCCAAGGGCGATAACCAGCACCAGAATCGACCCGCCGGGAACCAGCGCGTCGATGATCGCCAGCCCCATCAGCGAAACGGTGGCGGCCAGAAAATACTTGAGCCATTTTGCCGTATCGGTCCCGAACAGGCGCGCGGTGGATTTAATGCCGACCAGTTCGTCATCCTCGGCGTCCTGATGGGCGTAGATGGTGTCATAAAACAACGTCCATGCGATGCCCGCCAGATACAGGGTGATCGCGGGCCAACCCACTGATCCGGTATGCGCAGCCCAGGCCAGCAGCGCGCCCCAGTTGAAGGCCAGCCCCAGAAACACCTGCGGCCACCATGTAAAGCGCTTGGCAAACGGGTAGATCGCCACCGGCAGCAGCGACAGCACTCCCATCGCAATTGCCGCCTGATTGAAGCTGAGCAGGATGCCCAACGCCAACAGGCATTGCAGGATCATCCAGCCCATCGCCTGCCGCACCGTGACTTGACCTGCGGGCAGGGGGCGCGACCGCGTGCGTTCGACTTGCGCGTCGAACTCTCGGTCGGTGATGTCGTTCCAGGTGCACCCCGCCCCGCGCATCAGGAACGCACCCAGCGCGCATCCGATGGCGATCCACAGATCCTCCAACCGCGCTTGCCCGTCATGCAGGATGGCCAGCGTCAGACCCCACCAACAGGGAATCAGCAAAAGCCATGTTCCGATGGGCCGGTCGGCACGGCTGAGGCGCAGGTAGGGGCGCGCGAAGGCGGGGGCATAGGTGTCGACCCAGTTGCCGGTTACGGCATCGGCGACCTGACCATCTGGTGTTGGGGCATTGCCTTGCATATGTAAGGTCTCATGAGTGCGAAGATCAGACTGTATGTAGAGCAGCCCTTGGGTCAGGGGCAATCGGTTGAATTGACGCGCGAGCAGGCGCATTACCTGTTCGGCGTCATGCGCCTGTCGGTTGGCGGCCCTGTGGCCCTGTTCAATGGCAAGGACGGTGAATGGCTGGCTGAGGTTGCCGAGGCCGGAAAGCGCGGTGGTGTTCTGACCTGTCAGCGGCAGACCAAACCGCTGCAATTGCCGCCCGATCTGTGGTTTCTGTTTGCGCCGATCAAAAAGGCCCGCACGGATTTCATCGTTGAAAAAGCAGCGGAAATGGGCGCGGCGCGGATTGTGCCCGTGCAGACCGAGTTCACAAATTCCGAACGCATCCGACAGGACCGTTTGCAGGCCCATGCGGTTGAGGCAGCCGAGCAATGCGGCGGCACGTTTGTGCCCGAGGTCGCCGATCTGCAGCGACTGGATCGTGTACTGGACGCGTGGCCCGAGGGGCGTCAGTTGATGTTCTGTAATGAGGCCGAGGTGGGCTCGGCCCTGCGGTTGGCGGCCAACGAAAAGGGTCAGCCATGGGCCATTCTGGTGGGTCCCGAGGGCGGATTCTCGGACAAGGAACGCGCGCGTCTGGCGGCGCTGCCCTTTGCGCATGTGGTCAGCCTTGGCCCCCGTATCCTGCGGGCCGATACGGCGGCGGTGGCGGCGCTGACAATGTGGCAGCAGGCGTTGGGGGATTGGGCGTGATCCGCGAGGCTGCTTCACCCGACGCTCCGGCCATTGAGGCGTTTTTGGCCGAATATCCTGACACATCCATGTTTCTGCGCAGCAATCTGGCAGCGCATGGGGTTGGACTGGGAGACAACGACCACTCCACCCGGTTTTTCATTTGGGGGGCGGATCACATCCAGGGCGTGTTCGGCCTGACCAAAAAGGGGTACCTGATGGCGCAACTGCCCGATTGTTCGCCGCAAGCCGCGCGGGCCTTTGCGGGTCAGATCGCAGGTCAAACCGTGTTGGGCATGACAGGGGCCGCACCGCAGGTTGCGGTAACATTGAACGCGCTGGGGTTCGGACAGGCGGACTATCGTCTGCACCATGATGAACCCTTGTACCGCCTTGATCTGCACGAAGTACCCAAAGCGCAGATTCCCTTTCGCGGCCTGTCAGAGGCTGATCGGCCGCTGCTGACCCCTTGGTTTGCGGATTATTTTGAGGATACCGGTCAGGCCAAAGGGCAAGAAGCGTTGGATATGGCCCCCGACCGGATCACCACCGATATTCAATCGGGCCGAGCGATTGTCATGCTGGAAGGCGACGCTCCGGTTGCCATGGCTGCCATCAACGCATCCGTCCACGATCAGGTTCAGGTGGGCGGCGTGTTTGTACCGCGCGAGAACAGAAATCGCGGCCTCGGGCGCAGGGTCACAACAGCCCTGCTGCAAAAGGCAAAGACCGAGGGCGCGAACACGGCCATCCTGTTTGCCAATAACCCACCCGCTGCACGCGCCTATGAGGCGATGGGGTTTCAGCAAGTCGGATGGTACCGGATCGCCCTGTTAGAAAATCCACAAGAGGCCCTGAAATGAGCTTTATCCGACCCGAAGCAAAGCAGGCCCTGTGGCGCTGGCGCGAAGTGTTGGTGGCTGTGTTTGTCCTGATCCTCGGCCTCAGTTGGATCAGTGGGCCCGGTGGATTGCTGGGTTGGCTCGGCTGGGTGCTTGTGGCCGTCGCAGTGGCGCTGGCGGTGATCGGGGTGCAGCGCGGGCGGTTCCGGACCGGGTCGGGCGGGCAGGGTGTTGTCACCGTCGACGAAGGTCAGATTAACTACTTTGGCCCGCTGGACGGCGGCATGGTCGCCACGCGCGAGATCGAGCGGCTGGCGCTCGACCCGACCTCGACCCCGGCGCATTGGGTGCTGGAACAACCGGGCCAACCTCTGCTTCACATTCCTGTGAATGCCGAAGGGGCCGAGGCGCTGTTCGATGTCTTCTCGGCCCTGCCGGGATTGAAAACCGAACAAATGCTGGCGGAGTTGAACGGTGGCGCGAGCCATCCGGTGGTGATCTGGGAACGCACCCCCTTACGGCCCGCGCATCTCAGGCTGCATTGACACCGGCGCGGTTTGCCCCCACGACTGACCAACCAGACAGACACATCAGGATCGGAGCGCGATTCATGTCCATCCCCCAGTCCGGCGGCGGACCGATCGAACGTCATGAGCAATTGGCCGAATACCTGGAATCGGGCTGCAAGCCCAAGCAGGATTGGCGCATCGGCACCGAGCATGAAAAGTTCGGCTATTGCAAGGACACCCTGAAACCGCTGCCATTCGAAGGCACTCGGTCTATCGTGGCGGTGCTGGAAGGTCTGCGGGATCGGCACGGCTGGGCCGAAGTGCGCGAAGGCGGCAAGCTGATCGGTCTGGAGAAAGACGGGGCGAATGTCAGCCTCGAACCCGGTGGCGCGCTGGAGCTGTCGGGGGCACCGCTGGAAACGATCCACGAGACCTGCGACGAGGTGAACACCCACCTGCGCGAGGTAAAGGACATCGCTGACGAGATCGGCGTGGGCTTCATCGGTCTGGGCGCAGCCCCGATCTGGACCCACGAGGAAATGCCGCTGATGCCCAAGGGCCGCTATCGGCTGATGAACGACTATATGGAGAAGGTCGGTACCATGGGCCGCGCCATGATGCGGCGCACCTGCACCGTTCAGGTCAATATCGACTTCGGGTCCGAAGCCGACATGGTGCAAAAACTGCGCGTGGCGCTGGCGTTGCAGCCAGTGGCAACGGCGCTGTTCGCCAACTCTCCGTTCTTCGAGGGCAAGCCCAACGGCCAGAAAAGCTGGCGCAGCTATATCTGGCGGCATCTCGATGATGCGCGCACGGGCATGTTGCCCTTCGTGTTTGAAGACGGGTTCGGGTTCGAGCGCTACGTGCAATATGCGCTCGATGTGCCGATGTATTTTGTCTATCGCGACGGTCAGTATGTGAATGCTCTAGGCATGTCCTTCCGTGACTTCCTGAAAGGCAAGCTGCCCGCATTGCCGGGCGAAACACCGACCCTGTCCGATTGGGCCGACCATCTGACCACCGCCTTCCCCGAAGCGCGGATCAAGAAATTCATGGAGATGCGCGGCGCTGATGGCGGCCCGTGGCGCAGGCTTTGTGCGCTACCCGCCTTTTGGGTTGGCCTGACCTACGATCAGGGCGCGCTGGATGCAGCCTGGGATCTGGTCAAGGGCTGGGATGCCGAAACCCGCGAAGCGCTGCGTGTTGAGGCCGCCAAGGACGGGCTGCAAGCGCGGGTCGGCAACATCAACATGCACGATCTGGCGCGCGAGGTCGTGGCGATCTCGGAATCCGGGCTGAAATCCCGCGCCTTCCCCGGCGCAGGCGGTCTGGTGCCGGACGAAACCCATTTCCTGAATGCGCTGAAAGACAGTATCGAAACCGGCAAGGTTCCGGCAGATGAATTGCTGGATCACTATAACGGCGACTGGAACGGCGATCTGACGCGGGTGTTCCCGCAGTACAGCTACTGACACCGACCTAACACGCCGAGCAGCCCACCTTACCCCTTTGGTGAGGTGGCGTGCGCGTCGTAAGCTGCCGTGTGGTAACGCAAATTGTGATCGCCTGTGGATTGAAGGCGTTCATCGTTCGTGAATACAAGCGTCCTAGTAATTGCGACGACCTTTCCCCAAAGGATGCCCTGAATGCCCCGCATCAGCGAATTGCACTACGCCGACCCGTTTGTCGTTTCCTCCGGCGTGAATGAGTTTGTCGAAGTTGCGCTGGGCGCGTCGGAAGATTCGGCAGATTTCACCGTTTCGCTTTACAACAGCGACGGCACCGTCGGGTTAGAGATCGCGCTGACCGATCCCGGCGTCGTAGTGACCACCGACCCGGACAACAATGAGCAGGTCTTTGTCATCTCGGCAGATAACTTCACCTTCCTGCTGACCGACCCCGATGCGCCTGTTCCGGTGAACGATACGATCTTCGAAGCGGTCGCATTGACCAACACAAGTACCAATGAGGTCATCGACTTCTATGACATCGGCGGCGGCACTCAGAATATCACCGCAATCGATGGGCTGGCTGCGGGGGCGACGTCCGAAAATCTGGTTGTTCTGACGGGTCCCGGCTCGACCACCACATCCCTGCAGTTCAACTAGCCCAACCCGAACACGCTGGTTCACGCCGATGTTTCGCCCGGTGACAGTGGTGCCGCCTGTTTCACGGCGGGCACGTTGGTGGATACGCCACACGGGCCCCGCCGTATCGAAACGCTTGAAGCCGGGGATCTGGTGAACACCGTTGATAACGGCCCGCTTCCGATCAGCTGGATCGGGGGCAGCACGGTGTCCGGGCGCGGCCGCTTTGCCCCGATCCGGATCAGCGCCGGAACACTGGGGGCCCAGGATGACGTTCTGATTTCACCCCAGCACCAGGTTCTGATCACCGGCTGGCAAGCTCAGCTTCTGTTTGGCGAGCATGAGGTGCTGGTTCCCGCCAAGGCGCTGGTCAATGGCGCGACCGTGACCGCCGCGCCCTGCGATATCGTGCGCTACATCCATATGATGTTCGACCGCCACCAATTGGTGATCACCAGCGGTCTGGTGTCCGAAAGCTTCTTTCCCGGGCAAGAGGGGTTGGATGGTCTGGGCAGTGACGCCACGGATGAGATCCTGACCCTGTTCCCCAACCTGCGCGACTGCCCCGAAACCTATGGCGAGACCGCGCGCCCGGTGCGGCAGGACAGAACCACCGCTTTGCTGCGCTGCGCCTGATTGCCCGGCCCCTCTTGCTTTCACGGTCCGCTGTGATAGCAGAGCCTGAACAGCAGTCAGGGGCCAAGGTCAGGAAGCGTCATGGACGATCTCAAGGCAAAATATCTGGGTCAGATCGCCGAAGCGGGCGACGAGAACACGCTCGAGTCGATCCGCGTCGCCGCCGTCGGCAAAAAGGGCGAGGTCGCGCTGAAGATGCGCGAATTGGGCAAGATGACCCCCGAAGAACGTCAGGTTGCAGGCCCCGCGCTGAATGCGCTGAAGGATGAGATCAACTCGGCACTCTCCGCCAAGAAAGCCGCTTTGGCCGATGCCGCGCTGGATGAGCGTCTGCGCACCGAATGGCTGGACGTCACCCTGCCGACCCGCGCGCGCCGTCAGGGCTCGATCCACCCGATCAGCCAGGCGACCGAGGAACTGACCGCGATCTTTGCCGAACTGGGTTTCTCGGTGGCCGAAGGGCCGCGGATCGAGACCGACTGGTACAATTTCGACGCCCTGAACATCCCCGGCCACCACCCCGCGCGGGCCGAGATGGACACGTTCTATATGCACCGTGCCGAGGGCGACAACCGCCCGCCGCATGTGTTGCGCACCCATACCTCGCCGGTGCAGATCCGCTCGATGGAGAAACAGGGCGCACCGATCCGCGTGATCTGCCCGGGCGGCGTCTACCGCGCCGACTATGACCAGACCCACACGCCGATGTTCCATCAGGTCGAGGGGCTGGCGATTGATAAAGACATCTCGATGGCGAACCTGAAATGGGTTCTGGAAGAGTTCGTGAAAGCCTTCTTCGAGGTCGACGATGTCGAGTTGCGCTTCCGCGCCTCGCATTTCCCCTTCACCGAGCCGTCGGCCGAGGTCGATATCCGCTGTTCCTGGGACAACGGCCAGCTGAAGATCGGCGAGGGCGACGACTGGATGGAGATTCTGGGTTCCGGCATGGTCCACCCCAAGGTGATCGCCGCCGGTGGGATCGATCCCGAGGCCTATCAGGGCTTTGCGTTCGGCATCGGGATCGACCGTCTGGCGATGCTGAAATACGGCATTCCGGATTTGCGGGCATTCTTTGACAGCGATCTGCGCTGGTTGCGGCACTATGGGTTTGCAGCGCTGGATATGCCGAACCTGCATGGTGGTTTGTCGCGTTGAGTTCGGAGAGATTTGTAGTCAATCTGAGCGCTAAGAAAACCGAAGCCGATTGGGGTGATACGTTAGATCAAACAGTTTCTCAGGCGGTTCCGAAGCTGTTTCATTGGACGAGCTGGTCTATGCTCCTTGGTGGTTTGAGCTATATTGAGAGCGTTTCATCAAGCTGGCTGTTGGTTTTCTTGTTGACCATCCTCTCGGTTGGCTTGACGTTTAACATCTTCTTCACGTTGAGCCGGATAATCATCGTTTGGGGAGAACCTGAACTGAAAGAAGGGCGATTGTTCCGCACGAGGGAAAAGGCGGTGACAATTGTACTAGTGGGCTTTGTCATATGTCTCATGATTTTTGCTGCCACTGAAACCAGAACTGCAATAATTGAGTTCCAAACGGCTCAAGCAAGTCGCTCTGATGAATAGCTGGAGTGCGAAATCAGCGAACTAGCGCGGAGCAAAGGCCGATAGGCCGCCGCGCCATCGCCAGACCGCCCGCACGGGCTGGCGATTTGTCTCCGCAGGCACTCCGTTTGAACCACACACGGATTTGGCCAGCGTAAAGTGCCCACCACAGCCCGAGGATCGCCATCCCGCGGTCTGGCGATGGCGCGGCTTGTTACACTGTCCCACGCGGTTGTGACGTGACACGGCGCGCGGGCCGGGTAGGGTCGGGCGCATGATACATCGACTGCTCTGCCTTCTGTTGCTGACCGCCACCCAAGCCGCAGCTGTGGATACATGCCACGGCGATATTGCCTGTCAGGTCGGCGACCGCTCATACCATGTGCTGGAACCCGAGGGTTGGGATGGCGAAACGCCTCTGCCAGTGCTGCTGCATTTCCACGGCTGGGCGCGGCAGGGGACCGTGGTGGTGAACCATGAACGCATCGCCGGGGCCACGAAGCTGCGCGGCGTGTTGCTGGTCGCGCCGAATGGGCTGGGCAAAAGCTGGGATTTCTGGACTTCGGACACCGACGACGTACCCTTTGCTGACCGGGTGCTACAGGACGTCGCCAAACGCTATCCGATTGATCCCGAGCGCATCTATGTCTCGGGCTATTCCTTTGGCGGTGCGATGGCGTGGCGGTTTGCTTGCGAGTCGGGTGACGACATCGCGGCGCTGCTGGGCGTGGCCGGAACCATCCGCCAGACCGAGCACTGCCCGCAAGCCCCGCGCCAGGTGCGCCATGTGCATGGGACGGGTGACACGGTGATGGATTTCCCCTTTGGGCCGGGCGGCGACGCCACCTATCCTGTGGCCCTGTGGCGGGAAAAGTACAACTGCAACGGAGCGACCCCGGCCGGGGATTGGAGCGTGGTGCCGATCCTGACGCTCAGCCGGGTGGAATGGACCGATTGCGCGAAAGGCCATGTGGTGCTGGACACCCATCCGGGCGGGCATTTCATCCCGCATGGTTGGATCGGGCGGCAGTTGGATGAGCTTTTGGGCCGCACCCCCAGCTATCCGTGACGCGCAGCGCTTGCACCCCGGCGCATTCTTTGCCATTGCCTGTGCCGACTGGATATCTGCCAAAAAAGGCCCTGAGCAATGAAATTCACTCTGTCCTGGCTGAAAGACCACCTCGACACTGACGCTTCGGTTGATGAGATCGCCGAGGCGCTGACCGATCTTGGCCTTGAGGTCGAAGAGATCGTGAACCCGGCGGATCGGCTGGCGGGCTTTACGCTGGGCTATGTGAAACATGCCGAGAAGCACCCCGACGCCGACAAGCTGCGCGTCTGCAAGGTGGACACGGATGAGGGTGAGTTGCAGATCATCTGCGGTGCCCCGAACGCGCGCGAAGGCATCACCGTCGTGGTCTGCAAACCGGGCATGTATATCCCCGGTCTGGACCTGACCATCAGCGTCGGCAAGATCCGTGGTGTCGAGAGCTTTGGCATGATGGCCTCGGAACGTGAGCTGGAGCTGTCGGACGAGCACGACGGCATCATCGAACTGCCCTCGGGCGCGGTTGGTGATCGGTTCGTCGACTGGCTGGCCGAGAATGAGCCGTCCAAGGTCGATCCGATGATCGAGATCGCGATCACGCCGAACCGCCCCGATGCGCTGGGGGTCGAGGGGATTGCCCGCGATCTGGCCGCGCGTGGGATCGGGACACTGAAACAGCGGGACTACACGCCGGTGCCCGGCGATTTCGACAGCCCGATCAAGGTGACGATTGATGATGACACGCTGGATGGTGCGCCGCATTTCACCGGGCGTCTGATCCGGGGCGTCAAGAACGGCCCCAGCCCGCAGTGGTTGCAGGATCAGTTGAAGGCAATCGGGCTGCGTCCGATCTCGGCCCTGGTGGATATCACCAACTACATGACCTTCGACCACAACCGACCGCTGCACGTGTTCGACGCGGACAAGGTGCAGGGTAACCTGCGGGTCCATCGCGCCAAAGGCGGCGAAAAGCTGGTGGCGCTGGATGAGAAAGAATACACGCTGCAACCCGGCATGATGGTGATTTCGGACGACAAGGGCCCGGAATCGATTGCCGGTATCATGGGCGGCGAGGAAACCGGCTGTACCGAAGAGACCGTGAACGTCTTTCTGGAAAGCGCGTTCTGGGATCACGTGCAGATCGCTCTGACCGGGCGGGCGCTCAAGATCAACTCGGATGCGCGCTATCGGTTCGAACGTGGGGTAGACCCGGAATACACGCTGGAAGGCTTGGAACACGCGACGCAGATGATTCTGGATATCTGCGGGGGCGAGGCGTCGAACGTGGTTCAGGCGGGCAAAGCGCCGAACCACGCGCGGGCCTACAAGCTGGATGCGGCGCGGGTGCAGTCTCTGGTCGGGATGGACATCGCCGAGAGCGAGCAGCGCCAGACCCTGACCCGTTTGGGCTTCCGTCTTGAGGGCGAGATGGCGCATGTGCCAAGCTGGCGGCCTGATATCATGGGCGAGGCCGATCTGGTCGAAGAGGTCGCGCGGATTGCATCCCTGACCAAGCTGCAGGGCAAACCGCTGCCGCGCGTGACGGATGGTATACCCAAGCCGGTGATGACCCCGGCGCAGCGTCGCCAGTCGATGGCACGGCGGACTTGCGCGGCGCTGGGCTATAACGAATGCGTCTCGTACACCTTCATCGATCAGGCCTCGGCGGCTCTGTTTGGTGGTGGCGATGATGCGACGCAGTTGGAAAACCCGATCTCGTCCGAGATGAGCCATATGCGCCCCGATCTGCTGCCCGGTCTGTTGCAGGCCGCCGCCCGCAATCAGGCACGTGGTTATGCAGATGTGGCGCTGTTCGAGGTTGGCCCGGTTTTCCATGACGGCGAGCCCGGCGATCAGAAAACCCAGATCACGGGCCTGCTGGTCGGTCGTAGCGGGCCGAAGGACGTACACGGCGCATCCCGTCCAGTTGATGTGTTCGACGCCAAGGCGGATGCCGAGGCGGTGCTGGCCGCCATCGGCGCGCCCGCCAAAGTGCAGGTTCTGCGTGACGGTGATGCCTGGTGGCATCCGGGCCGTCATGGCAAAATCTGTCTGGGGCCGAAAAAGGTGCTGGGCGTCTTTGGTGAACTGCACCCGCGCGTGTTGCAGGCGATGGACATCAAGGGCCCGGCGATGGCCTTTACCATCTGGCCGGACGAGGTGCCCTTGCCGCGCAAATCCGGTGCCACCCGGGCCGCGCTGGAACTGCGTGACCTGCAGGCGGTCGAGCGGGACTTTGCCTTTGTCGTGGATGAAGGTGTCGAGGCGCTGACGCTGGTGAACGCAGCAGCCGGAGCGGACAAGGCGCTGATCGAGGATGTGCGCGTCTTTGACGAGTTCATTGGCGGCAGTGTGGGTGAGGGCAAGAAATCGCTGGCCATCACCGTGCGTTTGCAGCCGACGGATGCGACGCTGAAGGAGAAAGACATCGAAGCGGTGGCTGAAAAGATCATCGCCAAGGTCACCAAGGCCACAGGCGGCGTTCTGCGCGGCTGATCGCCCCCGACATGATCCGACAAAAGCGCGCCACCCGGCGCGCTTTTTTGTTGTGGCGAAACAGCAACACCTGAAAGCGCTTCGAAACAAAGGGTTGAGCAGAATCACCCTCGGCCCCTACATCCGGCCCCCTGACGCAATCAAACTTCGGAGTCTGCCAGATGCCAGATCCCAGCCCCGCGCAAGCGATACCTCATATCTGATAGCCCGCCGGGTCTTCGGCGGGTGTGTTTCCCGTTGGAGAGCTGTCATGAAACGCCAAGACATCTCGATGATCCGGCAGATTTTGCCGCAAGAGATGCCCTTTCCTTATTACCCTGACCGGCAGAGCCCTTGGTTGCTAGGTCAGGCCATGGATGCCGAGACCCCGGTCTCGATCCTGAAACAATCGGGACTGTCCCGTTTGCTGTCGCGCCCGCTGTTGCAACCGATGGTGGCGCAGTGCGGTGGTGTCCTGCGGCGGCATGATGTGTTGGCGGTGGCCCACGCGGAACGTGCGATGCGGTTTGACGGGCTGAGCCCGGCTGCGCTGTCGGGGCTGGAGGTTGCCTATCAATCCCAGTGGATGGATTTCTGCCTCAGCTTCGACTGCTGGTCTGGCGAGCAAACAACCCGCAAGGCGCATAACCTTGTCGTGCAGTTGGGGTTCCCGACCGAACATGCCGCGCTGCTTTGGAAATACGAACAGCGCTGCGCTGTTGGTGCATATCAAAGCTGCTGGCACCCGGTCCGTACCGAAGGTCGTCCGACCCTTGCCTGGTGCCGTCTGGACGTCGATCTGACCAGCGGCCATTGCCTGATTGAAGAGGTTCAATCGGACTGGTTGCGCTTTGTCGGCCATGCGCGGCAACGGTTGGAAAACCGCGCGCCACGCTCGCGCGAATTGCGGCTGACCTCGGAATATGAGCAGGCGCTGCGGCGGAAATACGCGAAAATCTGGGCTGAGGTGATGATGCTGGCGGTTCTGATGCTGCTGCGCGAGGAATTTGCCGTGCGCACCGTCTGGATGCATCAGCCCGGTCCGGGCGCAAAGCTGAAGGCGATCACCTGGGGCCGGATGCCGCCGCGGTCGATCTACACCAAACTGCCCCGCAGTTTCGGGTTCGAACCGACGCGCGAAACGCCGCCCTTTTTGGGCAGCAAGCAACGCAGTGCGGCCCGCAAGGTGGCTCGGAACGATCAGCCGGTATTCTGGCGCTTGTCGTTCTGAGCGACCCCTTGGGTTGCGCGCCCTTTCGAACTAGGGTCGCAGCAAGAAATCAAAGGAGGCACCCATGGGCCTGAATGTCTATCTTTCCGGAGAAATCCACACCGATTGGCGTGAGCAAATCATTGAAGGGGCGCAGGGGCTGGATGTCACGTTCAACAGCCCGGTCACCGATCATGCCGCCAGCGATGATTGCGGGGTCGCCATCCTTGGGGCCGAGCCGAACAAGTATTGGCACGACCATAAGGGCGCAATGGTCAACGCCATCCGCACCCGTAAGGGCATCGCGGATGCCGATGTGGTCGTGGTGCGGTTTGGCGACAAGTACAAACAGTGGAACGCGGCCTTTGACGCGGGCTATGCCGCCGCGCTGGGCAAGTCACTGATCGTGCTGCACGGCCCCGATCACCAACATGCCCTGAAAGAGGTCGATGCCGCCGCCCTGGCGGTTGCGGAAGACCCCCGACAGGTGGTGGAGATCCTGCGCTATGTCCTGACCGGCAAGCTGCCGGGCTAAGGTGAAACAACTGGTGGAAGCCTGCGACGGGCATCCACCAGTTGCGTTCACTTAGTCACGGGCAGGCGTAACCAGTCCTTTTTGCACCGCAGGTCGGTCCAGAAACCGATCCAGGTAGGGCGCAAGATGGGCGTGGTCATCCCATCCCAGCAGGTCTTTGGCGCCATAGAAATCCAACCCGCGCAGCCAGGGTGCGATGGCGATATCGGCAATCGAGTACTCACCGGCAATCCAGTCCTGCCCGTCCAGCTGCGTGTTCAGCACATTCAGCAGGCGCTTGGCTTCGTTCACATAACGCTCGCGCGGGCGGGGGTCTTCGATCTCGCTGCCAGCAAATTTGTAGAAATATCCAAGCTGTCCAAACATCGGGCCGATGCCGCCCATCTGGAACATCAGCCATTGGGTGACGCGATGCTTGTCCGCTGCGGTTTGTCCGATGAACTGGCCGGTTTTCTCGGCCAGATACAGCAGGATCGCGCCGCTTTCGAACAGACCTAAAGGTTCGCCATCGGGGCCGTTGGGGTCGATGATCGCAGGGATCTTGTTGTTGGGGTTCAGCGACAGGAACGCGGGGCTTTTCACGTCGGCATCGGCCAGAGTGACCTTGTGCGCCTCATACGGCAGGCCGGTTTCTTCCAGCATGATCGACGCCTTGACGCCATTTGGTGTGGGAAAGGAATAGAGTTGGATTCTGTCAGGGAACTGCGCAGGCCAACGGGTCATGATCGGGTGTGTTTCGGCATCCAGCATTGAGGGGGCTCCTGTTTTGGATATCGTCAAACCTAGGCAGCACAGCGCGATCTTGAAAGCCCCTGCCAGTGTGCAAAGCTGGTCAGCGCCTGTTTGCTGGTGAACAACGGGGAAATCCCGCGCAACTCGCACCTAGACCAAAACGCGGTTTTGCCTCACAATTTGGCCAATCCCGCGCATAAGACGCGGGTTTCTTGTTGGACAAAGGAGAAGCGCGTGGATGAGGTCGTAACACAGGTGGGTGCATTTGCGCCTGTGATCATGAACGCGGTGAAGGCACTGATCGTTCTGATCATCGGTTGGATTGTTGCGGGTATGATCGCTGGCGTCGTACGGCGTCGGATCAACGCGACCCCGCATATTGACCCGACGCTTGGCAATTTCATGGCCAGCCTGGTCAAATGGGCCATTCTGGCGATGGTCCTGGTGGCTGTGCTGGGGATTTTCGGGATCGAAGCCACAAGCATCGTCGCCATTCTGGGTGCTGCATCGCTGGCGATTGGTCTGGCGCTGCAAGGGACACTCAGCGATCTGGCCGCAGGCGTGATGCTGGTGGTGTTCCGGCCCTATAAGCTGGGCCAATACGTGGATATTGGCGGAACAGCCGGGACGGTCAAAGACCTGAACCTGTTCACGACCGAGCTGGTGACGCCGGACAATGTGCAGATCATTGTGCCAAACGGGCAGGCCTGGGGGTCTGTGATCACCAATTACTCGGCTCATGACACGCGTCGCGTCGATCTGGTCTTTGGGATTGATTATGGTGACAGCGCCGATGAGGCGATGAAGATCATTCTGGACGTTGCGAACGCGGATGAGCGCATTCACAAGGATCCGGAACCCTGGGTGCGTGTGACCAATCTGGGTGACAGCTCGGTAGACCTGACGGCGCGCCTGTGGTGCGCGGCGGCAGATTACTGGGATGTGAAGTTCGAACTGACCAAGACGATCAAGGAAGCCTTCGACGCCAAGGGCGTGTCGATCCCCTATCCGCATTCGGTGGAGATCCAGAAACAGGGCTAAGGCCTCCCGCCTGTCGTACGGGCATTCAAAATGCCCTCCTCCCGTTGGGCCCGGCGCCGCACCTTCGTGCGGCGTCTTTTCTTTTGTGCGGAACGATACGCCAAAACCGCAAAAGCCGCGCCCGAAGGCGCGGCCTGGCCCAACGCTGGAAATCGCCCGCATCAGCGGGCGCTTTCAGCGGCGGGAGAACTCAGGACTTGATGACAACGTTGGGAGAGACGACATCAATGCCCAGAGCTTTGCCAACCGCGTAATAGGTCAGTTGACCGGCGTGTACGTTCAGACCGTTCAGCAGGTGCGGATCGTCCTGACACGCCTGTTTCCAGCCCTTGTCGGCCAGCGCCAGCATGAACGGCATCGTTGCGTTGCCCAGTGCGATGGTCGAGGTCCGTGCAACCGCGCCCGGCATGTTGGCGACGCAGTAATGCATGATGCCATCCACATCATAGATCGGGTCAGCATGGGTGGTCGCCTTCGAGGTTTCAAAGCACCCGCCCTGGTCGATGGCCACGTCCACCAGAACCGCGCCGGGCTTCATGGTCGACAGTTGCGCGCGCGATACCAGCTTGGGCGCTTCGGCACCGGGGATCAGAACCGCGCCGATAACCATGTCGGCGGTCTGGATCAGTTCAGCCGTCGCGCCAGCGGTCGAGTACTGGTTCTTGAAGGTGCGTCCAAAGACATCGTCCAGATAGCGCAGGCGCGGCAGCGAGCGGTCCAGGATGGTGACATCCGCGCCCATGCCTGCTGCGATCTTGGCTGCGTGCGTGCCAACAACACCACCACCGATCACCACAACTTTGGCCGGGCCGACGCCGGGAACGCCACCCATCAGAACGCCGCGGCCACCATTGGCCTTTTGCAGCGTCCACGAGCCGACCTGCGGGGCCAGACGACCGGCAACCTCGGACATCGGGGCCAGCAGTGGCAGGCCGCCATTGCGGTCGGTCACGGTTTCATAGGCAATCGCGGTGCAGCCCGACTCCAGCAGGTCACGGGTCTGATCCGGATCGGGGGCCAGGTGCAGATAGGTGAACAGCAGCTGGCCTTCGCGCAGCATCTTGCGCTCGACCGCCTGCGGTTCCTTGACCTTCACGATCATGTCCGCTGTCGCAAACACCTCGGCTGCGGTGTCAACGATGCTGGCACCTGCTGCCACGTAATCTTCATTGGCAAAGCCGGATCCCAGACCCGCGCCGGTTTCGATGATGACCTCATGGCCGCGCGCGATGGCTTCCTGTGCGGCGTTGGGTGTCATGCCGACACGGAATTCCTGAGGTTTGATTTCCTTGGGGCAACCGATTTTCATTTTGGCTCTCCGTTCATAAACTGCTCAAATTATGTGCATTACGTTACGCAATTTTTGTGAAACAATGCCCGCCAATGGATTTTCTTTCGAAAGAATCTCCTGCAATAGGGCAAAACCTTGCAATGGATGTGCGTGAATGAGCTTGGATACGACTGATCGTAAGATTCTTGCCGCTCTGCAAAAGAACGGCCGCCTTTCGAATGCGGGCCTGTCCGAGATGGTGAATCTGTCGCCGTCAGCTTGCCATCGTCGCGTACAGCGATTGGAACTTGAAGGGTACATTCGAAATTACGTTGCGTTGCTGAACGCCCGGAAGATGAATGTGCCGACGACCGTGTTTGTCGAGATCACATTGCAGGGTCAGGCCGAAGAGGTTCTGAACGCGTTCGAAAAGGCCGTGGCCCGCATTCCGGATGTGCTGGAATGCCACCTGATGGCCGGGACGGCGGATTACCTGTTGAAAGTTGTGGCCGAAAACACCGAGGATTTTGCGCGCATCCACCGGCAATATCTGTCCCGTCTTCCGGGTGTGGCGCAGATGCAGAGCTCGTTTGCACTGCGGACCGTTTTCAAAACCACGGCCCTGCCGGTTTAGGTCTCAGGCCGGACCCGGATAGGTGAAAAACGCCAGATGCACGAAGTTGAACGCAAAATGCATCGCAATCGGAACCCACAGCCGACCCGTCGCGGCATAGGCGCAGCCCACGCCCACACCAAGTAGCGTCGCAAAGACCACCAGGGCCGGACCGCCGCCGAAATGGACCAGCCCGAACAACAGGCTTGCCGCAGCTATCCCTCCGGCTGTTCCCAGTTTGGAACTCAGGATGGATTGCAGGTAGCCGCGAAAAAACGCCTCTTCCGCGATGCAGGTCAGGAACAGGTTTGAAAGCGAGAAGAGCAGCCACCACGGCGGCAGGCCCATTTCCGGCTGAACCGCGCCAGAGGCTACAGCAGCCGCTATCAGCAACGGCAGCAGAGCACACCCGGCGGCAAGCAGCGCGACATTGGTTTTATGTGCAGCCCCAACCATCCCTGGCCAGGCAAGCAGGACCGCAAACACCACCATTGGTTTGTCGAGGTTCAGGTGCATCGTGAATGCGGCGCTGTTTGCTCCGGCATGAACGGCATCCAGAACGCGCAGGTTGTTGAAGCCGGGTATCAAATGCGCCCCCAGGGCCAGACACCACAGGATCAGCAACACGTGCCCGACAACCGCACCCCATCCCGTCAGGCGGGGCAGGACGGACGCGCCGATCAGCCCCAGTGCGACAACTGCAACCGCCAGCGGTGTCATCAGGTCTGTGACCGAGGCGACGCTGGCAAACAATACCAACAACGCCAAACCAACGCTCATGCGCCCCGACACCGCTGTGACCAGCGCTGCAATAAGGATCAGCCAGGGCCAGATCGCGGGAAGAATGGAAAATACGTACGCCAATTCTATCTCTTCATGTCAACGACCTCAGTGATGTACAGCAATGCAAGACCGACTCAAGATTTCCGAACTGCTTTTTGGGTCAAGCTGTTCAGATTGCGGCAATTCTGACGCTTGTATCCCCGGCCCGCGCGGGTCAAACTTGTGCAAAGGGTCGCAAAGCCGCCCGGACCCGGTGCAGGTTCGGGCAGGCGCATCATGTCATCAATTTGTCCGATGACATCAGGCGGTTACACACAGCCGATACGGTCCGCACCCGATGACCAAAAAGGAACAGACTTTGGCATATGAAAACGATGACGCCCCCAAAGACTGGCTGGAAGCCGAACTGGAAGACACGCTGGACGAAGATTTCGAGATCGAATTCAGCGAGCCAATGCTGTCGATGGAAGTCCGCAAGATCTACAAGGATCAGCATCCGGATATGCTGGACCGCAAGGTCTATTTCCGCAACCTGCTGCGCCTTCAGGCCGAGCTGATCAAGGTTCAGGATTGGGTGCAGCATACCGGTGCCAAGGTCTGCATTCTGTTCGAAGGCCGCGACAGTGCGGGCAAGGGCGGCGTGATCAAACGGATCACCCAGCGCCTGAACCCCCGTGTTGCGCGCGTGGTTGCCCTGCCTGCACCCAGCCGCCGCGAGCAGAGCCAGTGGTATTTCCAGCGCTACGTTCCGCATTTGCCAGCCGCCGGAGAGATCGTTTTCTTCGACCGCTCATGGTACAACCGCGCGGGTGTCGAGCGGGTCATGGGCTTTGCCACCGAAGATCAGGTGGAACAGTTCTTTCAGGACGTTCCCGAATTCGAACGGATGCTGGTGCGGTCGGGGATTATCCTGCTGAAATACTGGTTCTCGATCACCGATGAGGAACAGCAGTTGCGATTCCTCATGCGCATCCACGACCCGATGAAACAGTGGAAACTATCCCCTATGGATCTGGAATCCCGCATCCGCTGGGAGGCCTACACCAAGGCCAAAGAGGATATGTTCTTCCGCACCAACATCTCAGAGGCGCCGTGGTATATCGTTGAAGGCAATGACAAGAAACGCGAGCGGTTGAACTGTATCGAGCATCTGCTGACCAAGATACCCTACACGGATGTGCCGCAGGAAAAGGTCAACCTGCCGGACCGCCGCTACAACCCCGACTACGAACGCCGCGTCCTGCCGGACGAGCTTCACGTTCCCAAGATCTATTGAAACGAAACGCCCCATGTTTGGGGCGTTTCTTGTTTGTTTTCCGGTGGCAGTCTGACACCAACGCTTTGAAGGGGCGCAGCGCGCCGCGCCCCAACCGGACTTGCGATCAGGCAGCGTCCATCATGCAGCCCGGTTCAAAGGGCGTGAACACCAGCATGTTATCGTCATCGCCCAAGTCCGCCATGGGGTCCGAAGGTGTGTTGTCGGTGCTTGGGTCGGGCATCAGCAGCAGGTCGTCATCCGTTCCGGCGTCCACGGTCTGTGTGTCCGGCAGTTCGATGTCGATCCAGTCAAAGTCGTCGATCAAGGCCAGAACTTCGTTCACGAATTGCTCGATCGCCGCAAGGAATGCTTCGACATCAAAGGTGTATTCATCCGTGGGCTCGGGCGTATCGGGTTGCTCGGCAACGTCGGGGTCCTCGGGCGCGACCGGTGCGTCCGGATCTTCTGCCACATCAGGTGTTTCAGGCTCGACCGGCGTGTCCGGGTCGTCGGTTACGTCTGGCGTATCAACCACGTCCGGTGTGTCGGGTGTGTCGGGTGTATCAGCCACGTCAGGAGTATCTGGTAGGTCTGGCGTATCAGGCGCGTCGGGCGTATCCGGTACGTCCGGGATGACCGGTGGCGGGGTCAGGGCCGAGCCCGTGTCCAGCACAACCGTTCCATCCGTGGTGGCAAAGTTCTGTGTGACCATCACGGCGTCAAAGCCTTGCATGTCCCCGGTCTCGATTCCGATCCCGATATATTCGAAATCCGGATTCAGGATGTTGGCGCGGTGGCCGGGGCTGTTCATCAGATTCTGATGCAGCTGTGCGACATCGTCACTGATCCCCGGCGCGCCACGTTCCGATTGCCAGGCGATGTTTTCGCCCGAACGCCAGCTGCCCGAGAAATCAAACCCGGCATCCTCCATCCGCTGTGTCGCGCTGGACCCGCCCGAACCGTTATGGCTGAAGATATCGCGATCCAGCATCCATTCGCTGTGATCCTCGGATGATGCGTTCAGCCGCGTTTCCAATTGCAGCGGATTCAGTCCGCGGGATGTGCGCTCTTGATTGATCAGCGCGAGCATTTCTCGCTCGATATTGCTTGCAGTCGACATTGTAGCCTCCGTTTTTGATGTGTCGTCTTGGGTGACGGGAGGCTGATACAAAGACCCGCAGCGCGGCGGATAGCGGCGCTGTTCGTTCAGGCGAATTTGGGCAGGCCCGCGCTACCGATACGGGATTCGTTGCGCTGCAAAATGCCGGGCAAAATCCTGCCGGGGGCGAAATGGCAGCTTGCCGCACAGCCGACATGTTCGAGTCGGCGAAATGAGACCGGTCCTTAAAACGACAAACCCCCGGGCGATGCCTCGGGGGTCGTCAAATAGTGTCATCCAAAGCTGGACGAGACCAAAGGTCTTAGAGCAAACCTTCGCGCTGTGCTTTCTTACGTGCCAGTTTACGGGCACGGCGGATCGCTTCAGCCTTCTCGCGCGCTTTTTTCTCGGACGGTTTCTCGAAATGTTGCTTCAGCTTCATTTCACGGAACACGCCTTCGCGCTGCAGCTTTTTCTTCAGGGCACGAAGCGCCTGATCGACGTTATTGTCGCGAACACTAACCTGCATGTGGTTGTCACCACCTTTCTAGATAGAGTTGCAAGGAAATTGCAGGAGTTGGCCGTATAGCAAAGCCGTTCTAACTTGTCTAGTACTGGCCCCGAACACCGGAGAACCGCCATGACAGTGACTTATGAAGACGCAAAACAGCAACTTCTGGACGCGATGCTGATCCACGTGCCGTTTGACGGCTGGTCCGAAACCAGTTTTCGCGCGGCCATTGTCGATTGCAATCTGGATGACGGTCTGGCCCGGGCGATCTGCCCGCGCGGCGCGGTTGATCTGGCGCTGGCCTATCATGCGCGCGGCGATCAGATGATGCTGGATCGGATCAAGTCCGAAGACCTCAGCGCGCTTAAGTTCCGCGAAAAGGTCGCCGCTGCCGTTCGGTTCCGGCTGGAAGCGGTCGAGGATAAGGAACTGGTCCGCCGGGGCATGACGCTGTTTTCGCTGCCGATGCATGCGGGCGAGGGGGCCAAGGCGGTCTGGCAGACCTGCGATCTGATATGGGATGCGCTGGGCGACACGTCGGATGACGTGAACTGGTACACCAAGCGGGCGACGCTGTCGGGGGTGTATTCCTCGACCCTGCTGTTCTGGCTGGGCGACGATTCGCCCGATCACCACAAAACGTGGGAGTTTCTGGACCGACGCATTGGCGATGTGATGCAGTTCGAAAAGCTCAAGGCGCAGGTGAACAGTAATCCGCTGTTCAAGCCGTTTCTGGCGGTGCCGAACTGGCTGGCCGGTCATGTGAAGGCTCCGGTAAAGATGCGGGCCGATCTGCCGGGTCTGTTGAACCCTCGCAAGTAGTCAACGCTTGGCCTTTGGCCGGATGACAGCTAGGCATTGGGCAAAGGAGATTTGCCCATGACCCAGATGATGCGCGCTGTCGAAATCAGCCAGCCCGGCGGCCCCGACTTTCTGAAGCTGACCGAACGCCCGATCCCCACAGCCGAGGCGGGGCAGGTTGTTCTAAAGGTTGCCTATGCCGGGGTGAACCGCCCGGACGCTTTGCAGCGCGCCGGGGCGTACGATCCTCCACCCGGAGCCAGCGACTTGCCGGGGCTGGAAGCGTCGGGTGAGGTGGTGGCCGTCGGGTCAGGTGTCGAAGGCTTGTCGCTGGGTGACAAGGTGTGCGCGCTGTTGCCCGGTGGGGGATATGCCGAATATGTCGCCACCCCTGCCGCGCATTGTCTGCCGGTGCCGGACGGGATGGACATGAAACAGGCCGCCTGCCTGCCCGAGACCTTCTTTACCGTCTGGTCCAACGTGTTCACGCGCGGTGGCGTGAAAGCGGGAGAGCGGTTTTTGGTCCATGGCGGCTCCAGCGGGATTGGAACCACTGCGATCCAACTGGCCAATGCCTTTGGTGCGCGGGTCTTCGCAACCGCCGGGTCCGCTGAGAAATGCGAGGCTTGCCTGAAACTGGGGGCCGAGAAGGCGATCAATTACCGGGATGAAGACTTTGTCGGCGTCATGCGGGCCGAGGGCGGGGCGAACCTGATCCTCGACATGGTGGGCGGCGACTATATCCCGCGCAATGTGAAGGCTCTGGCCGAAGATGGGCGGCTGGTCCAGATCGCCTTTCTGCAAGGTCCGGTGGCCGAGTTGAACTTTGCCCTGATGATGGTGAAACGACTGACGCTGACCGGCAGCACCTTGCGCCCGCAAAGCGATCTAGCCAAGGCGAGGATCGCGCAGGATCTGCGCGAAGCCGTTTGGCCCTTGCTGGCCGCAGGCAAGGTTGCGCCAGTTATGGACAGTGAATTTCCATTGGCCGAGGCTGCGGCGGCCCATGCGCACATGGAAAGCTCGCAACATATTGGCAAGATCGTTCTGAACGTCGCGGGCTGACCCGCGCGCCCCAAATCAGGTCACGCAACCGCGCGCCGATACAGGTGCCAGGTTGCGTGGCCCAGAACGGGCATCACCACGATCAGGCCCAGCAGCATCGGGATTGCGCCCAAAACCAACAACGCGGCCACGATGAAGCCCCAGCACAGGACAACGCCCGGATTGTGACGCAAAACGCGGACCGAGGTGACGACCGCGACCGGCAGACCCACCTTGCGATCCAGCAACAGCGGGAAGCTGACAACGCTGACGGCCAGCGCGCACAGGGCAAAGACAAACCCGACAGCGGTTCCGAAGATGATCATCGTCCATCCGGCCCCTGTGGTCAGAACTTCGCTTACGAACGCCCCGAATGAGGTTGGGGGTTCCGGGCCGAGGGTCTGCACGTAGATGCTCTGCGCGACCATCAGCCAGACCAGCAGCAGCATGACCAGATAGAAACCCAGCGCCAGAATGGCCCCGAAGGATGGTGATCGGAAGACGCCGAACGCGTCCAGCCAATGGACTTCGCCGCCTTCTTCGCGCTTGCGGCTGATCTCATACAGGCCAACAGCGGCGACCGGTCCGATCAGCGCAAATCCTGCAACCAGCGGGGCGAGCAGCGGCACAAGGTTCAGGTTCATCGCAAAGCCGAACATCAGCAGCCCGGCGATCGGATAGATCAGCACGATAAAGATCGCGTCCGCCCGGGTTTCCAGGAAATCGTTATATCCGGCCCTCAGACAGGCTTTGAGGTCCTGAATCGTAAGTGTTTGGACCATCGGCAGGTGGCGGACATCCGAACTACCAATGCGCGAGACGCTTTCCGTAACGTGATCGCTGGTCGCTCCAAGGCTTTGGGCTGCCCAGCTGATCGGATTACCGATTGTTTTTGCCATCTTGTTCCCTTTCCTTGGCGAAGATGCGCCGCGGAATGGATCCGGCTTTGGGTTGCCCGTGGCCGGACCAGCCGGCAACGCCTGATGCAACTATAGCACAGCTTTCGATAACCGCGAATCACGAGGATGCGTTTCGCGCCGATTGCCCTGTCGCGCAGGCGTGATAGCTTGGGCACAGGCAGAAGGAGGTCAGAATGCAGCACACCGCCCGCACAGTCGTCATCCAGGAATTTGGCGGACCCGAGGTTTTGCAGATCGAAGACAGATCGTTGGGCGATCCCGGCCCCGGCGAGGTTCGCATCCGCCATCATGCCTGCGGTCTGAACTTCATAGACGTCTACCAGCGCACAGGCCTGTATCCGTTGGAGTTGCCCCATGCGTTGGGCATGGAGGCCGCAGGTGTGATCGAAGCGGTGGGCGAGGGTGTAACCCATCTGGAACCCGGCCAGCGCGCTGCCTATGCCGCAGCCCCGCCCGGCGCCTATTGCGAGGCGCGGGTAATGCCAGCCGCGCAGGTCTGTCCGCTGCCTGACGGCATCACCTTCGAAGCCGCCGCTGCAATGATGCTGAAGGGCATGACGGTCGAATACCTGTTTCACCGCACCACGCCTTTGCGGCGCGGCGATACGGTGTTGTTTCACGCCGCTGCCGGGGGCGTCGGCCTGATCGCCTGCCAATGGGCCAAGTCCGAGGGGATTACCCTGATCGGCACTGCGGGTACCGATGAGAAATGTTCATTGGCCCAGTTCAACGGCGCGGCCCATTGCATCAACTACCGCACCGAGAATTTTGTCGAACGGCTGGCCGAGATCACCAACGGAAAAGGCGTTGACGTGGTGATGGATTCGGTCGGGGCGGACACGTTCGAGGGGTCGCTGGATTGCCTCAAGCCGCTGGGCATGATGATTTCATTCGGCAATGCCTCGGGGCCCGTGCCGCCGGTGGATATCGGGATTCTGGGGCAAAAGGGATCGCTCAAGATCACCAGACCGACCCTGTTCACCCATATCGGGGATCATACGGTGTGTCAGGCCATGGCGCGGCGGCTGTTCGGCAAGGTCGAAGGCGGCGAGGTCAAAATCCACATAGACCAGCGCTTTCCGCTGGACCAGATAGCCGATGCGCACCGCGCGCTTGAGGCGCGTCAGACCACGGGCAGTACGATCCTGGATATCTGAACGTAAAGACCCGGCGAATGACGCCGGGTCCCGTTTTCTATGTCGCGGTCGTCAGAACCGATAGGTCGCCCGGAATTGCAACGTGGTGGCGTCCACATCCACGCCGGTCGAGTTGAAATCGTCAAACTCGTGATACAGCAACTCGCCCCCGACGCTGACATTGGGCGCAACGATCTGTTCATAGCCCGCGCCGATGAACCAGCCACTGTCGCTGCCCAGATTGTCGGTTCCGGCTTCTGCATAACCACCGACACCATACAGCAGCCCCTGAGGGGTCACCTTGTACCCGGCGCGCGCCTTGATGCGCCAGACATCCTCGACCGTGGCCGCGCCAGACAGATCGACATCCGCCCAGTCATAATCGAAGCCACCACCCACGACCCAGTCGCCCAGATCGTAGTCGTAGCCCAGAACGATGCCGCCGATTGCGCTGTCTCCGTCCACGCCCGAGAGGCTGGTGTCGACGTCAATATAGCCAAGCTGCAAGCCGCCGTAGAACCCGGTCCAGTCGCCCGAGGATTGCGCCATGGCCGACCCTGCCGCCAAAGTGGATACAGCTGCGATGAGCGCCAATTTCCCAGTCATCTTTTTGATCCTTTCATTCGCAAAATGAGCGCAGCGGCCAGAGGCCTGAGGTTGCGCCTGTGTACAAGCTGTTACGATCCGAAGCCGGGGCCGGATCATCGTTTGCTACATTTTCCGTACTGAATGTCGGTCGATCTGACCGGCCTGCGCCCGTTAAATCCGGGTCTGTCTGTCAAAACAGATAGGGTGCGTGCCAAGGGCTTCAAATGACATGTCGGCGGCAGATCACTCTGCCGCCGACATGCGTTGGTTTTTAAGCGGATTATTGCTGCAGTTCTGCAGGCGCTTTGTCCGCGATGTCTTCCCAGTTTGCGCTGGCCTGTTCGATGAAGCCCGGGATGTCGCCTTCCCAACGCTCTTGAATGTCTTTCGACAGGTTCAGGTACAGCGTGTTGTCGACGATTTTCCAGTGGTTCGGGTCACCGTCGAACTTGAAGCCCATGGCCGCGCCAAACGCGCAGTAGCCGCCATATGCGGGCAGGTAAGCCTCGGGGTTGGCTTCGAACGCGGCTTTGTTTTCTTCCGACGAGAAGCGGTACAGCGCGTCATCGTGCAGCGTGGTGATGCGGTAATCGCCCTTGGTGGCCTCGCCTTCGGTGAAATAGGCAACCGGGTCATAGCCCTGCATCGCCAGTCCGGTCGAGCTTGCGTTGATTTCAACGCCTGCGGCCAGGGTCGAAGTTGCCAGAGCAACAGACAGGGCAACGCCACCGATCAGAGATTTAAACGTGTTCATAGCTTCACCTTTCGTGAAATGGGCTGCGCGTTCTCACTGCAATTGCGATATGCACACCCGGGATTTTGTCCTGTGCGGCCGGTAATTGACCGTCACGAAATCTCAGGTGGGAAGCGGGTTGTTCACGTTCAAAACAATCAATTGTGATTGTGCGAAGGTGAAGAGGGTCTGTTCAAAAATGCAGTCGACTCATGCATCTGGGCAAAGTGCCAGAACAAAGGCGACCACCTTCTCGGCGGGCATTTCGCAGGGACGCAGCAATGCGCCACTATTGCGGGTCTGATACAGGTTCAGGCTGATGTAATCGGTGCCGTCCAACTGATGCGCGACCAGTTTATGCGACTTACCGCCCGCCATTTCCTGACGCGAAACAACGTACCGCCCGCCTTGCGCGTGGCCGGTGAACGTGCCCAGCGGCAACGCAAAAAACGCGGCAAGAAACGCGTCTGTGGCGGTCACGGCTTTCCGATTTTGGGCTCGGTCCCGGCTTTGATCCGGGCCACGTTGGCGTTGTGACGCCAATAGACCAGCAGCGTCAGGATGATCCCCAGCACAAAACTCGACCCATCGGTCAGAACCACGATCCATGTGGTGGACAAGGCCGCAGCAGCCAGCGCGCCAACGGATGAGATGCGCCAGATGGCAGCCGCCACAAGCCAGGTCAGACAGCAGGCCACCCCGACCCGCCAGTCCAGCGCCAGCCACAGACCCAGAAAGGTTGCCACGCCCTTGCCGCCCTTGAAGCCCAGCCAGACGGGGAAGCAATGCCCCAGAAACGCCATCAAGGCGGCCACCTGCACGGCATCTTCCCCCGCAAAGGCCCGCGCCAGCAGAACTGCCGCCGCGCCTTTTCCGGCATCGAACAGCAGCGTCAGCGCGGCCGCAGCCTTGTTGCCCGTACGCAGAACGTTGGTCGCGCCGATATTGCCCGACCCGATCTGCCGCAGATTGCCCAGCCCCATCACCTTAGCCAGGATCAGCCCAAACGGGATCGACCCCAGCAAATAGCCCATAGCCGCCCACAGGATGAGCTGGGTTGTCGTACTGTCAATCAAGGGCATCAGGCTCTCCGGTAGACTTCTTTGCCGGCAACATAGGTTGCAATGACCTTACCCTGCATCCTCTGCCCGTCAAACGGCGTGTTCTGTGATTTTGACCTGAGTGTAAACCGGTCCAGCACAAAGGGAATATCCGGATCGAACACCACCAGATCGGCAGGCGCACCTGTGGACAAACTGCCACTCTCCAGACCCAGCCGTTTCGCCGGGTTCAGCGTCATTGCCCGGAACAGGGTCGGCAGGTCCAGCTGACCAGAATGATACAGGAGCAGGGCCGCAGGCAGCAGCGTCTCCAGCGCGACGGCTCCGGATGCCGCCTCTTCAAACGGCAGGCGCTTGCTTTCCTCGTCCTGCGGGGTGTGCATCGAACTGATCGTGTCGATCAGTCCGGTTCGCACCGCCTCGATCACTGCCTGCCGGTCATCCTCGGACCGCAGCGGCGGCTTGACCTTGAAGAAGGTGCGATAGTCGGCCACATCCAGTTCGTTCAGCGTCAGATGGTGGATCGAGGTCCCGGCGGTGATATCCAGCCCGTTGCGCTTGGCGCGCTCCAGCGCGGGCAGGGCACGGTCGGTGGTGATCTGGTCGGCGTGGTATTTTGCCCCGGTCATTTCCAGCAATGCAATGTCGCGGTCCAGCCCCATACGCTCGGCCATGGGCGAAACCGCAGGCAACCCGCGCAAGGCTGCAAACTTGCCGCTGGTTGCCGCCGCCCCGGCGCTGAGGCCCGGTTCCTGAGGATGCGCAATCACCAGCGCGCCGCAGGACCGTGCATAGGTCAGCGCGCGCGAAAAGACCTTGGTGTTGGTGACGACATGATCGCAATCGGTGAAAGCCACCGCGCCCGCGTCCATTAGGAACCCGATCTCGGTCATTTCGCGGCCTTCACGGCCCTTGGTCAGCGCGGCCATGGGCAGCACATTGACCGGCGTGTCGGCTTGCGCGCGGCGGGTTACAAACTCCAGCGTTTCGGGCGTGTCGATCGCGGGCGAGGTGTCGGGCCGCGTGACCATCGTGGTCACCCCACCCGCCGCCGCCGCCTGCCCGGCGGATTTATAACTTTCCTTGTGCCGCTCGCCCGGCTCGCACACTTTGACGCCAATATCGACGATACCGGGGGCAAGGCATTTGCCCTGGCAATCGATGACCTGCCCGTCGATGGCCGGGGCCTCTGCATCGCCCTTTGCCACGATGCGCCCGTCGGCCACGTGCAGCCACCCGGCCGAGTCCGCCCCGCTTTCCGGGTCGATCAGGCGGGCATTGGTAAACAGAACGGTGCTCATGGCAGGGCCCTTTCGATGGCGGCTTTGGTGGCGGCGGGGTCCGCCTGGTACTTGATCAGATGCTTGTCGCCGCCCTTGGTCACAAGTTGGACAAAGCTGCCCATGGTGTTCACAGCCTCGATCTGGTTCAGCGCAACTTTGCGCGGGCCGGGGCCGGTGAGCAGGGTGTCGGTCATTTCCCACGCGGCGGTCAGTTCCTCGGAGGCCAGATACCACGCGCGCAACCCGATTGCGGCGAGGCCAGCGGGGGCTCCGGTCCAGATATAGGGGTTGCCGATCAGCCACAGAATGATCATCGCGCCAGCCATGGCAACGGCGGCGAGCCATGCGTTGGTGCGGATATAGGCCCCCTTGTCGGGCGCGAAGATCACAGGATCAGCCACAGGGCACCTCCGACGACCAACAACAGGACAAGGGCCAGTAAAGCCGATCCCATACGGCGCGACGCCTTGCCCCCATCGCCCGCACGTTGCGAGGCCGAGAAGGGTTTGGCGCTGTCCGTTTCGATTGCGCCACCGGTCCAGTTTGTCGCCTCTTCCGTGAACAGACCGATCAGCTTTAGGCGGGGGGCGGGGGTCAGCGTCGCGGGGCGCCGGTGGAACGCGGCGCTTCGCAGGACCATGACCCAGCCCTCGACCGCGTCCAGCGTCGTGCGGTCCAGTTGATCCTCGGACACGCCGCAACCGTCGTTCAGATAGCCATAAAGCCCCAAGTCTTCGAGATCGGAGACCGGGAAGATATCGATCTGTTCGGGGGCCAGATCTGCCGCGCCCAGAACCTGATCCGCCGCACCGGGCTCGCGCAGGAATTTAGCCTCTTCGGGGCGCATGTCCAGTGTGAACAGGCGGATCACGCCGTGTTCATGGGGGGCGATGGTCAGATCGCTCATGCGGCCTCGCGCAGATTGCGGGCCAGCAGTTCCATGGCGGCCATTCGGACGGCGACGCCCATCTCGACCTGTTCCTGAATGACGGATCGGTTGATGTCATCCGCCAAGGTTCCGTCGATCTCGACACCCCGGTTCATCGGGCCGGGATGCATGACGATGGCGTCGGGTTTGGCCAGCGCCAGTTTGGCGGCGTCCAGACCGTAGCGGTGATAATATTCGCGTTCCGAGGGGATAAAGCCGCCATCCATCCGCTCTTTCTGAAGGCGCAGCATCATGACCACGTCGACCTCCCGCAGACCCTCGGCCATATCGTCATAAATCTCGGCCCCGAATTCGGCGAATTGCGCGGGCACCAGCGTCGGAGGGCCGATCAGGCGGATGCGGTTTTCCATCTTGCCCAGCAGGATCAGGTTCGAGCGTGCCACGCGCGAATGCGCCACATCCCCGCAAATGGCGATGTTCAGACGGTGCAGGCGGCCCTTGGCCCGGCGGATGGTCAGCGCATCCAGCAGAGCCTGCGTGGGATGTTCATGTTTGCCATCCCCGGCGTTCAGCACGGCGCAGTTCACCTTTTGCGCCAGCAGGTCCACCGCGCCGGAATGCGGATGCCGCACCACCAGCAGATCAGGGTGCATTGCGTTCAGCGTCATCGCTGTATCGATCAGCGTTTCACCCTTTTTGATCGAACTGGCCTGCATCGCCATATTCATCACATCCGCGCCCAGCCGCTTGCCCGCAATCTCGAAACTGGCCTGCGTTCGGGTCGAATTCTCGAAGAACATGTTGATCTGGGTCAGCCCCGACAACACGTCCGAGTGTTTGGCGGATTGCCGGTTCAGATCGACATATTTTTCGGCCAGATCGAGGATGGCGGTAATATCGGATTGCGACAGATGCTCGATGCCAAGAAGGTGACGATGGGCGAAACGCATTGGGCGGGCTCCTGTCTGACAATCGGACCGCTTATAGAAAGCCGCGCGGGCCAAGGCAACCTAAGGATCGGACCCTTCGGGCAATATCTCGCACCCGCCTTCGGGCAGGCACCGCTCGCCGGGTTTGCACCATTTGCCATAGCCGCAATCGACCGCCTTGACCGGGACACAGCCCTGATTTTTCGAGCATTTGAAGCCCGGGCGGCATTGCGACCCGGTTTTTTCGCATAAAAACCATCCGGCGCGGGAACATCCGCCCTGCGGCAGGCAGAACGACCCGCGTGCACAAATCCGGCCATCGGCGCAGGGTTGCGGCAGGTTCAGGTGGAGGTCGGGCTGGATCGGCTCGCACTCACCTCGCCCGTTGCAACGGCTGCCGCTTGGGCAATCCAGGCTTGAATTACAGGCGTTTGCGGCCTTTGGCGCACAGCGGGTGCTGCCCGGAACACAGCGTTCAAACGGGCCGCAGGACCGACCGCCACCGCAATAGGTGCCGCCCAATGGGATGCAGTGCCCGTCAAAGCTGCACCTTTGTCCTGCCGAGCAGCACCGGCTGCCACATTGAAACTGTCCGCCCCGGCATTGCGCGCCACGGTCGAATAACTGCGCATCGGCCGGTCCGTTGAGGGGGACCAACAGAAAGGAAATCAAAAGGAATCGCAGGATCGACAACATGGTTGGGGTCATGGTCGGTGCGACCCTGCGCCGTGACAAGGTCTATTCGCTTTCCCTCAGTCAAAAGCTGGTTAGATTGAAGGGCATGGAATCGGGCTTGGACTATCATACCGCGCGGGCACTGCTGGATTGGCAGATCGAACTGGGCGTGACCGAGGCTATCGGGGACGCGCCGGTAGATCGTTACGCGTTGCCCGATACCGCCCCCAAGGCCAAGAAACCGGCCACCCCGCAGGCGGCCCCGGCCACGCCCGAGCAGGTCGATCCGGTCGCGATTGCGAAATCCGCTGCGCAAAATGCGGGGTCACTGGACCAGTTGCGCGCGGCGATGGAGGCGTTCGACCATTGCGAGTTGAAACGCGGTGCGCGCCAGTTGGTTTTTGCCGATGGCACGCCCGGCGCGCGGGTGATGATCATCGGAGAGGCTCCGGGCCGCGACGAAGACCGCGAGGGCAAGCCTTTTGTCGGGCGGGCCGGGCAATTGCTGGATCGGATGCTGGCGGCGATCGATCTGGATCGTAACCAGAACGTCTATATCACCAATGTGCTGCCCTGGCGGCCGCCGCAAAACCGGGATCCCAAGCCGGAAGAGATCGGCATGATGAAGCCGTTTCTGGAACGCCACGTGGCGCTGGCCAGGCCCGAGGTGTTGGTGGTGATGGGCAATATCAGCTGTCAGGCGGTGCTGGGCAAACGCGGCATCACACGGCTGCGCGGCAATTGGGATCAGGCGCTGGACCTGCCGGTGATCCCGATGTTCCACCCCGCCTATCTGCTGCGCCAGCCACAGATGAAACGGCAGGCCTGGGCTGATCTGCTGGAGTTGAAAGCACGGCTGGGGGCAGGATGATGCGGATTCTGGCCTTCTCGGACCTGCATATGGCGCGCAACCGCGCGGCAGAGCTGGTTGCGGCCAGTGCCGAGGCTGATCTGGTGATCGGGGCCGGGGACTATTGCAATATGCGGCAGGGGTTGGATGAAGCGATGCAGATGCTTTCGGGTATTTCAGCACCGCTGGTTCTGGTTCCCGGCAATGCCGAAAGCGCGGGTGAGTTGATCGATGCCGCCCCCGAAGGTGTACACGTGCTGCACGGCACCGGAATGACCGTCGATGGGATGCGCCTGTTTGGTCTGGGCTATGGCGTGCCGGTGACGCCGTTTGGCGACTGGTCCTGCGACCTGACCGAGGCAGAAGCTACGGAATTGCTGGATCGCTGCGACGGCGCGGATGTGCTGATCGTGCATTCGCCGCCCAAAGGTTATGGCGATACCACGTCGCAGGGCATCTCGGTCGGCTCGGTCTCGGTGCGCGATGCGGTGGAAAGACTACAGCCCGGGCTGGTGTTTTGCGGCCATATCCACGACAGCTGGGGCTATCGCGGCACGCTGGGGCAGTCGCGGATCGCCAATCTGGGACCCAAGGCAAACTGGTTCGAGGCACCCTCATGATCGACACCGTCACGCTGCTGGCCTTTATCCCGGCGGCCATGGTTCTGAATTTTACGCCCGGCGCGGATATGATGTTCTGTTTCGGGCAGGGGCTGCGTTTCGGCGCAAAACCGGCGCTGGTGGCCAGTGCAGGGGTCTCGCTGGGGCTGATGGTGCATGTGCTGCTGGCCGGGCTGGGCCTTGGGGCATTGGTGTCTTCAATGCCGTGGCTGTTCGATGTCATCCGCTGGATGGGCGTTGCCTATCTGCTGTATCTGGCATGGGGCGCGATCCGGAACGGTGCTGTTTCAGCAGAGGGGTCGGTCAGGCCGACCCGCATGGCCTTTCGGGATGGGTTGGTGGTGAACCTGACCAACCCGAAAGTGATCCTGTTTGTTCTGGCCTTCATCCCGCAATTCGTTGATCCCAACTCGGGGTCGATCCTTGCGCAGTTCCTGATCTTTGGCGTCATCATCGCGCTGGGCGGGTTTGTGGTGAACGGGCTGGTCGGTGTGTTCGCCGGAGGAGCGGGCAAGCTTCTGATTTCGAACCCGCGCGCCTCGCGCATCATGGGTTGGGTCACCGGAGGGATATTCATCACTTTGGCGGCCCGGCTGGCAATCATGGAAAGGGCCTGACGCTGCATGTCGCGCATCGATGAAAATATGGAGTTTATCCCGGTCCGCATTGCGGTATTGACCGTGTCGGACACGCGTTCGCTGGACGAAGACCGCTCGGGCCAGACATTGGTGGACCGGATTGAACGGGCAGGACATGTTCTGGCTGATCGTAAGATCATCCAGGACGAACGCGCCGAAATAGCCGCGCAGCTGCGGCTGTGGATCGGCGACCCTGAAATCGACGTCGTGATCTCGACCGGCGGCACCGGACTGACCGGGCGCGATGTGACGGTCGAGGCGCATCGCGACGTTTATGAAAAAGAGATTGAGGCCTTCGGTACCGTGTTCACCATCATCTCGATGGAGAAAATCGGCACCTCGGCCGTGCAGTCCCGCGCCACTGGCGGGGTGGCCGGGGGGACCTATCTGTTTGCCCTGCCCGGCAGCCCCGGAGCCTGCAAGGATGCGTGGGACGGGATTTTGGAAAAACAACTCGATTACCACCACCGCCCCTGCAATTTCGTGGAAATAATGCCCCGATTGGACGAACATCTGCGACGGAAGTAGACTGGTCCTACGTTCAAGACCTTATAACCGCTTTGTGGCTTGGCATATTTCGCGGTCCGGCTACATTTTGCACAAGGCAGCCCATTGCAACCCGGGGTAAGTGAGAATGCGTTTTCTAAGGCAAAGTCTTGTCGGTGTCTTTCTGGCGTCGCTGACGCTGGCTTTGCTGTTTGTGGCCGCGCAAATCATCTCTGGCGCGGTGCAGGACGTGCTGACGCGCGAGAACGAACAACCTCAGGCGCGCGAGCGGGTCTTTGCGGTAACCGTCCGACAGGCCGAGCTTGAGACCGTCACCCCCTATCTGGAAGCGTTTGGTGAGGTGCAAAGCCGCCGCAGGCTGGAGTTGCGCGCGGCGCTGGGCGGGCGCGTGGTTGCTCTGGCTGATGATTTTGAGGACGGAGGCACCGTCACAGCAGGTGAGGTGCTGGTTGAGCTGGACCCGGCTGATGCGCAATCTGCCTTGGATCGCGCCAAATCGGATTTGCTGGATGCCCAGTTCGAAGAACGCGACGCCGAACGCTCGTTACTGCTGGCACAGGATGAGTTGAAATCGGCAGAGGCCCAAGCGGACCTGCGAGACCGCGCCCTGCAACGGCAACGCGATCTGGAATCCCGCGGTGTGGGGGCTACGGCCAGCGTGGAAGAGGCCGAATTGTCCGCCGCCGCCGCCCAGCAATCGGTTCTGGCGCGCCGCATTGCCTTGGCGCAGGCCGAGTCGCGTGTGGATCAGGCAACCACGCTGTTTGCGCGGGCGCGAATTGCGCTGGAAGCAGCGGAACGCGATCTGGACGATATGACCATTCGCGCCCGGTTTGGCGGTACGCTGACCGATGTCACCTTAGTCGAGGGGCGATTGGTGTCGGCCAATGAAAAGCTGGCCGAGCTGGTGGACCCAAATGCGCTGGAGGTGGCGTTCAGAGTTTCTACGGCGCAGTTTGTGCGATTGCTGGATGACACGGGCGCACTGATCGACGCGCCGGTGACTGTCTCACTTGAGGTAACAGGGACCGACCTGACCGCCCAAGGCCGGATCAGTCGGGATAGCGGGTCAGCCGGGGAAGGGCAGACCGGACGTCTGATCTTTGCCCGTCTGGACACCGCCTCGGGCTTCAAACCGGGGGATTTCGTGACCGTGACGGTGCAGGAACAACCTTTGGATGCGGTGGTGCGTTTGCCATCCTCGGTTCTGGATGCGGCTGGAACGGTTCTGGTTCTGGGCGCAGATGACCGGTTAGAGGCGCTGCCGGTGCAGTTGATCCGGCGGCAAGGCGATGAGGTGTTGTTGCGCGGCGAAGGTCTGGAAGGCCGCGAGGTCGTGATTGGCCGGACGCCGCTGTTGGGCTCGGGCGTGCGGGTGCGCCCCTTGCGGGTCGAGGCAAATGCCGACACGGATATGGTCGAGTTGACGGATACACAGCGTGCACAACTCATGGCGCAGGTGGAAGCCAGCGAAGGCATGCCGCAGGACGTCAAATCCCGCATGTTGGGTCAGTTGGAGGCGGCACAGGTGCCTGCCTCGCTTGTCCGGCGTATTGAAAACCGGGCCGGGGGCTAAGCGCCATGATGCGCGAGATCCCAAGCGCGGCCGGTGGTATCCTCAGCTATTTCACCCGGCACCGGACGGTCGCCAATCTGCTGCTGCTGGTCATGCTGGTCTTGGGGGCCGCAGCGATCCCGAACATGCGCGCGCAGTTCTTTCCCGATGTCATTCTGGAACGGGTCGATGTGGCGGTTGAATGGGACGGCGCAGGCCCCGAGGATGTCGACAATGGCATCGTTCAACTGCTGGAACCCGAGTTGCTGGCGGTTGAAGGTGTCACCAGCACAACGGCTACCTCACGCGAAGGTTCGGCCAGCATCCGGTTGGAGTTCGAGCCCAACTGGGACATGGCCCGCGCCATCGAAGAAGTCCGCACCGCCGTGGACAGCGTCACTAACCTGCCGGTGGACGCCGAAGAACCTTCAATCCGGCGCGGCGCGTGGCGGGATCGCGTTACGGATGTGGTTGTCACGGGTCCGGTTGCGCCTGACCAGTTGGCGAAGTTCACCGATGAATTGATCAACCGGCTATTTGCGGTCGGTGTTACCCGCACCACGATCCGGGGACTGGCGGCTCCGCGCGTTGTGGTCGAGGTGCCGACCGCTCAGCTGATCGCCAACGATATCGCTCTGGCCGATATCGCGACAGCCATCGCGGCCGAGGTCAATGCCAGCCCCGCCGGTGATGTCAGCGGTGCCAATGCCCGCATTCGGACGGGGGCCGAGAAACGCACACCGGAAGAGATCGAAGGCATCACGCTGCGCAACTTTGCGGATGGGTCCAAACTGCTCGTGGGTGATGTGGCGACGATCCGGGTCGAAGGGGTCAATCGCAACCGCAGCTACTTTGTGGGTGAGAACCCGGCCATGTCCATCCGGGTGGACCGCTCGAATCTGGGTGACGCCATCGGTATCCAGCATTCGGTCGAAGATGTCGTCGCCGAAATGCAGGCCAGCCTGCCCGAAGGTGTCACGGTTGAACTGATCCGCACCCGCGCGCAGGCGATCACGGATCGGCTGGATATTCTGATCGACAACGGCCTTGTCGGGCTTGGGTTGGTCGTCTGCCTGCTGTTTTTGTTCCTCAACGCCCGGATCGCCTTTTGGGTGGCGGCAGGCATCCCGGTCGCGATGTCAGCGGCGATTGCGCTGATGTATCTGGGCGGTTTGTCGCTGAATATGGTGTCCTTGTTCGGCCTGATCATCACGCTGGGCATCGTCGTCGATGACGCGATTGTGGTGGGCGAACACGCCGATTTCCGTGCCCGCCGATTGGGCGAACCGCCCATGGTTGCCGCCGAGCGCGCCGCCCGGCGCATGGCCATGCCGGTCTTTGCGGCCACGATCACCACGGTAATCGCCTTTTTCGGCCTGACCCTTGTCGGTGGTCGGTTCGGAGAGTTGATCCGAGATATTCCCTTTACCGTGATCGCCGTTCTGGCGGCCTCACTGATCGAATGCTTCCTGATCCTGCCCAACCACATGGCCCATGCCATCGCGCATTCGGCCAAGGAACATTGGTACGACCTGCCCAATCGGGTCGTGAACCGGGGGTTCCGCTGGGTGCGGGATCATCTGTTCCGGCCCTTCATCGCCTGGGTCATCTGGGCGCGGTATGTGGTCGTCGCCCTGATGATCGTTATTCTGGCCAGCCAGATTGCCCTGTTCATCCGAGGCGACGTGAACTGGCGGTTCTTCAATGCGCCCGAGCGTGGCTCGGTCACCGGCAACTTCATCATGGCCGAAGGCGCCACCCGCGCCGATACGCTTGAAATGATGCGCCAGTTGCAGCAGGCCACCGATGAGCTGGGACAGATTTACGAGGAACGCCATGGCCGCAACCCCATCGACTATGTTCTGGCCGAGGTTGGCGGCAGTGCCGGGTTTGGTCTGTCCGCCGCCGAGGGCAAGGACGACGATTTGCTGGGTGGTATTTCGATCGAACTGATCGACGCCGACCTGCGCCCTTATTCGAGCTTTGAGTTTGTGGGCGAGTTGCAGGAATTCGTACCCCGCCACCCCAAGGTCGAATTGATCAGTTTCCGCGGCTGGCGATCCGGCCCCGGCGGTGATGCCATCGATGTGCAGTTCTATGGCTCGGATGTGAATACTCTCAAGGCGGCGTCAGAGGATTTGCAGACCGAATTGTCGAAATTCCCCGAGGTCTCGGCGCTTGAGGATAATCTGGCTTATGACAAGGAAGAATTCATTCTGGACCTGACTGCGCAAGGTCAGGCGCTGGGCTTCCGGATCGAAACCTTGGGTCGGGTTCTGCGCAACAGGCTCAACGGGATCGAGGCTGCGACCTTCCCCGATGGTCCCCGCAGTGCTGAGATCCGTGTGGAATTGCCCGAGGGCGAACTGACCGCCGATTTTCTTGAACGCACGCTGATGCGCACCCCGGACGGGGTCTATGTGCCGCTGGCCGATATCGTCTCGGTCGAACGCAAGTCGGGCTTCTCGACCGTACGGCGTGAAAACGGGCTGCGGGTGATTTCGGTCAATGGCGACATATCCGAGGACGATCCGACCCGCGCGGCCGAGATCGAACGCGCGCTGAACGAAGAGATTCTGCCCAATATCGCCGCCGAACGTCAGGTCGAATGGCGCATGGCGGGCCTCAGCGAGCAGGAGGATGAATTCCTGTCCGAGGCGCGCACAGGCCTGATCCTGTGTCTGACGGGCATCTATCTGGTGCTGGCCTGGGTCTTTGCCAGCTGGTCGCGGCCCTTGGTGGTGATGGCGATCATCCCGTTTGGCTTGGTGGGCGCGATCTGGGGGCATTACATCTGGGACGTACCGCTGAGCATGTTCACGGTTGTGGGTCTGCTGGGCATGACCGGGATCATCATCAACGACTCGATTGTGCTGGTGACGACCATCGATGGCCACCAGCAGGAACGCGGGTTGGTGCCGTCCATCGTCGAAGGCACGGCGGACCGGTTGCGCCCTGTGATGCTGACGACCCTGACGACCGTGCTGGGGCTGACGCCTTTGCTGTACGAAGGCTCTCAGCAGGCGCAGTTCCTGAAGCCCACGGTGATCACTCTGGTCTACGGGTTGGGTTTTGGAATGTTGCTGGTTTTGGTGCTGGTTCCGGCCCTGCTGGCGATCCTGAACGACGTATCGCGTCCGATGACGGCCATGCGCCGCGCTGTCCGCGCCCCGGATCGGGTGATGCAGGGGGCAGTTGCCGCCACGGGCGCGGCGCTATTGTTCTGGTTTGCTGTGACAATGGTCTGGCCCGCGTTGACAGGCGCGCCGGTTGGTGCCCTGTCCGCCCTTTATCCGGGTGATGAAGGGGTGGCCATTCTGAACATGGGGCTGGGCGCGTTTCTGGTTGGGGCGATCCCGATTGTCGTGCTCAGCTTTGTAGCCTCTGGGATGCTATATGCGCGGCTGAAAGATCGTGTTGGCCCTTAGCCTTCGCGCAGAGCATATTCCAGAAGTTGGGAAACCCGTGCGCTCATCGGCAGATCGCCCTGCCGTATTTGCTCAATCGGAAACCAGCGCGCATCCAGTGCATCATCGCCTGCGACCGGCGCGCCGGATTGATAGCGGCAGGCCACGCCGACCAAAAGGTAGTGGGAAATCACAAGGCCCGTTTCATCCCGCCGCAGCATGTCCAGATTGTCCAGATAATGCGTTGGCTGCGCAGTGACCGAGGTTTCCTCGAATAGCTCTCGTTGCGCGGCCTCCAAAACGGTTTCGCCCCATTCCAGATGACCGCCGGGAAAGCCCCATAATCCCCGGTCAGGCTGTTTGCTGCGTTGCACCAGCAGCACCTGGTCCTGATGCAGCACAACCGCCAGCGCGCCGATCTTCGGGGTTTGGGTCATGCGATCACCCAGCGGTGCAGCCCTGAATGTCCACGGCGTGGTTTGCGCCCAATACCGTGATCCGAATCTCGGACCGGTCCAGCGCAAAAGGCGCGCCAGAGGCATTGATAACCTCGGCAGTTGCGATCAGCGTGCCACCTTGCCGGACGGTTTTGGGCTGCGAAGCCCACAGCACCGGATTGCCGGGTTCTATTACCGCAATCTCTTGCCCACCCGCCGAAGGCATGGTGACACGCGCTTCGATCTGCATGCCGTCCGCCGTTGGGGTCAAACTACACCGCGCGGCGGAAACGTTGGCCTCGCGCGCGGAAAACGGGCGCTGGGCCAGTGCTGCGGCGATGGCCGGGTTGCGGCCCGCTTCGGCGTCCAGAGTGTGGTCGAAATCCAGCCGTTCGGGGATGCAGACATCCTTGCAGACGCCCAAATCCATCTCACCGCGCAGACGCACGGGCTTGGCCGGGTTCTTCGGCGTGATCTCGACCGGCAGAACCAGTTGATCCTCGTATCCGATAGATTGCAGGCCGTTCTGGTCAAACACATCGGGCGCGGGCCATGTGATCGACACATCGCCCACATTGCGCGACCCGTTCCAGTCGAATTGCGGCGGAATGCCCGCATCGCCCGGTGCGCGCCAATAGGTCTTCCACCCGTCCTTCAAAGTCAGGCGCAAGGCCCCCATATAGGTCCCATTGGCGGTGCGGCCACCGTCCAGAATGTCCAGCCTGACAACTCCGTCCAGCCCCTGGGCCGTGGCCGGGGTGATCGTGCAAAAACAGGCCGCGATGGTGGCGGCAACGGATTTCATCAGCGTGTTCATTGCCTATACATGCGCGGTGCGGCACGAAAATCCAAGTCACGTTCGGGTCACCTGACTGAAATCTGCGGAAAACCCCGCTGCCGACTTGCCAATCCCTGCGCCGCAGGGTCATTGTGAAGCTGAGTTGAAAAAGAGAAGCCACCCAATGGACCTGACCGGAAAACTGTTGATTGCGATGCCCGGCATGGGCGATCCGCGGTTCGACCACTCGGTTGTCTATATGTGCAGTCATGGCGATGACGGCGCGATGGGTCTGATCGTGAACAAACCCTCGGACCTGCGGATCAAGGCGTTGCTGGGGCAGTTGAACATCGCCTGCCGTATCCCGATTGTGGGCGAGCGGCTTGTGCATTTCGGTGGCCCGGTCGAGATGTCGCGCGGCTTTGTCCTGCACAGCGCCGATTACGAGGCCAACCTGCATTCCATGCAGATCTCGGACGATTTCAGCATGACCGCGACGCTGGATGTGCTGGAGGATCTGGCCTCGGGCCGGGGGCCGCTGAATTCTGTGCTCGCACTGGGCTATTCCGGCTGGGGGCCGGGGCAATTGGAAGATGAGATCGCGATGAATGGCTGGCTGACGACCGAGGCGAGCTCGAAACTCGTGTTTGACGTCCCCGATGACGAAAAGTGGGAGGCCGCCTTGGCCACGCTGGGCGTCGATCCCCTGACCCTGTCTGCCAGCGCGGGCCGCGCTTGATCAGCTGTCGCGTGGGGCCGCGGCCCGGCGCAGGCGGTCATTGATCGCAGCCCCAAGATCATGGTCCGGAATCGGAGACACGGCAATCGGCCGGCCCGTTTCATTCAAGCTGTGCAGTGCCGCAAACAGGTTGGCGGCGGCCTCGGGCAAGTTTCCGGCTTCAGACAGGTTCAGATCGCAATCGACGGGGCCAAAGCCCAAAAGAACCTCATCGCCGTGCCTGCTCTGCGCGTTCAGGCGCACGGGCGCGTCCGGGGCATAATGCGATTGCAATTGCCCGGGCGCGGTCAGCAGGTCGCCGGATTGGTGCAGGTACAGGCGGGTGTTGAGGGCGGTCTCGACCGCTTCCAGCGCCACACCTCCGGGGCGCAGCAAGGTCGGCTCTCCGGCCAGCCCCACGATTGTGGATTCCAAGCCCACGCCACAAGGGCCATCATCCAGAATGGCTGCGATCCGGCCTTCAAGGCCTGCACGCACGTGCTGGGCAGTCGTCGGACTGATCTGGCCTGAGGGGTTGGCCGACGGGGCCGCGACCGGCCCGTCAAAGGCGGTCAGCAGGTCGCGGGCGGTTTGATGCGCGGGCACCCGCACCGCCAGCGTGTCCAGCCCCGCCGTGACCAGCGAAGAAATCCCGTGCCCGTCGCGCAAAGGCAGAACCAGTGTCAGCGGTCCGGGCCAGAAGGCATTGGCCAGGGTTTCCGCGTGATCCGACCATTCGACAAACCGCCGCGCAGCCTCGGCCGAGGCGACATGGGCGATCAGCGGGTTAAAGCTGGGGCGGCCCTTGGCCTCGTAAATCGCGGCCACGGCCTCTCCGTTGCGGGCATCGCCGCCAAGGCCATAGACCGTCTCGGTTGCAAAGGCGACCAGCAGGCCCTGACGCAGCAGGTCAGCCGCGCGCGCGATGCCGTCCGGGTCTGCTGTCAGATCGAGAGTTGTGGGGATCATGTCTGGTGACGCCGCGTTTTGGTTGCTTGCAACATAAGGACAGGTAGGTAATGCACCCAAGCCTTGATGCATACCGGTGCCGGGCCGGAATTCCAAGCCCGCCTGCGCAATACCGGTCAGACAGCCCCCGAGGGACAACATGACATACCGCGCACCGATTTCAGACTACGAGTTCCTGTTTCAAAATGTGGTCGAATTCGATCAGATTGCGGCGACCGAAAGGTTTGCCGATGCCAGCCCCGACGTCGTCAGCGCGATCCTGTCCGAGGCGGGCAAGATGTGTGAAGAGGTTCTGGCCCCACTGAACGCCACCGGCGATCTGAATCCGGCACGGTTGGAGGATGGCGTGCTGCACAGCCCGCCCGGTTATGCGGATGGTTGGGCCGCGATTGCCGAGGGCGGCTGGATCGGGATCAGCGGCGACCCCGAGCATGGCGGTATGGGCCTGCCGATGACCGTCACCTCCGCCGTGAACGAGATGATGAGCGCGGCCTGCCTGTCACTGCAGGTGGCCCCGCTGATGAGCCAGGGGCAGATCGAAGCCCTGCAGCATCATGCCAGTGATGCGCTCAAGGCGCTGTACCTGCCCAAGCTGATGACCGGTGCGTGGTCGGGCACAATGAACCTGACGGAACCGCAGGCAGGCTCGGATGTGGGGTCGCTGACATCGAAGGCCGAACCCAACGGTGATGGAACCTATGCGATCTCGGGGCAGAAGATCTTTATCTCATGGGGTGACAACGACTTTGCCGAAAATATCTGTCATCTGGTGCTGGCACGCTTGCCGGATGGGGTGCCGGGCACCAAGGGGATTTCGCTGTTCCTGGTGCCCAAGTTCATCCCGGATGCCGATGGCAACCCGGGTGCGCGCAATGATCTGAAGGTTGTTTCGATCGAGCATAAGCTGGGTCTGCACGGCTCACCCACCTGTGTGATGCAATATGACGGCGCAACCGGTTGGCTGGTGGGGCAGGAACATGGCGGCATGGCAGCCATGTTCACCATGATGAACAACGCGCGGCTGGGCGTGGGCGGGCAGGGCATCGGTGTGGCCGAAGCCGCCTATCAGCACGCGCTGGCCTACGCGCAGGATCGCAAGCAGGGCAAAACCCCTTCAGGGACAATCATTGACCACGCCGATGTGCGCCGAATGGTCGCCGATATGCGCGCCGATACCTTTGCGGCCCGTGCGATCATGCTGGCCAATGCTGCCGCTATCGACATGGCTGAGGCGACCGGCGACGCTGATTGGGTGGCCCGCGCTGCATTGCTGACCCCGATCTCCAAGGCGTTCGGGTCCCGCACCGGGATGCGCGTGTCCGAAACCGGCATTCAGGTCCATGGCGGCATGGGCGTGATCGAGGAAACCGGGGCGGCTCAGTTCTACCGCGATGTCCGTGTGACCGCGATCTACGAAGGCACCAACGGTATTCAGGCGATGGACCTTGTCGCCCGCAAGATGATGGACGGTGGCGAAGCTGCCTCTCGCCTGCTGGACGAGATCGAAGATCACGCCGAACAGGCCCGCGCCACTGTGCCAGATCTTGCAGGTCCCGTGTGGGAGGCGACCGAGTCCCTGCGCGAAGCAACCGAATGGATGGTGTCACAGGGCAACATGAATGACCGCTTTGCCGGGGCGCTGGCTTATCTGCACGCCTTCGCGCGGGTTCTGGGCGGGCATTTCCATCTGAAAGCCGCCCTGGCGGACCCAAAGGGCCCACGTGGCAAGCTGGCGCGCTATTACATCAAAGCGCTGCTGCCCGAATATACCGGCCTGCTGGCGCAAGCGCAGAACGGGTCGGTGGACCTGTTTGCCCTTAGCGCGGATGATCTGTCGGCATGATGGACGACCTGCACTCTCCGGCCATCCGCTACCCCTGGCCCGAGCCGCCTGCACCCGGCGAGGCCACGCGGATTGCCGAAGATGTGCTGTGGATCCGACTGCCGCTGCCGATGGCGCTGGACCATGTGAATGTCTACGCGCTGGATGACGGTGACGGCTGGACCATCGTCGACACTGGGATGTCGTCGCGGAAAACCCGCGCGATCTGGCAGGATCTGATGTCCGGGCCGCTGGGCGGCAAACCCGTCCACCGGGTTGTGGCCACGCATCATCACCCCGATCACATCGGCAACGCGGGCTGGTTTCAGTCCGAATACGGCGCTGAACTGGTGACCAGCCGAACCGCATGGCTGTTCGCGCGCATGCTGACGCTGGACGTGCAGGAAAGCTGGCCGCAGGAAACGCTGGATTTCTACCAAAGCGCCGGAATGGCGGCCGAGGTTCTGGATAAACGCAAAGCCGACCGCCCCTTTAACTTTGCCGACAGCGTCTACCCCATGCCGCTTGGGTTCACCCGCATCCAGCAGGGCGACGTGTTCCGCATGGGCGGGCGGGACTGGGACGTGCATATGGGCAACGGCCACGCGCCGGAACATGTCACGCTCTGGAGCCGCGACGATGATCTGGTTCTCAGCGGCGATCAGATCCTCAGCTCGATCAGTCCCAATCTGGGTGTCTACGCGACCGAGCCCATGGCCGACCCGATCTCGGGCTGGCTGGAGGCGTGTGAACGGCTTGCAACCCTGGCGCGGCCCGAACATCTGGTTCTGGGCGGGCACAAATTGCCGTTCACTGGCCTGCCGCTGCGGATGCGGCAGTTGATCGACAACCATCACGGTGCGCTTAAGCGCTTGTTGAAAGACCTGACCGAACCCAAAGCCGCCGCCGAGTGTTTTGCGCCCCTGTTCAAACGGTCGATCGGCGAGGGGGAATATGGCCTGGCCCTGGTCGAAGCGGTTGCACATATGAACCATCTTTACCACATTGGAGCTGTCACCCGGACGCGCCGCGCAGACGGTGCCTGGGTCTACCAACGCAAAGGGTAAAGAATGCAGGACGAGATCGAAACCTCAGCCGAAGCTGCCGAAGCGGCGGCCCTGCCGCGCTGCTACGAGGTCCACGCCAACCCCGAGGCCGAATCCGGTTCGAAAACCCTGCCGGAACCCTTGCAACAACCGGTCGAGACCAAAAGCCCGGCCCAATGGGCATACGAACGTCTGATCCTTTACATCCAGAACTTTGAAAAGACGCTGGATGGAGATCAGGAGGTTGCGATGGGCTTCACCGGCGGTGACGCGGGTGTCATGCGGATCGAAGGGATGGGGTATTTCGATCCCGACGTCATCACCTTCTACGGCTCGGATGGGTCGGGCGCCCGCACCCAGCTGGTGCAGCATGTCAGCCAGTTGAACGTCATGCTGCGCGCCTTGCCGAAATCGGTCGAGGACAAGCCCGCCAACCGAATCGGATTCCGTCTGGCCGCAGATCTGGAAGAAAGCTGACTTGCAATTCACGCTTTCGCAGCCTTGAATGAGTAAACCGTTCAGGAGGCCGCGCAAGTGTCAGATTTCTCAGCCGTTACACATGCCTATGGTGCCGCCTGGCGGCGGCGGCGTGTCTTTGTGCCCGTCTACCTTGCCGTCCGCCTGTTGCTGATTGCGCTGATTGCACCGGGCGTGGCGGCGGCGGTCAATCTGGCGGTGTCCCTGTCCAATCAAACGGCCCTGACGGATCAGGACATCGCAGCCTTCATTCTGTCCCCCGCCGGGTTCATCGCGGCACTTGTGGTGCTGAGCCTGTTTCTGATGGCCGAGGTTTTTGTCTTTGCGGTCATGGCGGGTTCGCTGCGCATGGGCGAACCTGATCCGTGGCGCGCAGGCAGCTCTTCGATCCGCCTGGTTCTGTCGCGCCTGCCCGCGCTGTTCAACTTTGCAGCGCGCTTTATCCTGCGCGTTCTGCTTCTGGCGCTGCCCTTTCTGGCCATTTCCGGCCTGATCGCGTGGTGGTGGCTGACCGAATATGACATCAACTACTACCTGACCTTCCACCCACCCGCCTTCTGGATCGCTGTGTTGATGATCGGGGCGGTGATGCTTGTAATGGCATGGGTCCTGATCCGCAGGCTATCGGCCTGGGCGCTTTCGCTGCATCTGGTATTGTTTGAAAACGTTCACCCGGCGCATGTGTTCAATATCAGCGCATCGCGGATGGAGGGTAATCGAGGCCGTCTGAAACTGTCGCTGGTGCTGTGGCTGGCCACGCGCCTAGTCATCGCGGCAGTGATTGCGTGGGTTGCGGGTCTCCTGTTTGCACTGGTGCCATTGCAGGGCAGCGGTCATCTGCGACTGGCCTTGATCTACAGCCTGGTCATTGCGGGGCTTTGGGCCTTGGCCGGTTTGGTGCTGGCGGCCACGGCGCTGGGCGCTTTGGCGGTTTTGCTGGACCGGTTCTTTGAACCGCAGACAGCCGACCTGCCGCATCCCGAACCGGGGCGTCTGGGGGTGCCGCTGTTCACCGCCGTTGGTCTGGCCTTGGTCGCCGTGCTGGCAGGCATTTGGTTTGGTCAAAACCTGCTGGAACGGGTGCAGGCCCCGGACCGGGCCGAGGTGATCGGCCACCGCGGGGCGGCGGCGTTGCGGCCTGAAAACACCATGGCCTCGGTCCTGAAAGCCATCGAGGACGGCGCGGACTGGGTTGAGATCGACGTACAGGAAACGGCGGATGACGTTGTGATCGTCGCCCATGACAGCGATTTCATGAAACTGGCCGGGGTCAATCTAAAGGTTTGGGACGCCACGATGGAGGATGTGGCCAAGATTGATATCGGCAGCTGGTTTGGCCCCGAATATGCCGATCAGCGCACCCCGACGCTGCGTGAGGTTTTAGAGGCCGCAAAGGGTAGATCCAAGGTTATTATCGAGCTGAAATACTACGGTCACGATATTGATCTGGAGAACCGCGTGGCCGCTTTGGTCGAAGAGTTGGGAATGCAGGACGACATTGCCACCATGTCGCTGAAATACCCGGCTGTGCAGAAGATGAAGGCGATCCGGCCCGACTGGCGGACGGGCGTTCTGGCCGCGACTGCCGTGGGTGATCTGTCCGGGTTGGAGGGGGATTTTGTTGCCGTGAACGCGGCCACGGTGTCGCCAGGGCTGATCCGATCCGTTCAGGATGCGGGCAAGGACATTTATGTCTGGACGGTGAATGACCCGCTGCAAATGTCTGCCATGGCCTCGATGGGGGTGGACGGGCTGATCACCGACCGCCCGGCCATGGCGCGCGAGGTTTTGCGCGTTCGTGCCGAGATGGGACCGGCAGAGCGGTTGCTGCTGTGGCTGGCCACAAGTTTCGGAATGCAGGTCGATACCGAGGCGATGCGCGATGACAGCCCATAAGCTGGCGCTGTTTCTGATCTGCCTGTCGGGGCCTGCCGTCGCGCAGGACCTGATGCGCAGCGTCGAAATGCCTGCCCACCGGGCCTTGATCGCGCAGCGGGGAACGGATCCTCTGACACCGTTTGAAACGGACGGATGCTCGGGCGGGTTGTCGGCCAGTTGGCGCTGGGTGGCAGACACCTTCCCGCAGATCGGTGAGCTGTATCAAGCGCATCCCCCTTGGGAGGAATGTTGCATCATCCATGACCGCGCCTATCACAACGCAGGCGGGGCCCTGCGCGCCGAAGACAGCTTTGACGCGCGGCTTTCTGCGGATCAAACCTTGCGGGCCTGCGTCAAGGCCCATGGCAACAGCCATGCCGAGGAATACGCAGAGCGCTATGAGATGACCCCTGATCAGATCCGAAACGTCCATGCACTGACCGCAGATGCCATGTACGGTGCCGTCCGCTTTGGCGGCGGCCCGTGCAGCGGTTTGCCCTGGCGCTGGGGATTTGGATATCCGGGATGTTCCGTGTTCGGAGAACGCACCCCTGCAAGCGAGTGACGTCATGCCCTGCGCGCAAATGGCATCGTGCACCTGCGCGCGAATGACGTGGTGACAGCCTGACTCTTTTCGATTATCCAACTGGAAAACACGCGAATTGGGATTCTTAGACACATGGCTGACCACAAGCACGGCGAAATGGACATCACCGTCCAGGAAAAAACCTTCAACGGCTTCATCAAGGCCACCACATGGTGCGTGGTTGTCATCGCCTTCCTTTGCTTGTTCCTCGCGGTTTTCGCGTCCTAAGCTGAACCGAGGGCGACTGTGTTCCGGATTTTGATTGCCTGCCTTCTGGCAGCAACGCTGACAGGCTGTGCGGTGTCCGACCGTCCGCAGGCAGATCAGGCCGAAATTGTCGCCCGGTCTTACCGTGACCCCGGGCCGTCTACCCTGACGCTGTACACGATGATCAACACGCGCACCGGTTCCGGCGCGCACACATCCTTGATGATCGGCGGCAGCGAGCGGGTGATCTTTGATCCCGCCGGGTCGTTTCGCGCGGATGTGGTGCCGATCAAGGACGATGTTCTCTACGGGATCACCCCGGCGGTCGAGCAAGCCTATCGCAGCTCACACGCGCGCGAATCCCATTATGCGCGCATCCAAACGATTCAAGTGAGCCCTCAGCAGGCCGAAATCGCGCTGCAGCTGGCCAAGCAAAGCGGTCCGGTTGCAGGCGCGTTCTGCGCAAACTCAACCGCCCGGATATTGCAGCAGGTGCCGGGGTTCGAGCAGATCGACGTCACGTTCTACCCGGTGAAGCTCTCGGATCAGTTCGGGCAATTGCCCGGTGTCGTGACGGAAGAATACCGCGAGAATGACGATGCCGATCTGCAAAAAGGTCTGGCCGCGAACAATGCGCGCCTGAACCAGTTGGATGCGACGTCAACCCAATAGGAACAGCAACCCGTAAAGGGTTGCCGCGCCGGTGAAAATCGCGGCAAGGACGTTTTTTGTCAGAACTCCGACCGATAATGCGACTGCGGCGGCCGCCATGCGCGGTATGTCGGGTTGCCCTTCGGTTGCCGTGGGCCAGACGACCAGTGGCGCAATCAGGGCCGGAATGATGGCAACCGCTGTGTAGCGCAAATGCCGCAACAGCCATGGTGGCATTGGACGGTCGCCAACCAGCCCGATAAAGGCAAAGCGCAGTGCAAAGCTGCCGACGGCCAGCCCGACGATGATGGTCCAGATGGTGACCGGGTCGACCTGTGTCATGATTTCTTCCGCTCCAGCATCAGTTCGGCTTGCGCCCCGGCCACCATCCCCGCCGCTCCGGCGATCAGCAAACCCAGATTGAATGGGACGGCAACCGTCAGCAGTGCGACGACAATCGCAACCAGCGCGGCGACCACATGCGCCAGCGTCCGCATCATCGGGCCCACCATGGCCAGAAAGGTGATCGGCAGCGCAAAATCCAGTGCCCAGCTTTCAGGGATTTGTGCCCCAAGAACCGCACCAAGATAGGTGGTGAGCATCCAAAGCGGCGTGATCGGCGTGACCGACCCGAAGAAATACGCCATGCGCTGAGGCACGGTCATCCGGGGTTCTTTTTCGAACCGCACCACCGAGCAGGCATAGGACTGATCCACGATCAAATAGGCCGCGCAGGCCCTCTGCCACAGGGGTGCCGCTCCCAAATAAGGGGTGAGCGAGGCCGAATACATCGCCACCCGCAGGTTTACCGCCAATGCGGAGGCCAGAATAATGATGGTCGGCGCATTATCCTGCAGCAACTGCAGGGCGGCAAACTGTGCGGCGCCTGCAAAAACCGTGATCGAGAAGGCCATTGTCTGAACGATGTCCAGCCCGGCCTCGGTCGCGAAAACGCCGAACAGGGTCCCGAAGGGCATCGCCACGAAGATGAACGGTGTCCCGTCGCGAAAACCCTTCCAGAAGTATGACTTGGATGTGGCGGTTGCCATGGCTAAATCCTATGGTGTCCGCAGAAGAAGTAGCGGTCTTGGGAAAGGGTTGCAATTGGCCACGGAACTGGATGTCACGGACTACATCATCGCCCCAGACCCCGGCGCGGCCCGCCTGACCCGCGCGGTGGAAGGCGTGGACCAGAATGGCGAAGTCAGCCAGATCTCGGTGGTCGAGGAGCGCCCGTTGACGATATTCCTAAACTCCCAGGAAATCGTCACGGCGATGACAATCGGCGACTATCCGGAATATCTGGCGCTGGGCTTTCTGCGCAATCAGGGCATGCTGCTGGCGGATGATCAGATCACGCGGGTCGACTATGACGACGATCTGGAAACCGTCGTGGTCCGCACGGCGCGTGAGACGTCCTATGAGGACAAGCTGAAGAAAAAGACCCGCACCAGCGGCTGTGCCGTGGGCACCGTGTTTGGCGACATGATGGAGGGGTTGGAGGACGTGCGCCTGCCGCAGGTTCAGGTACGAACCTCGTGGCTGTATGACCTAGCCGCCAAGATCAACCGCACCCCATCACTGTACCTTGAGGCCGGAGCGATCCACGGTACGGTGCTGTGCCGCGAGAACCGCCCCTTGGTCTATATGGAGGACGTGGGCCGCCACAACGCGGTCGACAAGATTGCAGGTTGGATGCTGTCCGAGGGTGAGGCGGCGGAGGACAAGATCCTCTACACCACCGGGCGGCTGACATCCGAGATGGTGATCAAAACGGCGATGATGGGCATCCCGGTTTTGGCCTCAAGGTCCGGTTTCACCGCATGGGGCGTCGAGATCGCGCGCGAGGTCGGCCTGACCCTGATCGGCCGGATGCGCGGGCAGCGGTTTGTGTGCCTGTCGGGTGACGACCGGCTGTTACGGGACGTAGACCCGGCCAGCGTCGCGGTAGAGGACAGGAAACATCGACGGAAGAGTGCGAATGGGTGAACCACCACGCAAACCCCTTGGCATTATCCTCGCAGGTGGTCTGGCCACCCGTATGGGCGGGGGCGATAAGGGGTTGTTGGAAATCGGCGGGCAAAACCTGTTGTCTCATGTTATCGAGCGGTTGTCTCCGCAGGTCGATCATCTTGCCCTCAACGCCAATGGCGACCCCAAACGGTTCGCTCATCTGAACTTGCCGGTCCTGCCGGACACGATCGAGGGCTTTGCCGGTCCATTGGCGGGCGTTCTTGCCGGGCTCGATTGGGCGGCCGAGCAGGGCGCGGACAGTATCGTGACTGCCGCCGCAGATACGCCCTTTTTCCCACGCGATCTGGTGGATCGGTTGACCGCCACAGCGCGGGGGCAGACGTATCCGCTGGTGTTGGCGACGACGCCGCGCACGGGTGAGGAGGCGTTGAAATCCGGCGGCGGCAAGCGGGTGAACCGGCACCCGACATTTGGCCTCTGGCCGGTGGCGCTACGCGATGATCTGCGTGCGGCGTTGAACGATGGTCTGCGTAAGGTCGTGCTGTGGACCGATCAGCACAACGGGCGCGAGGCTTTGTTTCCGGCTGACCCCTTTGATCCGTTCTTCAACGTCAATACGCCGGACGATTTGGCGCTGGCCCGGAAACTGTTGGAGCAGGCATGAGGGTTTACGGCGTCACCGGTTGGAAAAACGCGGGCAAAACCGGGTTGATGGAGCAGCTGGTGGCCGAGGTCACCGGGCGCGGGTTCACCGTTTCAACCGTCAAACATGCGCATCATTCCTTTGATGTCGACCAGCCCGGGCGCGACAGTCACCGTCACCGAATGGCGGGCGCCAGCGAGGTGCTGCTGGCCTCGGGCCAGCGCGTGGCCCTGATGCAGGAATTGCGCGGCGCGCCGGAACCTTCGCTGGAGGCTCTGCTGGCGCGTCTGTCGCCGGTCGATCTGGTGCTGATCGAAGGCTACAAACGCGAGCGTCACCCCAAGGTCGAAGCCTTCCGCGCTGAGCCAGGCAATGATCTGATCGCGACCCGAGACGACACGATCCGCGCGGTTGCCAGCGATACGCCTCTGGACCTGGATCGCCCTGTTTTCGACCTGAACGACACAAAGGCAATTGCGGATTTCATCCTGTCCGAGGTCGGTTTGTGAGCCTTTTCGACAGCTTTGCGATGGTGGACTGGTCGGGTGGTAACGATACCGGACCGCGCCCGCGCAAAGACGCGATCTGGGCTTGTGTGGTGCGCGAGGATGCCGTGCAGGCGCTGGACTATTTGCGCAACCGTCAGGTCGCCGAGGACTGGTTGCGCAGGCTGATCGAGACCGAACTGGCCGAAGGTCGCCGCTTGCTCCTGGGCTTTGATTTTCCCTTTGGCTACCCCAATGGCTTTGCCAAGGCGATCACGGGGACAAGTGACCCCTTGGCTTTGTGGGATTGGTTCGGGGCGCAGATCGAGGATTCTCCGACCGCCAACAACCGCTTCGATCTGGCGGGGCGGATCAACCGTCGGTTTGGCGGCAAAGGTCCGTTCTGGATGAACGCCCTGCGGCGCGAGGTTGACGGATTGCCGCGCACCAAACAGGATTATCACAACCCGTTCCCGGATCGCCGCGTTGTTGAGACGCTGGCCAAAGGCAGTTTCACCTGTTGGCAGATGGCCGGGGCGGGCGCGGTGGGCGGTCAGGTGATGATGGGCCTGCCGGTTCTGAACCGTTTGCGGCAGGCTTATGTGGGCAAGATCGCCGTGTGGCCGTTTCAGCCGCTGGACAGGCCCGTGGCTTTTGTCGAGATCTGGCCCTCGCTCAAGCTGGGGAAGGCTCCGCCGGATCGGATCAAGGATGCGTGGCAGGTTGAACAGGTCGCATTGACACTGTCGCGCTTGACGGATCAGGAATTGGCAGAGCAATTGACTGTCACAGCCCCAGAGGAGGGGTGGATTTTGGGTGTACCGCAAAACAAACCGACCATAGCGCCGCCGCCATTACGAAACGATTGTTTCGCCTTGCCTGCAGGCGTGAACTGGACGCCGGTGGATGAGGCATTGGCGCTGTTGCGGGATCGGTTGCGACCGGTAACAGGGTCCGAGACCGTGCCCTTGGCGCAGTCTATGGGTCGGGTTCTGGCCGAGGACGTGGTGGCGCAACGCTCGAACCCGCCGCAACCCAATACGGCGGTGGACGGCTATGGCTTTGCAGGTCCCGCCGCAGACGGCGCGCAGGTGATGCCCCTGACCGAGGGCCGCGCGGCTGCGGGCATTCCCTTTGACGGGTCCGTGCCTGCGGGCCATGCGCTGCGCATTCTGACCGGGGCCGCTTTGCCCGAAGGTGTTGATACCGTTGTTCTGGAAGAGGATGTGACCGTTCAGGACGGCCATATCGCCTTTCACGGGCCCATAAAAAAGGGCGCGAACACCCGCCGCGCTGGCGAAGATGTTGCGCAGGGTGACACCGCCTTGCCCGCCGGGCGCAGGGTGACACCGGCCGATGTGGCGCTGCTGTCCGCCGTCGGTATCGCCGAGGTTCCCGTTCGCAAACCTCTGCGCGTCGCGGTTCTGTCCACCGGGGATGAACTGGTCGAGCCAGGCGATGCAGTGGGTGCGGGTCAGATATTCGACGCGAACCGCCCGATGTTGCTGTCCTTGTTGGAGCGGATGGGGTTTGAGCCCGTCGATATGGGCCGCGTGGCAGACGACCGCGATGTGTTGCGCGCGCGGCTGGATGAGGCGGCAGAACAGGCGGATGCCATCCTGACCAGCGGCGGCGCATCGGCGGGGGATGAGGATCACGTCTCGGCCCTGTTGCGCGAAGCGGGTGCGATGCAGGAATGGCGGATTGCGCTGAAACCCGGACGCCCCCTGGCGCTGGGCATGTGGTCGGACACGCCGGTCTTTGGCTTGCCCGGCAACCCCGTGGCCGCGATGGTCTGCACGTTGATCTTCGCCCGCCCGGCTTTGTGCCTGATGTCGGGCGAGGGCTGGATCGATCCGCAAGGCTTCGACGTGCCCGCCGCGTTTGAGAAGCGTAAGAAACCCGGTCGTCGCGAATACCTGCGCGCGCGCCTGCGCGAGGGCAAGGTCGAGGTCTTTCACTCGGAAGGGTCGGGCCGGATCAGCGGGCTCAGCTGGGCCGAGGGGCTGGTCGAAATCGAAGACGGCGCACGGCACATCCAGCCGGGCGATCCGGTGCGGTTCACTCCCTACGGCAGTTTCGGGCTATGACCGTAACCGTCTCGCAAGGATTTACCGAGGCGGAACGATCCAAGGCCGCAGCCCTGTTCTGGCAGGCATTTGCAGCCAAACTGCACAAGGTCATGGGCCCCGATGACAAGGGGCTGGCCTTTTTCGAACGCGCGCTGGCCCCGGACTTTGCATTGGTCGCGCGGGATTCGTCTGGCCGGTTGCTGGGCCTTGCGGGGTTCAAGACGACCGAGGGCGGGTTGGCGGGCGGAAGTCTGTCGGACCTCGCGCGCGTTTATGGCTGGTTTGGCGCGCTGTGGCGCGGCATGGTGCTGAGCGTGCTGGAGCGGGACCTGAAACCCGGCGTGTTTCAGATGGACGGCATCTTTGTTGCCGCCGAGGCGCGCGGGCAGGGCGTCGGGACGATGCTGTTATCCGCGATCAAGGACGAGGCGCGCAACAGGGGCATGGCCGAGGTGCAGTTGGACGTGATTGACACCAACCCGCGCGCACAGGCCTTGTATGAACGCGAAGGTTTCAAGCCGGTGAGCTATGAAAAAACCGGTCCGTTCCGCCATCTGTTCGGGTTCAGCAGTGCCACCAAGATGAGCTGGGCGGTCACGCCTGCCTAGGGTCCTGACCCTAGTCGAAGGTCCCCGCAACGCGGCCCACCAGCATGAAGGCCCGTGCCGTTCTGGTGTCGCCAAGCGCGGTCAGTTCCGCGTCGCTGGCATCAGGTTCAAACTCGACAATCATATTGTCGAAGCGCCGCAGGAAGTGATGGGCTGCATCCCGGAAGATCGGGTCCTGTTTCATTCGCGCGGCGGTCAGTGCCAGCGAAGACCGGTCCCGGATCCCGCCCAGGGCCGCAACGGACCGCCCGCGCGCGCCTTGGGCAAATTGCCGCCAGATTTCGGGCCGCGCCATGTCGGGGCGCAGGTCGTCCATATAGATGCCCTCCTGGCTGAGCAGGGTCAGCACATCCTGCGAGGCCTGCACCAGTTGCGCGGTCTTGCGGTCTTTCAACGCCATTCGCAGGGCATTGAAGCCTTCGGTGTCTTTCTCGGTCTCGGGGAAATTCAGGGCGCGGATAAAGGTGTCGGTTGTCAGGGGCGGCGCGATGTCTTCGGCGGTGGTGCCAAGCGCCAAAGATGTCTGATCGCCCGGAGCCAGCGTGGGCTGGCCGCCCGACGCAGGCTCTCGCCGTTTGGTCGAAAAGGTGGCCAGAGCATCCTCGGCCTTCTTCGTGGCAGCGGCGATTTCGTTCAGTTTCTTGGCAACCGCAGGCTCAACGGAACTGGCCGCCCGCTGCTGTTGCAGGACATAGGCTTGTCGGATCGCGTCAATCGCCGTCTGCAACCGCGCGCTTTCCTCGCGCATCACACGGCTGGCCCGCATCGCTGTGGCCGCAACCCAGATCATCGCCACCGGCATGAACACCGCCAGGAAGGTTACGATGAACCCGCTGCCTTGCGTCTGGTCGGGCAGCACCAGAAACACAACCGACACCACCAGCCAGATGACGCTGAGCACACCTGCGGCGATTTCGATCGAGGTCACGCCAGTCCGCTCGGGGCGATCATAGATGCCCAGAGAGGTCGGCCGTTCGGTTTCCTGGTCAGGTTGGGTCCCCGACATATCAGACGCTCCGGTCAGGCGTATTCGATGCTCAGAACTTCGTAAGACCGCACACCACCGGGGGTGCGAACCTCGACACTGTCGCCTTCGTCCTTGCCGATCAGGGCGCGGGCCATGGGCGATTTGATATTCAGCAGGCCGTTTTCGATATTGGCCTCATACTCTCCGACGATCTGCCAGGTCTTTTCTTCGTCGGTATCTTCATCGACCAGCGTGACTTTGGCGCCGAACTTGATCGCACCGGACAATTTGGCAGGGTCGATCACGTCGGCCAGCGACAGGATGCCTTCCAGTTCCTTGATGCGGCCTTCGATAAAGCCCTGCTTTTCGCGGGCCGAGTGGTATTCGGCGTTTTCCTTCAAATCACCCAGTTCCCGCGCCGAAGCGATGGCTTCGATGATCGCCGGACGCTCGACGGATTTGAGGTTTTTCAGCTCTGCTGCCAGCGCGGCATTGCCCGCAGGCGTCATTGGAATCTTTTCCATAGTCTTGTGGTCCACGCATAAATTGAGCCGCCCCGCCGCAGGGAAAGCGTCGGGGCGAATGATGGGTCGTTCAGTACCTGACCCAAATGGGGCGTGAATTGCAAGAGGCCAAGGGGCAGTCAGCGTTCGATTCGCGACTTAGCGCCGTTCAGGTGGGGACGGTTCGCGCCTGTGACGGTGATCCGGGGGCTTGTTGCGCCGCCAGCAGCGCGAAGGGGTGCAAAGCCACAGCATATCAATCATATTGCACCACTTCGAACTCGATGCCGTTGTCATCGTCGAAATAGAACCGTCTGCCTGGTTCGTAATCGGCGTGGTTATGCGGTGTGAACCCGGCCTCGCGCACCTTGGCTTCGGTGGCGTCGATGTCTTCGACCAGAACACCGACATGATTCAGCCCGCCGACGATGTCATAGCTGCTTTCGCCTGCGGGTTTCGGGTCACTGGGCGCATAAAGCGCCAGATAGGTGTGCTGGCTGCCGACATGAACGGTATAGCCGCCCGCGATGGCGGGGCCTTCCCAGCGGATCTTCCAGCCAAAGACCTTTTGCATCCAAGCCGCCGATGCCTGCGGGTCGCGGACGGTGAAATTGGTGTGTTCAAGCGTCGCCATCATGGGATCTCCTTTGCGAATTTGCTGCTTGTCACGACTCAGCGTAATTTCTAAACCTAACTTTAGGTCAAGATACTTTTTGCGAGGGTTCTATGGCGGTTTCCGAAGGGCTGGCAATTGGCGCATTGGCCCGGCGCACGGGGTTGGCGGTGTCAGCCATCCGGTATTACGAGGCGCAGGGCCTGATCGCGCCCTGGCGCAACGCAGGCGGGCAGCGGCGCTATCAGCGGGCCGATATAAGACGGCTGAGCTTTGTGATGATCGCGCAGCAATTCGGTCTGACCCTGCCGGAAATTCGCGAGGTTCTGTCCGGCCTGCCGGGCAACCGCACGCCCACGCCGCAGGACTGGAAGGATATCAGCATCACCCTGCGCGCTCGGCTGGATCAGCGAATCGATACTCTGATGCGGTTGCGCGACAATCTGGACGGGTGCATCGGCTGCGGCTGCCTCAGCCTGCCGAAATGCGCGCTTTACAATCCTGATGACCGGGCCAAGTCCCATGGTAGCGGTCCCAGATACCTGATGGGGGACGCTCCGGATACATAACTGCCGCATTGCAGCAATGTTACGCCGTGTTTTGATTGACCAAGGTCTTTCGGACCGGGTAATCACCCGTGAAACAAAATTGCGCAGACCACGCAGTGAAAGCGCCAATTCGGAAAGTTAGCTAAGGAGCCCGCGATGGCCGAGATTGAACGCGAAGCGATGGAATACGACGTAGTGATCGTGGGCGCTGGCCCTGCGGGTCTGTCTGCGGCCATCCGTCTGAAACAGCTTGATGCCGACCTGAACGTTGTTGTTCTGGAAAAAGGCTCGGAAGTGGGTGCGCATATCCTGTCGGGCGCGGTGCTTGACCCTTGCGGGCTGGACGCGCTGATCCCGGACTGGAAGGAAAAAGGCGCGCCACTGAACGTGCCGGTGCATGAAGACAATTTCTACATGCTGGGCGAAGCCGGTCAGATCCGCATCCCCAACTTCCCGATGCCGCCGCTGATGAACAACCACGGCAACTACATCGTGTCGATGGGCAATGTCTGCCGCTGGATGGCCGAGCAGGCCGAGGAACTGGGCGTGGAAATCTTCCCCGGCATGGCCTGTTCCGAGCTGGTCTATGGCGACAATGGCGAAGTCAAAGGCGTGGTCGCCGGTGTCTTTGGTCTGGAAGCCGACGGCACTTATGGCCCGAACACCGAGCCGGGCATGGAACTGCACGGCAAGTATGTCTTCCTGTCGGAAGGTGTGCGCGGTTCGCTGTCCAAGGAAGTCATCGCCAAATACGACCTGCAGGCCGGTAAGGAAGTGCAGAAATACGGCGTCGGCATGAAAGAGATCTGGGAGATCGACCCGGCCAAGCACAAAGAAGGCAGCGTCACCCACACCATGGGCTGGCCTTTGGGCAGCAACGCAGGTGGCGGTTCCTTCATCTATCATCTTGAAAACAATCAGGTCTATGTCGGTTTCGTGGTTCACCTGAACTACAAGAACCCGCACCTGTATCCGTATATGGAATTCCAGCGCTTCAAGCATCACCCGATGGTGGCTGAGCTGCTGAAAGGCGGCAAGCGCGTCGCTTATGGTGCCCGTGCGATCACCGAGGGCGGCTATCAGTCAATGCCCAAGTTGGTGGCACCCGGCGTGGCGCTACTGGGCTGTTCGGCGGGCATGGTCAACGTGCCGCGCATCAAGGGCAACCACAACGCTATGCTGTCGGGTAAAGCCGCGGCCGAGGCTGCGTTCGATGCCATCAAGGCCGACCGTTCGGGGGATGAACTGACCGCTTATGAGACCGACGTGCGTGATGGTGCCATCGGCAGCGACCTGAAAAAGGTGCGCAACGTCAAGCCGATGTGGTCGAAATGGGGTCTGACCGCCTCGCTGATGCTGGGTGGCCTGGATATGTGGACCAACACGCTGGGCTTTTCGCTGTTCGGCACGCTGGGCCACGGCAAGAACGACGCGGACTCGACCGAGGATGCCAGCAAGCACAAGCCCATCGACTATCCCAAACCCGATGGCACGCTGTCCTTTGACCGCCTGACCAACGTGTCCTTTGCGGCCACCAACCACGAGGAAGCCCAGCCTTGCCACCTGCGCCTGGCCGACCCTGAGATCCCGATGAAGGTCAACCTGCCCAAGTTCGACGAACCGGCGCAGCGCTACTGCCCCGCGGGTGTGTATGAGATGGTCGAGGATGAAAACGGTCCGCGATTCGTCATCAACTTCCAGAACTGCGTCCATTGCAAAACCTGCGACATTAAGGATCCCAGCCAGAATATCACCTGGACCACGCCGCAGGGTGGGGACGGCCCGAACTATCCCAACATGTAAGCAAAAACACGGGCACTGGCAGGGTCGTGAAGGCTCTGCCATTGCCTCTTGCTGGCCAAGGCCCTAGCTTATCGCCCAGTCAATGACAGCAAGGCAGGCTTTTGGTGATTTCCATTGTTCGTCGCACGGTATTGGCCGTGTTGCTCTCTTCTTCCGTTGCGGTTCCGGTGTCTGCGGATACAGGCGCAGGCTCTTATCTGGCTGGGCGTCAGGCGATCTATGAAAGCGATTATGCGGCGGCCGAGAAATACTATGCTCAGGCACTGAAATTCGACCCCCAGAACGCGCTGCTTCTGGAAAGCGTTGTCGTCGCACGGCTTGCGCTGGGTGAGGTCGAGCGCGCCCTGCCCGTTGCGCAGTCAATTGAAGAGGCGAACCTGCCCAGTCAGGCGGCGCGGATGGTGGTCGCCGCCAACCTGATTGCCGATGATAATCTGGCCGAACTGTTGGCCCGCGATCCTGAAACTCAGGGTGTTGGGCCATTGGTCGATGGCTTGATGATGTCCTGGGCCTATCTGGGTCAGGGTGAGATGACCAAAGCGATGGAGCAGTTCGACACGGTCTCCACCCAGAACGGATTGCGCGAGTTTGCGTTTTACCACAAAGCCATGGCGCTGGCCTCGATCGGGGATTTCGAAGGGGCCGAGGCGATTTTTGCGGAAAATGACGGCGCTATTGCGCAGTTTTCCCGTCGCGCTGCGATGGCGCGGGTCGAGGTCTTGTCACAACTGGACCGCAACGCCGACGCATTGGCGTTTCTGGATGACGTCTTTGCGGCGGGCAGCGATCCGTCCATCGAGGACTACATCAGCCGTCTCACAGCCGGTGAAACCTTGCCTTTCACCCATGTGCGATCGGCACGTGATGGGATGGCTGAGGTGTTTTTCTCGGTCGGCGCGGCACTGAATGCCGAAGCCTCGCCCGACTATGTCTTGCTTTACGCGCGCATGGCCAGCTTCCTGCGCCCGGATCATGTAGATGCTATTTTGCTCAGCGCCGAGTTGCTGGACGAGCTGAACCAATACGATCTGGCGGTGGATGCCTATCGTCAGGTGCCCGCAGACAGCAATGACCATCACGCTGCCGAACTGGGCCGGGCCGAGGTTCTGGGACGATCCGGCAAAACGGATGCCGCCATCGAAGTGCTGCAGAATCTGGCTGCGCAAAAGCCAGACCTGCCGGGCGTTCATGTCGCGCTGGCGGATATTCAGCGCCGGGAAGAGAATTACACGGCGGCGGTGGCCTCTTACGACACAGCCATTGACCTGACCGAGACGGAATCCAGCGGCAACTGGTTCCTGCATTACGCTCGTGGAATCTCGCACGAGCGTCTCAAGCAATGGGATCAGGCCGAGACCGATTTCCGGCGCGCGTTGGAATTGAACCCCGATCAGCCGCAGGTGTTGAACTATCTCGGCTACTCGCTGGTCGAACGGCGCGAAAAGCTGGACGAGGCGCTGGATATGATCGAGCGCGCCGTGGCTGCGCGCCCGGACAGCGGCTATATCGTCGACAGTCTGGGTTGGGTCCTGTTCCGCCTTGGTCGCTATGACGAAGCGGTCGAGCATATGGAGCGTGCCGTTGAACTGATGCCGGTTGATCCGGTGGTCAATGACCATCTGGGCGATGTCTATTGGGCTGTCGGTCGTGCGCGCGAGGCCGAGTTTCAATGGAAACGGGCACTGTCGTTCATCGACCCCGAAGATACCGACAGCGAGGCCGATCCCGAACGCATCCGCCGCAAGCTTGAGGTTGGGCTGGACGTGGTTCTGGCCGAGGAAGGCGCTGATCCATTGAAGGTCGCCAATGGCAACTGAGGCCTTCGCGCCCGCCAAAATCAATCTGACCCTGCATGTCACCGGCCAGCGCGCGGATGGCTATCATCTGCTCGATTCCCTTGTGGCTTTCGCGGATGTGGGGGATCAGTTGGAATTTGCGCCGGGGCCTGACCTGTCGATCTCGGTTACCGGAGAGCACGCAGCGGGCGTTCCCACCGACAGTCGCAACCTGATCTGGAAAGCGGCCGAGGCTGTGGGGTGGACGGGAAATGTTTCGTTGAACAAGGTCCTGCCGCATGGCGGCGGGATTGGCGGTGGCTCATCTGACGCTGCGGCCATGCTGCGCCATGCGGCGGGTCAGGGCATCGAAATCCCTGCAGAGCTGCCGGTTGCGCTTGGTGCAGATATTCCGGTTTGCATGGTTGCCCAAGCGTCCCGGATGCGTGGTATTGGCGAGCAGGTTGCGCCGATGGCCCTGCCTGTATTGCCTGCATTGCTGGTGAATCCCGGCGTTGAAGTCCCTACGGGGTCTGTTTTCAAGGCCATGGAAACCCGAGTCAATCCGGGAATGCCGGATGATATTCCCGCGTTTGACGACGTTGGGGCGTGTGCCGATTGGCTGTCCGCCCAGCGAAACGATCTGCAAGGTCCCGCTGTGGCCATTGCCCCACAAATCGGGCGGGTGCTAGAGGAATTGGCGGCCACGCGCGATGTGTTGCTGACGCGAATGTCCGGCTCAGGCTCGACCTGCTTTGCGCTTTTTCCGTCGATGAAGGCGGCCCATTTCGCGGCCTATGAGATCGGTGCGGCCCATCCCGATTGGTGGTGCCGCGCGACCCGGCTTAGTTAAGCCGCGACACCACGTAATCCGCCAGATCGCGCAGCAGGGTGCGAACCTCGTGATCCGGCAGCGCGTCCAGCGAAGCCTTGGCCTTGTTGGCCCATCCCAACGCGTCCTGGCGGGTGGCTTCAAGCGTCTGGTACTTGTCCATCAGGCCAAGCGCGTGGTCCAGATCGCCCTCTTGCTGGCGGCCCTTTTCAATGGTGCGCTCCCAGAAAGCACGCTCATCCGCTGTGGCTTGTGCGACTGCTTTGATCACCGGTAGTGTCAGTTTCCGCTCGCGGAAATCGTCGCCGATATTCTTGCCGGTTGTTTTGCTGTCGCCCTGATAATCCAGAAGATCGTCGGCAATCTGGAAGGCGATACCCAGCGCGTCGCCATAGTCGAATAGCGCCTGCACCTGCAGGTCCGAAGCCCCGGCGATGACGCCACCCACCTCGGTCGCGGCTGAAAACAGCGCCGCTGTCTTGCCGCGTACGACCTGCAGGTAAACACCCTCATCGGTGCCCAGATCGGTGGCGGCGGTCATTTGCAGCACTTCACCTTCGGCAATCGTGGCCGAAGCGTTGGCCAGAATGTCCAGAACGCGCAGCGATCCGGTTTCGACCATCAACTGAAAGCTGCGGGAGAACAGATAGTCGCCCACCAACACGCTGGATTTATTGTCCCAGAGCAGGTTCGCCGTGGGCCGTCCACGCCGCTGGGCGCTTTCGTCGACCACATCGTCATGCAACAGGGTTGCGGTATGGATAAACTCGACCGTCGCCGCCAGTCGCACATGATGCTCGCCCGTATACCCAAACAACCGCGCTGCCGCCAATGTCAGCATCGGGCGCAGACGTTTGCCGCCCGCTTCGACCAGATGCGCGGTGACCTCGGGGATGCGGGGCGCGTGCTCTGATGCCATCCGCGTCTGGATCAGCGTATTCACCGCCTCCATCTCGGCGCTCAGAATTTCGGCGAGCCGCTCATGCGGTTTCGAGATTGTGCTGATGTCCATCACACTCCTGATACAAGGCTCGACTTCTGTCCTGCCTTACCCTTACATCCATCCCCATGAAAGAACTATTGCGCAGCACCGATCCGACAATCCTGGCCTTTGCATCCGCTCTTCTTGAAGGCGAGGATATAGACTGCTTTCAGATGGACGTAAATATGAGCATCCTCGAAGGCGGCATTGGAATCTTTCCCCGTCGCCTGATGGTGCGGGCCGATGATCTGACCCGCGCCGAACGGGTGATGCGCGACAATGAGATCCCGCTGGGGCGATGACCGGTTTTGCTGACCATGAGCTAAGCCGGAACGATTTTCTGGGCGGTCGGGTGCGCCTGTGGCAGCCGACAAAAGGCTATCGTGCCGGTGTAGACCCTGTTTTGCTGGCCGCTTCGGTGCCTGCAACCAGTGGCCAATCGGTGTTGGAGCTTGGATGCGGGGCAGGGGCTGCGATCCTGTGTCTGGCCGCACGGGTGCCCGGTTTGCAGATGTGCGGGGTCGAACTGCAACCGGCCTATGCGGATTTGGCCCGCCGCAATGCCGCCGATAACAATATCGTGCTGGATGTGGTGACATCCGATCTGTCCGCACTTCCGGTGGATTTGAAACAACGTCAGTTCGACCATGTGATCGCGAATCCGCCTTATTACCGCGCCGGTGCCCATAGCCTGGCCACAGATGCCGGGCGCAGCGTGGCATTGGGCGAGGAAACGCCCCTGGTTGATTGGATCGACGTGGCCGCCAAACGGCTGGCTCCGCGTGGCTATCTGCACATGGTCCAAAAGGCCGACCGCCTGCCTGATATGCTGACGGCCTGTCAGGATCGGCTTGGATCGGTTGAGGTGTTGCCGCTTGCGGCACGCGCGGGCCGCGAGGCCGAATTGGTGATTTTGCGCGCCCGCAAAGGCGGCCGGGCCGCGTTTCGCCTGCATGCACCGTTGATCTTGCATATGGGCGCGCGGCACGAAAAGGACGGGGAAAGTTACACCCCGGAGGTTTCCGCAGCGCTTCGGGACGGGGCTGCGTTGGGTCCGTTTCACAGCCTTAGGCAATGACCAGCCGAATTTGTCGGATTTATTACAGAATCTGTGCGTCTGCAGCGTGACAGGGTGGAAACGATGTGATCAACTTCTTACGTGACATATACATTCGCAACCAAGGAGGATCGCCATGAGCGTGAGCGCACATCTGACGGAACTGAAGAAGAAGCACGAATCTCTCGGTCTCGAAGTGGAACAAGCCCAACGCTCGCCAGGCATCGATGATCTCCATATCGCCCAGCTCAAGAAACAAAAACTAAAGCTCAAGGAAGAGATCGAGCGCCTGTCAACTTAACCTTTCAGGCTGGCGCGTGCCGCAATCAACGCACCGCCGGTGATCAGTAAAGCCGCGATCGCCAATGTCCATGTCGGCATGGCGATCCCGGCGAGTACCAAAACCACGGTGGACAACAAGGGCGCCGCGTATGAGCTGGTTCCCAGCATTTGTATGTCGCCCTGTTTGACCCCGATATCCCACACGTAAAACGCCAGTCCCACAGGCCCCAGACCAAGGGCCAGGGTTGATGCCCAGCCAAGCGTCGTACCCGGCCAGACGGTTGTTTCCAGCGCAAAGTGCAAAGCCCATGACGCAATGGCGGTCAGTACGCAGAAGACCGCAACCGAGCTTGTCGGCGTTTCGCCAAGTCTGCGGGACAGAACCGAATAACCCGACCATGTCAGCGCACACAGGAAGGCCAGCGCGTATCCGGGCAGGTGGTCGACCTGAAAACCCGCGCTGCCGCCACCGGTGATGATCAGCGCGGCCCCGGCAAAGCCCAGACAGGCCCCGATCAGATGGCCGGCACGCAGATGCTCGCCGGGAAGCAACCCCGAGAACAGCACGATCAGCAAGGGCCAGAGATAGGCGATTAGCCCCGCCTCGGCCGCAGGTGCCATGCGCAGAGCCGAGAAATACAGCGCGTGATAGCCGAACAGGCCCACAGTGCCGAAGGCATAGATCTTCCAACTGATGCTGCGCAATTTGGAAAAGCCGCCGGACCGCCATGTCCAAATCAAACCCAAGGATCCGCCGATGCTGAAGCATATGGCGTTCAGCAACAATGGCGGCGTTGGGGCTGAGCCAACCGTGAACAGCGCCAGCAGGGCCCAAAGCAGGACGGCGATGAATCCGATGGTCGTAGCGCGATTTCTGGTCATTTCGGGGATATGTCTTCTACAGGGATAATCGTGAATTCATCCGAGATGTGGGCGGTCTTTTCAATCTCGGCCGCGAACCAATCGCGGAATGCAGCGATCTGTGGCCGGTTTTCCGCACCGGGCAGACACAGAAACCGGAACCGCCCCTTGGTTTCAATGGCGGTTTTGAACGGCGCAACCAACCGACCTTCGGTCATGTCCTTGATGATCATCGCGCGCCGACCCAAGGCAACACCGACCCCCGCCACCGCCGCATCAATCGCGTGATCCGCGTTTGAGAAATGCGCGCCATGGGTCGGCGTGAAATCAACACCAACCGCCCGAAACCAGGTGGGCCAGTCGGCGGGCGGCTTGAGAAACGCGATTGAATCGTCATGGATCAGCGGCGCATCGCGCAGGCTTTCAGGCGTCGTGAATTGCTCGGCCAGCTCCGGCGTCATGACCGGGGTCAGCCATTCCTTGCGCACGGGCAGGCAATACAAGCCGTCATCCTGGCCATAGCCAAAGCGGATTGCGACATCCACATCGTCCCGCTCAAGATCCATATTGCGCAAGGTGGCCGAGAATCTCAGGTCGATCTCCGGATGGGCGCGGGCAAAGTCATAAAGGCGTGGGGCCAGCCATTTCGCCGTCAGGGCAGGCCCAGCCGTGACCGTAAGCGTGGTGTTGTCCTGCAATCTGCGCGTCGCGGCCCATGCGGATTTGAGCGCGGCAAAGCCTTCGGCCGCGCCGGGGGCCAGCGCTTTGCCGGCTTCGGTCAGTTCCACCGCGCGGTTCAGACGTTTGAACAGGGGGTGGCCCAGATGCTCCTCCAGCGATTTGATCTGGAAGGACAGCGCAGCGGGGGTCACGTTCAGTTCATCCGCTGCCTTGGCAAAAGACATATGGCGCGCGGCGGCGTCAAAGGCCCGTAAGGCGGTAAGAGGGGGAAGTCTGTCGCTCATGTCGCTTAAGAATTTCTTGTCCGAACCGTCGAAAACTCTCGTTTGTACGTTTTGAAATCAAACGCCATGTTGAAGGCAAGTCAAGTTCAGCTTTAGCCAAAGGGGATATGCCATGATCGAGATGACGACAAACCCGTCTGTTCAGGATGCGATCCGTCGCGCGCATGAAGAACGCAGCAAGATGGTCCATCAGGTCTGGGGTTGGCTATTCGGTTCCCGCTGACCGCAGCGCGCGCGGGCTTACGGGATAAAGAAGGGCCGGCCCAAAAGGACCGGCCCGATTTCGTTGCACTGCGTCGGGTCTAGACGAAGAACTGCGCGCCATTGGCCGAGATGGTCGAGCCGTTGATGAACTGCGACTCGTCCGAGGCCAGGAAGGCCACGCAACGGGCAATCTCTTCCGGCTCACCCAGACGGCCAGCAGGGATCTGGCTGATGATCGATTCACGCACCTTCTCGGGTACCGCCATCACCATTTCGGTTGCGATGTAGCCGGGGCAGATTGCGTTGGCGGTGATGCCCGCGCGTGCACCTTCCTGCGCCAGTGATTTCACAATGCCCAGATCACCCGCTTTGGTCGCGGCATAGTTCACCTGTGCGAACTGGCCCTTCTGACCGTTGATCGAGCTGATGACGATCACGCGGCCAAATTTGCGCTCGCGCATGCCGGGCCAGACGGGGTGAACGGTGTTGAACACGCCGGTCAGGTTGGTGTCGATGACCTGATGCCACTGCTCGGGCGTCATTTTGTGGAACGGTGCGTCCTTGGTGATACCTGCGTTGGCCACAACGATGTCGATCGGGCCAACCTCGGCCTCGACCTTTTCGATGCCCGCTTTGGACTCGTCATAGTCGGCGACGTTCCATTTATAGGTGGCGATGCCGGTTTCTTCGGTGAACTTCGCGGCGGCTTCATCGTTTCCTGCATAGGTGGCCGCAACATTGTACCCTTCGGCCTTGAGCGCCTTGGAAATTGCTGCGCCGATGCCGCGAGAGCCGCCGGTTACGAGTGCTGTACGTGCCATTTAGGAATCCTCCAAATTTAGTCGTCTTGGTAATTCTGTTACTCTGAGGGAGATTGGTGCGCAATATCGTTTCGTGATCGTTTTCGACTTTCTGTTTGGCGATATTGTCGCATCCAATGGATATGCTTCGATTGTAACAAAAAAGGGCGCTGGTAGAGCGCCCTTTTCTATTTGGGTGTCAACGCACTTAGTCGCGCTCCACGCACAGGGCGACGCCCATGCCGCCGCCGATGCACAGGGTCGCCAGACCCTTTTTCGCGTCGCGGCGTTTCATTTCGAACAGCAGCGTGTTCAGAACGCGGCAGCCCGAGGCACCGATCGGGTGGCCGATGGCAATTGCGCCGCCGTTGACGTTCACGATGGACGGGTCCCAGCCCATGTCCTTGTTCACGGCGCAGGCCTGCGCGGCGAACGCTTCGTTGGCCTCGACCAGATCCAGATCGTCAACCGACCAGCCCGCTTTTTCCAGCGCCTTGCGCGAGGCGTAGATCGGGCCGACGCCCATGATCGACGGGTCCAGACCAGCGGTCGCGTAGGACGCGATACGGGCCAGAGGCTCGATCCCGCGCTTTTCGGCGTTTTCGGCCGACATCAGCAGGGTTGCCGCCGCACCATCGTTCAGGCCAGATGCGTTTGCCGCCGTGACCGAGCCGTCCTTGGTGAAGGCCGGGCGCAGCTTTGCCATGGCTTCCATGGTTGCGCCGTGGCGGATGTACTCGTCCTTGTCCATCACGATATCGCCCTTGCGGGTCTTGATGGTGAAGGGCACGATTTCATCCGCGAACTTGCCCGCTTTCTGAGCCGCTTCGGCCTTGTTCTGCGAGGCAACGGCGAATTCGTCCTGCTGATCGCGGCTGATCTGCCATTTCTCGGCGACGTTTTCGGCGGTCTGGCCCATGTGGTAGCCGTTGAAGGCGTCCCACAGACCGTCGCGGATCATCGTGTCGATATATTTCATGTCACCCATCTTGTGACCGGCGCGCAGGGCGGCGGCGTGGGGCGACAGGGTCATGTTCTCTTGCCCACCGGCAGCAACGATGTCGGCATCGCCCAGCTGAATGTGCTGAGCCCCCAGCGCAACCGCGCGCAGGCCCGAGCCACACACCTGGTTAATGCCCCAAGCCGCGCTTTCCTGCGGCAGGCCGGCATTGATATGCGCCTGGCGGGCGGGGTTCTGGCCCTGAGCGGCGGTCAGCACCTGACCCATGATGGTTTCGCTTACTTCGCCCTTCTCTACTCCGGCGCGTTCTACGACTGCTTCCAGGACGGCAGCGCCCAGATCATGTGCAGGGGTGTTCGCAAACGAACCGCTAAAGCTGCCGACGCCTGTGCGTGCGGCGGATGCGATTACTACGTTGGTCATATAATCAGTCCTTTACCGTCATGGTCCAAAGGGAAATCTGACGGCGCAGGTGGCAGAGAGGCTCTCTGACAGTACAAGAGCGCCCCAAGTTCCCCGCTCCAGCACCTTTTGCAATACCGCAATGCTGCAATTGCAGCAACGGACAGCTTGTCTCAGCGTTGGACAGGATTTGTTGTCGCAAGCGGGTTTTTGCCTAAGAGCCTGTTTTGGATTTCTTTTCCTGCTTCCACGGGGGCGAAACCGCGGGCGCGCCAAACAGAAAACCCTGCAGGCAATCGACGCCGCTGGCGGTCAGGAACGCGGCATCCGCCTGGTTTTCGACCGATTCGGCGGTCACCAGGATCTCGAATTCCCGCGCGACAGCGATCAAAGCGCGGACCAGCGCCTGATTGTCAGGCTGCTCGCTGATCCCCCGAATGAACTGTCCGTCGATCTTGGCCGCGTCGAACAGAAACTCGCGAAAATGGCGAAAGCTGAAATCGCTGGCACCAAAATCGTCCAGCGCAAAGGCGATGCCGCGTTCCTGCAGGCGGTCCATCAGGTCGATCACAAGCTCGGGCACCTGCATGGCGGATTGTTCGGAAATCTCAAGGATCAGCCGCTCCCCCAGACCCGCGTCGCGTTTCAGAAAGCGGTCCAGCACCCGGGTCCAGCGCGAAAACCCGATCGACCGGGCCGACATGTTGATGGACAACCGGATTGAGGGGTTTCGGGCAAGCGTACGCAACCCCAATTCCAGCGCGATGCAATCCAGTTCTCGGCCCAACGGGGTGTTTTCCAATTGCGGCATGAACTCGCGTGCCGGGATCACCCGCCCGGTTTCGTCCAGAACCCGGATGAAGCCTTCGTAGAATGCGACAGCATATGGCGGGTCGGCCTGAACAACCGGCTGGAACGCCAGCTTGCATTGTTTGTGCTTCACCGCTTCGGTCGCCATTTTCACAACTGATCTGTCCCGCGCCGAGATGGCCGAGTTCAACGGGCTTTCCGATCCTTCGGTTATATCCGCACGTTTCTTGTCCCGCATGAGCGCCGGTTCCCTGAGTGATTCCGAACAAAGGTCCGGCCCAGTGTCAGGTCAAACAGGTGAATCTGCGGTTAAGCTCGGGAAAGTTTCAGCGGGCAGATTGCCACGCACGGGTCAGAGAGGCTGCGGCTCCGATCACGGCACCGGTGACACCCATGATCATCATGACAAAGCCCAGTGCAATCAGGCCTGTCAGCGCCGTCGCCAAAGCGGCGATCATGGCCAAAGTCAGACCCATCAGACCAACCACGGTCGAAACAGTTGTTAAACGGGTCATTCTTGGTCTCCGGCCACTCGTTACATTGCACCTGTTCCCTCATATGGCGTCGAAGGCCGGAATTTCAAGTTGAGACCCCTTTCGCACTACGTGCGTCAGACCTGTTCCGCCTGACGATTGGGCACGTTCTTGTCCAGATGCTCGAATCCGGGCGTTCCGCGATCTTCGGGGTGGCGCGCCAGATGCTTTTCTTTGATCTGCGTTGAACTGTCCCGGCTACCATCATGGCTGTAGCCGGGCGGGGCGAAGCAATAGCCGAGCCTCTGGCGCAGGGTCAGGCCGGGCTGTGTGGCGTCCCGCCAGATGCCAACCCATTCGTGGAAGGCCACACGCAGCGGGTTGAAGGTGCCGATATTGTGGACCAGCCCGTAATCGACCCGCTCATCCTCTTGTTCCGGTACAAAGGTGCCGAACATCTTGTCCCAGATGATGAAAACGCCTGCATAGTTGCAATCCAGATAGCGCGCGTTGCGGCCATGATGCACGCGGTGATGGCTGGGCGTGTTCATGATCGCCTCGAACCAGCGGGGCATTTTGCCGATGGCCTCGGTGTGGATCCAAAACTGATAGATCAGGTTCAGCCCGCCAACGAACAGCACCATGGCAGGGTGAAAGCCCAGCAGGATCAGGGGCGCCCGAACGACCATCATGAAGGTGAACGTATAGGTCCATGTCTGCCGCAGCGCGGTCGTCAGGTTGTAGTGCTGCGAGCTGTGGTGGTTCACATGGCTGGCCCAGACCCAGCGGATGCGGTGCCCGAAACGATGCACCCAATAGTACCGCAGGTCGTCCAGCACGAAACACAGGATGATAACTGGGATCGAGGTCCCAAGGTTCAGCGGTGTGACCTGCCACAACCACATGAAGAACCCATAGGCGATGAACCCCAGCAAGAAGCCCGAGGCGATATTGCCCGCCCCCATGATCAGTGAGGTCACGGCATCGCGCGTCTCATACCGGCCGCCACGCCCTTTGACCGTGATCCACAGAAACTCGGCCAGGATGGCGGCGATAAAAAACGGGACAGCCCATTGGACGGCGTCGGGAAAGCTGATGTGATCGGTCATGAAAGGTCCATCAGGTTTTGCCAGTGCTGGCGTTCGATTTCGTCAAGGCGGATGACCACCCTGGGCGTGGTGAAGTCGTGAAACTGGAACTCGAACCCGGCCTGCTGTTCGATCCAGTCGAAATCCAGCAGGTGCCGCGCCACCGTATCCGCGCCAAAGGACCAAAGCAGACCCGGCCCTGTCTCGGTCCGAACCAGAGCGGCATGGGCGTCGTGTGAGACGGTGACATCGATCACCACATCGTCGGGAAAGTGGCGCTGCCAATCCGCCAGCGCGGATTCCCGCGTCAGAACACGCCGCTGAGACCGCCCGCTCAGGTGCAACAGAAGCGTTATTGCGGCAATCCCCCCGACCACAAGTACAAGCAATATCTCAAGTGGCATAGTTCTCTCCCCGCTGGCAGAGTGCAAAGCGGGAAGAACCCTGTCAAAGGTGGCGTGGCGTCAGCCGTGTTCCAGACGGTCCAGGATTTCATGCTGCACCACGCGCTGCACAAAAGGGACCAGGCCTTCGGGTCCCGAGCTTCGGTCTTTCAGATGGATGCAGATATCGGGGCGGCGGGATGCAATGATGCCCACCAATTCACCGCGTATCATATCATCCAGCCCGGCCCCCATGATGGCACAGGCGATCCGGGGTTCAGCATCCAGTTGCCGCCGCACCTCATCGGGGTCATGTGCACCCAGCCATTGGATCGGAAGGTGATCAAGCTGCCGCGCAACATCTCCGATCACATTCGGTAAGCGTCCGATCAGCAGTACAACGGGTTTCATCGTTGCCTCCATGTCGACTACAAAACAGGCCCTGCCCGGCAGGGCAGAGACAGTATATCACGAGATGGAACCGGATCGGGTCTGTTAGTTGCTGACCGAATAGATGGTCGTTTTGCCCTTGCCTTTTTCACGGGTCATCCGGGCAGAGGCTCCGTCGATTTCCCAAAGCTGACAATCGGTGCCCAGGGCCTTGCCGTCCAGAACGCCGTTCCTGCACCAGAATTTCTTGTTCCAGACCCAGGTTCCGCTGAACGTCTTTCCACTTTTCAGTTTGGCAGAAATTGTGCCGTCGGCATTTGCAACAAACACATTGCCTTGCTCATCGACCAGCTTCTTTCCGACAATGTCAGCGTTGAACTGTTTTGCGGTTTTGATCCGTTTGTAATCGGCATGCGCGGTACCGGCGATCACCAGTGCTGCGGAAATTGCTAAAACTAATTTCACGTGTCTCATAAAAAACCTCCCACTCTTAACGCGTGGGAGGGTAACACAATTCCGCGATTTTGCTAAACGCGTTAACTTTCGGCCTCAACCAATGTCGAGATAATCGCCTTGGCGCTGTCGGAATTCCACTCGGCGTCGCCGATCAGACGGGCGATTTCATTGCCGTCGGGGTCGATGATCACCGTAATGGGCAGGCCGATCACGCCCATCTCGCGCGCAACGGCCTGAGATGGGTCCTGATGGCGGGGCAGGTTGTCGATACCGTTTTCCTCGAAGAACTTCTTGATCCCGGCAGGCGAATTGCGCCCGGTGGCCAGCGTCAGCACTTCGAACTTGTCGCCTCCGAACTCTGCCTGCAACTCGGCGATCTGGGGCATTTCCTTGCGGCATGGCGCACACCATGTGGCCCAGAAGTTCAGCAGAACGTATTTGCCTTTGTAATCCTCCAGCGAGGCTGTGCCGCCGTCATCCTCAAGCTCGAAGTCCACCGGCGTCACCGGCTTGGGCTGTGAATGCAGGATCAGACGCTTCAGGCTATCCTCGCGCAAGGGGGCGAGCGTCTCGGCATCGGCGGCCAAAGCGGCGTTTGCACCCAGCGCAAGGGCCATATAAAGGGGGATCAGACGAATAAGGCGCATATCAACTCCAGGTTTTCCAACATGACCGATCAATCCTCGAACCAGATGTGGGGCGGCCGCTTTGCCGCCGGACCAGACGCGATCATGGAGGCGATCAATGCCTCGATCGGGTTCGATCAGCGGATGGCAGCCCAGGACATCGCAGGCTCGCGCGCCCATGCCGCCATGCTGGCTGCCACAGGCGTTATTACTGATAGTGATGCGCAGGCCATTCGGGAAGGGCTGCTCACCGTTTTGTCAGAAATCCAGAACGGTGAATTTCAGTTCTCGACCGCGCTGGAAGACATCCACATGAATGTCGAAGCGCGGCTGAAAGAGATGATCGGAGAGCCTGCGGGCCGTCTGCATACCGGTCGTTCGCGGAATGACCAAGTCGCGACCGATTTCAAGCTATGGGTGCGCGATCAGCTGGACGCGGCGGAATCGGGCCTGCTGGCCCTGATCCGCGCGCTTTTGGCGCAGGCCGAGGCCGGGGCCGATTGGGTCATGCCCGGTTTCACCCACCTGCAAACCGCGCAGCCGGTGACATGGGGCCATCACATGATGGCCTATGTCGAGATGTTCGGCCGTGATCTGTCTCGCGTCCGCGACGCCCGCGCTCGGATGAATGAATCGCCTTTGGGTGCGGCGGCTTTGGCCGGAACGTCCTTTCCCATCGACCGCCAGATGACAGCGGAAGCCTTGGGCTTTGACCGCCCAGCCGCGAACTCGCTGGATGCGGTCAGCGACCGCGATTTTGCGCTCGAGTTCCTGTCCACCGCGTCGATCTGCGCCGTGCATCTGTCGCGCTTTGCCGAGGAACTGGTGATCTGGTCTTCCGCCCAGTTCCGGTTTGTGACGCTGTCCGACCGGTTCTCGACCGGCTCGTCGATCATGCCGCAGAAGAAAAACCCCGATGCCGCCGAGTTGATCCGCGCCAAGGTGGGCCGGATCTATGGCGCAAACACCGCTTTGATGATGGTGATGAAGGGCCTGCCGCTGGCCTATTCCAAGGACATGCAGGAAGACAAGGAACAGGTCTTTGATGCCGCCGACAACTGGATGCTGGCGCTGGCGGCGATGGAAGGCATGGTCAAGGACATGACCGCCAACCGCGACAGCCTTGCTGCCGCTGCCGGGTCAGGGTTCTCGACCGCGACCGATCTGGCCGACTGGCTGGTGCGGGTGCTGGGCCTGCCCTTCCGCGACGCGCACCATGTCACCGGATCGCTGGTTGCGATGGCTGAACAGAAAGCCTGCGACCTGCCCGATCTGACGCTTCAGGACATGCAATCGGTCCATGCCGACATCACCGAGGATGTCTATTCTGTCCTTACCGTGGAAAACTCGGTAAACTCGCGCCAGTCCTACGGCGGTACCGCCCCCGATCAGGTGCGTGCGCAGATCGAACGATGGAAGGCATTGGTGTGATGTATATCCTTAGGGTCATTCTTCTGATTATGGCCGGGTTTACCCTGGTCGCTTGCGGAGCGGATGGAGAGCCGGTGCAGCCCACCGCCAGCCTCGGGATCGGCGTCGGATCCAGCGGCACCCATGTCGGCGGCGGCGTTGGCTTCCGCCGCGGCGGCCTGGGTGTCTATCTGGGCGTCTGAGCCCTGCGCCATTGCAATGTTGCAAACAAGGCCCATGTCTGTCGGGCCGCATCATCTTGGGAAAACTGAATTTATGCGAACTCTTGGCCTGATCCTGACGCTTGCTGTTCTGGCGGCGTGCGAACCCACATCTGCACCGCGTCCGGAACCCAAGCCAGAACCCAGCGGATCCGGCGTTTCCGTGTCCGGCTATGCGCGGGTTGGTGTTTCGACCGGGTCCTGAGCGACCGATAGGCGCGTTTGAGTGCCGGAATCCATTGATCCGTATCCCCCTTTTGGTCTAAGCGCGGCGTCATGGATCACTTTCTCTACCGCGACGGCGCGCTTTACGCCGAGGATGTCCCGATTTCCGAAATCGCAGCTGCGGTCGGAACCCCGTTCTATGTCTATTCGACGGCGACCCTGTTGCGGCATTTCAAGCTGTTCGACGACGCGCTAGAGGGCACCGACCATCTGGTCTGTTACGCGATGAAAGCGGCCAGCAATCAGGCGATCCTGAAAACGCTGGCGCAGGCGGGCGCGGGGATGGATGTGGTTTCGGGTGGGGAATACCTGCGGGCCAAGGCAGCAGGCGTTCCGGGCGACAAGATCGTGTTTTCGGGCGTCGGCAAAACGGCGGATGAAATCCGAACGGCGCTGACCGGGGGCATTCGTCAGTTCAACGTCGAATCCGAACCTGAGATGGAGGTGATCAACGCGGTTGCGCTGGAACTCGGCGTGATCGCGCCGATCACCGTGCGCGTGAACCCGGATGTGGACGCCAAGACCCATGCGAAAATCGCGACCGGCAAATCCGAGAACAAGTTCGGCATCCCGATCTCGCGCGCGTCCGAGGTCTATATGCTGGCCGCCAGCCTGCCGGGGCTCGACGTGATTGGTATCGACGTCCATATCGGCTCGCAATTGACTGAACTGGAGCCGTTCGAGCTGGCCTATGCCAAAGTCGCCGAGCTGACCGAACAACTGCGCGCCGAGGGGCATAATATCCGCAGGCTCGATCTGGGGGGCGGTTTGGGGATTCCCTATGCGCGGTCGAATGAAGCGCCGCCGCTGCCGATGGAATACGGCGCTTTGATCAAGAAAACGCTGAGCCATCTGGGCTGTGAGATCGAGATTGAACCGGGTCGTCTGATCGCGGGCAATGCGGGGCTGATGGTCAGCAAGGTGATCTATGTGAAATCGGGCGAAGGCCGCGATTTCCTGATCCTCGATGGTGCGATGAACGACCTGATCCGTCCCGCAATGTACGAGGCACATCACGACATTATCGCGGTGCAGGAACCTGCCCCCGGAGTTGAACAGCAACCCTATGACATCGTTGGCCCGGTCTGCGAAAGCGGCGATACCTTTGCCAAGCAGCGCACCATGCCGCCGCTTGCGCCCGGTGATCTGGTCGCCTTCCGCAGCGCCGGGGCCTATGGCGCGGTGATGGCCAGCGAATACAACACCCGCCCCCTGATCCCCGAGGTTCTGGTGCATGAGGATCAATTTGCAGTTATTCGTGAACGCCCAGGCTTTGACGAAATCATAAACCGCGATACCATACCTGAGTGGCTTTGACGCGATAAGCGTGCAGGCCCGATCAGGAGGCCCGCATTGCGCGACAGATTGAAACTGCCGATTCCAAGACTTTCGCTTTGGCTGACCCATGCGGGGCTGCTGGCCGAGCAGGTTTTGCGCGCATTCTGGCCGTTTTTCTCGATTCTGATGGGCATTTTGGCCGCGTTGATGCTGGGCCTGCAGGATCAGGTCCGGGTCGAGCTTGTTTGGGGTATCGGCGCGCTTGGCCTGATTGCGCTGGGTGTGGCTGCGGTTCTTGGGATTCGTCGATTCCATCTGCCATCGCGGATTGAGGCGCTGGCGCGTCTGGATGAAACCCTTCCGGGGCGGCCCATACAGGCCTTGATGGATGATCAGGCAATTGGGGCCACGGATGCGGATTCGGTTGCGCTGTGGCACGCGCACAAGGCCCGTATGGCGCAGCGAGCCTCGACAGCCAAGGCAGTCAAACCCGATCTGCGACTTGCGTCGCGTGACCCGTATGCTTTGCGCTACGCCGCGCTGCTGGCGCTGGTGGTGGCTGTGTTGTTCGGGTCCTTCTGGCGCATCGGTTCGGTCGCGGAGATGACGCCCGGCACGGCTGTCGCCGGGCAAGGGCCGACCTGGGAAGGCTGGGTCGAGCCGCCGCGCTATACCGGCCTGCCGACCCTGTATCTGGCGGATCAGTCCGGTCCGACCCTGTCTGTCCCGCAGGGCAGTAACATTACGCTGCGCTTTTACGGCGAGGTTGGGGCGCATAGCCTGACCGAAACAAGCTCTGTTCTGGGAACAGAAGCCGCCACCGCGCCGGAACAGGAATTCGTGGTCGATCGGTCGGGCCAGTTGCGGATCGAAGGGCCCGCAGGCCGGGATTGGACGCTGGATGTGGTTGGCGATGCCGCGCCCCGGATCAGCGTTGCAGGCGTGGCCGAGGCCGAAGCCGGTGGGCAGATGAAATTGCCCTTCCAGTCCAGCGATGATTACGGTGTCGTCTCGGGCTCGGCCCTGATCGAACTGGATCTGGCTGCCGTTGATCGCCGCTATGGCCTGACCACAGAGCCTGAGCCGCGCGAGGTGATTCAGATCGAGTTGCCCATGCCGATTACCGGCGACCGGGCCGATTTCACCGAAGATCTGATCGAGGATTTCTCGCAGCACCCGTGGGCGCATCTGCCGGTGCGCATCACGTTGATGGCGCGGGATGCCGCAGATCAGCAGTCCGAATCCGAACCGTATCTGACCGCCTTGCCTGCGCGTCGGTTCTTTGACCCGCTGGCGGCGGCGGTGATCGAGCAGCGTCGTGATTTGCTGTGGTCGCGCGACAATGGCGCGCGGGTTGCGCAGGTATTGCGCGCGGTGTCCCATCGCCCCGAAGATCTGTTCCGCTCGGACACGGCCTATCTGCGGCTTCGCGTTCTGTTGCGGCGGTTGGAGACGTTCACGGAATATGGCCTGAAGCCGCCTCAGCAAGAGGAGATTGCGCAGGCGCTGTGGGACCTTGCGGTTCTGATCGAGGACGGCACGCTTGCGGATGCTTTGGAACGGATGCGCCGCGCGCAGGAACGTTTGACCGAGGCAATGCAGAACGGTGCCAGCGACGAGGAAATTGCCGAGCTGATGCAGGAATTGCGCGAGGCGACTCAGGACTATTTGCAACAGCTGCAGCGTCTGGCACAGCAGAACGGCGAAGACGGCGAGCGGCAGCAGGGCCAGAACGGCGAATCCATGCAGATGACGCAGGACGACCTGCAGGCCATGATGGACCGCATTCAGGAACTGATGGAACAGGGCCGCATGGCCGAGGCGCAGCAGGCGTTGGAAGAATTCCAGCAGATGATGGAGAATATGCGCGTCACCCAAGGGCAAGGTCAGGGCGGCCAGTCCGAAGGGCAACAGGCCATGGAAGGCCTGGCCGAGACGTTGCGCGAACAACAGGGCCTTAGCGATCAGGCCTTCCGCGACCTGCAGGAACAATTCAACCCCGGTGCCCAGTCGGGTGAGAGCCAGGGCAATGAAGGGCGTAGTGGCGGCATGGGCCGTGGGCAAAGCCACGAGGGCCAGGTGGGTCAGGGGCAGGATTCGGATCAGGCCGGGGAAGGCCAGTCCGGACAGGGTAACCTTGCCGACCGTCAGCAGGCCCTGCGGGATGAGTTGCGGCGGCAGGAGCAAGGTCTGCCCGGTGCAGGAACGCCGGAAGGCGAGGCCGCGCGTGATGCGTTGGGCCGGGCAGGGCGCGCGATGGACGAGGCCGAACAGGCCCTGCGCGGCGATGATCTGGCCGAGGCAATAGACCGCCAGTCCGAGGCGATGGAAGCCCTGCGCGAGGGCATGCGATCGCTGGGTGAGGCCTTGGCCCAGAACCAGCAGAACCAGCCCGGTCAGGGCGCGCAGGAGGGTGAGGCGCAGGCCAACAACCGCGATCCGCTGGGCCGCAATCCGGGTGCCGCCGGGTCAATCTCGACCGAGGAAAACCTGTTGCAGGGCGAGGATGTGTATCGTCGCGCGCGTGAGTTGCTGGACGAAATCCGCCGCCGGACCGGCGAAAGCGACCGGCCCACAATTGAACTGGAATATCTGAAACGTCTGCTCGAACGGTTCTGACGACGTCAGGTCTAAGGCGCGCCGGATCCGGCTTGGCTCTCAAGCCAGACACGCGCCTGATCCACAAGTGAGACATAGGAATTCAGCACCGGATCCGCCTGCGGCACAGCTTCGCTGATCTGCTGGGCGTTGCCGTAGATCAGGTACAGAATCACGCCGATGATCAGCATCAGCGCAAACCCACGCACAAAGCCGCCGGATTTGCGTGCAGGCTGTTCGGTCTCACCCTCGTCGCTGAGCATGCTGGAATTGATCGCCTCAACATCCGGTAGAGCGTCTTTCTGACCGGCATCCTCGGATGTTTCCGAGGCGGTAGGGCGCCGTGGCTCGACCTTGGGCGTCGGCGCGACATCCAGCGCCAGATCCGGTTGCGTTTCCAGGCTGCTGCCCTCTTGCGCCCGCAAGTCAGCCTCGCGCGCGGCCTCTTCCTGCAGAATATTGGCCACGGCAGGGTCCACGTTGCCGGTAGGTTTGGCATCTGCCGGTTCCGGCTCAGGCTTAGGCTCGGGTTCTGGCGCGATCTCGGCCACAACCGGCGCAGCCTCTTCAGGTTGCGGGTCTTCGTCGGCCACAGGCTCGACCGCTTCGGGTTCCGGCGTGTCGGCTTCGGCCGGGGCGGGCTCTGGTGTTTCCGCTACAGGATGTTTGGCCTGAAACCATGTGTGATCGCAGGCCGAACATTGGACATCGCGGCCTTCCTCGGGGATGACCTCATCCGGGACCTCATATTGGGCACTGCAATTCGGACATGTAAGACGCATGCTGCCTCCCCGGCCGTGCAATCCGGCCGATAATAGTTTTTTCAGGCATGATATTCCGTTAAGACCCAACAGCAAAGCGCGTTTTCGGTTTCACGGTCCAAGTGTCACCAATTGGACTCGGTACAGGCATTGAAACCACACCCGCACTGGGGCAAGAAGAGCGGCATAATAAATGGGGGCACGTGTGATCGAGCTGGAAAATGTCAGCTACACCTATGGTGACGGCGAATTGCTGAGCGATGTCTCGGTGCAATTGCAGCCGGGTTCGTTTCATTTTCTGACGGGGCCTTCGGGTGCGGGCAAGACCACGTTTCTGAAACTATGCTACGGCGCATTGTTGCCCACATCCGGGCGGTTGAGCGCCTTTGATCAGGACATAGCCACGCTGGATCGCGATCAGATGGCCCTGTTGCGCCGCCGGATCGGCGTGGTTCATCAGAATTGCGAGTTTCTGGACCATATGACCTTGGCCGAAAACGTCGCGCTGCCGTTGATGGTTTCAGGCCGGGTTGAAGCGGATGAGCAGGACAATCTAACCGAGTTGCTGGGCTGGGTCGGTCTGGGGTCCCGTCTTGAAGCGCATCCGCCAGAGCTGTCGGGCGGCGAACGGCAGCGCGCCGCGCTGGCCCGTGCGGTGATCCTGTCGCCTGACGTGGTGCTTGCCGATGAACCCACAGGCAACGTGGATTGGGAGATGTCGCAGCGCCTGCTGCGCCTGCTGGTCGAACTGAACCGGATGGGCAAAACCGTCCTGATCGCCACCCATGATCTAAGCCTGATCCGTGCCGCGAAAAGTCAGGTTCAGGCGCGTGTTCTGCGCATCTCGCAGCGTCGTCTGCACTTGGCGGGGGCGGATCTATGAGCCGGGGCGATATCCGAAACCTGCTGCGACGAGATTCTCGGGCCGACCGCGTGGTGCCCCCAACCGGGTATACCGCGCATTTGACCCTATTCGTTTCGGGCGCGATGGCGTTTCTGACCGTTTTTGCTTTGGCCCTGTCGCTGGCCTCGGGCCGGATTGCCGACCGATGGGCAACGGAACTGGCCGGGGCCGCCACCCTGCGCATCAACGCGCCGGCCGAGCAGCTGGCCGCCCAGACCCAAACCGCGCTGACCGTGCTGAGCCAAACGCCCGGCGTCGCCTCGGCCCGTGCGCTGACGACCGAGGAACAGGCGGCCCTGCTGTCGCCCTGGTTCGGGCCAGATCTGCCACTGGACACGCTGCCCATCCCGCAACTGATCGAGATTGTCGAAGGCGAACCGGGCCTTGACGCCGCCGGTCTGCGCCTGCGCCTTGGGGCCGAGGTACCGGGCGCGGTTCTGGATGACCACACCAGATGGCGCGAACCTTTGGTCGATGCCGCCATGTCCCTTAGGCGATTGGGCTGGATTTCGATCCTGCTGATCGGTGGGGCGACGGCGGCCATGATCACTCTGGCCGCGAATGCCTCACTGGCGGCGAATGCCAAGATCATCGAGGTGTTGCGTCAGGTTGGGGCCCGCGACCGGTTTATCGCAGGAGCCTTCGTGCGCCGCTTTACCTACCGCGCGCTGTTTGGCGCAGCCGTGGGCACGCTGTTGGGGATGACCGGCGTTTTGTTGTTGCCCGAAGCCTCGGATGCCGGGGGCTTCCTGTCTGGCGTCGGGTTTCAGGGCAGTGACTGGATTTTGCCCGTGGCCATTCCCATTCTGGGCGCGGCCGTCGCCTTTTTTGCCACCTGGGCCGCCGCGCGCCGCAAGTTGAAGGAGCTTTCGTGATGTCCATGGCCATTCAGTGGGTCCGCTCATTGGTCTTCATGTTTGTGATCTACCTTTGGATGCTGATCCTTGGCATTCTGTACCTGCCTTACGCGATCTTCACCAAACGCGGCGCGTTGCGGGCCTGCAAAGCCTATGCCAGCAGTACCATTTGGCTTGCGCGCTGGATGGTTGGCATTCGCTCTGAGGTGCGCGGCGCTGTGCCCACGGGCGAGGTTGTCATAGGGGCCAAGCACCAGTCGTTTCTTGATATTCTCTTGATCTTCAACGCGATCCCGCATGGCAAGTTCATCATGAAGCGAGAGCTTTTGTGGACCCCGGTCATTGGCCTATATGCGCGCCGATTGGGATGTATCCCGGTCAACCGGGGCAAGAAGGGTGCGGCGGTGGCCAAGATGGTCAAGGATGTCGCCAAGGAATTCACCGAACCCGGCCAGTTGGTCATCTACCCTCAGGGCACCCGCGTCGCACCGGGGGCCAAAAAGCCCTATAAGGTAGGCACTGCGGTTCTGTACGAAGGGCTTGGCGTGCCTTGCATCCCTGTTGCCACAAACGCGGGCGTCTTTTGGCCGCGCACGGGCATCTTGCGCAAACCCGGCCTGGCGATTGTCGATTTCCTCGACCCGATCGAGCCGGGTGTCGCGCGCGATGCGTTCCTTGGGCGGCTGGAAGAGGTGATCGAGACCCGCTCGACCGCGTTGATGAAAGAAGTGGGATTTGACCCGGATGGAGTTCATTGAAGATACCGAGACGCTTGCGGGGCTTTATGGCACCCCGGGCGCACCGTCCTTGCGCAAAGTGGCACACAGCCTGACGCCGCTGTATCGGACATGGATCATGGCCTCGCGCCTATGCATCCTCAGCACGGTCGGGCCGGAAGGTGTCGACGGCAGCCCGCGCGGTGACGATGGCCCGGTGGTGCTGGAGCTGGATCCAAAGACTCTGGCGATGCCGGATTGGCGGGGCAACAACCGCCTGGATTCGCTGCGCAACATCGTGCGCGATCCGCGTGTTTCGCTGATGTTCATCGTGCCCGGTTCCAACAACGTGGTGCGGGTGAACGGGACGGCGCGTCTGACTGCGGATGACGATTTGCGAACCCGGTTCGAAAAGCAGGGCAAGCGCCCAGCGACTGTGATCGTGATCGAACTTCACGAGGTTTACACTCAATGCGCGCGAGCGCTGATGCGGGCAAGAACCTGGACTTGCGGTGATGAGTCCGCGCCTCTTCCAACCATCGGAGAAATTCTGGCCGAGGCGTCGGACGGGGACGAAGGCGGCGCACGCTATGATCGCGAATGGGGCGCGCGCGCCGCTAAAACCATGTGGTAGTCACGGCGGTTACGTTACACTGCCGCCGCGCCAATCCTGGCGACCTTGGAAATCCAGCGCTCGACATGACCGGGCTTGGGATAACTGGCCCCTGCGAAATAGGTAAACCGTGTTGGCTTGAAGCCGACAAAGCCCAGGATCTGATCGCGTACTTGCCGGATCAGTGCCTGGCGATAGATCAGGCGCATGAACCAGCCCGGCGTGTCCGACGTCAGAATGACGCGCGCGGTGCGACCGGTCAGCATCGGGGCCGGGAAACCCATCTTGGTCGTGTTTCGCGTATCGAAAGTACGCCCCGGGATGAACATGCGGTCAATCAGACCCTTCAGTTTCGCAGGCAGACCGCCCCACCACATTGGCGCTGTCAGGACCAGATGATCGCTCCATTCAAAATCCTGCAGAACCTGTTCCAGCACGGGCTCTAGCGGCTTGAAGTCGTGGTAATTGCCCTGACCGAAATCGTGGTCGAACTGCAGATCGCTCAGGTGGATCAGGCGGACATCATGGCCGTTTTCGCGGGCTGCGTCGCCATAGGTTTGCGCAAAGGTGCGGGACAGGCTGCTTTCGGCAGGGTGTCCATCAAGGATCAGAATTTTCTTCGGCTGCATCGGGGTTCTCCTAAAAATGACCGTGGTCAGTTTATAGAATCAAAAAATGACTACGGTCAATAATAAATTTGACCACGGTCAGAAAACGTGCGAATTAGCCTTATGCAAAAGACAGTTCAAAAACGTACGCTGAAAACCCGCGCCCGACTGATGGCGGCGTCCGAGGCGTTGATTCAGGACAGCGGGTATGAGGCGCTGAGGGTGGAAGATGTCGTTAAGGCCGCCGGTGTGGCCAAGGGGACGTTCTTTGCGCATTTCCACGACAAAGACGCGATGATGGAAATTCTGATCGCTGACAGGTTGAACGCGTGCCTGGATCAGGCCGAGTCCGGCCCGCCGCCCGGAACCGTCGCCGAAATCATCGCCGCGCTGGAGCCCGCCCACAGTTTCATGACGTCCGAACGGTATGTGTTCGATCTGCTGATCAGGTATTCCGGCGCGACGGCGATCGCGGAGGTGGGCCCAATCGCCTATTGCTTTGAGCGGTACTTTCGCGTCGTGATGATGTGGCTTGACGCTGCAGAGATGCGCAAGGACGTGCCGCCCGAGCTTTTGGCAGAAGGTGTGCAGGCCTTTGCGATTCAGGCCATGTCACTAAGATTTTGCGCGCTGCATTCCGCGACGACATTCACCGACAGGCTGGAAACCTATCTGGATGCATGGCTGACCCCGGCGGGTTGACTGCCGCCGGAATCATTGGTCTTAGCTGTGGATCGGTCCGTCGCCGCAGGCCAAGGCAGCCTCGCGCACGGCTTCGGAATAGGTCGGGTGGGCGTGGCAGGTCAGGGCCAGATCTTCGGCTGAGGCTCCGAATTCCATCGCAACGCAGACCTCGTGGATCAGATCGCCAGCGCCGGGGCCGATGATGTGTGCGCCCAGAATACGGTCGGTTTCCTTGTCGGCCAGAATCTTCACGAACCCGTCGGCGGCAAAGTTGGCCTTGGCCCGACCGTTGCCCATGAACATGAACTTGCCGACCTTGTAGGCGCGGCCCTGTTCTTTCAGCGTCTCTTCGGTTTCGCCGACATTGGCAACCTCGGGCCAGGTGTAGATCACGCCAGGAATGACGCCGTAGTTCACGTGACCATGCTTGCCCGCGACCTGTTCGGCGGCGGCCATGCCCTCATCCTCGGCCTTATGCGCCAACATCGGGCCTTCGGTGACGTCGCCGATGGCGTAAATGCCAGGCACGTTGGTCTGCCAGTCGGCCCCGACCTTGATCTGACCACGCGGCGTCATCTCGACGCCCAAAGCGTCCAGCCCCAGGCCGTCCGAATACGGTTTGCGCCCGGTGGCGACCAGTACGGTATCCGCCTCGACCACATGCTCGCTGTCGTCCTTGCGCAGTTTGTACGTGACCTTGGCCTTAGTCTTGGTGGCTTCGGTCTTTTGCACCGCTGCGCCCATGACAAACTTCAAACCCTGTTTCTTGAGGATACGCTGGAAGGTTTTCTGCACCTCGGGGTCCATGCCCGGTGTGATCACGTCGAGGAATTCGATCACCGTGACCTCGGCACCCAGCCGCTGATAGACCGAACCCAGTTCAAGCCCGATCACACCTGCACCAATAACGACCATCTTCTTCGGGATCTTGCCCAGCGACAGCGCACCCGTCGAGGTGACGACAACCTTCTCATCAACTTCAACACCGGGCAGCGAGGCGGGCTCGGACCCCGAGGCGATGATGATGTTCTTCGCCTCGTGCACCTCATCACCAACCTTGACCTGACCTGCAGCGGGGATCGAGCCCCAGCCTTTCAGCCAGTCGATCTTGTTCTTCTTGAACAGGAACTCGATGCCCTTGGTATTGCCTTCGATCACCTCGTCCTTGTAGGTCTGCATCTGCTTCCAATCGACCGAAGGCGATTTACCCTTCAGGCCCATCTTGGCAAAGTTATGCTCGGCCTCGTGCAACTGATGGCTGGCGTGCAGCAGCGCCTTGGATGGGATGCAGCCCACATTCAGACAGGTGCCGCCCAATGTGTCCCGTCCTTCAACGCAGGCGGTTTTCAGGCCCAGCTGGGCACAACGGATGGCACACACATAGCCGCCGGGGCCTGAGCCGATTACGATGACGTCATAACTTGCCATTGAGGGTCTCCTTGAGAATTCGGGCTGTCACAGGGCGTAAACCTCTGAACAGGTTGTACATCAGCGGCGTCACAATAGCACCGCCAAAAGCATGAAGGTGGTAGTCAGGAACCCGGCGAACCAGATCAGGGTGCGCCAGGGCTTCCAACCGTAATAATAGGCGGGCACGTAAAGGACGCGCGCCACCAGATAGGTCCAGGCGCAGGTCGCAGTGAAGTCGTTGCCCGTCCCACTGAGGGTCACGACCACACAAGCGATGGAGAACAGGATCAGCCCTTCGAAGTGATTGTTCAGCGCCCGATACAGACGGGCCGTTTCATCGGACAGCTGATCTTCGAGTGCACCACCCAACCGGCTGCGGTCGCGCGCGGACATGGTCTTGCCCGGACCCAGTTCCAGATTGGCCGGGATCGCCATCAGAGCATATTGGATGATCTGCAACAGTGCGGCCAATGTCAGGGCAGTCAACTCGGGTGTCACAGAGGAACACCTTCATTTTTGCCGCCCACCCTATGATGGGTCGGGCGGCCAGTTGGGATTATGTCTGATCCGGGCAGCACTGTTTAGACAGGGTTCAGAACTTTGACCTGGATATGCGCAACGCCCCCGCGTTCGTGGTGCATCGCCAGCTCTTCTGATTCCAGAAAACTCTGCGCGCGGTCCAGATCGGTGATTTCGAACAGGGCCACAGCGTGATCCTTCTGAGCTGGGTCCTGCCAGATATGGAGGTCGCGGATTCCCGCAGCCTCACGCATTTTCTGGTCTTCGCGGAACACGGTCAGCCAGGCATCGAAATCCGCCACATCGGCTTGCCAAAGGACATGAGTCGCCATGATTACAGATCCATCAACAGGCGGCGCGGATCTTCCAGCGCCTCTTTCACGCGGACAAGGAACGTCACCGCGCCTTTGCCGTCCACGATGCGGTGATCATAGGACAGGGCCAGATACATCATCGGACGAATCTTGATTTCGCCATTGATAACCATCGGACGGTCCTGGATCTTGTGCATCCCCAGAATACCCGACTGCGGCGGGTTCAGGATCGGTGAGGACATCAGCGAGCCGTAGACGCCACCGTTTGAGATGGTGAAGGTGCCGCCCTGCATCTCTTCCATGCTCAGCTTGCCGTCACGGGCGCGTCGGCCTTTTTCGGCAATCGCCTTCTCGATCGCGGCAAAGGACATGCTGTCGGCATCGCGGATCACCGGAACCACCAGACCCTGCGGCGTACCGGCGGCAACGCCCATATGCACGAAGTTCTTGTAGACGATATCGGTGCCGTCGATTTCCGCGTTCACCTCGGGCACTTCTTTCAGCGCATGACAGCAGGCCTTGGTGAAGAAGGACATAAAGCCCAGACGCACGCCGTGCTTCTTCTCGAACTGATCCTTGTACTGGTTGCGCAGGGCCATCACCTCGGTCATGTCCACCTCGTTATAGGTGGTCAGGATCGCTGCGGTATTCTGCGCATCCTTCAGGCGCTTGGCGATGGTTTGGCGCAGACGGGTCATGCGTACCCGTTCTTCGCGCCCGGCATCTGCGGCAGCCACAGGCGCGCGCGGGGTTGGTGCCGGGGCAGGGGCCGCCGCGGCCGGTGCGGGGGCCGACGGGGCTGCAGCGGCACGGGCCACATCTTCTTTCATGATCCGGCCATCGCGACCGGTTCCAGTGACCTGATCGGCCGACAGGCCAGCCTCGGCCATGGCTTTTTCGGCTGACGGCGCATTGGCGATATCCTTGCCTGTGCTGGCCGCTGCCGGGGCCGCCGCCGCGGCTGCTGCCGGAGCCGGAGCAGCCCCAGCCGCCGCGCCCGAGATCACCGCCAGCTTGGCCGAGGCATCCACGGTCGCGCCTTCGGGGGCCACGATCTCAGCCAGCACACCCGCAGCGGGGGCCGGAACCTCGACCGAGACCTTGTCGGTTTCCAATTCGCACAGCATCTCATCCTGCGCGACGCTGTCGCCGACCTGTTTGAACCATGTCGAAACGGTCGCTTCTGTCACGGATTCGCCCAGCGTTGGCACCATGACGTCCACGCTGCCGCCCGACGCAGCCGGGGCGGCTGCCGGGGCCGGAGCGGCGGCAGGCGCAGGGGCTGCGCCTTCGCCCGCGGTGATTGTGGCCAGCAGCGCATCAACGCCAACGGTTTCACCTTCGGCGGCGACGATTTCGCCCATCACACCGGCAGAGGGCGAGGGCACTTCGACCGTAACCTTGTCGGTCTCAAGCTCGCACAGCATTTCATCTACAGCGACCGCATCGCCGGGTTTTTTGAACCAGGTCGCAACCGTCGCTTCGGTTACCGATTCGCCAAGCGTGGGAACACGAACTTCAATCGTCATCGTTTACTTTCCTTCAATGCTCAGCGCTTCGTTCACCAGCGCTTCTTGTTGGGCTTTGTGTTGGCTGGCCAGACCCGTCGCGGGTGAGGCGGATGTGGCGCGACCGACATAGCGCGGCCGGGTATGCTTGGCCTTGATGCGGGTCAGTACCCATTCGATATTGGGCTCGATAAAGGTCCAGGCGCCCTGGTTCTTGGGCTCTTCCTGGCACCAGATCATTTCCGCACCCTTAAAGCGCTCAAGCTCATTGATCAGCGAGTGCGCCGGGAACGGATAGAACTGTTCGATCCGCATCAGGTAGACATCGTCGATCCCACGCGCGTCGCGTTCCTCCAGCAGGTCGTAGTAAACCTTGCCAGAGCACATCACGACCCGCTTGATCTTGTCGTCCTTGACCAGCTTGGTGTCCGAGTTTCCGTGCTGCGCATCGTCCCACAGAACCCGGTGGAAGCTGGAGCCTGTGGTGAACTCTTCTGCCTTGCTGACAGCCAGCTTGTGGCGCAGCAGCGATTTCGGCGTCACCAGGATCAGCGGCTTGCGGAAGGTCCGGTGCAGCTGACGGCGCAGGATGTGGAAATAGTTTGCAGGCGTAGTGCAGTTCGCCACGATCCAGTTGTCCTGTCCGCACATTTGCAGGAACCGTTCCAGACGGGCAGACGAGTGTTCCGGCCCTTGCCCTTCGAACCCGTGCGGCAGCAGGCAGACCAGACCGGACATCCGCAGCCACTTGCTTTCGCCCGAGCTGATGAACTGGTCGAACATGATCTGCGCCCCGTTGGCGAAATCGCCGAACTGCGCTTCCCACAGGGTCAGGGCGTTGGGTTCGGCCAGCGAATAGCCGTATTCGAAACCCAGAACCGCATATTCGGACAGCATCGAGTCGATCACTTCGTACTGCGCCTGCCCCGAGCGAATATTGTTCAGCGGGTAATAGCGTTCTTCACTTTCCTGATGGACAAAGCCGGAATGGCGCTGGCTAAACGTCCCGCGCGTTGCGTCCTGCCCGGACAGGCGCACCGGGTAGCCTTCGGTCAGCAATGAGCCAAAGGCCAGTGCTTCGCCCGTGGCCCAGTCAAACCCTGTGCCTGTTTCGAACATCTGCTTTTTGTGATCCAGCAGGCGGCCCACGGTCTTGTGCAGGGCCACATTGTCGGGCGCATGGGTCAGTGCCTTGCCAACCTCAGCCAGCGTGTCCGGAGAAATGGCGGTCTCGCCCCGCACATATTCTTCCTTGCTTTTGTCCATGTGCGACCAGCGCCCGTCCAACCAGTCGGCCTTGTTGGGTTTATAGTCTTTTCCAGCCTCGAACTCATCATTCAGATGGGCCTGGAAGGCGGCCTTCATGTCCTCGATCTCGCCCTCGGGGATCAGACCGTCCTTGACCAAACGCTCGGTGTACAGAGACAACGTGGTCTTATGCGTCTTGATCTTCTTGTACATGATCGGGTTGGTGAACATGGGCTCATCGCCCTCGTTATGACCAAACCGGCGATAGCAGAAGATGTCGATGACCACGTCCTTGTGGAACTTCTGACGGAACTCGGTCGCCACCTTCGCCGCATGCACCACGGCCTCGGGGTCGTCACCGTTCACGTGGAAGATCGGCGCCTCAACCATCAGCGCAATATCCGTGGGATAGGGGCTGGAGCGTGAGAAATGCGGCGCGGTGGTGAAACCGATCTGGTTGTTCACCACGATATGCATTGTGCCGCCGGTCTTGTGACCGCGCAGGCCGGACAGGCCGAACCCTTCAGCCACCACACCCTGACCGGCAAAGGCCGCATCGCCGTGCAGCAGGATGCCCATGACCTTGGTGCGGTCTTCGTCTTTCAATTGATCTTGCTTGGCGCGGACCTTGCCCAGAACAACCGGGTTTACCGCCTCAAGGTGGCTGGGGTTGGCGGTCAGCGACAGGTGCACGCTGTTGCCATCAAACTCGCGGTCACTGGAGGCGCCAAGGTGATATTTCACGTCGCCCGAGCCATCCACATCCTCGGGCTTGAAGCTGCCGCCCTGGAATTCGTTGAAAATCGCGCGGTAAGGCTTGCCCATCACGTTGGCGAGGATGTTCAGACGCCCGCGATGCGGCATGCCGATCACGATGTCCTGAACGCCCAGAGCACCGCCGCGCTTGATGATCTGCTCCATCGCCGGGATCAGACTTTCGCCGCCGTCCAGACCGAACCGCTTGGTGCCCATGTATTTGACATGTAAGAATTTTTCGAAGCCTTCGGCCTCGACCATCTTGTTCAGGATCGCCTTGCGGCCTTCCTTGGTAAAGGCGATTTCCTTGCCGTAGCCTTCGATCCGTTCTTTCAGCCAGGCGGCCTGTTCGGGGTCCGAGATATGCATGTATTGCAGCGCGAAGGTGCCGCAATAGGTGCGTTTCACGATCTCGACGATCTGGCGCATGCTGGCCATCTGCAGGCCCAGCACGTTGTCGATGAAAATCTGACGGTCCATATCGGCTTCGGTAAAGCCGTAGGTCTTTGGGTCCAGTTCCGGGTGCGTGCTGGCCGCGCGCATGCCCAGCGGATCCAGATCGGCAGCCAGATGGCCCCGGATCCGATAGGCCCGGATCAGCATCAGGGCACGTAGGCTGTCCAGCACGGCGCGTTTGACCTGATCTTCACTGACCTTGACGCCCGTGTCAGCGGCCTTGTCCTTGATCTTTTTGCCTGCCGCCTTGGCGTCGATCTCGGCCCACTCGCCGGTCAGCGCGCCGGTCAGATCATCGGCCGGCATCGGCGGCCAGTCGGTCCGCGCCCAGGACGGCCCTTCTGCCTCTTTCTGAACGTCGGGCGTGGCGTCGCCCATCTGCCGGAAGAAATCGACCCAGGCCGCGTCTATCGCGTTCGGGTCCTTCGTATACTGGGCGTAAAGCTGCTCCAGATACTCGGCATTGTGCCCTTGCATAAAGCTCGAGGCATGAAAGGCAGAGTTGGGCGTATGTTCGGTCATTGGGCTACCTCATATGGGTTGGGACCGTATTGGTTGGCGCCGGGTTGGCTGGGGCGGGTCAGCCACCACAGAACCAGCAGGGGCGACACAAACAGAACGATGAGTGTCGGAATGACGATCAGCAAAGTGGCACGTGTGAACAGAATGTCCAGAGTGCCACCGTGGAACTGGCTGGCAAGGCCAATGCCAAAAATCAGAACCGCAAAGGCCCCGAGGATCAGCAGGATTGGTAGCAGAGCATAGAGCCCGCTGCGCCCGCTATCATGCATCCGCCGCCACGCGACGGCCAGATGCGGGAAGAAGACGATCAGGCTGACGATGCTTTGAACCGGTTGGCGGGATGTCGCGGTGACCTGTTTGACCTCATCGCTTTCGCTGACCGAGACCTGAGTGAAGAACTGCGCATCGATGATCCCTGCGATTAAGCTCCAGATCACGATAAACAGGAAAAAGAACCAGTATTCGGGGCGGGAGGCCCGACCCGAGAAGGTGAAGAACTTGGAGAAACAGGTGCGGATGGCGTCAGAGAAGGTCACTGTTTGGCCTCCTTATTTCGCCGATAAATTTCTAATCCAAATGCAGAATTGGGTTTTCTAGAATACTGCTCTTCGAATTCGGATTGCTCGAACCAGAAAAAATCCACTCTCGCTGGCCCCATGCCAACTTGGGGTTCCAGAATCGGGCGATCAACAAAAACGCCTAGTTTCACGAGAAAACTAGCAGCACCAGAAAGCGGTTTGTGTAGTTCGTCTCCAATAGTTGTCGCGCTCACAGTTCGAGCCGGACCAAGAGATACTTTGTGCCCGTCACCCGGGTATTGATGAACTGCATCAGAAACCAATGTTGCATCTTGCAAAGAAGAACTAAAGAAGCGGCATCCAAGGTCTTCGCCAAGTTTTCTATTTCCGCCCTTGTCATGGATCATCAAAAACGCGCGGGTGTCTCCATCCCACCAGAACGCATCAAAGACACCGCGCTGTGAGACATCAGATATGGTGTCCAGATGCTCAATCATGTCGGGAATGATGCCAGTTTCTGTATCCAGACCGAAAAAGTTGTATCTCTCATCAATAAGGGCACGGAAGAGTCCGCCATCTGCCAAAAGCGAAGCAAGTGCTTCGGGATAGGGCGCACGGAACGTTTTCCATCCGCGTTGGGTGAATTCCTCAGCAACCGAAGCACGATCTGCCAATGACCATGTACATAGATCGATTACGTCCTGTGTTGGCTTTGTAAATTTCGGTGATGCGCTGGCAGTCCCCGAGATTGCGGAAAACTGGACACTTAGAAACAAAACCAAAACATGCAGGAGGCGAGGGGATTTTGCCCCCCGCCTCACAAAGCATATTTTCTGGCGCGCCATCGCGCTTACCCAATCGCTTCCAGCACGGCCTCACCCAGCTGCGCCGGGCTTTCGGCCACGACGATACCGGCCGAGCGCATGGCTTCGATCTTGTCCTCGGCACCGCCTTTGCCACCGGCGACGATCGCGCCCGCATGGCCCATGCGGCGGCCCGGAGGGGCTGTGCGGCCTGCGATGAAACCAGCGGTCGGCTTTTTGCGGCCCTTCTTGGCCTCATCCGCCAGGAACTGCGCGGCTTCTTCCTCGGCCGAGCCACCGATCTCACCGATCATGATGATCGACTCGGTCTCGTCATCGGCCAGGAACCATTCCAGCACGTCGATATGCTCGGTGCCCTTGATCGGGTCGCCGCCGATGCCAACGCAGGTGGACTGGCCCAGACCCACATCGGTGGTCTGCTTGACCGCCTCATAGGTCAGGGTGCCCGAGCGGGACACAACGCCGACCGAGCCGCGCTTGTGGATGTGGCCGGGCATGATGCCGATCTTGCAGGCGTCGGGCGTAATCACACCGGGGCAGTTCGGGCCGATCAGCCGCGAGTTCGAGCCTTCCAGCGCGCGCTTCACCTTCATCATGTCCAGAACCGGGATGCCTTCGGTGATGCACACGATCACTTCCATCTCGGCATCAATCGCTTCGAGGATCGAGTCAGCCGCGAAGGGCGGCGGCACATAGATCACGCTGGCATTGGCCTCGGTCACATGCTTGGCTTCGTGGACCGAATTGAACACGGGCAGGCCCAGATGCTCCATCCCGCCTTTGCCGGGGGTCACGCCGCCGACCATCTTGGTGCCATAAGCGATGGCCTGTTCAGAGTGGAATGTGCCCTGCGAGCCGGTAAAGCCCTGACAGATCACTTTGGTATTTTCGTCGATGAGGACTGCCATCTGGCATTCTCCTTTTCGGGGCGGGGTTCAGCCCGCCGAAATCTTGGGAAAGGTGAGCTGAAGCACACCCTACGGGATGACACTCAGCCCTTAACCGCCTTCACGATCTTCTCGGCCCCGTCTTTCAGGTTGTCCGCCGCGATCACGTCCAGGCCAGAGGTGTTGATGATCTCTTTGCCTTTCTCGACATTGGTGCCTTCCAAGCGCACGACCAGCGGAACCTGCAGGCCGACCTCTTTCACGGCGGCGACAACGCCCTCGGCAATCACATCACAGCGCATGATGCCGCCGAAGATGTTGACCAGAATGCCTTTGACGTTCGGGTCCGAGGTGATGATCTTGAACGCCTCGGTCACTTTCTCTTTGGTGGCACCGCCGCCTACGTCGAGGAAGTTGGCAGGCTCGGCCCCATACAGCTTGATGATGTCCATGGTGGCCATCGCCAGACCGGCACCGTTGACCATGCACCCGATCTCACCATCCAGCGCGATGTAGTTCAGATCGTACTTGGAGGCTTCCAGTTCCTTGGGGTCTTCCTCGGTCGTGTCGCGCAGTTCGGCGATGTCGGGGTGGCGGTAGACCGCGTTGCCGTCAAAGCTGACCTTGGCGTCCAGCACCTTGAGGTCGCCGCCGTCGGTGATGATCAGCGGGTTGATCTCCAGCATCTCCATGTCCTTCTCGACGAAGGCCTGGTACAGCTGACCCATCAGCTTGACGCATTGCTTGACCTGTGCGCCTTGCAGACCCAGTGAGAACGCGATGCGGCGGCCGTGATAGGGCTGATAACCGGTCGCGGGATCGACCGAGAACGACAGGATTTTCTCGGGCGTTTCAGCGGCCACTTCTTCGATGTCCATGCCGCCTTCGGTCGAGCAGACAAACGAGATGCGGCTGGTCTGGCGGTCCACCAGCAGGGCCAGGTACATTTCGGTTTCGATACCGGAACCGGCTTCGATGTAGATGCGGTTGACCTGTTTGCCCGCCGGGCCGGTCTGATGCGTGACCAGCGTGCGGCCCAGCATCTTCTTGGCTTCTTCGGCGGCTTCCTCGACCGATTTGGTCAGGCGCACACCGCCTTTTTCACCGGCGTCTGCCTCTTTGAATGAGCCCTTGCCGCGACCGCCTGCGTGGATCTGCGATTTGACCACCCAAAGCGGGCCGTCCAGTTCACCGGCTGCGGTTTTGGCTTCTTCGGCGCGCAGAACCGCGCGACCTTCAGAGACCGGAGCGCCATAGCTGCGAAGAAGCGCTTTGGCCTGATATTCGTGGATATTCATCGAAACTGTCCCGTTTGACTACGATTGAACCGTTATAGGCGTGTCTAGAGGGCAAGTTTAAAGGGTTTTTTGACGTGTCACGAGTTTTTGTGGAAGATTTTCAGTATTTGTGATCACAGGTTTTTGGGGTGTGATCACAAAATCCGGACAGGCTGGCGTTTGATTCGATCTTGCCGGTAGATCGATAAAATCACATTCAAAAAGCAGAGTTTGCGACGTTTGCGATAACAGGAGCGACCGGAAATCAGCTGGATCGAAAGCCACGAAAAAACCGGCCTCGCAAGAAGGCCGGTTTGGAATGCGTGTGCAGAGGCGCGGTTTACGCCAGCGAGCTGTCGATGCCCTTGCACGCCTCGATCAGGCCTTTCACGGCGTTGACCGAGTTGTCGAAACCGGCCTGTTCGTCCGCGTTCAGCTTGATGTCCACGATGCGCTCGACACCGCCTGCGCCGATCACGGTTGGGACGCCGACATACAGGCCATCGACGCCCAGTTCACCGCTGCAATAGGCGGCACAGGGCAGAACGCGCTTTTGGTCTTTCAGATAGGCTTCGGCCATTTCGATCGCCGAAGTCGCAGGCGCGTAATAGGCCGAGCCGGTTTTCAGCAGGCCAACAATCTCGGCACCGCCGTCGCGGGTACGCTGAACGATGGCGTCCAGTTTCTCTTGCGTGGTCCAGCCCATCTCGACCAGATCGGGCAGCGGGATACCGGCAACGGTCGAATAGCGGACCGAGGGAACCATGGTGTCGCCGTGGCCGCCCAGAACAAAGGCGGTGACGTCGCGCATCGAGACGTTGAACTCTTCCGACAGGAAGTGTGCGAAACGCGCCGAGTCCAGCACGCCTGCCATGCCGCAGACCTTGTTGTGGGGCAGGCCCGAGAATTCGCGCAGGGCCCAGACCATCGCGTCCAGCGGGTTGGTGATGCAGATCACGAAGGCGTCGGGCGCGTGGGCAGCGATGCCTTCGCCAACGGACTTCATGACTTTCAGGTTGATGCCCAACAGGTCATCGCGGCTCATCCCCGGTTTGCGGGCGACGCCTGCGGTGACGATGCACACATCCGCGCCAGCGATGTCGGCGTAGTCGCTGGTGCCTTTCATCGAAGCGTCAAAGCCTTCCGAAGGGCCGGATTCTGCGATGTCGAGTGCCTTGCCCTGCGGCAGTCCGTCTGCGATGTCAAACAGGACAACGTCACCCAGTTCTTTGACAGCTGCCAGATGTGCAAGCGTGCCGCCGATGTTCCCCGCGCCGATCAGCGCAATCTTGGGTCTGGCCATTTGGAATTCTCCGGTCGGTTTTGAAATCGCGGTTGTGCTAGTCGCTAAATGGCAATTGCGCAAGGGTCCTGCGGCGCGGCATGCCACCGCATACCGTTTGCCTTGCCCGTGTTGATTGCGCTAAACGGCTTGTGAGACAAGCCAATTCGCAGGCCGCCGCATGTTCGAACTGAACCTGATGTTTTTTGCCGTGGCGATCCCTGCGGTGATCTTTGCCGGTATTTCAAAAGGCGGGTTCGGTTCGGGCGTGGCTTTTGCGTCCTCGTCGATTCTGGCGCTGATCCTGAGCCCGGCGCAGGCCGTGGCGCTGATGTTGCCGATCCTGATGATCATCGATGTGGCAACGCTTGGCCCCTATTGGAAACGTTGGAGCTGGCCGGATTGCCGCCTGTTGATACAGGGCGGCATACCCGGTGTGCTGCTGGGAATGGGCCTTTTCCACCTGACGAATGACGACGTGCTGCGGTTGCTGATCGGCGGCATCTCGGTTGCGTTTGTGGTTTGGCATATCGCACAGGTCCGAGGTTGGATTCGCGGCTTTGCAGACCGCTTACCGCCATCCGCCGGGGTGTTTGCCGGTGTGGTGGCAGGCTTCACCAGCTTCGTCAGCCATGCCGGGGGACCGCCTGCCGCGGTTTATCTGCTGTCGCAGCGCCTGACGAAGACCGAATTTCAGGCGTCGACCGTGCTGGTCTTTTGGGTCATCAATATCGTGAAGTTCGTGCCCTATGCCTATCTGGGGCTTTTCACCCTGCAAACGGCCTGGGCCAATCTTCTGCTGGCTCCGTTTGCCGTCTTAGGGGCCTGGCTCGGCGTTCAGGCGCATTTTATGCTGTCCGAACGCGTGTTCTTTGGCATCACCTATGTTTTGCTGACCCTGACCGGATCAAAACTGATCTGGGACGCTTTGACTTAGGCATTGGGCGGCAGGGCTTCGGCAAGCGCCTCGTAAGACTGGCCCGAGGCCACAAGGCAGGTCATGCCGTCCGGCAGGGTGACGGTGATCGTCCAGCTTCCCGTCTCGTCCGAGGCAAACACCTCCATCACCGCGCCTTGACGGGCAATGCCGATCCCCTTGCGGGTTTCGCCATAGGTTCCGGCCAGACGCTCGATCACGTCCGCGCGCGGGGCGCAGTTGCGGTTCTGCGCCTGCACCTGTTGGGCCGCCAACACCATGATCCCAAGCCCGATGGTCATATTCGCAACTGTCTTTTTCATCTCCGACCCCTTTTGTCTGGTGTGCAAGTCAGCTTGCGGGGGGGACCGGAAATCCGGTTAAACCAAAGTGCGTTGCGTCACGCGGCGGGTCGAATGCTGCATTGCGGCGATTTTGACCTTGAAGTTTCCCGAAAAAAATGGCCCATTCCGCGCAACTTTATTTCTTAGGGAGGCATCGATGGATCCGCGTCAACGCCCGTATCGTTCGGTTCTGTATATTCCCGGCTCGCGTGATCGGGCCCTGGACAAGGCACGCACTCTGCCTGTTGATGCGATCATCTTCGATCTGGAAGATGCAGTTGCAGCGGACGAGAAAGAGAATGCACGCGAGACGCTCAAGGCAGCCCTGGCCGCTGGCGGGTATGGTTCGCGGGTCAAGATCGTTCGAATCAACGGGCTGGACACCGAATGGGGCCGCGCCGATGCCGAGGCCGTGCGGGACATGGATGCCGATGTGGTTCTGCTGCCCAAGGTGAGCTCGGCCGCTGATGTCGACGCTTTGGCCGCAATCACCGGGGATCTGCCGATCTGGGCGATGATGGAAACCCCGCGCGGGATGCTGAACGCCGCCGAGATTGCAGCCCATCCCCTGATGGCGGGTTTTGTCATGGGCACCAACGATCTGGCGAAAGAGCTTCAGACACGCTTCCGCCCGGATCGCCTGCCGCTGATGACGTCTTTGGGCCTGTGCCTGCTGGCCGCCAAGGCCGAAGGTCTGATCATTGTGGACGGCGTATATAATGCGTTCAAAGACACCGAAGGCTTGGCCGAAGAATGCGCACAGGGCCGGGATATGGGCTTTGACGGCAAAACTCTGATCCACCCGGCGCAGGTCGAGGTCACGAATGAGGCTTTCGCCCCATCGGATGCCGAGATCGATCTGGCCCGCCGTCAGATCGCCGCCTTTGAAGAGACCGAGGCGCAAGGGCAGGGCGTTGCTATCGTGGACGGCAAGATTGTCGAAAACCTGCATGTTGTAACCGCACGTGAAATTCTGGCAAAAGCGGAGGCGATTACAGCTTTGCAAGCGGGGTAAGCCAGCAATGGGTTTTGTACTTCTGATCCTCGGGGTGGCGCTTTGGTGGGCCGCACATCTGTTCAAACGCGTCATGCCGGACCAACGCGCCGCGTTGGGCGATGCGGGCAAGGGCGCGGTGGCCTTGGCGTTGGTCGCGGCGATCCTGCTGATGATCTTCGGTTATCGCATGACCGATTTCATCCATGTCTGGGCCCCGCCGACCTTTCTGATCCACGTCAACAACCTCCTGGTGCTGATCGCGATCTATCTGATGAGCCCGGCCGGCGCGAAAGGTCGCCTGCTGAACAAGGTTCGCCACCCGATGCTGGGCGGGTTCAAGCTGTGGGCTTTTGCGCATCTGCTGGTCAATGGCGATTTGGCGTCCATTGTCCTGTTCGGTGGATTGCTGGCCTGGGCGGTGGTCGAAGTGATCGTGATCAACAAGTCCGAACCTGATTGGACCCCGGGCGAGCCTGGCACCTATGGCAAGGACGCGATGTTCTTTGTCGCCTCGATCGTCTTGCTGGGCATCATCGGTTATATCCACGGGCTGGTCGGCCCGTCCCCCTTCGGCGGATAAGGAACTGAAATAATGGCAAAGCTTTATCGTCTGTTGACGGAAGAAGACACATCCGCCTTCTGCCACAAAGTGTCGGACGCATTGGCCAAAGGGTGGGAGCTGTATGGCGACCCATCCTATGCCTATGACACGGCAAACAGTGTCATGCGCTGTGCGCAGGCCGTGACCAAAGAGGTCGAAGGCGACTATTCCCCTGAAATGAAACTGGGACAGCAATAATGGCAAAAACCAATCCGGGCCGCTTCTTTGAGGATTATTCCGTCGGGCAGGTGCTGACTCATGCAGTGCCCCGCACCGTAACGGATGGCGAACGGGCGTTGTATCATGCGCTGTATCCGGCGCGGCATGCGCTTTATTCCTCGGACGAATTTGCGCGCAGCTGCGGATTGCCGGAAAGCCCGCTTGATGATCTGGCGGCGTTTCATGTGGTCTTTGGCAAAACCGTGCCGGATGTGTCGCTGAACGCGGTCGCCAATCTGGGCTATGCGGAAGGGCGCTGGTTGAAGCCGGTTTATCCCGGCGACACGCTGCGCTCGGTTTCCGAAGTGATCGGGGTCAAGCAGAACTCGAACGGAAAAACCGGCGTGGTCTGGGTGCGCACCCGTGGCCTGAACCAGTTGGATGAAGTTGTCATCGACTATGTGCGTTGGGTCATGGTTCGTAAGTCGAACTTGGATGCACCCGCGCCGGACACCGTTGTGCCCGAGCTGAAAAAGGTTCTGGAGCCACAGGATCTGGTTGTGCCCGAGGGGCTGGATTTCTCGAACTACGATTTCAAGCAGTCGGGCGAACCCCATCGCTGGGGCGATTATGAGATCGGAGAGAAGATCGATCACGTGGATGGCGTCACCGTCGAAGAAGCCGAGCATATGCTGGCAACCCGCCTGTGGCAGAATACCGCCAAGGTGCATTTCGACCTGACCTTCCGGCCCGAGGGGCGATTGATCTATGGCGGTCACGTGATCTCGATGGCGCGGACACTGTCTTTCAACGGTCTGGCCAATGCGCAGATGATCGTGGGGCTGAACGGTGGTGCACATGCAAACCCGTGTTTTGCAGGTGACACGATCAAGGCCTGGTCCGAGGTTCTGGACAAGGCCGAAACCGATGTTCCGGGCGTCGGTGCTCTTCGCTTGCGGCTGGTCGCGACCAAAGGCGGCACGCCGTTTGAGTTGCGCAATGAAGACAGCAAGTATCACCCGGATGTGTTGCTGGACCTCGACTACTGGGCCCTGATCCCGATCTGATGCGACCCGGTTAGATCGCGCGGATCTGATGACGCTGATGTGAGTACAGCGTTGATTTTCCGTGCTAGGTTGGCGGCATGACCCTGCTTCGCACCCTTGCCGCCTGCCTTTGCATAGCGCCCCCTGCGTGGTCCTGTGATCTGGCGCTGGCGCTTGCGGTGGATGTCTCGGGGTCTGTGGACAGCAACGAGTTTCGTATTCAGATGGATGGTCTGGCGGCTGGCTTGCGTGATCCGATTGTGTCCGAGGCATTGGTGCGTGGGCAGGCCCAGTTGATGCTGGTGCAGTGGACCGGGGCATCGCGCCAAAGGGTAACGATCCCCTGGACCCGGATCGACAGTTTCGATGCGCTCGACCGGTTTGCCGATCAGGTGGCGCAAGATCCACGCGTCTGGCGCAATTTTTCAACCGCGATTGGTGAGGCATTGGAGACCACGGTTTCCAGATTTGATACGGTGTCGGAATGCAAGCGGCTGCTGATCGACATCTCGGGCGACGGAATCTCGAACGAAGGGGTCGAACCCACGCAAATCCATGGGCTGCTGAAGGATCGCGGCGTGACCGTGAATGCCATCGCCATTGAAGAAAGTGAGCCTGATCTGACAGCCTATTTCTACGAAAACGTAATAGTCGGAGAAGGGGCGTTTGTCGTGTCCGCAGCCAGGTTTGCGGACTACCCCGAACGCATTCGCAAAAAGCTGCTGCGCGAAGTCACCCAGCAATCTGCCGCCCTGGAATAGGTGGGGAAGATTCGTGATCACATTGATTGATCAGTGAAAACGCTAACATTGAGATGGCTGCATGTGATTTGTGATCACAGTATTATTTAGTGTGATCACATATGGGGCAAAACGTCCATTTTGCAGTAAAATTACCCGTTTTTGCGGGTGCAGCACGTGACAGCACAGGAAAAAAAGGTAAAACGACTGGTAGCCAAAGTAAGAGGAGCCGCCATGGCCGATGTCAATCGGGGCAATCGCCCGCTCTCGCCACATATTATGATCTACCGCCCGCAGATGACCTCGTTGTCGTCGATCATGGTTCGACTGTCGGGTCTTGCGGTATTTGCCATCGCAGCACTTGTGGTTTGGTGGCTGCTTGCCGCGGCCACGTCCGAGGCCGCATTTGCTGGCATCGACGGCTTTCTGCGCAGCTGGTTCGGTCAACTCATCCTGACGGGTGGGGTCTGGGCACTGTGGTACCACACGCTGGGGCGGTTGCGTCACGTGGTGTGGGACTTCGGCTATTGCCTCGACGTTGATGTGTCCGAGAAGATGGGCATTGGCATGTTTGTCGGGGCGACCGTTCTGACCGTCGTCACCATGCTGTTGGTGTAAGGAGAATGGCGATGCAATACCTCACCGACCGCAAACGCGCGCAAGGCCTGGGCGCAGGGAAATCCGGAACGCAAACACATTGGCGCACCATGGTCCGGGCGATGATCCTGGCCATTCTGGTGCCCCTGTTCATCTTCACTTTTGGCTATGGCATCGGCGGAACCCACGAAGAGGTTCTGGCCTATTTCGCCCGTCCCTTCCCGGCCATTGTCACCGGTCTGACATTGGTCGTGGGTCTGCTGCAACTCATGTATGAGGCGCAGGAAACCATCGAGGATTACGTGCACGGGATCGCGGAAAAGATCACACTCGTTGCGATGTGGGCCTTTGGCTACACGCTGATGGCTGCGGGGCTGTTTGCCCTCGTCAAGCTGGCCCTGTGATGACGCGCTAAGGATCAGAGATAATGACAGCAGCATATGAATATGAAACCCACGAATATGACGTCGTGGTTGTCGGGGCAGGCGGCGCCGGTCTGCGCGCAACGCTGGGTATGGCGGAACAGGGCCTGCGCACGGCCTGTGTGACCAAGGTTTTCCCGACCCGCTCGCACACGGTTGCAGCACAAGGCGGTATCGCGGCGTCTCTGTCGAACATGGGTCCGGACCACTGGCAGTGGCACATGTACGACACCGTCAAGGGTTCGGACTGGCTGGGTGACACGGACGCGATGGAATACCTCGCGCGTGAAGCGCCCAAGGCGGTTTATGAATTGGAACATTACGGCGTTCCGTTCAGCCGCACCGAAGAAGGCAAGATCTACCAGCGCCCATTTGGCGGTCACACCACCGAGTTTGGCGAAGGCCCCGCCGTGCAGCGCACCTGTGCCGCCGCCGACCGGACCGGCCACGCGATCCTGCACACGCTGTATGGCCAGTCGCTGAAGAACAATGCCGAGTTCTACATCGAATATTTCGCCATCGACCTGATCATGTCCGAGGACGGGCAATGTCAGGGCGTTGTCTGTTGGAAGTTGGACGACGGCACCATGCATGTCTTCAACGCCAAGATGGTGGTGCTGGCGACCGGCGGCTATGGTCGGGCGTATTTCAGCGCCACCTCGGCCCATACCTGCACCGGCGACGGTGGCGGCATGGTGGCCCGCGCGGGTCTGGCGCTGCAGGATATGGAGTTCGTGCAGTTTCACCCGACCGGCATCTACGGCTCGGGCTGCCTGATCACCGAAGGCGCACGGGGCGAGGGTGGTTACCTGACCAACTCGGAAGGCGAGCGGTTCATGGAGCGTTATGCGCCCCAGTACAAGGACCTAGCACCGCGCGACTATGTCTCGCGTTCGATGACAATGGAGATCCGCGAAGGCCGTGGGGTCGGCGGTGAAGGGGATCACATCCACCTGAACCTGTCGCACCTGCCCGCCGAGGCTCTGGCAGAACGCCTGCCCGGCATCTCGGAAAGCGCTAAGATTTTTGCAGGTGTCGACGTCACCAAAGAACCGATCCCGGTTCTGCCGACTGTGCACTATAACATGGGCGGTATCCCGACCAACTATTGGGGTGAGGTTCTGAACCCCACCGCCGATGACCCGACGGCGGTTGTTCCCGGCCTGATGGCTGTGGGTGAGGCCGGTTGTGCCTCGGTCCACGGCGCGAACCGTCTGGGGTCGAACTCGCTGATCGACCTTGTGGTCTTTGGCCGCGCGGCGGCGATCAAGGCGGGCAAGGTTGTCGATGCCGATGCTCCGAACCCGGTTCTGAACCAGGCGTCGGTTGATAAGGCGTTTGACCGCTTCGACACGGTCCGCAACGCCAGCGGTGCGATCCCAACCGCCGATCTGCGGCTTGAGATGCAGAAGACCATGCAGGCCGACGCCGCCGTGTTCCGTACCGCCAAGACTATGGCCGAGGGCGTCGAGAAGATGACCGCCATCGCCGCCAAGATGGACGACCTGAAAGTCACCGACCGCAGCCTTGTCTGGAACAGCGACCTGATGGAGACGCTGGAACTGACCAACCTGATGCCAAGCGCGCTGGCCACCATCGTCGGCGCCGAGGCGCGCAAGGAATCCCGCGGCGCCCACGCGCATGAGGATTTCAGCGAACGCGATGACGAAAACTGGCGCGTTCACACTGTCAGCCGGGTCGAGGGCAACAAGGTCGAGCTCAGCTATCGTCCGGTCATCGTCGATCCGCTGACCAACGAGGACGAAGGCGGCATCAGCCTCAAGAAAATCGCGCCCAAGGCGCGGACCTTCTAAGGAGCGTATTGACCAGGCAATGGTGTGCAAACGCCAAATACCCACGGACAACGCTGCGACCTATGGCCGTTGGACACTGTGCTGTGTCTGGGGGCTGGTATGACGGTTCAGGCGTTACGCTCTGCTCAGGCCGATCCGAAGATCATTCTGGTCGGTCTCAACCGCTGTGCGACGACCTCGTTGCACCGGCTGTTTCAGGACAGTGGCATCCCGTCGGTGCATTGGGTGGACGAGCAGGGCGAAAACCTGGCGCATCGCATGGTGACAAATATCTCCATGGGCCGCAAACCTCTGGACGGGTTTGGCGCTGTTCGGGCTTTTACCGACATTGCCTTTGTCAATGTCCGCTTCATGCTGGACGGAGCACGGTTCTTTCGCGAGCTGCACGCGGGCTACCCGGATGCCTATTTCCTGCTGAACACGCGCAATCGGGACGACTGGATCACATCCCGCGTGCGCCACAACCAGGGCCGGTATCTGGACCGTTGCTGTCAGGCCAACGGTCAGTCGGCGGACGAAGTGAAACAGGGCTGGGCGCATATGTACGACGTGCACCATGCCGAAGTGCAGGACTATTTCGACGGAAACCCAAGGTTTCTGCGATTTGATATCGACCGGGACGACCCCAAGGCCGTTGCCGACTGGCTGTCTCCGGATTTTGACGTGAACATTGCCCATTGGGGGCACTATAATCGCGGCGCGTCCAAGCGCGCCCGGACAGGCTGAATGGAGAATTGACATGGTTCAACTGACCCTGCCCAAGAATTCCCGGATCACCACCGGCAAGACCTGGCCCAAACCGGAGGGTGCGAAAAACCTGCGCAAGTTCCAGATTTACCGCTGGAACCCGGATGACGGGCAAAACCCGCGCGTCGACACCTATTTTGTCGATATGGACAACTGCGGTCCGATGATCCTGGACGCGCTGATCAAGATCAAGAACGAGATCGACCCGACCCTGGCCTTCCGCCGCTCGTGCAGGGAAGGGATCTGTGGCTCTTGCGCGATGAATATCGACGGAATCAACACGCTGGCTTGTATCTACGGTATGGATGAGATCAAGGGGGACGTGAAAATCTATCCGCTGCCGCATATGCCGGTGGTCAAGGACCTGATCCCCGATCTGACCCATTTCTACGCTCAGCACGCATCCATCATGCCGTGGCTGGAAACCAAGACCAACCGCCCGGCGAAAGAGTGGAAGCAATCCATCGAAGACCGCAAGAAACTGGATGGTCTTTATGAATGCGTCATGTGCGCCAGCTGCTCGACATCCTGCCCCAGCTACTGGTGGAACGGCGACCGCTACCTTGGCCCCGCCGCCCTGCTGCACGCCTATCGCTGGATCATTGACAGCCGGGATGAGGCCACGGGTGAGCGTCTGGACGAGCTGGAAGACCCCTTCAAGCTGTATCGCTGCCACACGATCATGAATTGCGCCAAGACCTGCCCCAAGGGTCTGAACCCGGCGGCTGCGATTGCGCAGATCAAGAAAATGATGATCGAACGCTCGGTTTAAGGCGTTTTTGAATCAGCGCTTGCCGGGTTGCGGCAAGCGCATGCCGCTATTGCAAAATCAGGCGATGCAGCCCGGCGCGACACGGTCTAGATTTGCAGTAGGGAGGAGTGATGGGATCAAATCAGGATCACTCCGATGACAACAAAACCACAAACCCCGAAAGTGACCGCCAAAGAAGCGCTGGACATGCTTGAGCAGGCCTGGGCCTATTACACGCCGGAACCGGCGCTGGCCCTAAAGGCGCGAGAGCCCGAGCTGTTTGAATACGCAAACGCCGCCTGACGGCTTGCCAGTAGCCGACGGTATGGGCGAAACAGAACCATGCCCGTTCTCTTGATACTTCTGGCCGCCGGGGTCTTTGCCTATTTCTTCTGGCGGTCGCGCACGTCTTCACTGACGCGCGAGTGCCGATGGCGGCAACATCGCGATGAAGGTCTGTGGGTCTGCGCCTATTGCGGCGCAAAAACGGAAAGTTCTGACAGCCCAACCCAATGTTTGCGCCAGTCTTCAGGCCGATAGAAACCGGGCAGAGGGGCCCTCTGCCCGTTCCAGTTTAGCCTGCTTCCGGAAAGGCGGCGTGCAGGGCAATCTCGACCATATCACCAAAACTGCTTTCGCGGTCGGATGAGGGCAGTGCCTCACCGGTCAGCAGATGATCGGACACAGTCAACACGGCCAAAGCCCGGCATTTGTGGCGGGCGGCGAGGATGTAAAGCTCGGCCGCTTCCATCTCGACGCCCAGAATGCCGTGACGCACCATCTGTTCGTTCAGATCAGGGCGTTCGTCATAGAACACATCCGAGGAATAGATGCCGCCGATATGGGTGGGCGTGCCTTTTGCCTTGGCCGCCACGGCGGCGGCCTGCAGCAAATCCCAATCCGCACAGGGGGCAAAATTCATCTCTTTCATGATGCCCCGCGAAGGGGTGCTGAGCGTTGTCGAAGTCATTGCCAGAATGACGTCGCGCAGATTCACGCTGTCCTGCATCCCACCGCAGGACCCGATGCGGATCAGCGTTTTCGCGCCATAGTCCCGGATCAGTTCATTCACGTAGATCGACAAAGACGGCATTCCCATACCGCTGCCCTGAATGGTGACAGGATTGCCCTTCCAGCTGCCGGTGAAGCCCAACATGCCCCGAACGTTGTTGACCTGCTTTACATCGTCCAGAAACGTCTCAGCGGCCCATTTCGCGCGATACGGATCGCCGGGCAAAAGAACGGTTTCGGCGATTTCACCTTTTTCCGCGCCAATATGAATCGTCATTTCGGCACCTGTCCTGATTAGATTTCCAGATCGGAAATATCCGCGCCCGATTTCAGCGCATCATGAACCCATTGCGGTTTCCGGCCACGACCTGTCCATGTCTGGTCCGGATTTGCAGGGTTGCGGTATTTGGCCTGTGCCTTGCTGCCTTTTACGGAACGCGGCGCGTCACCCGACAGTTCAGATAGCGAGAAGCCAAATTCAGCGGCTGCCTTTTCCGCCGCTTTCAGCGCTTCCTGACGTTCACGTTTCTCAGCGTTTACAAGGGCTTTTTCGACGTTTTCGCGCAGTGATACCAGCTCTTTTCGCGACATCGTTTCCAGGTTTATCCCCATAATCTTGTCTCCGTCCTGATAAGTGTTACCGCGTGCGCCAAGGCGCACTGCAATTGCAAACAACGCGATACTCTACTCCCAATGAATTGGGAATAGAAACGGGGAAATAATTGGTTAAAACGTCCGTTATTCAGCGGCCAGGTTTTTCGGGTCCACCAATTCCACAATATCGCCCATGATCGAATTGAGTTCGAAATTCTTGGGGGTGTAGACTTTCGCGACGCCCATGGCCTTCAATTGTTCCGCATCCTCATCCGGAATAATTCCACCGACAACGACAGGGATGTGATCCAGACCCGCTTTACGCAGCCGTGCCAGAACATCCTCGACCAGCGGCAGATGGCTGCCGGACAGGATCGACAGACCGATGACATGCGCGTCGTCATCTGCGGCGGCGGTCACGATCTCTTCGGGGGTCAGGCGAATACCTTCATAGCTGATGTCCATACCGCAATCCCGCGCACGGAAGGCGATTTGTTCCGCCCCGTTCGAATGGCCGTCCAGACCGGGCTTGCCGACCAGGAATTTCAGACGGCGGCCCAGCTTGTCGCTGACCGCGTCCACCGCGGCGCGCAGGTCGTCCAGACCTTCGGTCTTGTTCGAAACCGAGCTCGACACACCTGTCGGGCCGCGATAGGTGCCGTAAACCTTGCGCATTTCCTCGGCCCATTCACCGGTGGTGACACCGGCCTTTGCGGCGGCAATCGACGGCTCCATCACATTTGTGCCGTTCTGCGCAGCCTCACGCAGCGCGGCCAGTGCGGCCATAACGGCGGCATCATCCCGCTCGGCGCGCCAGTTGTTCAGGCGGTTAATCTGTTCCTGCTCGACAGCCGGATCAACAACCATGATCCCGCCATCTTCGGTTTGAAGGGGCGAGGGCTCACCCTCGATCCATTTGTTCACGCCGACCACAATGGTTTCATTGCGTTCGATCCGGTTCAGACGCTCGGCGTTGGAATCGACAAGGCGGGATTTCATGTACTCGATCGAGGCAACGGCACCCCCCATCGAATCGAGGTTGGCCAGTTCGGCGCGCGCGCCTTCCTTCAGTTCCTCGACCTTGGCGTCCACCGCCGGGTTGCCGTCGAACAGGTCACCATATTCCAACAGGTCGGTCTCATAAGCCAGAATTTGCTGCATCCGCATCGACCATTGCTGATCCCATGGACGCGGCAGGCCAAGGGCCTCGTTCCACGCCGGCAGCTGAACCGCACGGGCGCGGGCCTTTTTCGACAGGGTCACGGCCAGCATCTCGATAAGAATGCGGTAGACGTTGTTTTCCGGCTGCTGCTCGGTCAAGCCCAGCGAGTTCACCTGAACGCCATAGCGGAATCGGCGGAACTTGGAGTTCTCGACGCCGTAGCGGTCTTGCAGGATTTCGTCCCAAAGATCGACGAAGGCGCGCATTTTGCACATCTCAGTAACAAAGCGAATGCCCGCGTTCACAAAGAACGAAATCCGTCCGCACAGCGCCGGGAAATCCTCGGCCGGGACACGAGGGCGCAATTCGTCCAGCACCGCGATGGCGGTGGCCAGCGCATAGGCCAGTTCCTGTTCCGGCGTCGCGCCCGCCTCTTGCAGGTGATAGGAACACACGTTCATCGGGTTCCATTTCGGCACGTGGGAATAGCAGTACTCGGCCACGTCCGCGATCATCTTCAGCGACGGCTTGGGCGGGCAGACATAGGTACCACGGCTCAGGTATTCCTTGATCAGGTCGTTCTGCACCGTGCCTTGCAGTTTCGAGACATCCGCGCCCTGTTCCTCGGCCACCGCGATATACAAGGCCAACAGCCACGGGGCCGTGGCATTGATCGTCATCGAGGTGTTCATCTGTTCCAGAGGAATCTGGTCGAACAGAACCCGCATGTCACCCAGATGGCAGACCGGCACGCCCACTTTGCCAACCTCGCCACGGGCCAGAGTATGGTCACTGTCATAGCCGGTTTGCGTCGGCAGATCGAAGGCCACCGACAGGCCGGTCTGACCTTTTGCCAGGTTTCCACGATACAGCGCGTTCGAGGCTTTGGCGGTGGAATGACCGGCATAGGTCCGGATCAGCCAGGGGCGGTCTTTCTGCGTCTGCGTCATGGGCGGGCCTCGCATGTCGTTGGGTAACAAAATTACGTATGAGGGTTCTAAAGCGCAATTTTCAGGACATGTCAATTCGCTGCGTTGCGGCATTTCAAAATTGTGCAGATTGTGAGCGGTTTCGATTAGTGGCACTGTGCCGACATGATGCAAACCGTGGAACTTCCGCTCTGGCTTTTCCTGCTGATCGTGGTCTTTGCCATGGTCACGTTCGCGTCGCACTTCCTGTTCCCATCGGTGCGCTGGTTTTTCCGCCGCAGGCTGGAACGGGCGGTGTCGCGATTGAACAAACGCCTGCAACGCCCGATTCAGCCGTTCAAGCTGGCCCGGCGGCATGACATGATCCAGCGGCTGATCTATGACCCGCAGGTCGGGCACGCCGTGCAAAACCACGCGCGCGAGGAAGGCATCCCCGAGGCGGTGGCCTTTGAAAAGGCCCGCCGCTATGCGCGCGAAATCGTGCCCTCGTTCTCGGCCTTTGCCTATTTCAGCTTTGCCATTCGTTTGGCCCGGTTGCTGAGCAACACGTTCTACAACGTGCGCCTCAGCTATGAAGACGAAAGCGTCGTCAAGGACATCGACCCCGAGGCGACGGTTGTCTTTGTCATGAATCACCGCAGCAACATGGATTACGTGCTGGTCACCTATCTGGCGGCGCAGCAGTCGGCCTTGTCTTATGCTGTGGGGGAATGGGCGCGGGTCTGGCCGCTCAGCCGGTTGATCCGGGCAATGGGGGCGTATTTTATACGGCGGAAGTCCGGTAGTGAGCTGTATCGGCAGGTTCTGGCCAGCTATGTCCGCCACGCGACCGAGGCGGGCGTGACACAGGCGATGTTCCCCGAAGGCGGGTTGAGCCTGACCGGCGCGCTGGGTCGGCCCAAGCTGGGGTTGTTGAAATACATCATCGATGGTACCTCGCCGGACGGGCGGGATGTTGTGTTCGTGCCTGTGGCCCTGAACTATGACCGGGTGTTGGAAGACACCATTTTGACCCATGCCGCTCTGGGGACCGAGCGGCGCTTTCGTGCGCGGATCGGTGTCATCACTAGCTGGATCGTCAAGCAGCTCTGGCGTCGCCTGATCGGGCGGTACAAACGGTTCGGGGTGGCCTCGGTGCGGTATGGCCAGCCGATCTCGCTCAAGGAATTCTCGGCCAGGGAGGGCGATGACATCATGACTGATCTGGCCCGCGCGCTGATGGTGCGGATCGGGGCGGCGATTCCGATGGTGCCCGGCCCGGCGGCCTGTTCGTTGTTGCGCGAAAATGGCCCGATGCCCGAGCAGGACGTGAAGGCTCGGATCGTTGCGATGATGGAGCAGGATGGCGGCGAATCCGCCGAGACGGCGACAGCCGTGACAGACGCGCTGGATCAGTTTGTCGAGCGCCGCATTCTGAGCCGAGATGGGGACATGCTATGCCTGTCTGGCCAGCGCGGAGATCTTCTCGATTTCTACGCCAACTCACTGCCCAACCACATGAATTCAGATAATTCTGCGGATGCGAAAGAAATTTCTGCACCTGCGGGGTCATAAAATTACAAATTCGATCCAAAAACGGTTGCAATATTTCGCGTCGATCAATATTCCAGTCGATGAAGCGCGCGATTCTGCGTCGCGGCAAAGGTATTGAGAGAAGGAGGCCAGCATGGCTTTGGACACCGAAAGCGGTATCGCGTCGTACGAGGCACCCGAAAAGGACCTCTATGAAATGGGGGAAATCCCTCCGATGGGGTTTGTGCCCAAGCAGATGTATGCCTGGGCAATCCGGAAAGAACGTCATGGTGAGCCCAACACCGCCATGCAGCAGGAAGTGGTCGATGTGCCGACCCTGGACAGCAACGAAGTGCTGGTTCTGGTGATGGCTGCGGGCGTGAACTATAACGGCGTCTGGGCTGCACTGGGTCAGCCGATCAGCCCGTTTGACGGCCACAAGGCGCCCTATCACATTGCGGGTTCCGATGCGTCGGGCATCGTCTGGGCCGTTGGTGACAAGGTCAAGCGCTGGAAAGTCGGCGACGAGGTTGTCATCCACTGCAACCAGGACGATGGCGATGACGAAGAATGCAACGGCGGCGATCCGATGTATTCGCCCAGCCAGCGCATCTGGGGTTACGAGACACCCGACGGCTCGTTCAGCCAGTTCACCCGCGTGCAGGCACAGCAGTTGATGCCGCGCCCCAAGCACCTGACCTGGGAAGAGGCCGCCTGCTACACGCTGACGCTGGCCACCGCCTATCGGATGCTGTTCGGTCACGAGCCGCATGACCTGAAACCCGGTCAGAACGTTCTGGTCTGGGGTGCCTCGGGTGGTCTGGGGTCTTATGCGATCCAGCTGATCAACACCGCAGGCGCCAATGCGATCGGTGTGATCTCGGACGAAAGCAAGCGTGACTTTGTCATGGGTCTGGGTGCCAAGGGTGTTCTGAACCGCAAGGACTTCAATTGCTGGGGTCAATTGCCCACCGTGAACACCCCGGAATACGCCGAGTGGTTCAAAGAGGCTCGCAAATTCGGCAAGGCGATCTGGGACATCACCGGCAAAGGCAACAATGTCGACATGGTGTTCGAACATCCGGGCGAAAGCACCTTCCCGGTCTCGACCTTTGTGGTCAAGAAAGGCGGCATGGTTGTGATCTGCGCCGGCACCACCGGGTTCAACTGCACCTTCGACGTGCGCTATATGTGGATGCACCAGAAGCGCCTGCAGGGCTCGCACTTTGCGCATCTGAAACAGGCCGCAGCCGCGAACAAACTGATGGTCGAGCGTCGTCTGGATCCCTGCATGTCCGAAGTGTTCTCGTGGAATGATCTGCCCGAGGCGCATATGAAAATGCTGCGCAACGAGCATAAACCGGGCAACATGTCGGTTCTGGTTCAGGCCCCGCGGACCGGTATGCGCACCTTGGAAGAGGTGTTGGACGCGCGTCCCTAATCTGACCGCGAAACAGACAAGAAACACCCGCGAATCGGCCTTTCGGTTCGCGGGTGTTTTGCGTTTTTCACCCGCCCTTCGGCCTTTCAACAGGTTGCAAAATCACCCCTCGCTGTTTTTGGGGAGTAGAAACCGGTGAATAGGCTGAAAAAGATCATACATGTTATGGTTGTGTTAACCCTTCGTTAACTGTTTCAGAGAGACCCTGATGGCGCAAAATGAGTGGATTTTGGACGTATTGTCGGACCTCAACGCGTTCGCCGTTGCGAATGGGTTAACCGCCTTGGCCGAGCAGCTGGATGATACACGGCTGATCGCTGCGGCCGAGATCGCGTCCATGAAGGATGAGGCACGGGCGCCCGCGGATGGGAACAGAACTCGATTTGGGTCAGATCCTGCAGGATTTGGAAAACACCAGCACGCTTGACGAGCTCAGCGCGGTTGCATTTCGATTACGTGACCGTCTGAAGGTCGCACATCTGACCTATCACTGGGTGGACGGGGCCGGTGATCAATACGGCTGTACCACCTATTCCGATGACTGGGACGAACGGTATCGGGAAAAGAACTACCACCGCATCGACCCTGTCATTCTGGGCTGTTTCCAGCGGTTCCACCCGGTTGACTGGAAGGCGCTGGACTGGTCGAGCAAAGTGGCCAAAGCCTTTCTTCAGGACGCACTGGCGCATGGGATCGGCAACCAGGGCTATTCGATTCCAATCCGGGGGCCCAACGGGCAATTCGCGCTGTTCACCGTGAACCACAGTTGCGACGACCAGACCTGGCAGGATTTCATCTCGACCTACGGGCAGCAGCTGATCCTGGTAGCGCATTACATCAATCGCAAAGCGCTGGAGTTTGAAAAGGACAGGCAGCCCGAGTCGACGCGTGGCCTGTCACCCAGAGAGATCGACGCGATTACCCTGCTGGCGCTTGGATATAGCCGCGCGCAGGTGGCCCATTCGCTGTCGATTTCCGAGCATACTTTGCGGGTCTATATCGAAAGCGCACGGTCGAAACTGGGCGCGCAGAACACAACGCACGCAATAGCCACAGCACTCAGCCGCGGGTTAATAGTGGTTTAAGCAACGTACGGTCCTCGAACAGTTAATTAACCACGTCTCTGTACCCCTTTCGTTCTTAAAAGAACGACGAGGGGAACACGTCATGTTGCGTTATCTGTATGCTGACGAGCTGCATAAATTTCCAATTCTGGCCGAGGGGATGTTTCGCGATCGCGCAGATCAGTTCAAAACCCGTTTGGGTTGGGACGTGCACGTTAACGAAAAAGGGGAAGAGCGGGATCAATATGACGATCTCAATCCGCTCTATGTCATCTGGGAAGAACCCGATGGCAGCCACGGGGGATCGATGCGGGTGCTGCCCACAACCGGCCCGGTGATGGTGAACGAAGTCTTTGGCCATCTGAACGAGGGCGAGCCGATCTGCAGCCCCTTGATCTGGGAGGTGACGCGCTTTTGCCTGTCCCGGACCGCCAGTCCGCATACCGCCGGGGCCATCATGCTCAGCGGGGGCGAGATGATGGAAGGGTTCGGCCTGACCCATATCGCCGGGGTGTTCGATGCGCGGATGATACGCATCTATCGCATGATCGGCTCGTCCCCGATCGTTCTGGGAACAGAAGGCAAGGGGCGCGATCAGATCTCGGTCGGGCTGTGGCCCTATTCGGCAGATGACTGCAATCGCGTGGCAGCGCGTGCGGGCATCCCCCGCGACCTGTCGCGCCTGTGGTTCAGGACTGCTTTTGGCCCCGGCAGACGGCACCGGTTTGCCTTGTCTGCGTGACGGTGACGAAAACGGCATTCCGCATCTGGTGGTGGCTGGCGCGGCCTTGTAGGGTCGCGCCATGTCTTTGCCCAATGTGACCTTCTCGGACGATCAGGCCGCCGCATATGACAGCATCGCCGAGATGCTGCGCTCAGCCGGTGTGGACCTGGAAGATGATGCGCTGCTCAAACTGCCGGGGGCCGGAAAATCCGGTGTGATGGCGGTGATCGGCAAGGCGGGGTCAGGCAAGACTCTGTTGCTGGCAGAGCTGTATAAGGCGCTGGCCGAAACCGGCGTTCAGATCGTGTCGGGCGACTATGAAAGCCGTAAATCCAGGGACAAGCGCACGCTTGCGATTCTGGCCCCCACGAACAAGGCCGCCAGCGTCCTGCGCCTGCGCGGTGTTCCGGCCACGACCATCCACCGCATCCTCTATACGCCGGTATACGACCCCGAATATGAACGCATCGCCGAATGGCTGGCCGGAAATGACGACCGACCCGAGATCGAGGGCCTGACAGATGAGGCGCTAGACCGCGCGGCGGCGTTTTATGAAAACAACAAATCAATTCCCGGCGCGTTGGCGGCTGCGGGGTTGCGTGGATCGGATTTCATCACCGGCTGGAAACGCCGGGATGAGCCGCTGGATATTGGCTTTGTCGACGAAGCCTCGATGCTGGATGACCGCCAATTCGAAGACCTGAAAGAGATCTTTCCGACCCTGCTGATGTTCGGCGACCCCGCTCAGCTTGCCCCTGTCAACCAATCCGGCAGCATGGTGTTCGAGGCGCTGCCAGAGCCGCGCAAGCTGGTGCTGCACCGGGTGCATCGGCAGGACGCGGATAACCCGATCCTTGATCTGGCCCATGCGCTGGCAGACCCTGCGATGGGGTTCGAAGACTTCGAGCGTCTGGTCGAAGACACCGCCCGTCGTGATGATCGTGTGGTCTGGGGCCAGCGGGTCGAGGTTGATCTGATGGCCCGCAGCCCGGTTCTGGTCTGGCGCAACGCGACGCGCATCCGGCTGATCCAAGCTTTTCGGCAGGTCCATGGCGCGCCGGATACCGAGTTGTTGGAAGGCGAACCTCTGATCTGTGACGGGATCGAACTGCCTTTGAAACACCGCAAGAAGCGGTTGGATCTTGAGGCGCGCGGGCTGATCAAGGGCGCTCAGGTTGTCTATCTTGGGCCGGGGCGCAAGCCGGGGTTTTCACGCTTGCATGTGATGGGGGCCGAGGACCCTCAGGTCAGTGCGGCGTCGATTGTGCAGATCGAAAAACCAGACGAAGAAGAGCCATTCATCCCCTATGCCGCCCGCATGGGTGCGACGTTTCTGCACGGCGCGGCGGTGACGATCCACAAGGCGCAAGGGTCCCAATGGGACACGGTGCAGGTCTTTGCGCCAGACATATATGCAGCGGCCCGGATGGGCCGGACCGAGGCCGGGCAGCCATTGTGGAAACGGCTGGCCTATGTGGCCATCACACGGGCGCAGGAGCGGCTGATCTGGGTGGTGCGCAACCGACTGTCGAAACCCACCCATCCGCTGCGCGTGGACGACCTGCGCGCGGTCCCGGCGGCATCCCTGACATTGGAGGCGGAAGAGACATGAAAACCATCATCGTCACTGGCGCAAGCTCGGGCATCGGGCAGGCCACGGCCGAGTTGTTTCTGGCCGAGGGCTGGATGGTTGGCCTGTTGGCCCGCAGCGAAGACAAGCTGGCCGCCATGGCCGACGGTCAGCCGCGCGCTGTACCATTGGTTGCGGATGTGACGGACCCCATCGCCGTGGCCCGCGCCTTTCGGTCCTTTGCGAACCGGGCTGATCGGCTGGATGTCCTGTTCAACAACGCGGGCATCTTTGCCCCCGGCGGCACAATCGACGAAATCGCGTTGGAGGACTGGTACCAAAGCGTCAACGTGAACCTCAACGGGATGTTCCTGTGCGCGCGTGAGGCGTTTCGGATCATGCGCAGCCAAGCGCCACAAGGGGGACGGATTATCAACAACGGCTCGATTGCGGCCTATGTTCCACGCCCCAACTCGGTGCATTACTCGGCCACGAAACATGCCATCTCCGGGTTGACCCGCAGCCTGTCACTGGATGGGCGCGACTTTGGCATCGCTTGCGGTCAGATCGACATTGGAAACGCCCGCACGCAGATGGTTCAGGGGCTGGTCGATGCGGCCGTCGCAAACGGAGAAACGCCGGACCCGACAATGGACGTGCAGGACGCGGCGCGATCTGTTTTGCACATGGCCAATCTGCCGCCCGAGGCGAACGTGCAGTTCATGACCGTGATGGCCACCACGATGCCCTATATCGGACGGGGCTGAGCGTTACTTCTCGCGCAGCAGACGGAAGGCGGTTGATGCGCCCCAACCCGCAGCAATGGCGATGACCAGCGACATCAGGCCGTAAAGAACAGGCTGCTGGCGGGACATGTTGTACAGAAACCGCTCCAGCCCCACCTTGCGCACGTCAATGGTGGTTTCGTATTGCGAGACAACCTCACCCCCCCGGGTCAGGTAAATCCGCGCCACATAATCGCCTTCGGTCAGGTCAGCAGGCATCGCGATCGAGGTGCGAAACAGGGTTTGTTCGTCCACCGCGACCGTGTTTTCCCGAATCGAATACAGGTCTTCGTTTTCGCGAATCCGCACCACCGCATCGGCAAATTCCTGAGCGCCCCGAATATGCATCGCCGCCCCGACCGAGCGGATCGCCCGTTCGATGGAAATGCGATAGCGCAGGTCTTCGGTGTCGGTGATGATCTCGTCAAACGGCGCGCTTGTGGCGACGGCATAGAAGCTGGGGGCAAGATCGACCAGAACGCTGTCGGTGTTGACCCAGATACCGAACCTGCGTTCCTTGCGCCGCACCGTGATCGGTTCGGACGGGCCTGCGACGGACACGATGACCTCAAGCGGGGGCCCTTCGGGGATCGGGGCCTCGCGCTTGATGGCGCCGAAGATCAGGATCTCGGAGCCGTCAAAATTGGCGGTGATGGCAACACGGTCCTGGCTGAGACCCAGAACAACCTGTTCCTCGGCTGCGGCGGCGGGCAGGCACAACAGGCACAAAGCGGCGATCAGAGGGCGCAACATTCTCAGTGCCCTCCGCTGTCGCCAAGCGAGAACAGCTCGGTCGGTTCCAGTAGCAGGTCCAGCGCCAGCTTGCCGCAGACGACCAGAACCAGCGCGGCCAGCAGAACACGCAGTTGCTCGGCCGGCATACGCGCGCCGATTACGGTGCCGATCTGCGCGCCGATGACGCCTCCGACCAGCAAAAGCACCGCCAATACCACGTCAACGGTGTAGTTGGTGGTGGCGTGCAGCATGGTGGTGAAGGCGGTGACAAAGATGATCTGGAACAGCGAGGTGCCAACCACGACCTTGGTCGGCATGCCCAGCAGGTAGATCATCGCGGGCACCATGATGAAACCGCCGCCGACGCCCATGATCGCTGACAGCACGCCCACACAAAGCCCGACCAGAACCGGCGGAATGACCGAGATATAAAGGCCCGAGGTCCGAAAGCGCATTTTGAACGGCAACGCATGCACCCAGCCGCGCTGTTTGCGCTTGGCAGGGGTGGCGTTGCCCTTCTTTACGCGCCGAAGCGCGCGCAGGCTTTCGACGAACATCAGGCTGCCGATAACGCCCAGAAACACGACGTAGCACAAGGTGACCAGCAGATCGACCTGACCCAGCCCCTTGAGGTAGTTGAAGATCACCACACCCAGGGCCGCGCCTATCAGTCCGCCCGTTAAAAGCACCGTGCCCATCTTCAGATCGACCGTCTTTCGTCGGAAATGCGCCAGCACGCCCGAGAAGGACGAGGCGACGATCTGGTTGGCTTCGGTCGCAACCGCGACAGCAGGTGGGATGCCGATGAAGAACAGCAGGGGCGTCATCAGAAAGCCGCCCCCAACACCGAACATTCCGGACAGGATGCCGACCATCCCGCCCAGCCCTAACAGAAGAAAGGCATTCACGGAGACTTCGGCGATGGGAAGGTAGATCTGCATGTTGTCTTCTAGTCGGGCGAATGGGGCCAGTTCAATGCGACAAAGCCGCGATCAATTGGGATGGTTAAACACCGGAATTTGTACGTTTCCGTGACAGCCTGGCAGCGTATCGAGGTGATCTGTAGACCCCTGGTCACGCTGCTGTCTGGCAAAGGAAACACGCACATACCCTTTTAGAGCGGTTGCGGCATGCAAAATCAACTGTGCATGCCGCTCTGCAGCAAACAGGACCCAGAATTGTCTCGAAACTGGACTTATCAGCGTTCCTTTACATAGGGCTCACCACCCGCGCGGGGCGGTACGGCCTTGCCCACGAACCCGGCCAGAATGACAACGGTCAGGATATAGGGCAGGGCGTCCATCACCTGAACGGGAATCACCACGCCGCCCAGATCGATATTCTGGAACCGCAGCGCAACGGCTTGCAGCAGGCCGAACAGCAGACAGGCCCACATGGCATGCCACGGGCGCCATTTCGCGAAGATCAGCGCCGCCAGCGCAATAAAGCCCCGACCGGCGGTCATCTCTTTGACGAACCCGGCCTGCAATGCGGTCGCCAGATATGCCCCTGCAATGCCGCAGAGCACGCCACAGATGGCCACGGCGGCAAAGCGCAGACCGACAACCGAGACGCCAGCCGTGTCCACCGCCGCCGGGTTTTCACCCACCGCCCGCAGACGCAGGCCGAACCGGGTGCGGTACAGTATCCACCACGTTAGCGGCACCATCAGAAAGGCGATGTAAACCAGAATCGAATGGCCCGACAGCAGTTCGGAGTAAATCGGGCCGAGAATTGGGACACCGCTCAGCGCTTCGGCAAAGGGAAACTCGATCGGCTCGAACCGGCCTTGCCCAAACAGGGACGGGGTGCGCCCGCCCTGCTGGAACCAGCTTTGGGCGATCAGCACGGTCAGGCCCGAGGCCAGAAAGTTGATGGCAACGCCCGAGATCAACTGATTGCCCCGAAAGGTGATCGAGGCCACCCCGTGCAGCGCCGACAGAACCAGCGACGCGCCGATCCCTGCCAAAAGGCCCAGCCAGACCGAACCGGTTACGGCAGCGACGGCAGCCGAGAAAAAGGCTGACATCAGCATCTTGCCCTCAAGCCCGATGTCGAAGATACCCGCGCGTTCCGAATAAAGCCCGGCCAGACAGGCCAGCAGCAGCGGCGTGGCCAGACGGATGGTCGAATCGAGGACCTGGATGAGGGTAACGAAGAACTCCATCACTCAGCCCCCTTCCGCAGACCCAGGAACAGTTTCTCAAGCGGCATGCGAACCATGTTGTCGAGCGCCCCGGTGAACAAGATGACCAGCGCCTGAATGACAACGATCAGTTCCCGCGGGATCGAGGTCCACAGCGCCAGTTCTGCGCCGCCCTGATACAGGAAGCCGAACAGCAGCGCCGCAAGGAACACGCCGAACGGGTGCGACCGGCCCATCAGGGCCACAGCGATGCCGATAAAGCCCGCGCCTTCGGTTGAATTCAGAACCAGCCGTTCCGCCTCACCCATCACGTTGTTGATTGCCATCAGACCCGCCAGCGCGCCCGAGATCAGCATGGCGATGATGGTGATGCGCACAGGCGAGATACCGGCATAAACGGCCCCGGTTTCCGAATGGCCATAGGCGCGAATTTCATAGCCCAGCCTTGTGCGCCAGATCAGGGCCCAGACGATCACACAGGCCAGAATCGCCACGAAGAACGAGATATTCGCAGGCGCTCCCCGGAACATCACATTCTCGGCGGTTGAGAACATCGACTGGAAAGTCGGCAGGTGGACCGCCTCGGGGAACCGCGCGGTCGCTGGATCTTGCGAGCCCTGTGGGCGCATCACATTAACCAGCATGTAGTTCAGGAAGGCGGCGGCGATGAAGTTGAACATGATCGTTGTGATCACGATATGGCTGCCGCGCTTGGCTTGCAGATAGGCCGGGATCGCGGCCCATGCCGCGCCAAACAGCATCGAGGCGGCACAGGCGGCCAGCAGGGCAATGCTCCAATGCGGCCAGGGGACATAAAGACAGACCATGGCAACGCCAAGCCCGCCCAGCATCGCCTGACCTTCGCCCCCGATATTGAACATCCGCGCGTGGAACGCGACGGCCACGGCCAATCCGGTGAACATGAAGTTGGTGGCGTAATACAGCGTATAGCCCCAGCCATAGGTCGATCCCAGCGCGCCGGTGACCATCAGGTTCACGGCCTCGACCGGGTTTTCTCCGATGGCCAGAATGACCAGCGCCGAAAGGATTGCGGCCAGCAGAAGGCTGATTACCGGGATCAGCACGACATCGGCCCATTTGGGCATTTTATCCATGTTACGCGGCCTCTCCCGCAACACCGGCCATCAGCAGGCCCAGTTCTTTTTCATCCGTCTCGGCGGGCAGACGTTCGCCCATGATATGTCCGTCAAACATCACCGCAATCCGGTCGGACAGTGAGAAGATTTCCTCCAACTCGACCGAGACCAGCAGGATGGCCTTGCCCTGATCGCGCAGGGCGACGATCTGTTTGTGAATAAACTCGATCGCGCCAATATCGACACCTCGGGTCGGCTGGCCGACCAGCAGCAGGTCGGGATTGCGCTCAATCTCGCGCGCGACGACGATCTTTTGCTGGTTCCCGCCCGAAAAGCTTTTGGCCGTCAGCCAGCCATTCGGTGGGCGGACATCGAATTTCTCGATCTTTGCTTCGGTATCGGCGCGCAAGGCGGCGTTATCCATGAAGATGCCGCGCTTGTAAGCCGGGTCGCGGTGATAGCCGAAGGCCACGTTTTCCCAGGCGTGGAAGTCCATGATCAGACCTTCACGCTGGCGATCCTCGGGCACGTGGGCAATGTGCTGCGCGCGGCGCGCCTGTCCATCCGACCCCGCCCCGCTGAGCGGCAGTGGCACGCCGTTCAGCTTGATCGAGCCCTGACCTGGGCGCATCCCGCCCAGAACCTCCAGCAGTTCCGACTGACCATTGCCCGCAACACCGGCAATGCCGACGATCTCACCGGCGCGAACGGTCAGGTCGATCCCTTTGACCCGCTCGACACCGGCGCTGTCAAAGACTTGCAGGTTTTCGATCTCCAGAATCGGTTTGCCCGGCTTTGCAGGCACTTTATCGACCTGCAGCAGAACCTTGCGGCCCACCATCAGCTCGGCCAGTTCTTCGGGGCTGGTCTCGGACGTCTTGACGGTGGCCGTCATCTGCCCGCGCCGCATGACCGAAACAGTGTCGGTGTTCTCCATGATCTCGCGTAGTTTATGGGTAATCACGATAATCGTTTTCCCCTCGGCTCGCAGCCTGTCGAGGATGCGGAACAGCTGGTCCGCCTCGGACGGGGTCAGAACGCCGGTGGGTTCGTCGAGAATCAGAATCTCGGCCCGGCGGTACAGCGCCTTTAGGATCTCGACCCGCTGTTGCATGCCAACACCGATCTCGTCGATGCGTTTGTCGGGATCGACGAACAGCTCGTATTCTTCTTCCAGCGCTTTCAGTTCCTTACGCGCCTTGGCCAGCGACGGCGCCAGCATGCCGCCATCCTCGGCCCCCAGAACGATGTTTTCCAGAACGGTGAAGTTTTCAACCAGCTTGAAATGCTGGAACACCATCCCGATGCCCGAGGCAATCGCCGCCTGACTGTCCGGAATCTCGGTCCTGGTGCCGTTGATCCAGATCTCGCCTTTGTCGGCTTTGTAAAACCCGTAGAGGATGCTCATCAGCGTGGATTTGCCCGCACCGTTTTCACCGATGATCCCATGGATCGTTCCGGGGGCGACGCTGATGGAAATGTCTTTGTTGGCCTGAACCGGCCCAAAGGCTTTGGAAATCCCTTTGAGCTCAATGGCGGGGACGGTCATGTCGTGTCCTCAATTGCCGAAGGGACCGCGCAATCGGCGCGGCAGAAGGAAAAAGCGAGGCGAAAGAGACCCTCCGCCCCGCATGGGTTTTAGAATTGCAGTGCCGGGCAGCTGTCGTTCTCGTAGTAGCTGACAACCGAGACATTGCCGTCGATGATGTCGCGCCGTGCGCTTTCGATGGCCGAGCTCATTTCTTCGGTGACCAGCTCTGCGTTGTTTTCGTCCATTGCGACGCCAACGCCTTCTTCGGCCAGACCCATCGAGAAGACACCGGTTTGCAGGTCTTCACCCGCCTTCATGGCGTCATAAACGGCAACATCCACGCGCTTGAGCATCGAGGTCAGCACTTTGCCCGGATGCAGGTGGTTCTGGTTGCTGTCCACGCCGATCGACAGGATGCCTTCGTCGGCTGCGGTTTGCAGAACGCCAACGCCGGTGCCGCCTGCGGCCGCGTAAATCACGTCAGCGCCCTGACTGATCTGCGCCTTGGTCAGTTCCGAACCCTTCACCGGGTCGTTCCATGCCGCGGGGGTGGTGCCGGTCATGTTGGCGACAACTTCGATATCCGGGTTCACGGCCTTGGCACCTTGGGCGTAACCGCAGCCAAAGTGGCGAATCAGCGGGATGTCCATGCCGCCGATAAAGCCAACGGTGCCCGACTGGGACGCCATCGCTGCCATCATGCCGACCAGATACGATCCTTCATGTTCTGCAAAACCGATCTGACGGATATTCGGAGCCTCCAGCCAGGTTACGTCAACCGCAACAAACTTGGTGTCCGGGTAATCACCGGCAACAGCGGCCAGCGGATCGGCCATGGCAAAGCCCATGGTGATGATCGGGTTGGCACCGGCTTCGGCAAAGCGGCGCAGGGCCTGTTCGCGCTGGGCTTCCGACTGAAGCTCGATCTCGCGGTAGGTTTTGCCGGTTTGATCTGCCCAACGCTGTGCGCCGTTATGTGCGGCTTCGTTGAACGACTTGTCAAACTTGCCACCCAGGTCAAAGATCAGCGCCGGTTCGGCCAGGGCTGCGCCAGCTGTCAGTGCGACCGCCGCAGCGGCACCCATCAGAGATTTCATGAGGGTCATTTCTTACTCCCGTTGTTTTTGTCGTTGGTCCAAGGCCAAGGATAGCCCCGATTACCCACTCAGAGCGAGCATAACTGTTGTGATGGCGGGAATTAAGGATGTTTGCAACAGGTGGGGTCAATAGATTTTTGACCGTTTGGTCCGAAAATTGCCACTTACCGTCAGGGCAGGGCGCATTCCATGACAATTGCGTCGCAGTTTGGCCCGTTTTCTCGGCGGTAGTAGCCCTTGCGCTGACCACACGCCCGGTATCCGCAGCGATGGTACAGCGCAATTGCGGGCCGATTGTCGGCAGCTACGTCCAGAAACGCCCGTGTCGCGCCCAGTTGCGCGGCCTTTGCGTGCCAGTCGTTCATGCACAGCAAACCCAGCCCCTGCCGTTGATGGCTGGGGTGAGTCGCGATGGTCAGCAATTCCGCCTCATCCGCAATCACCTGAAACAGGGCGAAGGTTTTGGGCGTGCCGATGCAGTGGGTGAATGGGTTGGCCAGCAGATCAGCGAACTCGGACGCCGTCCAAGGACGGGATTGGGTGAAAGCGGCGGCATGTGTTGCGGCCAGATCCCGAGGTGTCATTCGTCCAGCAAGACCGGAGGCGTGTCGCTGGACGGTGCCGCATCGGCGGGGCGAACGTATAAAGGCGCAGGCGGCAGGGTTTCGGTGTCCCATCGACGTGCTGCAACCCGCGCAATGGCTTGCGTCTGTGCTGCCGGGTCGGCGCAGAAGTAGAGCGGCCCCAATGCCTTGGCCTCTTCCAGCGGTATCAGGCGTGCGGGCGAGTCAGCCGTTTGCACATAGACCTGATCGCGCGGTGCCGGGATGGTGGGGCTATGGGTGTCCGGGGCAATGTCGGCCAATGCGTCAAAACCAGACACGCCCACGGCGGGGACGTTCAGGCCCAAGGCCAGCCCCCGTGCTGCCGATACCGAAATGCGAATGCCGGTAAAGTTTCCCGGCCCGACGCCCACGCCAATGGCGTCCAGATCTGCCCAGCTACAGCCCGCTTGCGCCAACACCTCTTCCAGCAGGGGCATCAGCCGTTCGGCCTGTCCGCGTGACACGGCCTCGGCCACGGATACGACGATCTGTCCACCCCGCAGCAAAGCGGCCGCGCAATGCGCGGCCGATGTGTCAAATGCCAGTATTGTCGGGTCAGACGGCAACCGGACGAACCTCGGTCACTTCGGGGATGTAGTGGCGCAGCAGGTTCTCGATACCCATTTTCAGGGTCAGTGTGGACGAGGGGCACCCGGCGCAAGCGCCCTGCATATGCAGGTAAACCACGCCCCGGTCAAAGCCGTGGAAGGTGATGTCACCACCATCCTGTGCCACTGCGGGGCGCACACGGCTGTCCAGCAACTCTTTGATCTGGTTGACGACTTCTGCATCTTCGCCGGTATGCTCCGCATGACCGGATGCCGTTGTCGCGTCCGCACCCATAACAGGTTGACCGGACTGGTAGTGTTCCATCACCGCGCCAAGGATGGCGGGTTTGATGTGGTCCCACTGCACGTCATCCGATTTGGTCACGGTGACAAAGTCGTTCCCGAAGAACACGCCGGTCACGCCGTCAACGCCGAAGATGCGCTTGGCCAGAGGGGATTTCTCACCTGCTTCAGCGGTTGGAAAATCGGCTGTTCCTGCCTCAAGCACCGTCTGGCCGGGCAAAAACTTCAATGTGGCCGGGTTTGGGGTGGATTCGGTCTGAATGAACATGGGACAGCTCCGTTTAGGGTGTCTTTGATATGCGCGTCGCAGTCGGGGAAGTCAAGATTTGGAACTATTCTAAATTGAGGCGGCGTAGCCCAGCGCCTGATCCAGCCGGTCATCGCCCCAAAACAGCTCATCCCCGATCAGAAAGCTGGGCGCACCAAAGATACCTGCCGCCTTGACCCGATCCGTTTGCTGAAACAGCGCGGCCTTGACGTCCGGGTCCGCCGTTCGCTGCAACAGATCAGACGGCAGACCCGCATCGCGCAGACAGTCCAGCAGAGTCCCTTGATCCGAAATGTCGCGACCCTGACCAAACTGGGCGCTGTAGACGGCACGGACAAAACGCGCCTTTTGGTCCGGCGGGTCGATGGCCAGAACCAAACGCGCCGCATGCAGGCCGTTCTGCGGGAACGGGTCCGGGCGTTGAAACGGCAAGGCGCGCGCGGCACATAACCGCTCCATATCCTGCCACATATAGCGGCCTTTGGCGGGGTAGAGGTTGAAGGGCGACGTGGTCCAGCCCTGATCGGCAAAGATCGGCCCCAGCAGGAACGGCTGCCAGTTCACGGTCACGCCCTTGGCGGTGGCGGCCTGTTCGATGCGCATGGCGCTGAGATAGGAATAGGTCGAGGCGAATTCGAACCAGAAATCGACGCTCGCCGCCATCTCAGGTAATTTCTTCCAGCTTTTCCTTGCTCAGATCGCCGGGCACGATTGTGATCGGGATCGGCAGGCTGCCCGAGTTCTTCGTCAATTGCGTAACCAGCGGGCCGGGCCCCTTTTTGTCGGTGCCCGCCCCCAGAACCAACACGCCGATTTCGGGGTCGGACTGCACATGTTCGATGATCTGAGGCACCGGATCGCCTTCGCGGATCGCCAGTTCCGGCTCGACGTTTTGTTTGTCGCGCATCCACTTGGCGAACACTTCGTAATGCGCGTGGATACGTTCGCGCGCTTCTTCGCGCATGACCTCGGCCACACCGATCCAGTGGTTAAACTCGTCCGGCGGGATGACCGACAGGATCGTGACGCCGCCGCCGGTATGGGCCGCGCGCATTGCGGCAAAGCGCATCGCATTCAGGCATTCACGGCTGTCATCCAGTACGACCAGGAACTTGCGCATGGGTGTCCTCATTCTTTTTTGGGGATGATGCCCGACCGATTGCGCGCTGGCAACTCGGGCAATGCCCACATATTCAGCTAGCGATCGCTGGCAGCCCAATCCCAATAAAGACCACGGGCGCGGCGGGCAATGGGGCCAATCTGAAATTGCGTGTCGTCCAGCGCGGTTACCGGCGTCACCTTGTTCATGTTCCCGGACATGAACACCTCATCCGCCTGATGGAAATCGTCAAAGCCCAGAATCGTTTCGTGCACGGTGACGCCATCGGCGCGCAGGTTCTTGATGTGACGCGCGCGGGTGATCCCGGCCAAAAAGGTGCCGTTGGGGATCGGGGTAAAGACCTCACCGTCCCGGACCATGAAGATATTGGCGGTTGCGGTTTCGGCCACATTGCCCATCGCGTCCGCAACCAGCGCGTTCGAGAACCCTTTGGAGCGCGCCTCCTGCAGCATGCGGGCGTTGTTGGGGTAAAGGCATCCGGCTTTGGCATGCACAACGGCAGATTCCAGAACCGGCCTGCGAAAACGTGTGGTTGTCAGCGTGGTCGAGGCCGTCTCGGGCGCCATCGGAATCTCTTCCAGGCAAATTGCGAAACCGGTGCTGTTTTCCTTTGGAACAATGGCAGTGGCGTCACCATCGATCCCCCAATACATCGGGCGAATATAGACGCCTGTGTCCGGGCCGTAGGCCTGCAGCCCGTCGCGCACCAGATCGACCATCTGTTCTGGCGTCACCGTTGGCGTCAGCATCAGCGCCTCAGCCGAGCGGTTCACGCGGGCGCAATGGGCCAAAAGATCCGGGGCCATGCCTTCGAAATACCGCGCCCCGTCAAACACTGACGAGCCCAGCCACGCGCCATGGTCGGCGGCACGCATGATCGGAGAGTCCCCATCGTGCCATTGGCCTTCGAAATAGGTGCGGATATTCTTGCCCGTTGCCATGACGCCCTCCCAAGCTTTGGGCAAACCTAGGAGGGCGTCAGGCGAAGGTCCAGTGTAATCAGCGCGATGTTGCGCCGACCATACCCACAATGTCGTAGGTCTGGCGCAGGATCGGTGCGGTGATTTCGCGCGCGCGTTCAGCGCCACGTGCCAGAATGCGGTCGATCTCGGCCTGATCGTTCATCAGCCGCGCCATCTCGGACGAGATCGGCGACAGTTTCTCGACCGCCAGTTCCGCCAGCATCGGTTTGAACTCACCGAACTGTTTGCCGCCCACATCTGACAGCACCTGTTCGGCGCTTTGATCTGCAAGGGCGGCGTAGATGTTCACCAGATTGCGCGCCTCGGGGCGGTCTTCCAGACCATCGGGTTCTGAGGGCAGCGCATCCGGGTCCGTCTTGGCCTTGCGAATTTTCTTGGCGATCGTGTCGGCATCGTCGGTCATGTTGATCCGGCTCATATCCGATGGATCGGATTTGGACATCTTCTTGGACCCGTCGCGCAGGCTCATGACCCGCGTGGCCGCGCCTTCGATCACCGGTTCGGTAATGGGGAAGAAATCCACGCCGAAATCGTTGTTGAACTTGATCGCAATGTCGCGTGTCAGTTCCAGATGCTGCTTCTGGTCCTCGCCCACCGGAACATGGGTCGCGTGATAGATCAGAATGTCGGCAGCCATCAGCGACGGGTAGGCGAACAGACCCAGCGAGGCATTCTGCTGGTTTTTGCCCGCCTTGTCCTTCCACTGAGTCATCCGCTGCATCCAACCCATCCGGGCGACACAGTTGAAGATCCAGCCAAGCTGCGCGTGCTCAGGCACCTGACTTTGGTTGAACAGGATCGACTGTTCCGGATCAATGCCCGCAGCGATGAACCCGGCGCATAGCTCGCGGGTGTTGTGGGACAGCGCAGCGGGGTCCTGCCATGTGGTGATCGCGTGCAGGTCGACCATGCAATAGATGGTTTCGAACTCTGGCCCCTGCATGTCCACAAAGCGCTTCATCGCGCCCAGATAATTGCCCAGGGTCAGCCCGCCCGAAGGCTGGATGCCGGAAAACACGCGCGGCGTGAATTGGGTCTGGGTCATCGAAGGGAACTCCCGTCTGGAAAAATCAGCCCTCGTCGCTTACCCATGAGGGTCAGGGACGTCAACAGCCGCGAAAGGCCCGCCCAATATGAGCAGTGAGCATTACACACCCGCCGTGAACCCCCTGCCGCCCGTCGTGGTGGCGCTGGTTCTGTTCATCATCGGGATCGAACTGGCCTTCACGCTAGGCGCGCGCGGGCTGGTCGGAGGGCCAGGTGCAGTAGGCTGGCGGTTGGGTGCGCTGCAGAGCTACGCCTTTTCGGCGGATATTTTCGACTGGATGGTGCTGAACGGTCGCTGGCCGTTCGAGCATGTCATCCGTTTCGTGACCTATCCCTTTGTCTCGGCCAATTTCACCCAAGCGGTGTTTGTCTGCGTCTTCGTGCTGGCCATGGGCAAGTTGGTCGGAGAGGTTTTTGGCGGTTTTCCGATGCTGCTGATCTTTGTGCTGTCCGGCGTGGGTGGCGCGCTGGCCTATGCGTTGATCCTTGATCCTTCATATCCCTTGGTCGGAGGCTTCCCACCGGTCTACGGATTGATCGGTGCCTTCACATGGCTGTTGTGGCGCAAGCTGTCTCTGGTCGGCGAAAATCAGGCACGGGCTTTCCAGTTGATCGCCGTACTGATGGGTATTCAACTGCTCTTTGGGTTGCTGTTTGGCGGGACGTCCGATTGGGTGGCCGATGTGGGTGGGTTTGCCACCGGGTTCGGGCTGTCGTTCTTTCTGGCCCCGGGCGGTTGGGCCCGGATCAAGGGCCGCATCCGGCGCGATTGATCAGGACCGGCGCAGGGCGCGCTTGAACTCGGAAATTTTGAAGGCCCCCAACAAATGGCCAAGCGCGAAATACGCAACCGCCGCCACGACGATCAGCGCCAGTAACGCAAGATAGCGCCAGCCCGCCAGCGCGAAGGCCCAACCGAACAGGTAAGTGGCTGCACCCAGCACCACGCCCATTCCGACCGAGGCCGCAACGATCCGCCATGCGCGCAGTTTGAACCGGTCATCAAACCGCGCCTCGTCCCCCATGCGCCGCGCACCGATGGCCAGCAAGGCAACCATCGCCCATCCGGCAACCGACGCTGCAATGGCGGGTGCGATCCATCCGACCACAGGATAAAGACCAAAGGCCAAAGCCGCATTGATGATCATGGCAACGACAGCATAGCGGAAGGGGGATTTCGTATCCTCGCGCGCGAAATACAGCGGTTGCAGCAGTTTCTGCAGCATGAAGGCCGGAAGCCCGACGCCGTAGATTGCCACGGCGAGCGCTGTGGCGGCGGTATCCTCGGCGCTGAACTGGCCGCGCTCGAACAGGACCGAAACCAAGGGTATCGGGATGATCAGAAACGCCACGGTCGAGGGCAGCGTGAGCAGCAACATGAACTCGCCCGCGCGCGAGAATGCGTTGCGTGCACCGTCCTTGTCGTCTGCGCGCAGACGGCGGGACAGGTCGGGCAGCAGGACAATGCCGATGGCAATCCCGACAACGCCCAGAGGCAACTGATACAGACGATCCGCCGCGAAGAGCCAACTGACGGCTTTCTCGGTCTTGGACGCCACCAACTGCCCCACCACAAGATTGACCTGCGTAACTCCCATAGCCAACGCGGCAGGGATCGCAATGCGAACCATGTTGCGCATTTCCGGTGTCAGGCGCGGCAGGCCCACGCGGATACGGATACCCGCGCGCTCGGTCGCGACCCAGACCAGAGCCAGTTGAGCGACGCCGGCGACAGGGATCACGGTGATGAGCCAGCGAATGACCTCACCGCCGGACAGCGCGCCGAAGATAAGGGCCGAGCACGCAAAGATGTTCAGCAAAACGGGCGCGGCAGCGGCGGCTGCAAAGCGGCCCGTCGCATTCAGCACGCCCGAAAACAAGGCCGCCAATGACATGAACAGGATGTAGGGAAAGACAACGTAGCCGTAATCGACGGCCAGATCGAACCGCTCATCGCCATAGAACCCTTCGGCCGTCAGCCACACAAGGCCCGGCATGAATACCATTGCCAGACCGACCAGCGCCAGCACGGCAGCACCAAGCAGGTTGAATGCATCCTGTGCGAACCTTTCGGCGTTTTCACCGCCTTCAAGCCGTTTCGAAAACATCGGCACAAAGGCCGCGTTGAACGCCCCTTCGGCGAAAAACCGGCGGAACATATTGGGCAGGCGGAACGCAGCCACAAAGGCGTCCATCACCGGCCCCGGGCCGATATAGGCGGTCAGCAGAATCTCTCGCAGAAAGCCCAGAATGCGGCTGGCCAGAGTCCAGAACCCAACCGTGAAGAAACCCGAAAACAGCCGGATCTGCTTCATGAGGCCGCGCGCTCGGCGCCTTCGGTGATGGCGGTGCGCAGCTTGGCCTCAAGCCCGCGCTGCTTGCTTTCCGAGTGGTATTTCAGCCCGAACATATCCTTGACATAGAAGGTATCCACCACCTGTTCGCCATAGGTCGCGATCACGGCGTTGGCGATATAGACATTGGCCGCCGCCAGCGTCCGCGTCAGATCATAGAGCAGGCCGGGCCGGTCGCGGGTATCAACCTCGATGATCGTGTAGATCTCGGACCCGTCATTGTCGAAGGTGATATGGGTCGGCACGTTGAACGCGCGCTCGCGCTTCTTGATCTTGTCGCGTGATTTCAGCGCCTCGCGGGCGACAACCTCGCCCTTCAGGGTCTTGTGGATCATCTGGGTCAGACGCGGCAGGCGTGCGGCCTCGAAGGGGTGGCCCTCGGCGTCCTGTATCCAGAATGCGTCTGTCACATAGCCGTCCTTGGTCGTATAGCTGCGCGCGTCCACCACATTGGCCCCGACCAGCGCCAGAGCGCCCGCAATCCGCGCAAAGATACCGGGGTGGTCGCCCATGGCAAAGCAGGCCCGGGTCGCGTCGCGATCCTCGTCCGGGTGCAGACGGATTTCGACCTCGCCCGGATCACCGCTGCGATCCAGCGCGCGCAGCATGTCCGCAAATTCGACATGCGTCGCAACGTTCAGACCCTGCCAATAGGGTGCGTAGTGCCGCCCGGTTTCGACCTTGAGGTCGGCCTTGGACCAATCCGCAAGCTGGGCCCGCAGCGCCTTTTTGGCCTCAGTCCCGCGATTGGCGCGGTTCAGATCCTCCATCCCGGTCTCAAGCGCGCGTTTGGTTTCGGCATGCAGGGCCCGCAACAGGGTGGCTTTCCAGTTGTTCCAGGTGGTTGGCCCGACGCCGCGAATGTCGCAGACCGTCAGCACGGTCAACAGGTCCAGCCGCTTTACCGTCTGCACGGCTTTGGCAAAGTCCCGCACGGTGCGCGGGTCAGAAATATCGCGTTTCTGCGCCATGTCGGACATCAGCAGGTGATAGCGCACCAGCCATTCGACCGTCTCGGAATCCCCCTTGTTCAACCCAAGCCGGGGGGCCACCTTGCGCGCGATCTGCGCCCCCAGGATCGAGTGATCCTCGGGCCGCCCCTTGGCGATGTCATGCAGCAGCAAGGCCACATAAAGAACCTTGCGGTTGACCCCACCCTTCAGGATCGACGAGGCCAGAGGCAACGACTCCATCAACTCTTCGCGCTCGATCTGGGCCAGGTTCACGATGCACTGAATGGTATGCTCGTCCACCGTATAGCTGTGATACATGTTGAACTGCATCATCGCGACGATGGGCTCGAACTCGGGCAGGAAGGCCGATAGCACACCCAGTTCGTTCATCCGCCGCAAGGCCCGTTCCGGGTTGCCGTGTTTCAGCATCAGGTCCAGGAAAATGCGCCGCGCTTCTTTGTCGTTGCGCATGTCCTCGTCGATCAGATGCAGGTTGGCGGTCACCAGCAGCATTGCGTCGGGATGGATTAACATGCCGGTTCGCAACCCTTCCTCGAACAGGCGCAGCAGATTCACCTTGTCGGCCAGAAACGCGTCCGGATCGGCGATGTTCAGACGCCCGTGCACAACGCTGTAGCCCTGCTTGACCCTCGGGCGACGCCGGAAGATCCGTTCTAGCAGCGGGGCACCTTTCACATGCGCGGCTTCCAACTTGGTCAGGAAGATCCGCGTCAGCTCGCCCACGCGCGTCGCCTCGCGGAAATAGCGCTGCATGAACACCTCGACACCGCGCCGACCGGCCCTGTCTTCGTAGCCCATTCGCGCCGCGACCTCGACCTGCATGTCAAAGGTCAGCTGTTCCGTCGCACGCCCCGTGACCAGATGCAGATGAGAGCGCACGGCCCACAGGAAATCCTCGGCCTCGACAAAGGTTTTGAACTCTTCGGGCGTGAACAGACCCAGCGGCACAAGCTCGGCCACATCCTGAACGCCGTAGATGTATTTTGCGATCCAATACAGCGATTGCAGGTCGCGCAGCCCGCCCTTGCCTTCTTTCACATTCGGTTCGACCATATAGCGCTGGCCCTGTTTCAGGTGGCGTTCGTCGCGTTCCTTTAGTTTGGCCTCGATGAACTCGCGCTCGGTCCCTTTGAACAGGTCGGATTTCAGCTTGTTGTCCAACTCCTCCGCCAGGGCCGTGTCACCGGCCAGATAGCGCTGTTCCAGCATCGCGGTGCGGATGGTGAAATCTTCGGTTCCCAACCGCAGGCAGTCTTTGATGGTGCGAGAGGAATGCCCCACCTTCAGCCGCAAATCCCACAGGATGTAGAGCATGGATTCAATCACGCTCTCGGCCCAGGCGGTGATCTTGTAAGGCGTCAAAAACAGCAGATCGACATCCGAGGCCGGGGCCATTTCGCCCCGCCCATATCCGCCAACGGCCAGAACGGCGATCCGTTCGCCTTGCGTCGGGTTGGCCAGCGGGTGCAGACGCTCGCTGGACACGCGCATCGCCGTGCCGACCAGTTGATCGGTCAGGTGCGTATAGGATCGGGTCAGAGGCCGCGCATCAAACGGGCGCGCCGCAAACGCATCCGCAATGGCCTTGCGCCCGGTCTTCTGCGCATGCCGCAGGATTCGCACGGTTTCCGAACGGATCGCGGCATTGTCCGCGCAGGCTTCAAATGCAGACGCCAGCTGCTTAGTCACACTGGCGCTGTCGAAAATATCCTCGGCGGGGCAGATCAGCACGGTGTCGGGCGCGGCAACCAGACCGGGTCGATCAGAAACCGGCGCCAGAGAAGCTTTGTGGGGCAGGGTCAATCACAACCACCTGTTTGTTCTGGATCGTGGCGACGGCCAGACCGCGTTCGTTGGTGCCGTTCGGACGCAGACGGAAGATGCCGCCGACGCCCTGGAAACCGGCGTTCTGTGTCAGGGCCGCCCCGGTCAGCGCGTCGGATTTGCCTTGCGAGACCAGTGCGCCGATGGCCGCGATGCCGTCATAGGCCAAGCCACTGATAGGATGCGGGGCCTCGCCGTAGGTCGCGTTATAGCGCTGGCGGTAGGCTTGTGCCTTGGAGGGGTCCGGCAGGGCGAACCAACCGCCCTGAACACCCGGCAGTTCCAGCGTTTGCGGTGGGATGTCCCAGCGGGTCAGGCCGATGAATTGCGTCGTGGCCGGTGAAACGCCTGCCTCTGGCAGAAGCTGGGTGAACAGGGGCAACGCACCGGCCGTTGTTGCTGTCAGGAACACCGAGTCCGCGCCCGACGAATCCGCTGTTGCCTTGACGGTGGGAACCGCGTTGATCACCCCTTGTTGCGAGCGGTCATAGCCCACAGTGCCCGCGTTGTTGACCGGGCTGGAGTTCAGCGCATTGGCAATGGCCGACTGGCCCAACTGGCCCGCCGCGTCATTGCTGTGCACAATTACGGTGCCGGTTTTACCTTGCGAGCCTGCATAGTTCACCAACCGGTTTGCGGTGTTCTGGAATGTGGGACCAAGCACGTAGACATTACCGCCCGCGATGCTGGTGTTGTTCGAAAAGGACAGAACATTGACGTTGTTGTTCAGCACGGCCAGCCCGGCCGCGTTGGCCGCTTGTGCGTAGACCGGTCCGATGATGATCTTGGCCCCGTCCGACACGGCCTGCTGCGCAACAACGGATGCGGTGCCCGCGTTTCCGGCAGTGTCATAGACCCGCAGGTCGATCTGAACGTTCGGAAGGTCGTTCATCGCCAGCCGCGCCGCGTTCTCAAGGCTGCGCGCCAGTGCGGCGTCTCCCGCCTGACCTGACCCGCTTGGAACCAGCAGGGCGACCGGGACAGGTTTCGATGTGTTGATCGATGGCCCGCCGCCCAAACCGCCAACTTCACAGGCAGCCAGAAACGCCATGGTGGCCAGGGCAGCAGCGGCCTTCGCCAGCTTGCTTACGGGCTTGCAAACGGTAAACATCTAAAAGAAAACTCCCTGATCCGGCGGCGACGGGCGCTGCTATTCTATCGAGCCGCGATAATAAACGTCATGCTGTGAGGGTCCAGCTTTGAATTTCCAAAAGATCAGATTGGCTGCGGGCCTGTATTTTGTTGCCACTCCGATCGGAACCGCGCGCGACATTACGCTCAGGGCGCTGGATATTCTGGCTTCGGCGGACGTGATCGCGGCGGAAGACACCCGCAGCCTGCGCCGATTGATGGAGATCCATGGCATCCCGCTGGATGGTCGCCGAATCCACGCCTATCACGATCACAGCGGCGCGGGCGCGCGCGGCAAGATTATGGATGCGCTGGCGCAGGGGCAGTCGGTTGCCTACGCGTCCGAGGCCGGAATGCCACTGATCGCCGATCCGGGCTATGATCTTGGGCGGGAAGCGGCCGAGGCCGGGTATACCGTGACCTGCGCACCGGGGCCGTCTGCGGCTTTGGCGGCCCTTACGCTGGCGGGTTTGCCAACGGATGCGTTCTTTTTTGCAGGCTTTCTGCCGAATGCGTCCGGTGCCCGGCGCAGCCGCATCGAAGCCCTGCGCGATATTCCCGGCACGCTGGTGTTTTACGAATCGCCCAAACGCGTCGCCAGCAGCCTGTCCGATCTTTCCGACGTTCTGGGCGCAGATCGTCAGGCCGCTTTGTGCCGGGAACTGACCAAGAAATTCGAAGAAATCAAGCGCGGCACGCTGGGCGAACTGGCGCAGGCCTATCAGGGTCAGACCGTGAAGGGCGAGGTTGTCTTGCTGGTGGATCGCAGCCATTCGCAAAGTGTTAACGAGTCTGACGTAGAAGAGGCTTTGAAACAGGCCTTGCAGACGCATTCGGTTCGGGATGCCGCGGATCTGGTGTCGCAGATGTATGATCTGCCCCGGCGTCCGATCTACCAGAAGGCCCTGAAATTGGGAAAGGGATGACATGGCGCAGCGTTCGGTTCGGGGATCAGTGTCCTATCACGCGGGTCAGGCGGCGGAACTGCGCGTCGCTACAGATTACGAACGCCGTGGCTTTTCCATCGCGCATCGACGCTGGCGCGGTGCCGGGGGTGAAATTGATCTGATTGCGCGCGACAGCGATGGGCTGGTCTTTATCGAGGTGAAGAAAAGCGCCAGTTTTGACATGGCCGCTTCCCGCATCACTAAGCGTCAAACCGAACGGATTTGCGCCTCGGCCGCGCAGTTTCTGGAAAACGAACCCGGCGGGCAGCTGACGAATGTGCGGTTTGACGCGGCATTGGTTGATCGCTCGGGTGCAGTCCAAATCATCGAAAACGCGTTTGGGCAGGCCTAAGCCCCATTGAACCCCTCGGCCTGCTGCGCCATGTATCTGGCGTGAAGTTGAGGGACATGCCATGAAAATCGCCTTTCAAATGGACCCGATCGGGGCCGTGGACATCAATGCCGACAGCTCTTTCCGCCTTGCGGAAGAGGCGCAGGCCCGCGGGCACCAGCTGTTCTTCTACGGCCCGGACCAATTGGCCTATCAGGAAGGTCGGATCACCGCGCGCGGTCAGGACATGACGGTGCAGCGTGTGCCCGGAGATCCGGCGGTGCTTGGACCGGAACGTGAGGTTGATCTGGCCGAGTTCGACGTCATCTGGCTGCGACAGGACCCGCCGTTCGACATGCATTACATCACGTCGACCCATCTGCTGGATCGCCTCAAAGGTCAGGTTCTGGTGGTCAATGACTCGTTTTGGGTTCGCAACTTCCCCGAAAAACTGCTGATCCTGGATTTCCCCGATCTGATGCCACCGACCACGATTGCGCGGGATCTGCGGACTATCAAAGCGTTCAAGGACAAGCATAAGGACGTCATCCTGAAACCCCTTTATGGCAATGGCGGTGCAGGCGTGTTCCGGCTTGATGCCAACGACCGCAATCTCACGTCCCTGCATGAGCTGTTCTCCGGCTTCTCGCGCGAGCCGCTGATCGTTCAGAAATTCCTGCCCGATGTCAAAAACGGCGACAAGCGCGTGATCCTGGTCGATGGGGAAGCGGTGGGCGCGATCAATCGTGTCCCGGCCGAAGGCGAGACGCGTTCGAACATGCATGTGGGTGGACGGCCCGAGAAGATCGGGCTGAGCGAACGCGATCTCGAGATTTGCGCCGCCATCGGTCCAATTCTGAAAGAAAAGGGCCAGATTTTTGTCGGGATCGACGTCATTGGCGACTACCTGACCGAAATCAACGTGACCTCGCCCACTGGCATTCAGGAGCTCGAGCGCTTTAACGGCGAGAACATCGCCGAAAAGATCTGGCAGGCGATCGAGGCCAAAATCTAGGCCATCACCCTGGCGCTGATGCGAAAACTCAGCGCCTCGGCCACATGGGGTCTGCGGATATCCGGCGCACCATCCAGATCGGCAATGGTGCGCGCGACTCGCAGGATGCGGTGAAAGGCGCGGGCCGACAGGCCGAACCGGTCGGCGGCTTTCAGCAACAGGTCTTTGCCCTCGGGATCCGGGGCTGCGACCTCTTCCAACAGTTTACCTTCAACATCCGCGTTTTGCCGGACCGATGGCGTATCTGCGTAGCGCGTGGCCTGAACCTGACGCGCCTGTTCCACACGTGTCGCGACGGTGGCCGAGCTATCGCCGGATGGCGGCAGATCAAGGTCGGTAAAGGCAACAGGCGGAACCTCGATCCGCAGATCGAACCTGTCCATCAACGGGCCGGAAATACGGTTCAGATAATCCTCGCCGCATCCGGGCGCACGGGAACAGGCGCGGGACGGATCGGTCAGATAGCCGCATTTGCAGGGGTTGGCTGCGGCGACCAGCATGAAACGGCAGGGATATTTCACATGCGCATTGGCGCGCGCCACCATCACTTCGCCCGTCTCAATTGGTTGGCGCAGGGTTTCCAGCACCGTTCGGGGAAACTCGGGAAACTCGTCCATAAACAGCACGCCATTATGGGCCAATGAAATCTCGCCGGGTTTTGCGCCCTTGCCGCCACCAACAATCGCCGCCATCGAGGCCGTGTGGTGCGGCTCGCGGAAGGGTCGCGCGCAGCTGATGCCGCCTTCATCCAGCAGCCCGCAAAGGGATTGGATCATAGACGTCTCCAGCGCCTCGACCGGTGTCAAAGGCGGCAGAATGCCGGGCAGGCGTGCGGCCAGCATTGATTTGCCCGAGCCGGGCGTTCCGATCATGATCAGGTGGTGCCGCCCGGCTGCGGCAATCTCAAGCGCGCGTTTTGCACGTTCCTGCCCTTTAACGTCGCGCAGATCGCGGGCGCTGGGCGACAGGTTTACCTCACCCGGTTTCGCCTCGGCCAGAGGAGACTGGCCCGAGAAATGGCGGACGACGTCGCCCAGAGACCCGGCCCCGATCACCTGAGTGGCATCGACCCATGCCGCCTCGGCGCTGGATGCGCGCGGGCAAAGCAGCGCGCGATCCTCGGAGGCGGCGGTCATGGCGGCGGGCAAAGCGCCGACCACGGGCACCAAAGATCCATCCAAGGACAACTCACCCAAGGCAACTGTGCCGTCGGCGGCATCTGCCGGAATGATCTCCAGCGCCGACAGCAGGGCGACGGCGATGGGCAGGTCGAAATGGCTGCCTTCTTTCGGCAGATCGGCGGGCGAGAGGTTGATGGTGATCCGCTTCGACGGCAGGGCAATGGCCATGGCGCTAAGCGCGCTACGGACCCGGTCGCGTGCTTCGGACACGGCCTTGTCCGGCAGGCCGACAATGGAAAACGCAGGCAAGCCCGGCGATACGGCGCATTGAACCTCGACCGGGCGGGCCTCGACCCCCTGAAAAGCAACGGTATGAGCGCGGGCAACCATGGCGATCCTGTTCTTGGTTAACAGGACGTTGCTGCCATGGTTGCGGTTTAAGAATCGTTAACGGCAGCACGCATGGCGGTGAATTTGGGCCATGCCTCGGGGTCAGCCACGGTTTTGTCGCGGCAGAACGAATTGCAAAAGCCCCAGCGTTGTCCGTCCAGTTCCAGAAAATCGGTCACCGGTTTTCCGGAATAGGGGCACATCGTGTTAACTGGCGGGCCGGGTTCGGCGGCCATGGCCGTTGAAACACCGCCCACTGGCCATGGCGCAATGGGCAAATCCAAAGCGTAGGGAAATGGCTTATATTCAACCGTCAGCCCCATCGCGCGCCATTGGCGCACTAATGTATCGCTGAGCAGTTCGATGCAGTAGTCGCGATTGGCCTCGGATACAGGCAGGCCGTAGCCAATGATCCGTGCGGCCACCGGCGTGTAAAACACATCGGCCAGAGAATACGCGCCAAAAAGCGGTCCATCCTTGGCCCCCGAGATTCGGCGCGCATGGGCCCAGAGTGTTTCGATACGCGCCAGATCAGTCAGCGTGTCCTCAGATGGAGAGAACCCCTGCCAGACATGCTTCAACTGCATCGCGCATTCGCCGCGCAGGGCGGTGAAGCCAGCGACCATCTCGGCGCATAGCCAACGCGCCGTGGCCCGTGCCGCCGGGTCTCTGGGCCATAAGCCGGCTTCCGGGTGGCGTTCGGCCAGCGTTTCGGCCATGGCGAGGCTTTCGCCCACGACAGTTCCCTCGGGCAAGCGCATCGCGGGAACCAGCCGGGCCGGAGACAGCGGCTCCATATCCTGAGCCATGGTTCCGGAATAAAGGCCGATCATATGGGTTCGATAGGGCAGGCCGAACTTTTCCAGCATCAGCCAACCGCGCATGGACCAGCTGGAAAACAGCCTGTCGCCGATAAAAAGGTCATAGGTCATAAAGGGACGATGACGCAGCGCGTCGCGCAGGTAAATCAGTGATTTGTGCGCCGCCCGATCACGGAAGGTGATTGATTACACCGGCCGACCATGCCTGACCGTCAAATGCCAGATGGGTCACGGACAGGTTGTCGATGCGGTGCGCAAAGGTCTGTTGCGCGTCCAGATCCAGCGCGCGCTGAACCTGTGTCAGGATCACACCGAAATGGGCGACGATGACCAGATCGTGGCCCCGGTGATTGGCGATCAGGGTGTCAATCGCGCCATCGACCCGCGCGCGCACCTCGTTCCAGCTTTCACCTTGTGGTGGGCGAACGTCGCCGGGGTTGTCCCAATAGGCGAAGGCCAGTTCGGGGTCTTCGGCCTCGATTTCGGCAAAGCCGCGCAATTCCCACGCGCCGAAATTGATCTCGCGCAGGTCCGGGTGATGGGGCAAACGGCGGCGTGTGCCTTGGATAGCTGTTGCAGTCTCTAAGGCGCGCGACAGGTCCGAGGACACGACTATTGCCGCGGGCGGCAGGTAGTCATGCAGGCGTTCCAGGGCGGCTGTGTCGCTCAGATCAGCCGGAAGATCGGACCAGCCAACCATGGTTTTGGCATGGGTCGGGCCATGGCGGACAAGGTGCAGCCGGGTCACGGCAATGTCCCCTTCAGAACCATCGGCAAGCCTGCCGTCACCTGTACCGCCAGATCGGCACGAGCGGCCAGGGCGATGTTCAAGCGACCCTGCGCCTCGCGAAAGCGGCGGGCCAAAGCGTTTTCGGGTACGATCCCATGACCTACTTCGTTTGAGACAATGACGATCTGCGCCGCGCAATGCCCCAGCGCGTCCAGCAGGTCAGCCTGCGCCGTGGCCAGATCGGTTTCGGCCAGCAGGTGATTGGTCAGCCACATGGTGGCGCAGTCGATCAGACAGACCTGATCCGCCTTCAATTCCGCCAAAACCGGGGCCAAATCCAAAGGTGCCTCGACCGTCAGCCAATCCGGGCCGCGTTGGGCGATATGCTGATCGACCTTTTGGCGCATCTCATCATCAAACACTTGTGATGTGGCCAGATAAACGCGGCTTTTCCCCAATGAAACAACCAGTTGTTCGGCAAAAGCCGATTTGCCCGAAGCAGCCCCGCCCAGCACAAAGGTTAAATCGGGCAGCACAATTCTTACCTTTCTAGTGATCCACCTGCTTGTGCTCTGCGTATCGACGACAGGTCGGCAAGGCAAGCCCGGCCATCGAATACGATAATTGGGAGAGTTTCATGGCACTTGACAACGCGACCGACTTTTCGATGTCCAGGCAGGCAATGAAGGCCGAATTGCTGGACGCAGAGACCGAGTTAAAGTTGGCTTATGCCTGGCGCGATGAGCGTGACGAACAAGCCCTTCACCGCCTGATCACCGCCTATATGCGCTTAGCTATTTCGATGGCGGCCAAGTTCAAGCGCTATGGCGCGCCGATGAACGATTTGATTCAGGAGGCCGGTCTGGGCCTGATGAAAGCCGCTGACAAGTTTGACCCCGACCGGGGCGTGCGCTTCTCCACATATGCCGTCTGGTGGATCAAGGCCAGTATTCAGGATTATGTGATGCGCAATTGGTCGATGGTGCGCACCGGCTCGACCTCATCCCAGAAATCGCTGTTCTTCAACATGCGTCGGGTTCAGGCACGGTTGGAACGCGAAGCGGCGACCGAGGGTCTGGAACTGGACCGGCACCAGCTGCACCAGATGATTGCTACTGAAATCGGTGTGCCCCTGCGCGATGTCGAGATGATGGAAGGCCGCCTGTCAGGTTCGGATTTCTCGCTGAACGCGGTGCAATCGGTTGATGAGGACGGGCGCGAATGGATCGATGCGCTGGAAGACGACCGGGAACAGGCGGCAGAAACGGTTGCGCACAACCATGACACCGAACAACTGCGCGAGTGGTTGTTGACCGCCATGAACGCACTGAATGACCGCGAGCGTTTCATCGTACGCGAACGCAAGCTGCGCGAACCCGCGCGGACGCTGGAAAGCCTGGGGGATGAGCTTGGTCTGTCCAAGGAACGTGTCCGCCAGCTTGAGGCCGCAGCATTTGTGAAGATGCGCAAGAACCTTGAAGCCCAGTCGCGAGAGGTGCAACACTTCATCGCATGACACGGCTTGCGATTCTGCTTTGTGCACTGATGGTTACGATGGTCTCGGCGCGTCCGGGCCAGGCGGACGCGTTGATCCCTCCCGACATGATTGCCGACATGCAGTCGGCGGATGTTGTGATATTGGGCGAAGTTCACGACAATCCCAGGCATCATCAGGTTCAGAGCGAGGCGGTCAAAGCCCTGTCGCCCTCGGCTGTTGTGTGGGAGATGGTGACAGAAGAAGGCGCCCAAAGGCTGGCGCAAAAGGCCGTGTCCGATCCCGAAGAACTGGGCCGCATCCTGCGCTGGGCGGAAACCGGCTGGCCGCCGCTCAGCATGTATTACCCTGTTTTTCAGGCATCCGACGCGCCAGTCTACGGTGCCATGGTACCGCGTGTCGCTGCCCGGGCCGCGATGGAGCGAGGCGCGGCAACAGCGCTGGGCGCGGATGCGGCGCGATATGGCCTGACGGTTCCACTGCCGCCTGACGAGCAGGCCGCGCGCGAAGCCGACCAGTTGGCCGCGCATTGTGACGCGCTTCCGGCAGAGGCCTTGCCGCAAATGGTTGCAATACAGCGCCTGCGTGACGCCGTGCTGACACGCTCGACCCTGCAGGCGATCGAAGACACCGGCGGGCCGGTTGCGGTGATCACCGGCAACGGCCATGCCCGCAAGGACCGTGGCATTCCGACCTTTCTGACGCGAATGCAGCCCGGGTTGAAGGTTTTTGTGCTGGGCCAATCCGAGGATGGCGCAATCGAGGGCACATTCGACGCGGTGATTGACAGCCCGACTGTTGATCGCGAAGACCCCTGCAAAGCGTTCGAGACCCAGAATTAACCGCTGGAACTACGCGGTGGCGTTGCCTAATGTCGGGGCCGATCGGGACGAGAAGGGCTGAACATGCTGTCATCCAAACGCATTTTGCTGATCATCGGCGGAGGGATAGCTGCCTACAAATCGCTGGACCTGATCCGGCGGCTGAAAGAGCGTGGCGCGGCCGTAACCCCCGTTGTGACCCGCGCGGCGGAAGAGTTTGTGACGCCCTTGTCCGTGTCCGCGCTTGCAGGTGAAAAGGTCTATCGCGACCTCTTCGACCTGACCGACGAGGCCGAGATGGGCCATATACAGCTTTCGCGCTCGGCTGACTTGATCGTTGTTGCCCCGGCGACGGCGGATCTGATGGGCAAGATGGCCTCGGGTCTGGCGAATGATCTGGCCTCGACCCTTCTGATGGCCACCGACACGCCCGTTCTGTGCGCGCCTGCCATGAATGTGCGGATGTGGGATCACCCCGCGACCCAGCGCAACCTTGCGCAATTGCAGGCGGATGGCGTTCGGTTCGTCGGCCCGAACGAAGGGGATATGGCCTGCGGCGAATACGGTCCCGGCCGCATGTCCGAACCGCTAGAGATTGTTGCCGCGATCGAGGCCCAATTGTCGGACGGCCCCTTGCAGGGCAAGCGCATTCTGGTGACGTCCGGCCCCACGCATGAACCCGTCGACCCCGTGCGCTATATCGCCAACCGGTCATCGGGGGCGCAGGGCACCGCCGTGGCGCGGGCTTTGGCGGCGCTTGGGGCGGATGTGGTTTTTGTCACCGGCCCCGCCGATGTGCCCCCGCCCGAAGGCGTGCAGGTGGTGCGCGTTGAAACGGCGCAGGAAATGTCGGACGCGGTCGACGCCGCCCTACCGGTGGATGCTGGTGTGTTTGCCGCCGCCGTGGCCGATTGGCGCGTCGCCAGCGCCTCGGACCGGAAGCTGAAGAAAACCCGCGACGGCTTGCCCACGCTGGAGTTTGCGGAAAACCCCGACATCCTGAAACGGGTTGCGCATCTGGAGCACGGACGGCCAGCGCTGGTTGTGGGTTTTGCGGCGGAAACAAATGACGTTCTGGAAAATGCCACCGCGAAACGACTGCGTAAGCAATGTGACTGGATTGTCGCCAACGATGTCAGCCCCTCGACCGGTATCATGGGCGGGGCGGAAAACGCGGTGGTGCTGATCTCGGACACTGGTGCCGAGGAATGGCCTCGCATGGGCAAAGACGCGGTGGCCGCCCGTCTGGCCCAGAAGATTGCCGAGGCGTTGGGCGATTGACGCCTTGGACTATGAACAAAGAGGAACTGGAATGGTCGCAATTCGTGTGATCCGCGACGCGGGGTCCGATGCCTCGGTGGCATTGCCGTCTTATGAAACATCCGGTGCCGCCGGTGCAGATGTGCGCGCAAACCTTCCGGGGGGTCGGGCGATCACACTTGTGCCCGGGCAGCGCGCCTTGATCCCGACCGGCCTGCGGATCGAAATCCCCCAAGGGTATGAGGTTCAGGTCCGCCCGCGCTCGGGGCTGGCCCTGAAACATGGGATCACCCTGCCCAACACGCCGGGGACAATCGACAGCGATTATCGCGGACCGCTGGGCGTGATCCTGATGAATGCTGGGCAAGTCCCCTTTGACGTGGCGCATGGTGAACGTATTGCGCAACTGGTCGTCGCCCCGGTCGTTCAGGCAGAGTTCCTAGTGGCGGACGACCTGAGCGATACCGAACGCGGGACAGGTGGCTTCGGCTCCACCGGGCGCGGCTGATGTTGCTGGTTCTTCTGTTGGCCGCCGGGCTTTGGGGCGTCGGCTACATCGCGGGTGTATCGCGCACGGCCCGGCTGGTCTCGGTCGCGGTTCTTTTGTCGGGCGTCATCATTGCGCAGCTGATCCTGCCCGACGGCAATCCCTTGCGCGAGGCGACGGGTGGGTCGGCGGCGATGTGGCTGATCCTGGCCGGGTTTGCCGCGTTGGTTCTGCTCTATGGCAGGGTGCTGAAAGTCCTGCGCAACCGGGCCACGCCCGAGACAAATCAGGATACTGTCAAACCCTCGGACCGTTTCTCTGAAACCGAACTGGATCGCTATGCCCGTCACATCGTCCTTCGGGAATTGGGCGGGCCGGGGCAGAAGAAACTCAAAAAAGCGCGGGTTCTGGTCATCGGCGCAGGCGGTCTGGGCGCGCCCGCGTTGCAGTATCTGGCGGCGGCAGGGGTTGGCACCATCGGCGTGATCGATGACGACGTGGTTGAAAACGCCAACCTGCAACGGCAGGTGATCCACCGCGACGCCGACATCGGAATGCCCAAGGTTTTCTCGGCGCAACAAGCGATGGAGGCTCAGAACCCGAACGTTGTGGTGCTGCCCTACAATCGCCGTTTCAGCGAAGAGATCGCGGCGGACCTGTTCGCCGATTTCGATCTGATCCTGGACGGGACGGACAATTTCGACACCCGCTATCTGGCCAACCGAACGGCGGTTGCCTTGGGGAAACCTTTGATCTCTGGCGCGCTCTCGCAATGGGAAGGGCAGCTGAGCGTCTTTGACCCCGCCACCACAGGCCCGTGCTATCAGTGCATCTTCCCCGAAGCGCCCGCCGCCGGGCTGGCCCCTTCTTGCGCCGAAGCGGGGGTGATCGGGCCGCTGCCCGGCGTGGTGGGATCCATGATGGCGGTTGAGGCGATCAAGGTGATCACCGGTGCCGGGGCCGCCTTGCGGGGCGAAATGCTGATCTATGACGCGCTTTATGGCGAAAGCCGCAAGATCACCCTGTCCAAACGCGCCGATTGCCCGATTTGCGCGCAGGCAGCCGCCCAGGCGTAACCGCCGCGCGCGCCAGCGCGCGGCCCGGCCCAACCGCGCCAAGGCGCATCTGCGATGCGCGCTGCGCGGGCGGGAGAGCCCCGTTCACCCCAAAGCGCGGTCCAGATCGGCGATCAGGTCCTCGGCATCTTCCAGCCCGACCGACAATCGGAAAATCCCGTCGCCCGCATAGGCGCGGTAATCCTCCAACTGCGCGCCGCCCAGTTTGAACGACGTCTCCATCAGCCCATCGGTGCCCATCCAGAAGATCAGGCTGCGATGATGCCCCAGCGAGACTGCATAGTGGATCACCTCAAGCCTCTCGATCATCTGTTGCGCGATGCGTTCGCCCTCAGCAGCGTTGCCCACCTGGAATGAGATCATGCCGGACATATTCGACATCTGTTGCTGCGCCAGTTCGGCCTGCGGATGCGATGCGAGACCGGGATAGATCACCTTGGTGACCCGCGGGTCATTGTCCAGCCATTCGGCTACCGCCATGGCTCCGGCCTGATGGGCCTTCATGCGCAGGGGCAGGGTGGTGGCGCCGCGCGCGATCAGCCAGGCGTTGAACGGTGATAGAACGCTTCCGTGATGGATCGCGGCCTCGGCCCGCATCCGCGCGACCAGCTCCGCCGATCCGGCCACCGCGCCGCCCACCGCATCGCCATGCCCGCCGATATATTTCGTGATCGAGTGCAGCGTCAGATCAACACCCAACGCCACCGTGTCCATGCCCAGTGGCGAGGCAAAGGTGGCATCACAACTCAGCAACGCCCCGGCCTGACGCGCAAGCCGCGAGATTGCGGCCAGATCGGTCAGCCGCCCGATGGGATTTACTGGCGTTTCGGTATGGATCAGCCGCGTGTTGGGGCGCAGGGCCGCAGCCACGTTCGACGGATCAGACATGTTGACGGCTGAGACCTCAATGCCCATGCGCGGCAGTGTCTCGCGCGCCAGTTCGGCCACGCCTGCATAAGACACGTCGGAGACAATCAGATGATCGCCTGCCGACAGAAAGGTGAAAAAGATCGCCGAGGCCGCCGCCATCCCCGAGGCGGTCGCCAGACAGGCCTCGGTGCCTTGCAGCGCAGCGATCTTGGCCTCCAGCCCCGCCACGGTCGGGTTGGCCCAGCGGGAATACACATAGGGCGTCTCGGGTGTCAGATCATGGGCGGAAAACCCGGCCAGATCCTCGGTTATATAGGTCGAGCTCATATGGATCGGCGGGGCCGATGCGTTGGTCGAGGCGTCGGGCGGATCCCCGGCATGGATCGCTGTCGTCATGATCCCGGCGGGGCGATTGGGTTTTGTCATATGCGTCCTCCCTTTCACCACGAACCTGAGCGGGCTAACGCGACAAGGCAAGCAGATTTGCGACGAATTCTGCCGGTTCCGGTACCACCTCCTCTGGACCATTCCCCGCACCCTACCTAGCTTGAGGGTCAAAGGAGATCTGCATGACCAACCCGATCCTGTCCGACTGGACCACGCCCTTTGAAATCGCGCCATTCGCGGCGATTTCAGATGAAGATTTTGCCCCGGCACTGGATAAGGCGATGGCTGCGCATAACGCTCAGATCGACGCGATTGCCGGAAACCCGGACGCGCCCACCTTTGCCAACACGATTGAGGCACTTGAGGCCGCGGGGGAGGAATTAGACAAGGTCCTGTCGGTGTTTTTCACGGTGGCGGGGGCCGACAGCAACCCCAAACGGGAAGAGTTGCAGCGTGACTTTTCACCGAAACTGTCGGCGCATTTCTCGGGCATTTCCTCGAACAAGGACCTGTTCCGCCGAGTGGCCGATCTTTGGCAGCGGCGCGATGATCTGGACCTGAGCGATGAACAGGCCCGTGTTCTGATGCTGACCCATCGCGGCTTTGTCCGCGCTGGTGCCGCGCTGCAGGGCGAGGCCGATGAACGCATGCAACAGATCAAATCGCGCCTTGCCTCGCTGGGTACGTCTTTCACCCAGAACCTGCTGGCGGATGAGCGTGACTGGTTCATGGAACTGACCGAGGATGATCTGGAGGGCCTGCCCGGTTTCGTCATCGCGGCGGCCCGCGCAGCGGGTGAGGAAAAGGGCGCGAACGGGCCGGTTGTGACCCTGTCCCGCTCGCTGATCGTGCCGTTTCTGCAATTCTCATCCCGCCGCGACCTGCGGGAAACAGCCTATCGCGCCTGGGCTGCGCGGGGGGCAAATGGGAACGAGACCGACAACCGCGAGATTGCAGCCGAAATCCTGACCCTGCGGGAAGAGCGGGCCAAGCTGCTGGGCTATGACAGCTTTGCAGATTTCAAGCTGGAAACCGAAATGGCCCGCTCGCCCGACCGCGTGCGCGCTCTGTTGATGCAGGTCTGGGAGCCCGCCAAAGCCCGCGCCGATGCGGATGCCGAGATACTGACCGGCCTGATGCAAGAGGATGGCGTGAACGGCCCGCTGGAAGCCTGGGATTGGCGCTATTATGCCGAGAAGCGCCGCAAGGCCGAGCATGATCTGGATGAGGCGGCACTGAAACCGTACCTGCAACTCGACCGGATGATCGAGGCGTCGTTTGCCTGTGGCAACCGTCTTTTCGGGCTGGAGTTTGCGCCGCTGGACGTGCCGCTCTACCACCCCGATTGCCAGGCGTGGGAGGTGACACGCAACGGGACGCACGTGGCGGTTTTCATTGGCGATTACTTCGCCCGAGGCTCGAAACGGTCAGGGGCCTGGTGCAGCGCCATGCGGGCGCAGGCGAAATTCCCCGAAGAACAAGCGCCCGTCGTAATCAACGTGTGTAACTTCGCCAAGGGCGATCCGGCGCTGCTGTCCTACGATGACGCGCGGACCCTGTTCCACGAGTTCGGCCATGCGCTGCATCAGATGCTGTCGAACGTGACCTATGAAAGCATTTCGGGCACGTCCGTCGCGCGGGATTTCGTCGAACTTCCCAGCCAGCTTTATGAACACTGGCTGGAAGTGCCCGAGGTTCTGGCAGAATACGCCACCCATGCCGAGTCGGGTGAGCCGATGCCTCAGGCGATGTTGGAGAAGGTGCTGAAGGCAGCCAATTTCGACCAAGGGTTCCAGACGGTCGAATATGTGGCCTCGGCCTTGGTTGATCTGGCGTTTCACGAAGGCGCAGCCCCGGCGGACCCGATGGCCAAGCAGGCCGAGGTTCTGGCCGAAATCGGCATGCCAAGGGCCATCGGGATGCGCCACGCCACCCCGCATTTCGCCCATGTCTTTGCGGGCGACGGGTACAGCGCAGGCTACTACAGCTATATGTGGTCCGAGGTCATGGATGCCGACGCCTTCGCCGCATTCGAAGAGGCCGGAGGGGCCTTTGACCCTGAACGCGCCAAGGCGCTGGAAGAGAATATCCTCTCCACCGGCGGCTCGCGTGAGGCCGAGGAATTGTATCTGGCCTTCCGGGGCCGCCTGCCGGGTGTCGAGGCCCTGCTGAAAGGGCGCGGGTTGATCGCCGCCTGATCGGATCGGGCCGTCAGTATCCCAACTGGCGGTCCACCAGATGCACAAACGGCTCACCGCCTTCGCCGCGCCGGATGTTTTCGCAGATCACCTGCGCCGCTGTGACGGGCCGGGTTTCCGAGGCGATATGCGGGGTGACTGTGACGTTCGGATGTGTCCAATAGGGGTGTTCGGGTGGCAGGGGCTCGATGCGAAACACATCCAGCGTCGCGTGTCCGACCTGCCCGGTGTTCAGCGCCTCCAGCAGGGCGTCGTCATCGATCAGCGGGCCGCGCCCCGGATTGATGATCTTTGCCCCCTTTGGCAACAGCGCCAATGTTTCGGCGTTCAGAGTGTTTTCTGTCGCGGGCGTGTCTGGCAACAGCAGCACGACGATTTCGGATTGCGACAAGGCAGTACTCAAACCGTCGGCCCCATGCAGACAGGTCACGCCCCGGATGTCCTTTTGGGTGCGGCTCCACCCCAAAACGCGAAAGTTCAGCGTGGCCAGCGCCTGCGCTGCCGCTTGCCCCAACTCTCCCAGCCCCAGCACGCAGACCGTGCGCTCGGTCGCAAGCGGTGGCGCGATCGGGGTCCAAACACCGTCCTGCTGGGTGATATGGGTGTCCATGCCCAGATGATACCGCAGGACATGGCCCACAACCCATTCCGTCATGCCTTGCGTCAACCCGTGATCGACCATGCGGGCCAGCGGAACAGTCAGAGTTGCGTTGTCGGCGATGCTTTCGACCCCGGCCCAGAGGCTCAGCACAGCCTTCAGCCTTGAATAGGGCGTGAAGTCCAATAGGCCGCCATTTGGCGCATAGACGACGTAATCCACCTGATCCGGGTCCATGTCGGTGGCCAGATGCACGTCCAACCCGGCCTGGGCCAGACCCTTGGTCAACAGCGGCTCGTAGATCGGCCACAGGTCAGGGCGCGCAGAGAACAGAACGTTGACGGGCATGAAGGGCCTTTCAGATCAGCGGGGGCGATGGATATGCGCGCTTTGGACAATACCGAAGGCGGCCATCAGGACCAGCATGGCCGATCCGCCATAGCTGACCATTGGCAGCGGCACGCCCACAACCGGGGCCAGTCCCATCACCATCGACATGTTGACCGCAAAGAACAGGAAGAAGTTCAGCGCAATCCCCAGCACCACCAGTGACGAGAACCGATCCTTGGTCGAAAGCGCCGTGACCATGCAGAAGATCAGGATCAGAGCATAGAGTATCAACAGAGTGATGCCGCCAACAAAGCCGAATTCCTCGGCCAGTGTGGTGAAGATGAAATCGGTGTGCTTCTCGGGCAGGAAATTCAGGCGCGACTGGGTGCCTTGCATGAAGCCGCGCCCGTTCCAGCCACCCGATCCCAAAGCGATTTTCGATTGGGTGATATGGTATCCGTCGCCAAGTGGATCGGATGAAGGATCAAGAAATGTGTCGATGCGGCGAAACTGATAGTCTTTCAGCAACTGCCATTCGGTTCCCCGGCTGTTGAAGACAGCGGCAATCAGCCCCGCCACTGCCGCTATTACCGCCGCAAAATAGGCCCAATGCACACCTGCCAAAAACATCAACCCGCCACCGGCGGCCAGCAACAGGATCGAGGTGCCAAGGTCCGGTTGCCTTAAGACCATGAAGGTCGGGATAAGGATAAGGATCACCGGAATGATCACCCAGAGCGGGCGAGAAGTTTTGTGAGAAGGCAGCCAATCGTAATAAGCCGCCAGCACCATGACCAATGCGACTTTCATCACCTCGGACGGTTGCAGCCGCATGAAACCAAGATCTATCCAGCGCTGAGCGCCCATACCTATGGTTCCAAAAAGCTCGACAAAAACCAGCAGAGCGATGGACCCCAGATAGGCCAGCACCGACATATTTCGCCAGAACCAGATCGGTACAAGCGCGATGATAAACATCACAGTTAAGCCCAGACCAAACCGCTCCATCTGAGGTTCGGCCCAGGGCATCCACGACCCGCCTGCCACGGAATACAGCATCAGGAACCCGGCACTGGCCGTGCTGATCAGCAACAAGGTCAAAGGCCAGTTCATGTACAGAAACTTGCGGAACCCCGATGGCGTGGATTTGACGTTATACTCTAAATAGCTCATGCGCGGTCCTTCTCGTCAGGGCGCGCTTTGGGGCGACGGTCGCCCTCAAGCCTCTTTTGCTGCTCTTTAATACGGTCCCGATCCGCGACCGGGTACGCCTCAAGCGGCGGGGTGCCCTTGTAGAGTGCCTGTAGCATGATATCTCGTGCAACCGGGGCCGCTGCTTTCGATCCGCCACCGCCATGTTCCACCACCACTGCAATCGCGTATTTGGGATTGTCGTAGGGCGCAAAACTGACGAACAGGGCGTGATCTCGGCGTTCCCACGGCAAGTCCTCATTGCGGATCACCCCAGCAGCCCGTTCGGCCTTGGTGATGTTGCGAACCTGGCTGGTGCCGGTCTTGCCCGCCATACGCAGATCATCCGCAATGATACGGCTGCGATAGGCCGTCCCGCGCCTGTCGTTCGACACCGACCACATTGCCTCGCGAATGTAGCGCAGGTTGGTGGGGCTGATCGCTAGCGCTTCACCCGCGCCCGAGGGCTGTTCGACCCCGTTGACCGACCGCACCAGTCGGGGCGCAACGGCGCGTCCAGTGGCGATCCTTGCAGTCATCACGGCCAGTTGCATGGGCGAGGCGAGCATGAAGCCCTGCCCGATGGACGCATTGGCGGTATCACCGATCAGCCATTCCTCGCCATGGACCCGCTGTTTCCATGCCTGATTGGGCGCCAGCCCGGCGCGCACAGCGGACATCGGAATGTCATGTTTTATTCCCAGGCCAAGGATGTTGGACATCTCAGAGATTTTGTCGATGCCGACCTTGATCGCCACGTCGTAGTAATACACGTCGCAACTGCGCTTCAGCGATGTATTCAAGTCCACCATGCCATGACCGCCACGCTTCCAGCAGTGGAAGCGGCGGCTGCCGACCTTCAGGTGGCCGGGGCAATAGACGGTATTGCCAGGACCGATGACACCAGCCTCAAGTGCTGCCAGAGCGGTGACCATCTTAAAGGTGGAGCCTGGCGGATAGGTGCCTTGCACCGTTTTGTTGGCCAATGGGCGGTACTTGTCCTGCGTCAGTATTTGGTAATCCGCGACCGAGATTCCGCGGACGAACAGGTTGGGGTCAAAGCTGGGGGCCGAGGCCATCGCGCGCAGATCGCCGGTTTCGCAGTCGATGACCACAGCGGCGGCGCTTTCACCAGCCAGTCGGGCTTGCGCATATTGCTGCAGGTCCGCATCGACCGAGAGCTGAAGGTCGGCACCGGGCTGACCCTCCTGCCGGTCCAATTCACGCATCACTCGGCCCGAAGCGTTAACCTCGATCCGCTTGGAGCCGGCACGGCCTCGCAGCGAGATCTCTTGTTTGGCTTCCAACCCGACCTTGCCGATCTGGAAGCGCGGGATGCGTAGCACCGGTTCGGGATCTTCGATCTGGCTGAGATCATAATCGCTGACAGGGCCGACATAACCGACGATATGGGCGAAATCCTCGTATCGGGGGTATTGCCGGGTCGAACCGACCTCGGGCGTGACGCCGGGCAGGGCGGGGGCGTTTACCGCAACCTTCGAGATATCCTCCCACGTCACCTGATCGGCCAGTGTGACCGGCAGAAACGGGGCCGAGCGGCGCATCTCGGTCTTGGCGCGTTCGATCTCATCCTCGTTTAGGGGGATTATGCTGGACAGCTCGGCGATCACCTTGTCGACGTCGCCTGCATCCTCGCGCACGATGACGATACGGTAGGACGGCGTGTTTTGCCCGATGATCTGCCCGTTCCGGTCATAGATCCGCCCGCGAGTGGGTGGGATCAGACGGATGTTGATGCGGTTTTCTTCGGCCAGAAGGCGATACTGATCGGCCTGATCGACCTGCATGAACCGCATTCGCGCCGCCAGCCCGCCGACAAAGGCGGCTTGCAGACCGCCCAGTATCAAGGTCCGGCGCGGCAGGCGTTTATAGGCAAGGCCCTGGGTTTTGGTCTTGCGCGGCTTCATGCCCGTGCCCCCGCAACACTGACGTCTGCTGCCGACATCCGTCGCACGCCAAAGACGGACTGGCTGAGCAGAACAATTGCCGGATACGTCACAATCGTCACGACCAACTGAAACAGGACGGGCGCAAAGGCGGCCTGATCAACGGACAGGACGGCCAGAATAACGCGGTTTCCAAGAAATACGCCAGTTGTGACCATGCCGACCGACATCCATTCACCCACAAAGCCCGCATCCCGCATGCCAGGTGCTGCCGAACGCAGGTAGGCCGCACCCAGAACCACCAATGCGGCCAGTAATCCGGGCGGGCGTTGCAACAGCAGGTCGGCCATCAGCATCACGGCGGCGGTCAGCAAGGTCGGTACGTAATCCGGGCGGCGCAGCACCCATGCAAAGGTCAGCGCGATCATGACATCCGGAAAGGGCCAGCGATCCGGTTGCGCGTTCAGCGGCAGAAGGTGCAGGAACAGGACCAGAAACGCCAACACCACATAAAGCCCCCGCATCGCCCAGTTATGTGAGGCAGGTTTATCCATCGCCGGCCTCATTGGGTGTCAGAGCGGCTTCGGGGCGCGCCGGGCCGACAATGCCACCGGGATCGCGGATCGAGGGCGCCGCGTTGAACCGCAGAACCCGCAGAAACTCCAGCCGTTCGAAGTCGGCGGACAGGCGCACGCGCAGGCGACCGCCGGGGTCTGCGGCAATCTGGCCGATCAGCAGACCGGCGGGAAACACGCCCCCATCGCCCGAGGTAATCACCCGGTCGCCGGGGCGCACAAGCTCGCGGTTTTCAAGGAATTCGACGGCTGGGGCCGGGGTGTTGTCGCCCGCGATCAGGGCCGTTTGCCCTGATGGCTGGATGGTCGCGGGAATGGCGCTGGAGGCATCGGTCAGCAGAATGACACGCGCCGTATCCGGCCCGACGCCCGAAATCCGCCCGACCAGCCCGATCCCGTCCATCGTGGCCCAGCCATCGACGATCCCGTCCCGCTCACCCACATTCAGCAGAACGGACTGCCGGAAGGGTGAGCCGCTATCTGCCATCACAACCCCGGTGATATAGGTCAGGCGCGGATCAAGGCGCACATTGTTCAAATCCAGCAGGCGCGCGTTTTCCTGTTCCAGTTGCAGCGCGGCCTCTTTCCAGGCGCGCATCAGGCGCAACTCGGACCGCAGCTCGCGGTTTTGTTCGCTCAGGCGCTGATAGCTTTGGAAGTCGCGCACCAGATTGACGGTCGCCGTTACAGGTACCATCGCCCACTCCATCGAGGGGACGACGGCGTCCACCACCTGAGCGCGGAAACGTTCGACACGCGGGCTATCGATCCGCCAGACGACAAAGATGCCCAACAGGCACAGCACAACGATCCCCAAAAGCAGGCGCCGCAGCGGGGTCGTGTAGTCATCGCGCTGTGATCGGTCTTTTGCCACAGGTTACCTTCCCGTGCTGCTCGTGCCGAATTTACCCTATGTGCAAAGGGTGCGCGCCTTAGCTTTCGTAGTCAATCGCGTGGCGCAGCTGTTTTTCGTATTCTAGCGCCTTGCCGGTGCCCAAAGCCACACAATTCAGGCTTTCATCGGCAATCGACACGGCCAGACCGGTCTGTTCGCGCAGGGCCAGATCCAGATCACCCAGCAGCGCGCCGCCACCGGTCAGCATCACGCCCCGGTCCACGATATCCGCCGCCAGATCGGGCGGCGTGGTCTCCAACGCGGTCATCACCGCCTCGCAGATCTGCTGGACCGGTTCCGACAAAGCCTCGGCCACCTGGGCCTGGCTGATCTCGATTTCCTTGGGCACGCCGTTCAGCAGGTCGCGGCCGCGGATATGCATCGACTGGCCCCGGCCATCGTCGGGCATCCGGGCGGTGCCGATGGTGGTCTTGATCCGTTCAGCGGTGGATTCACCGACCAGCAGGTTCTGCTGACGCCGCAGGTACGAGATAATGGCCTCGTCCATCCGGTCGCCGCCAACGCGGACTGAGCGGGCATAGACGATGTCGCCCAGCGACAGAACCGCAACCTCGGTGGTGCCGCCGCCGATATCGACGACCATGTTTCCAGTCGGATCGGTGATCGGCATCCCTGCGCCAATGGCGGCTGCAATTGGTTCGGCAATTAGACCGGCGCGGCGCGCGCCTGCGGACAGAACCGACTGACGAATCGCGCGCTTTTCAACGGGTGTCGCGCCATGAGGGACGCAGACGATGATCTTGGGTTTCGAGAAGGTCGAGCGTTTGTGCACCTTGCGGATGAAATGCTTGATCATTTCTTCGGCGGTGTCGAAATCTGCAATCACGCCCTCGCGCATGGGGCGGATCGCCTCGATCGATCCAGGAGTCCGGCCCAGCATCAGCTTGGCGTCTTCTCCGACCGCCAGAACCTTTTTTACGCCGTCCTTGACGTGATAGGCCACAACCGAAGGTTCAGACAGGATCACACCGCGACCTTTGACATAAACCAGCGTGTTTGCTGTCCCAAGGTCGATAGCCATGTCCGCTGTGAACAGGCCGCCCAGATTGCCAAAGATCCCCATGTTTCCCCTGATCCTGTATGTCGGTTTTTCTACTGCCCGCGACTCGACGGTTCCGGGACGGATGACTTATAGGGTGCCAACTCGCCCGGTAAAAGGGCTGATTCCGCGACAATCAGCACCTTTTCGCCTCATTTGCAGGGACTTTAGAAGGCAACATGCTCTCATATCAACATATTTACCACGCCGGGAATCTGGCCGACGTGCAAAAGCACGCAATATTGGCATGGACGCTGTCTTATCTGACCCGCAAGGACAAGCCGTTGACCTATGTGGAAACCCATTCCGGGCGCGGGGTGTACCGGCTGGATTCAGACGAGGCGCGCAAGACGGGTGAAGCGGCGGCCGGGATTGAGCGGGTGCAGCGGGGCGAATGGTTCGAGGCATCGCATCCGCTGGCGCAGGCCATCGTGGCGACGCGGTCCAGATTTGGGTCGGCGTGTTATCCGGGATCACCCCTGATTGCGACAAGTTTGCTCAGACCACAGGACAGTTTGCATTTTGCCGAACTGCATCCGCAGGAACATGCTGCGCTGTCGCAGGCTGTGCCGGGGGGCAGCGTTAGGGTCTACAAGCAGGACGGGTATAATCTGGCGCAGTCCCTGCTGCCGCCCACGCCGCGCCGGGGGATGCTGCTGATCGATCCGAGTTATGAGGTGAAATCAGAGTATGATCGCCTGCCGGGTATCATCGCTAAGCTGCATCGCAAATGGAATGTCGGGGTCATCGCGCTTTGGTATCCGATCTTGCGGGATAGCCGCCAACAACAGATGGTCGATGCATTGGTTCGGCAGAACTTACCCAAAGCGATGCGGCACGAGGTGACCTTTCCGGCGGCGCGAAAGGATCATCGCATGATCGGATCCGGCATGTTCGTGGTCAACGCGCCGTTTGGCCTGAGCGACGAAGCCCAGAGACTGACGGACTTGTTCAAAACCCTTTGAAAGCTGGTGCGGCAAAGGGGTCTCCCGCCTCGCTTGCCAGCATCAAAGATGCCGTCAACCGAGTTGGGCCCGGCAGCGCGCCTGCGGCGCGC
>NZ_JBQFVZ010000008.1:0-167880 GCF_056540025.1 Ruegeria sp. AP12
CGTTATCAGGGCTTTCGCGGCCCCACTGCGGCCACGGTCCCTTCAAACCATAACCTGATGGTCAAAGGTGCAATTCCTAAGCCCGAAACCAACTTAAATGACCCAAGCGATCCAAAAAGATAGCCCATCGACCTGTTTAACCAAAGGTTGACAGTGTCAAACCTTTAGCGGCCCCCCAGATGGTAAATGGGTTCTCAACGCATTTGAGCAAAAGGCAAAACCCAATAGAAGTATCGTGTTTGGCCCAAAGTGTTTTTTTGGGCTTCCAGGCCTTCTCAAAGGTACCTTCTCAATGCGGCTCGGGCTCCGTTCTGCCAAATCTCGGAAAGCCAACCTGAAAATTCCTGAGCGAAACGTTCGTTCAATCCGACCTGACCGTACAAACCAGTTTCAACAATCCACGCCTTTGGGTCGTCCTTGGCTGCAATTGCCGCCCGTTGCAATTCGTCCCACAGGGGGTCGTTGGCTTGAATTTCGGTTCCGTCCTCCCGAATGCTCGCGCACATTCGACACCAGAATGCTTCGGCAAGGGCCAAACCCGAAATTGACGCGCCTTCCCCAAGCGCGTCCAGTAGCGACGGCAACAGAAACTCGGGATGGCGAGAGGATCCGTCAAAGGCAACGCGGCGCGTTGTGTCCTGGATGGTTGGGTTTGCAAAGCGGCGCCCGATCAGGGTCAGATAATCAGTGGGGGTGAGGCCGGGGACCGGTTTGACATGGGGCACAATGCACTCTGACTGTACTTTCCGGAAAAACCCGGCAAGATCAGCATCTTTCATGCAATCTGCAATTGTCGGAACGCTTAATATCTCTGCGACATTGGCAAGCAATTGGTGGCCACCATTCAGGATTCTGAGCTTCATGGCCTCATAGGTATGAACGTCGTTTGTTATGGTAACACCGACCTCTTCCAATCGTGGTCGGCCTGCACAAAATGCGTCCTCAATGACCCATTGGCGAAACCGTTCGTGAGTGACCGGGGCTTTGTCATCGACCCCCAGATCGTGACACATCGAAATGACCTGATCCCGGGTGACCGGGACGATGCAATCCACCATCGAATCCGGAAATGCGCCCTGTTGGTCGATCCAATCGGCAAGATCCGGGTCCGACAATTTGGCCAGCCCAATGACGCAGGACCTGAGTATTGCGCCATTGCCCTTGAGGTTGTCGCAACTCAGTGCGGTGAACGGGCGCGTCCCGACGTCCCGGCGGTGTTTCAGGGCCGCGACCAGCGCTCCGAACACCGTCCGGGGTTGGTTTGGGTTTTGCGCGTCATGTTGGATATCGTTATGTGTTGTGTCAAAATCCCCTGTATTAGGGTCTTGATAGTAACCGCCTTCCGTCACCGTCAACGATACGATGCGGATCGCCGGATCCGACATCTGTCGGATCAGGGCACGGTTCCCCTTTTCAATAGGCACATAGTCGATCATCGGGGCGATGACCTCGGCCGAGATTCCCGAAGGGTCGAGCTCGATCAGGGTTGTCAGGCAATCCTGGGCCATCAGCTTTTCACGCATCTCGGCGTCATAGGGTCGAACGCCCGCGCCGATGATCGCCCAGTCTTTTGCCCTGCCCATTTGCATCAGTTGATGGATGTACCAGGCCTGATGGGCCCGGTGGAAATTGCCCAAACCGATATGCACAATGCCCGGTGTTAGGTCTTTGGGCCTGTACCGAGGTGTTTTGACCTCTGCCGGCAGATCCGCCAAGGCAGATCGGCGCAGTTTGATCGGCATATGTGTTTCCGAGCGCGGGTCCATCAGCTCATCCAGTTTCCGCCATCGACGTTATAAGTTTGGGCCACGATGTATTCGGCCTCGTCCGAGGCCAGAAAGACGGCCATACCAGTCAGATCCCCGGCGTGGCCCATGCGGCCATAGGGGACCGCCGCCGCAACCTCGCGCTTTTTCTGGCCGGGCGCTTTGCCTTCGTATCTGGCGAAGAAGGCATCGACACCGTCCCAATGTTCACCGTCCACAACCCCGGGGGCGATGGCGTTTACGTTGATCCCGTGCTGGATCAGGTTCAGCCCTGCGGATTGAGTCAGCGAGATCACCGCAGCCTTGCTGGCGCAATAGACGGCGACCAGAGGTTCCCCGCGCCGTCCGGCTTGCGAGGCCATATTGATGATCCGACCTTTGACGTCGTTTTTGATCATGTGCCGCGCCACCGCCTGCAACGTGAACAGGGTGCCCGCCACGTTGATGTCAAAGACGCGCTGGTAGTCGGCGCGATCAATCTCGGTGATTGGCGCGGCGGTAAAAATGGCTGCGTTGTTGATGAGAATGTCGATGGTGCCGAACCGGTCGGCGGTTTGGTCAATTGCGGTCTCAATACTGGCCTGATCAGTGACATCCATTTCCACCGCCAAGGCCGCTGATCCAATCTGTGCGGCCGCATCTTTGGCGCGGGCAATATCGATATCGGCAATGGCAACCTGCGCGCCCTCGGCCACATAGGCCTGGGCAAAGGCCAGCCCGATCCCGCGGGCGGCCCCTGTAATCAGCGCGGTTTTGCCCTTCAGGCGCGTCATTCGATCCGCAGCCCCTGTTGATCAAACCGGTGAATGACGTCGGCGCGTGGGGTCAGGTGGATGCGATCCCCGTGGCGGAACCCGACCTCGCCATCCGCGCGGACGGTGATGGTTTCGGCCAGACCGGTTTCGTGGATGTGGAAGAACGTGTCGGACCCAAGATGTTCCGACACGCCGACAACGCCGGACCATGTGCCTTCGGTATCGGACACTGCGATGTGTTCCGGGCGAATGCCGATGGTCTGCGCGCCGTGTTTTGCGGCCTCGTCCCCTTCGATGAAATTCATCTTGGGTGAGCCGATGAAACCCGCGACGAACAGGTTGCGCGGGGTTCGATAGAGTTCCAGTGGAGAGCCGACCTGCTCGATAACGCCTGCTTGCAGCACGACGATCTTGTCCGCCATGGTCATCGCTTCGACCTGATCATGGGTTACGTAGATCATCGTGGTCGCAAGGCGCTCGTGCAATTCGCTAATCTCAAGCCGCATTCCCACACGCAACGCTGCGTCGAGGTTCGACAGCGGTTCATCGAACAGGAATGCTGCCGGTTCCCGCACAATCGCGCGGCCGATGGCGACCCGCTGACGTTGGCCGCCGGACAACTGGCCGGGGCGGCGGTCCAGATAGTCGGTCAGGTTCAGAACGCCTGCCGCGCCTTCGACGCGTTTGTCGATCTCGGCCTGATCCAGCTTGGCCATGCGCAACGGGAACGCGATGTTCTTGCGCACGGTCATATGCGGATACAGAGCATAGGATTGGAAAACCATCGCCAGCCCGCGTTTGGCGGGTGGCACGTCCGTTGCATTCGACCCGTCAATGTCGATGGAGCCGCTGGTGATGTCTTCCAGCCCCGCGATCAGGCGCAACAGGGTGGACTTACCGCAGCCCGAGGGGCCGACGAAGACGGTGAACTCGCCATCTTCGATGGTCAGGTCCAGCGGGGGAATGACCTGAACGTCGCCGAAGCTTTTGGTCACGGACTTGAGTTGGATACGTCCCATACGTCGTCTTCCTTATTTCACAGCGCCGAAAGTCAGGCCGCGGACAAGTTGTTTCTGGCTGAACCAGCCAAGGATCAGGATTGGTGCAATCGCCATGGTCGAGGCTGCGCTGAGCTTGGCAAAGAACAGGCCCTCGGGGCTGGAATAGCTGGCGATGAAGGCGGTCAGAGGCGCGGCATCGACGGCGGTCAGGTTCAGGGTCCAGAACGCCTCGTTCCACGCCAGGATAAAGTTCAGCAACACGGTCGAGGCGATGCCGGGAATGGCCATGGGCGTCAGCACATAGAGGATTTCCTCTTTCAACGTCGCCCCGTCCATCCGCGCGGCTTCCAGAATCTCACCCGGAATTTCGCGGAAATAGGTATACAGCATCCAGACGATGATCGGCAGGTTGATCAGCATCAGAACAACGACCAATCCTCCGCGTGTGTCCAGCAGACCCAGCCGGATGAACAGCAGGTAGATCGGGTAGAGCACGCCAACCGCAGGCAGCATCTTGGTAGACAGCATCCACAGCAGGATGTCCTTGGTCCGTTTGGACGGCACGAAGGCCATGGCCCAAGCGGCGGGCACTGCGATGATCACACCCAGAATGGTTGACCCCCCCGCGATGATGACCGAGTTCCACAGGAACCGCATATAGTCCGAGCGTTCCTGCACGATGGCATAGTTCTCCAGCGTCCAGTTGAAGTTCAGGAACAGGGGCGGGCTGGCAATCGCCTGCGCCTCGGTCTTGAAGCTGGTCAGGATGGTCCACAGGATCGGGAAAAAGATCAGCAGCCCAACAGCCCAGGCGAGGGCGGTGTTCAGCGTTTTTCGACGGGGTGTGACGGCGCGGGCCATGGTCTTACCTCCTCACGCGTCCAGGTTTTTGCCGACGATGCGCATCAGGAAGATGGCAACGATGTTGGCAAGGATGATGGCGTAGACACCTCCGGCTGACCCAAGGCCGACATTCTGGCTTTCCAGCACGCGCTGGAAGATCAGGTAGGTGAGTGTGCGGGTGCCGAATGCGCCGCCGGTGGTCACGAAAATCTCGGCGAAGATCGACAACAAAAAGATCGTCTGGATCAGGATCACGATGGTGATCGCGCGGCTCAGATGCGGCAGGACGATGTGGTAAAAGCGTTTCAGCACCGGCGCGCCGTCCATTTCCGCGGCTTCCAGCTGCTCACTGTCCAGCGACTGGATCGCGGTCAGAAGGATCAGTGTCGCAAAGGGTAGCCATTGCCATGAGACGATCATGATGATCGAGGTCATCGACGCCTCGGACAGCCATGAAATCGGCTCGGCCCCGAAAAAGCGCCACAGATGCGCCAGCAGGCCGTTCACCGGATCCATGAACATGTTCTTCCAGACCAAAGCGGAGACGGTGGGCATCACAAAGAAGGGCGCGATCACCAGAATGCGGACAACGCCTTGCCCCCACATCGGCTGGTCCAACAGCATCGCCAGAAGAACACCCAGAATGACCGTGATCACCAACACGCCGCCGACAATCAAAAGCGTCGCCTGAACCGCAGGCCAGAAAGAACTGGAGGAAACGAACCGGATGTAGTTGTCGAACCCGACCCAGCCCAGATCACCACCGCGCAGGGGCAGGTATTTCTTGAAGGAGAAATACAGGGTCATCGTCAGAGGCACGAGCATCCAGCCAAGCAGCAGGACCACTGCGGGTGCCATCATCAGGCGGGCAACGGATCGGGAATGTTGGGTTGCCATGGCGCAAGACCTCTCTGTTCAGGCATAGGGCTAGCCTGCGAGAAAAACACGAGTTGTGAAAGTGGGGAGCGGGGGACAGGCACCTGTCCCCCACTGGGAGGGAGGCCTCAGTACCCTGCGGCTTCCATCTCTTCGGTGGTGAAGGCCTGCGCTTTGGCAAGGGCTTCGTCCACGGTTTGCTGACCGGCATAAACCGCCGAGAATTCCTGGCTGACCTGCGTGGCGATGCCTGCAAACTCAGGAATGGCGACAAACTGGATGCCGGTATAGGGCGTCGGCTGGGCACAGCAGTTCTGCGGATCCGCCGCAAGGATCGACTTCAGCGTCATCTGCGCGAAAGGGATATCCTTGTAGTTGTCGTTTTCATAAAGCGAGGTCCGCGCACCCGGAGGCACATTGGCCCAGCCTTCGTTCTCGGCCACCAGCTCGATATAGTCCTTCGAGGTCGCCCATTCGATGAACTGCTTCGCGGCGTCTTCCTGCTGGGTCCCAGCCGGAATGGCCAGTGCCCAGGCCCAGAGCCAGTTGGCGCGCTTATCAACGCCTTCTGAATTTGGTGCCAGCGCAAAGCCGACCTTGTCCGCCACGGTTGAATCGTCGGGGTTGGTCACGAATGATGCGGCAACGGTCGCGTCGATCCACATCCCGCACTTGCCCTGCTGGAACAGCGACAGGTTTTCGTTGAATCCGTTGGTGGCATAACCCGCAGGACCGGATTCATTCATCATATCGACAAAGAATGTCAGTGCTTCTTTCCACTCGGGCTGATCGAACTGGGGCTTCCAGTTTTCATCGAACCAGCGCGCACCGAATGAGTTCCCGGTTACGGTGATAAAGGCGCCGCCTTCACCCCAGCCCGCCTTACCGCGCAGGCAGATGCCGTTGATGTCATTGTCCCGGTCCGTCATCGCCGCCGCAGCTTCGCGGATGAATTGCCAGGTGGGGGCTTCGGGCATGTCCAGACCGGCAGCTTCCATCAAGTCGGTGCGATACATGATCATCGAGCTTTCGCCATAAAACGGCGCGGCATAAAGCGTGCCGTCATTGCTCAGCCCGCCTGCCATGGCGGGCAGCAGGTCGCCCACATCGTAGTCATCGGACATGCCATCCAGCGGCACCAACCAGCCATTTGCGCCCCAGATGGGCGTTTCGTACATGCCGATTGTCATGATGTCGAACTGTCCACCCTTGGTGGTGATGTCCGTGGTCACGCGCTGACGCAGCACGTTTTCTTCCAGCGTGACCCATTCCACATCGATGCCGGTCGCTTCGGTGAAATTGTCGGTGTAGCCCTGCATCCGGATCATGTCGCCATTGTTGACGGTGGCAATCGTTATGGTTTGCGCATGGGCCGCGGCCGTGGCGACGAAAGTCAGTGCAGTCGCCGCACGAAGTGCGTTCTTAAAATACATCCCTGTCCTCCCTGAGCTTGGATGTCATGCAGGAAGGGTAGTCGGTAAATTATCGCGGCGTCAATAAAAACTTTACGCGCGTTAAAGTTTGGCGATCACGCGGACTCCCGCAATACAAGCCGGGCCGGGAACAGGGTTTCCCTTCGGCTGTCAAATTTCCCCCCACTTTCAATGAGTTCGAACAGTGTTTCGACACTGCGTCCCGCGACATTGTCATAGTCATGCGCCGCCGTGGTCAAAGACGGGCAGGTGAATTTTGCAAAGGGATGATCGTCGTTCGAGGCGACTCTCAAGCTGCAATCGTCTTTGCGACCAACCCGAATCCCCTGTTCGTAACAGGCGGCAAGAAACCCGATTGCCAGGCGGTCATTGCTGCACAGAACCGAGTTTGTTTTCAGCGCGCCGCCCTCCAGAACTTTCAAAGCGCCCCGATGCCCGATCTCTTCAAATGCCCAGCCTTCGCCGTCGATCCTGATCACATGGGGGTCGAACCCCAGACGCTCCATCACCTCGACATAGGCCTTGCGCCGCTTGTTGGCGTTGGGGTTTGCGGGTGTCCGCATCTCGAAGAACGAAGGCGGCTCACCTGTGCGGGTCATGTATTCCACGGTCTGCGAGACAAAGCTGAAATTGTCTGATCCGATAAAGGCCGCACCCAGCCCCTCGATATTGCTGTCGAACAGGACCGTCGGCACGTTCTTGCAGAACTTTTCAATCGCCGACCGGTCCGAGTCGCGCCCCAAGGGCGCAAGCAACACACCCGCCGGTTTCAGCGAGCGCAGGCTGTCCAGAATCTCGACCTCAAGTTTCCGTTCGCCATGCGAGCTGAACAGCGAAGGCCTATAGCCTGCGGCGATGCAGCTTTGTTCCAGATAGCGTGCGATCTCGGCAAAGAACGGGTCGGCAAGGTAGGGGACGACGATGCCGATATTCTTGGTCAGTTTCCGGTTCTGATTGATCGCGAAGATATTGGGGCGGTAGTCGAACCTCTCCAGCGCTTCTTCGATGCGGGCGCGGGTGGTTGGGCGGACGCTGTCAGGATCATGGAAGTATTTGGAAACGGTCGGCCGGGATATTCCGCTGAGGGCCGCGAATTCTTCCATATTCCTGATTTTGGTCATTCTACCCTGCCTGCACCCGGAGAGCTGTCTTGATTTGCGCTATCTTTACATAATCTTTGCGCGCGATAACAATCAAGGGTCAGGCATCCGCGTGTGTTCAGGCAAGGATCGCTTCGATCCGATCCAGGGTCGCCTGATTTACCGCGATGCCCTGCTCGGCAGCGTTGCGGCGTTTCGCCTGACGGCCATCGCCGGGCAGATGTGCACCATCCTGCACGCGGATGGCGTGGACCAGCGCTTCAATCCGGTCGGCAAACGCCCCACCGGAAGTCGCACCCGGATCAATGGCCAGGAACATCTGGCCGGTGCGGGGCGGGCCGCCTGCGGTGCCCGAGAAAGGCGACGCGTCGATCCCCAGGGTTGCGCCGGTCATGGCGGCAGCCAGCACTTCGGTCAGCAGCGAAACTCCGACGCCTTTATACCCGCCCGACGGGGCCATCGAGCCTTTGAGCCCCACATTAGGGTCTGTTGTCGGATTTCCCTCGCTGTCCAGCGCCCAGCCTACGGGGATCGGTTTGCCTTCGCGCGCGTGTTTCATCACCTCGGATTTGGCGATTGTACTGGCGGATTGGTCGATCAGCAAAGCGGGCTGGCCGTCTGGTCCGGGTGCAGCGACAGAGAACGGGTTGGTCCCGACCACCGGTTTTGCCCCGCCGGAAGGCGCAATCGACGCAGGCGCGTTGGTAAAGCCCAGCCCCAGCAGCCCGGCCTGTGCCAGCCGGTAGGTATGATAGCCCAGAACCCCGCAGTTATAGCTGTTCTTGATGGCAAGCGCGGCAATCCCGTGTTCATTTGCCAAAGGGATCAGTTTTTCGAACCCGGCATCGATGGCCGAATGGGCAAAGCCGGTGGCCGCATCAACTGCGATCACGCCCGGGCGTGGCTGGTCCACAACTGGTGTGGCCTGCCCATCCACTTTGCCGCATTGCACATGCTCGCAATAGATCGGGATATAGGCCAACCCGTGGCTGGCAACGCCATCGGCTTCGGTTGCGGCGGTGGCAACAGCCAGGGGTCGGGCGTTGGCCTCGGACGTGCCAGCGGCCACCAATGCGCGCAGGGCCAGATCTTCGATTTCGGCCAGTGTCAGGGTCTTGGTTTGCATCATCAACTCACTTAGTCAGTCATTGTCAGTTGCCCCGGCACCAGCGCCGCGCGCGCGGCTTTCCTCGGTCGCCGGGGCATAGGTTCGATGGGCCAGCGCGTTCAGTGCCTGCCAATCGCGCGGCAGTGGCGCGGCGCGGGTTGCATGGGTGCGGGCTGTGGTCAAAACGCCGCCGCTTGCGATGGTTACGGTCTCGGACCGGTCAGGAAATCCCTGCGCCAACTCCAGTGACCTGCCATTTGTCACCGCCACCACGCCGCCGCATTTCACAGTGACACACGCTTTGATCAGGCGGGCGGCGTTGGCTGCAAAGGGCAGGATCATAAGCGGAGTGCTGACAGCGGGAATGGTGACGGTTTCGGTGGTCAGAACGCGCGCCCGATCCGACAGGGACACGCCCTTGATCAGTGTTTGCGCCCCGGTCTCCAGATCAGTGGTCAGAGCACCGACCCCGTCCAGACCCTGAGCGCACAACCAGCGGCAGGCCTTTGCCGCCTCGCCCGCCAGCCCCCAGGGTTGGCCCGCCCCACGGGTCGCCCGCTTGGCGATGGTTTCCACCTCATTCAACGACAGGGTCATGCGGACGGCTCGGGATAGACCCACAGGTCGGCATTGTCCGGCGTCAGATCGGGCGGATAAGGGGCCCCGGCATACATGACCACGCGCACCCACCGGTCCGAGCGGGGATCAAACCGGGTTACGCCAAAAAAGGACAGTTTGGCGCGCAGCATGTCAATCGGCACCACGTCGGCCCCGATCGTGTTCGAGCGGATCTCGCCATAGGGCGCTGAGCGTGTGATCTGGGCGCGCCGGACGCTTTGGCGATGTTCGGGGTGGTGGGCGAGGGTGTCTGCCACCGGGCTGTGCGGGTCCGCTGTTACAAGCACGGCCAACGCTGCCGTGGCATCACGGGCCGGGGCCAGCGGTTGTTCGTAGGCTTCTATCGGTTCCTCGAACCGTTCGCCTAACCTTGGTTCCAGCTTCTCTTCCGAGATATACCACGCCCTTGCGCAGTTCTCGGGCGCGGTCCAGTCCCGATCCAGCAAGGGGCCGAAATTCCGACGCAACAGGTTGGACACCTCAGCCACAGGCATGGACCCATCCAGCACAAAGGGCCCGCTGTGATCGGACATTGTGGTCGCCAGATCATCGACCAGATCGCCATGCGGCTCCAGAATCAAGGAGGCGACAAGCTCTTGCCCTTCAGCGCTGAGCGTTTGGTCCGTCCAAATCATGAGATTATTCCAAGGCGTCGCGCCCGACAGCCCTGTATCTTCCAAATAAGACCCAAGCGCGGCCAGATCGTCCGTCAGGTGCTGAAGCTTGACGATCTGGATCGGGTGTTCAGATCGCCATGTCGCCACAAGCTGTTCGCACCTGTTGACCAGATCGCGAAACAGGTCGATCTGTTCAGGCGAGGCGGGCAGGTCGCGCACCCGCGCAATGGCGGTTTCGCGGGCCACAATCCAATTGTTCAGCAAAACCGGATGGTTGACCAGATAGGGGGCCATGCCCAGCCCGGTCGAATTGCCGATGCCGATCTGCCGCGCAAGACCTTCGTCCAAACGCGCGGCCCTGTCGCCGCCGCGCACCTGTGCCATATGCTCGACCAGATCGCGTACGAACCAGCGGGTCAGGTAGACCGACAGCATCTCGGCCTGAAACGGCGACTGCATCTCGGGCCGGTTGGCAATCACCTCGCGGTCGGCGGCCCCCAGCTTGCCCGAGCCGTAAACAGCGGTAGTGCGCATCAGATACCCGACCGCTTCAAGCTGGTTCGCATCCGGCTGGCGGCCATTGGACAGGCAGTCCACCACATGTTCCCACAACCGGACCGAGCGGTTGGCGCGGCTGACCGAAATCTCACGTTCAGTGACCCGGCCCGCTTCTTGCAGGGGCACGTTTTGCGACAGGCGCTCGATGTCATGGGGCTCGGGCACGCCGTCAAACAGGGTGAATGTCGTGTCCCATGCGGTCGCAATCACCCGGTCCGAGCGCATGTGGTCCGGCAAATCATGGGCGAATGCCACCAGCGAATAGGCGCGTTCCGGCCCTTGCGCGGTATAAACGGCGTGGCCGACGCCCTGTTCGTCGATCTCAAAAACCGGGCGTGAGAATTCCCAGCTTTCCCGAGCCATCCGGCGGGTCAGCTGCCGCATAAAGCTGAGCCGGCATTGATGCAGCGACCCCAGCCGTTCCAGGGTCATGATCTTCTCGGGTGGGCGCAGCTCAGCCATCTGACTGCCCGTGCGGCGTGAAATTGTCAGCGAAGAAACGGTACCAATTGCCGCCCATAACGGCGGCGACATCCGCGTCATTCATGCCGGTTGCGCGCAGGCCGGATTCGATGTTGCCAAAGTCGCGGTTGTCCCGGAACCAGTCAGGCATGGGCGGAAATCCCGGCGCGGCAGCCGAGCCTTCGCCATAGTCGATCTCTTTGCTCCACCGTCCCACGCGCATCCATTCCACAATGCTGTCGGGCTGATCCTGACACAAATCGGTGCCGATCCCCAAATGGTCGATGCCGAACTTGTCCGCCGTGCGCGCGATCATCTCGCAAAACTCCTGCAGCGAGCAGCCCGAGCCGCCCTTTAGGTGATGAGGGTAGATCGAAAAGCCTAACATGCCGCCATTTTCTGTCACTGCACGGATGACATCGTCGCGCTTGTTGCGCAAAGCCGGATGCCAGTCGTGGGGGTTGGCATGGGTGATGGCGATGGGGCGGGCGGAATGATCGGCGGCTTCGATGGTCGAGCGATCCCCGGAATGGCTCATGTCGATCACCAGCCCCACACGGTTCATCTCGCGCACGACCTGCTTGCCCATGCGGGTGAGGCCGGTGTCTTCGGCCTCATAACAGCCGGTCGCCAGAAGCGATTGGTTGTTATAGGTCAACTGCATGAACCGCGCGCCGAGCGTGTGTACGATTTCGACCAGGCCAATATCGTCTTCGATGGGTGAGGGGTTCTGGAAGCCGAAGAACACCGCCGTGCGCCCGGTTGCACGGGCGCGGTCGATATCCGAGGCATTCAGCCCCTTCATGATCAAATCCGGATATTGCTCGAACCAGCGGTTCCAGCGTTCGAAGTTCAGGACGGTTTCGCGAAAGCTTTCGTGATAGGCGATGGTGACGTGGATCGCATCAACCCCGCCTTCGCGAAGCTGCCGAAAGATCTTTTCGGACCAGTTGGCATATTGCAGCCCGTCTATCCTGAGGGTGGGCCGCATCAGACGGGGCCTGCGCTTATGTAGGCGGTTTTGACCGTGGTGTAGAACTCGGCCGCGGCCTTGCCCTGTTCGCGCGGCCCGTAGGAACTGTCGCCGCGCCCGCCAAACGGCACGTGATAGTCGGTGCCCGCTGTCGGCAGGTTCACCGTGACCACACCGGTGCGCGCATTGCGGCGGAAATGCGTGGCCCGCGCCAGCGAGCGGGTCACGATGCCCGAGGTCAGGCCAAAGTTGGTGTCGTTGACGACGCTCAGCGCCTCGTCATAGCTGCCAACCTTGATGACGCTGGTCAGGGGGGCGAACATCTCTTCACGGTTTATCGCCATGTCATTGGTGGTGTTCAGGAACACGCCAGGGCTCATGTAGAACCCGTCATGCGGCATATCCAGACGTGCGCCGCCACAGGCCAGCTCGGCGCCTTCGGATTTGCCCAGATCGACATAGGCCAGATTTTCGTTCAACTGCTGCTGGCTGACGACGGGCCCCATCTGCACGCCTTCTTCCAGCGCGTGACCAACCTTCATCGCTTGCGCGCCAGCAACCAATTTCTCGACAAAGGCGTCGTGGATGTTTGCGTGGACGACCAGCCGGGATGAGGCAGTGCATTTCTGTCCGGTGCCACCAAAGGCCCCGCCCAGTGCCAGCGTGACGGCCAGTTCCAGATCGGCATCGTCCATAACCGCCAGCGCGTTCTTGGACCCCATCTCCATCTGCACTTTCGTCAGGTTCTGGATTGCGGCGGCGGCGATCCCCTTGCCCACCGGGACCGAGCCGGTAAAGGAAATCGCGTCGATCAACGGGCTTTCCACCAGACGCTGACCAATTGTGCCGCCCGAACCCATGATCAGGCTGAACAGACCTTTGGGGATATCCTGCCGTGCGATGATCTCGGTCAGCGCGACCGCTGATGCCGGGGTCACATTCGCCGGTTTCCATACGACCGCGTTGCCATAGCACAGCGCAGGCGCGATCTTCCACGAGGCGGTCGCGGTCGGGAAGTTCCACGGGCTGATGATCGCCACAGTGCCCACCGGTTCGCGGCGCACGTCAATCTCAATATCTGGGCGCACGGAATCGGCGTTTTCCCCGATCTGGCGCAGGCATTCGGCGGCGTAATAAGTGAAGAACTGACCGGCCCGATAGACCTCGCCCTTGCCCTCGGTCAGAGGTTTGCCTTCTTCACGGCTCAGCAATGTGCCCAGCTCTTCTGCGCGGGCCATCGTTTCGGTGCCGATGGCGTTCAGCACGGCTTGCTTCCGCTCCAGCCCATAAGCCGCCCATTCGGCCTGAGCCGCGCGGGCGCGGGTCAGGGTGGCGTCCAGCTGATCCGATGTTGCCTGAGCGTACATACCGATCAGGTCGGTTACATCCGACGGGTTGCGGTTTTCAATCTCGGTATCACCCGCCAGCCATTCGCCAGCGATAAGGTTCTTGTGGGTCACGGAAAGCCTCGGGAAAGGTTTGAGCAAGGTTGCGGGATGATGGACATGGGGTAACGCATCAGTCAAACTCAAATTTCTTGAGGAAACTTCAGGAAAATTGAAATATGGCGATCAAGATCGAGATGTTGCGATGCTTCTGCACGGTGGCGGAAACGGGCAATCTTGCGGATGCGGCCGACCGGTTGGGTCGCACGCAATCTGCGGTTTCCATGACGCTGAAACAGCTTGAGGCGCATCTGGGCCGCCCCTTGTTTGTCGGAGAGCGCAAAAACCGCCTGACGGACTTGGGGGCCCATGTGCTTCAACTGGGCCAAAGCCAGTTGCGGCAGTTCGATTCGACGCTGGAAACCATCGACATGCTGACCCGCGCGCCGCAAGGCCTGCTGCGGATCGCAGCAGTGCCGTCGATGGCGGCATTGGTCTTTCCACCCCTCGTGCGCCATTTCACAGACCACCATCCGGGGGTGAAGATCGAGCTGCGGGACACCGATACCGAGCAGGTTCTGGACGCCATTTGGCAGGGCTGGGCGGATATCGGGATCGCCTCGTCCCGAAGGCCGGTGAAAGGCACCAAAGTTGCGCCGCTGTTTCAGGACCCGTTCGGGCTGGTGATGTCGGATCATCACCCGCTGGCCTCGGTGTCTGGACCGATCACCATCAGCGACGTGTTTCGCAGCCCGTTTCTGCGCAATGCGCTGTGCGATCAGATACAGTCGCGGCGTATTCAGGACCATCTGGCCAGAATCGATGTCACCGTTCACAACACCCATTCCCTGCTGGCCATGGTCAGCACCGGCAGCTGGGGCACGCTGTTGCCTCAGGCCGCGACTCGGCTTGTCTCATCCGATCTCAAGTTCCGAAAAATCGTTGATCTGCCGGAAACGCGCGAGGTCTTTTTGTACCAGTCCGAAACCACCGCCTGGCCGATGCTGGCGGACGAGGCCGCCGGGGTAATCCGGTCGTCCAGCGCCAAAACATGATTCTTAATGAGATTATTTGTTTTGCCGCGTGAAAATTGACCTGTGTCAAATTCGGTAAGTTTGAAAACTGTTAGCACGGCTGATACGTTTGACATTGTCCAGGACACGGTCGCCAGCACATGAGCCAGATGACCACAAGACGCGCGTTTCTCAGCGCACGCGCACTTCGCGAGGATAAGGACGCGATTCGTCCTCCGGGTGCGGTGGAATCTGGTTTTGTGGATGCCTGTTCCGCATGCGGGGATTGCATAACCGCTTGCCCCGAAGGGATTTTGTCAAAGGACGCCGATGGATACCCGATCCTTGAACTGAATGCCGGTGCCTGTACCTTTTGTGCAGGCTGCGCCGAGGTCTGCGAAACCGATGCGCTGCAGGTTGATCGCGTGCCTGACTGGCCATGGCGCGCCGCCGTACAGGCGACCACGTGCCTGTCGATGAAGGGCATCAGTTGCCGTGTGTGTCAGGACAGTTGCGATGCGCGTGCGATCCGTTTCCAGTTGCAACTGGGCGGGCGTGCGGAACCCGTTCTGGATCAGGACAGTTGCATCGGCTGCGCCGCCTGCGCCTCGGCCTGCCCGGTTGGCGCGGTCGCGCTTGAACGCCCTCAAACACCCAAACCAGAGGTCATCCAATGAACATTTGCGGTTGCCTTGTTCACGTGGCTGCGGATCGAACCGCATCAGCCCGTGCAACCATGACCGAAACCGATGGCGTCGAGGTTCATGCCGAAGCCGAAGATGGCCGTTTCGTTGTTGTCGTCGAAGATACGTCCGACCGATTGGCATCCGAGACGATCATGGATCTGCATCAGATCCCCGGCGTGATTTCACTGACGCTGACCTATCACCATTTCGAAGATCTGGCGGAATCCCCGCCCCAACCCAATGCCCCAAGCCAACCGACCAGCAGGAGGCTCGTCCAATGACTGTTTCTGAATCCCGTCGTACATTCCTCAAGGCATCTGCTGCTGCCGCCACCGCTTCGGCCGCCGGTATCCCGATGGCTGCCGGTCAGGCGAATGCACAGGCCGATGCGCCCGACATCCGCTGGGACAAGGCAGCCTGCCGGTTCTGCGGCACCGGCTGCTCGGTTCTGGTGGGCACCAAGGATGGCCGCGTGGTCGCAACCCAGGGCGACCCGGACGCACCGGTCAACCGGGGCCTGAACTGCATCAAGGGCTATTTCCTGTCCAAGATCATGTACGGTCAGGACCGCCTGACCACGCCGCTGCTGCGCAAGACCAATGGCGAATACGACAAGAATGGCGAGTTCGAGCCGGTCAGCTGGGACGAAGCTTTTGACGTGATGGCCGCCAAGTGGAAAGAGGCCCTGGCCAAGAAAGGCCCGACCAGCGTGGGCATGTTCGGCTCGGGACAGTGGACGGTTTGGGAAGGCTATGCCGCTTCGAAACTGATGAAAGCTGGCTTCCGGTCGAACAATATCGACCCCAATGCGCGGCACTGTATGGCCTCGGCCGTGGTGGGCTTCATGCGCACCTTCGGCATTGACGAGCCGATGGGCTGCTATGACGACCTCGAACACGCGGATACGTTTGTTCTGTGGGGCTCGAACATGGCCGAGATGCACCCGATCCTGTGGTCGCGCCTGACCGACACGCGCCTGACCAAGCCGGGCTGCGAAGTGCATGTGCTGTCGACCTTCGAACATCGCTCGTTCGAGCTGGCCGACAATGGCATCGTGTTCGAACCGCAGACCGATCTGGCGATCCTGAACTATATCGCCAACTACATCATCCAGACCGGCGCAGTGAACGAAGAGTTCGTCAAGAACCACGTCAACATCACCAAGACCGCAACCGATATCGGTTACGGCCTGCGCGACAACAACCCGCTACAGCAAGAGGCTGAGAACCCGAACTCGGGCAAGCTCGAGCCGATCAGCTTTGAGGAATATGCCAAGGCAGTCGAGCCTTACACGCTGGAATACACCGCCGAACTGTCCGGCGTTCCGGCCGACAAGCTGGAGAAACTGGCCAAGCAATATGCCGACCCGAACCGCAAGGTCATGAGCCTTTGGACCATGGGCTTCAACCAGCATACCCGCGGGTCCTGGGTGAACTCGCTGATGTATAACGTCCACCTGCTGGTGGGTAAGATTTCGGAACCCGGCAACTCGCCCTTCTCGCTGACAGGTCAGCCCTCGGCATGCGGGACAGCGCGCGAGGTTGGTACCTTTGCCCACCGTCTGCCCGCTGACATGGTGGTGGCCAATGACGAGCACCGGAAAATCTGTGAAACCGCGTGGAATATCCCTGAAGGGACCATTCCGCCCAAGCCCGGCTTCCACGCCGTTCTGCAGCACCGCAAACTCAAGGACGGCGACCTGAACGCCTATTGGGTGCAGTGCAACAACAACATGCAGGCCGCGCCGAATATCAACGAGGAAGGTTATCCAGGCTATCGCAACCCGGAAAACTTCATCACCGTGTCCGATCCCTATCCGACGGTCACTGCCGTATCCGCCGACCTGATCCTGCCCACCGCCATGTGGGTGGAAAAGGAAGGTGCCTATGGCAACGCCGAACGCCGCACCCAGTTCTGGCGGCAGCAGGTGAAAGCGCCGGGTGAGGCGAAATCGGACCTGTGGCAGTTGATGGAATTCTCCAAACGCTTCACCGTCGAAGAGGTCTGGGGCGAGGAACTGCTGGCCAAAATGCCCGAGCATCGCGGCAAGACCATGTTCGACGTGCTTTACGCAAACGGTCAGGTCGACAAGTTCCCGCTGTCCGAAACCGCCGAAGGTTTCGACAATGACGATGCCGAACACTTCGGGTTCTACGTTCAGAAAGGTCTGTTCGAAGAATATGCCGAGTTTGGGCGCGGACATGCGCACGATCTGGCCCCGTTCGAGATGTACCATCAGGCGCGCGGCATGCGCTGGCCGGTCGTGGACGGCAAGGAAACGCTGTATCGCTTCCGCGAAGGCTATGACCCTTATGTGTCCGAAGGTGCGGGCGTCGAATTCTATGGTCACAAGGATGGCAAGGCCAAGATCATCTTTGCGCCGTTCGAACCCGCTGCAGAGGTGCCGGATGAAGAATATGATCTGTGGCTGTCCACCGGTCGGGTTCTGGAGCACTGGCACTCGGGTTCGATGACCCGCCGTGTGCCGGAACTGCACCGCGCCTATCCGAATGCGGTCGTCTACATGCACCCCGAAGACGCGCGGGATCGTGGTCTGCGGCGCGGGCAGGAAATCGTGCTGTCCACTCGCCGTGGCGAGGTCACAAGCCGGGTCGAGACCCGTGGCCGCAACAAGGTGCCGCGTGGTCTGGTCTTCATGCCCTGGTTTGACGAGCATCAGCTGACCAACAAGCTGACGCTGGACGCGACCTGCCCGCTGTCGAAAGAGACCGACTTCAAGAAATGCGCCTGTAAGGTCGAGCGCGCGTAACCGGCAAGGATCGCAAAGGTCGTCCCCATGTATCCCCTTGTCGACACACCCCTTTCGCCGCAGCGGCGCCGGTTCCTGCAGGACTCGGCGCGGGCGGCGGGCGGCTGCGCAGTCGCCGGGCTCGGGCTGGCGTGGCTGGCCCGCGATGCCCGTGCCCTGCCGGCCGAGGCGTTGCGCCCGCCCGGCGCGCTGCCGGAAAAGGAGTTTCTGTCGGCCTGCATTCGCTGTGGGCTCTGCGTGCGGGATTGTCCTTACGATACGCTGAAACTGGCTGAATTAGGGTCTGATGCTGCGGCGACGGGCACGCCCTATTTCACTGCCCGTGATGTGCCTTGTGAAATGTGCGATGACATTCCGTGCGTCGCGGCCTGCCCGACAGGGGCGCTGGATCCGGGTCTGCAAAACATCGACGACGCCGAAATGGGCGTTGCGGTGCTGGTCGATCAGGAGAACTGCCTGAACTTCCTCGGCCTGCGCTGCGATGTCTGCTATCGGGTCTGCCCCGTCATTGACGAGGCGATCACACTGGAAACCGCGCATAACACCCGCTCGGGCCACCATGCGCTGTTCATCCCAACAGTGCACGCTGACCGCTGCACCGGCTGCGGTGTGTGTGAGAAAAGCTGCGTTCTGCCCGAAGCGGCGATCAAGGTCCTGCCCACCCGACTGGCGCGCGGCAGCAGCGCGGATCACTATCGCAAAGGCTGGGAAGAGAAAGAGGCCAGGGGCGCCCCCTTGGTCGAGGGTCTGATCGATCTGCCTGATCGCCTGCCGGGACCGGGGATCGACAATCTGGCCGCTCCCGGCGGGTTCGAGCCCGGATACGCCTTACCGGGGGCAGGGCAATGAGCGCGCGTACCCATATGCCTGTCGGGCGCGAGGCCATCGAGGCCAAGGGCTGGATCGGCGCGCATAGGTTCCTGCTGTTGCGCCGTAGCAGCCAGCTGTTCTTTCTGGCGCTGTTCCTTCTGGGGCCATGGTTCGGGATATGGATTATTCAGGGCACGTTGGCCGGGTCGCTGACCCTTGGCGTCTTGCCGCTGACCGACCCGTTTGTTCTAATGCAGAGTCTGATTGCAGGCCATTGGCCCGAACTGACGGCCCTGATCGGCGCGGTGATCGTGCTGGTTGCCTATGCGCTGATCGGAGGCCGGGTTTACTGCTCGTGGGTCTGCCCGATCAACCCGGTGACCGACGCGGCCAACTGGCTGCACCGCAAGCTGGACCTGCCCAAGGGCTGGCAACCCAAACGCGGAACCCGCCTGTGGGTGCTGGCCACCGTCCTGATCGTCTCGGGCCTGGGCGGTGTGATCGCGTGGGAACTGGTGAACCCGATCACCATGCTGCATCGCGGATTGATCTTTGGCATGGGCTTTGTCTGGGCCATGGTTGCGGCCATCTTCGTCTTTGACCTTTTCGTTTCGCGCCATGGCTGGTGTGGGCACCTGTGTCCGGTTGGTGCGTTCTACGGCCTGATCGGCACCAAAAGCCTGCTGCGGGTCAGCGCCCACAACCGCGTTGCCTGTGACGATTGCATGGATTGCTATGCGGTCTGCCCCGAAAATCAGGTGATCTCGCCCGCTCTCAAGGGCAAACCGGGATCCAGCCCGCTGATCCTGTCGCCCGACTGTACCAATTGCGGCCGCTGCATAGATGTCTGCGCGGTCGACGTCTTCAACTTTACTCACCGGTTCGACGACCACGTCACCAAACCCATCCGTCCAGTTGCCGCGCCAGAGACGCGCGCCGCCAGACTTCATTAAGGGAGTGCCAAGATGAAAATATCAATCGTGACAGGTGGAATTGCCCTGATCCCCGTCCTGCTCCTGAGTGGGTTTGCCCTTGCGCAGTCAGCCCAGGTGGAAACGCTGCGGGGTGCGGATGTGGATGAGCTGATCCCGCTTGATCAGATCCACAAGAATGTCGAAGGGCGCATGCAGCGCAACTATCGCCAGCAACCGCCGCTGATCCCGCATTCGATCGAACAGTACCAGATCGACATCCGCACCAATCAGTGCCTGTCCTGCCATGACTGGACCAAAGCGGGTGAGCGTAACGCGCCGACCCTGTCGATGACCCACTATCTGGATCGCGAAGGGCGCGAGTTGGATCAGATCGCGGGCACCCGGTATTTCTGCAACCAGTGCCACGTGCCGCAGGCGGATGCTCCGCCGCTGGTCGAAAACGTGTTTCAGCCGTCCTCGGGCAACTAATCCAACCCACAAGAAAATAAAGGAGCACCAATATGGCAGCATCTCCTGAAAAACGCGGTTGGATCCGCCGCCTCTGGTCCTGGATCTGGACCCCGGCTGTGGCCTTCAGTTCCGGGTTCCTGATTCTGGCGGGTTTTCTGGCCGGTATCCTGTTCTGGGGTGGGTTCCACTGGACACTGGAACTGACCAATACCGAGGAATTCTGCGTCTCGTGCCACACGATGGAAACCAACCTGGGCGAATATCGCGAGACCATCCACTATAACAACCACTCTGGCGTGCGGGCGATCTGTTCCGACTGCCACGTGCCGCACGAGTGGAATCACAAGATCAAGGCCAAGATCATGGCCGTGAAGGACGTGTATCACGAACTGGCCGGGACCATCAGCACGCCTGAGAAATACGAGGCGCATCGCCTCAGCATGGCCTCGGCGGTCTGGAAGAAGATGAAGGCGTCGGACAGCCGCGAATGCCGGAACTGCCACAACTTCGACTATATGGACTTCACCATTCAGGAAACCCGCGCCGCATCCGAGCATCAGCGCGCCATCGACAACAACATGACCTGCATCGACTGCCATCAGGGCATCGCGCACAGCCTGCCGCCCAATTACCTTGAGACCTACGAGGATGTAACGGCCGAACTGGAAGGCAAAGCACCGTTGCAGCAGCACGCAACCGCCGACAGCGACGAAATCCGGTCATTCCTGTCCACGCGGACCGATTGAGAAGGGGCGAGATATGCTTGATATTCTGGGAACCATCGGCGGCAATATCCTAAGCTTGCCGGGTATTCTTGGCCTCGCCCTTGGCATGATGACCCGCCGTCTGTGGCTGGGCGCAACGTTGGGCGGTCTGGTCGGTGTGGCCGAAACCCTGGTATTTGCCGGGTTTCAGTTCGCCCATGTCGAAGCGCTGGAACTGATGATTGCTATCGTGGTTGGCGTTTGTGCAGGCAGCGTCGGCACGATGATCCGGCTGAAAGGTGCGACCGTCTGACGGCGTTCTACCCCGGGTAAACAACAGATTGATGTCAGACGCTCCGGACTGCGGTCCGGGGCGTTTTTCTGTCAGGTCCGTGATTTTCCATAATGACGGAAATCTCGGCATAATGACGAATATGACGTGCTTTTCGTCAAGATACCCCCTGCGAAATGACCATCCTCTGCGCCACTCTTGAAGGAAAACCAGAAAGAGGAGGCACGCAATGTCCTGGACTGTTTGCGTCGTAGGGGCTGGCAAAATCGGGCAGATGATCGCCACGCTTCTGAAAGGATCACCGAATTACAGCGTCACCGTCGCAGATCACGATCTGAAAGCGCTGGGCGAGGTTGCAAAGCTGGGCGTGGCCACCAAGCAGATCGATGCGAAAGACGCTGAGGGGCTGGCCGAGGGGCTGGATGGCTTCGACGCCGTCATCTCAGCAGCCCCGTTCTTTCTGACCCCGACCATTGCCAAAGCGGCCAAACAGGCAGGCGCGCATTACTTTGACCTGACCGAGGATGTCGCGGCCACCAACGCGGTGCGCGAACTGGCCGACGGAAGCCAAACCGCCTTCATGCCGCAATGCGGTCTGGCACCCGGATTTGTCGGTATCGCGGGCGCGTCGCTGGCGGCGGAATTCGACCAGATCGACAGTCTGCACATGCGGGTGGGGGCCTTGCCGCTTTTTCCCACCAACGCGCTGAAATACAATCTGACATGGTCCACGGACGGGTTGATCAACGAATACTGCAATCCCTGCGATGCCATCGTGAATGGTGAACGCGTCAAGACCGCACCGCTGGAAGACTATGAGGTGCTGGGCCATGACGGGGTGGAATACGAGTGCTTTAACACCTCAGGCGGTCTGGGGACATTGCCGGAAACGCTGGAGGGCAGGGCGCGGGCGGTCTCCTATCGCTCGATCCGTTATCCGGGCCATTGTGATATCCTGAAACTGCTGTTGCACGATCTTGGTTTGGAACGCCGCCGCGATTTGCTGAAAGAGATCTTCGAGGCCGCCCTGCCGCGCACCGATCAGGATGTGGTGTTGGTCTATTGCACGGCCAAAGGCATGATCGACGGAGCGCTACGCGAGAAATCCCTGATCAACAAAAGCTTCGCCCGCGAGATCAACGGACAGGTCTGGAGCGCCATTCAAGTCACAACCGCCGCAGGTGTTCTGGGCGTCGTCGATCTGATGCGCACCGGCGTTCTGCCCTCGACCGGGTTTGTCCGGCAAGAGCAGGTGAACCTGTCCGATTTCCTGAACACTGAATTTGGCCGGCTCTACCGGGCGGGCGATGTAACCCCACAGAACAAGGCGGCGTGAGAAATGAAAGACGTTGTGATGACTGCAGAAACCACTCTGGCAAACCTCGACCTGACTGCTGCCGAGTTGACGGGCGGCACGCTGACCGTGCGATCCCCGATTGACGGGCGCGTTCTGGCTGAAGTGCACGAAACCCCGGCCTCCGAGGTGGAGACCATCTTTGCCAATGCCAAAACCGCGTTCAAAGCGTGGCGTACCGTGCCAGCCCCGCGCCGGGGTGAGTTGATCCGCCTGCTGGGCGAAGAACTGCGCGCCGCCAAGGACGACCTGGGCGCGCTGGTCAGTTGGGAGGCGGGCAAGATTACGTCCGAAGGTCTGGGCGAAGTGCAGGAGATGATCGATATCTGCGACTTTGCCGTTGGCCTCTCGCGACAGCTGTACGGTCTGACCATCGCCTCGGAACGCCCCGGCCACCGGATGATGGAGACGTGGCATCCGGCAGGGCCGGTCGGTGTGATCTCGGCCTTCAATTTCCCGGTTGCGGTCTGGTCGTGGAACGCAGCGCTGGCGATTGTCTGCGGCGATCCGGTGATCTGGAAACCGTCCGAAAAATCGCCGCTGACGGCAATGGCCTGTCAGAAGATTTTCGAACGCGCACTGGCCCGGTTTGGCGACGCACCCGACAACCTGCTGCAAACCCTGATCGGCGGGGCCGCGCTGGGCGAAGCGCTGGTCGCAAGCGAGGATGTTCCGGTGATCTCGGCCACCGGGTCAACCCGCATGGGCCGCGCGGTTGCGCCCATCGTCGCGGCGCGGTTCGGCAAGTGCATTCTGGAACTTGGCGGCAATAATGCAATGATCGTTGGCCCCTCGGCGGATCTGGAAATGGCCGTGCGGGCGATTGTGTTCTCGGCTGTTGGAACCGCAGGGCAACGGTGCACGACGCTGCGGCGGTTGATCGTGCATAACTCGATCAAGGATGAACTGGTTGCGCGCCTCAAGAAAGCCTATGCCGGTCTGCCCATTGGCGATCCACTCGCCGAAGGCACGCTGGTTGGGCCTTTGGTGGATGAAGCCTCGGGCGCTGCAATGACCGCCGCGCTGAAGGCGGCTGAGTCCGAAGGCGGCACCGTGTTTGGTGGCCAACGCGTGACCGAAGGGGTGCCGGGCGGTGTCTACATGGAACCCGCAATCGTGGAAATGCCGGGCCAGACGGACGTGGTCAAAACCGAGACCTTTGCCCCGATCCTTTACGTGATGGGTTATGACGATTTCGATCACGCGCTGGACTTGCAGAACGACGTCCCGCAGGGCCTGTCCTCCTGCGTGTTCACGCTGAACATGCGCGAGGCCGAGCAATTCCTGACCGCAGCCGGATCGGATTGCGGCATCGCCAACGTGAATATCGGGCCATCCGGGGCCGAGATTGGTGGCGCGTTTGGGGGCGAGAAGGAAACCGGTGGCGGGCGTGAAAGCGGCTCGGACGCGTGGAAAGCCTATATGCGACGCCAGACCAATACCGTGAATTATTCGGCTGAACTGCCATTGGCACAGGGCGTGAAGTTCGACATCTGATCACGGTTCCGGCGGTGCGGATCGTGCCGCCGGGCCTTAGTCTGAAAACAGGTAATCCAGCTTCATGATGGACTGCGCCTTGTCGCTTTCCACACCCAGAAAGCGTGCAATGGCGGCCTCATTTTCGGCGCGGTCGGCGCTTTCGCGCAGGCGCAGATAGCCATCGATCCCGGCCTCGCGGATTTGTTGGGATTCATAAGCCAGATCATTACGCAAAGTGGGCAACAGGCGGGAAACCGTCTCAGCCGGGCTGTTTTCACCCGCCAGCCCGACGCGTCGGGCGTGGCCGATCAGATAGTCGTCGGAATAGTCGCACTCGATCTCCAGCACATGGGTCTTGGCCGCATCGCCGCAGAAATCCTGAATGACGTCCAGATTGGACGGGTCCAGACACAGCGCCAGTTGGTTTGACCCGAAATGCTGAAACAGCATTTGGACAACCGCCCGCCGATGGCGCGAGCGTTTGTTGAGCGTCGTCTCGATCCCGCCCAGATCGGGCAGGGGCGTGTCCTGTTCGTTGAACAGATACTCGATGCACGGGATGTCGGTTTCCGAGGCGATCTGATCCACCAGCCGTTTGGCCACGTGCCACTTTTTGCAGACGATCAGGAAAAGTTCACGCTCGGGACCCAGCGTATTTCCGGCCTCCCAGAACCTTTGCCCGAACCGGCGGCCGACGCGGCCCCGCCCGGTCAGGAAGGCATACAGGTTGCGCCCCTCATCCGAGATCGGGAAGTCGACGCCCGTGCTGGCATACAGCGCGCCCAGCCGGTCCTTCAGCTCATGCGCCTCGGGGCTGATCTTGCGGGCAAACAGATAGTTCTGCCCCAGCAGCATGTCGAAATGATCGTTGTAGAACGTCACCGGCATTCCGTAATCCGAGAACATCAGGAAGGTCGGCGTGCGGTTTTCGATCTCACCCTTCGGGATCAGATGACGGACAAGCGTCTGAAAGAAGGTTTCATCCGGGATCCAGGTGGTCGAGAAGAACCGGATCACGTCGCGACGCTGTTGCAAGAACTCAAGGATCATTTCGACCGTGCGGCGGCGCAGGCACCACCATTGGCTGCCGATCATGACCTGAATGTCCTCGGGAATCTCGCGCGTCAGCTTGAAACGTTTTTGCAACTCGTAGGCCGCATAGAACCGTTTGGCCTGCGTACGTTCGTTGAAATAGTGGCGATAGATCAGCCGGTCTTCTTTCATCCCGGTCTTGATCCAGTTGCTGGCAAAGAAATCGTGGCTTTCGATGAAATCCCTGTCCTGCTCGTCCAAAAAATTATGCGTGTATTCCGCTGTTTTGATCGCCATGCAATCGCCCGACAGCATGTAGAAATGGGTGGCGCGGGGGAATGTCTCGACAGCCGCTTGCAGCGCATAAAGCGTGGCCTGCACCAAAGACCACTCACCCCAACCGCATTTGATGCGCTTGTCGGCGAAGGTGACATTCGGGTTGCCCTTCAGCGCGGTGCGGATCTTGTCATAATCCGCCTCACGCGCGCGGGCATCGAAATGGATCGCCATGCAATCGCCGGCAGCCGTCAACTGCTCGGCCTGCGCGATGATCGCGTCAGGGTCTTTGTGGCACAGCAGGATATAGGCAATCTTTGCCATTTGGTGTCGCGATTTCCGTTTTTGCCCGATTGCACCTGTGATACTGAGGATGAGCGATTGAATAAACAGAGTATTTTTGGTTTTTTGATTTCAAAAGCTGGCCTATCAACCTGATACCCGACCAGCATAGGAGGCACGCAGATGGGGTTTCCCGGCACCTGGATGACCGAGAGCGAAAGCATGGTTTACCGTGTGGTGCCGAAATGCGCGTGCTCGACCATTGGTCAGATCATGTATTACTCGGATCACGGGCAGTTCTTTGACGGCGATATCCACGACGCCAAGGACGGGATGCACAAATGGGCCTTCGATCAAAGCCAGGGTATGATCGCGGAAAATGTGCGCAATCACGGGTCGTATTCCTTTACCTGTGTGCGCAATCCGTACACCCGGATTCTGAGTTCCTTTTTCGACAAGATTTGCGGCATCCAGCGCAATGGCAAGAGGTATCGGGGCAATCTGGTGCCGACGCTGGTGTATAATTACGGGATCGAAGTGGGCGGAGATGATGGCAAGGGTGAGTTCGACCAGATCGCCAGCTTCCGCCGGTTCCTGCTGTTTGCCCGCGATACGATCCGCTGGCGGCGCCCGATGGATCCGGATATTCACTGGTCCGCCATGTCGGGGCATGTGTCGACCTTCATCGTGAATGGCGGGCGGTATGATCGCATCTTTTGGACCGAAAAGTTCAACGATGGGATGCAGGGCGTGCTGGACAGTCTTGAGACCCCACACGCCATTGATCTGTCCGCAATCCCCCGTTTCAACGAATCCGAAGGCCACGGCCCCAAACGCGCGCATCCGGTCGAGGACTATTTCGACGATCTATCGATGCATCTGGTCTATGAAATCTACAAACAGGATTTCGAGCTGTTCAAATACGATTTCGAAAACCCGGCCAACAAGATGCCCGTGGGTGAGATCGATCTGGACGAAGTGCACGCCAAGCTGGGTGATTGAGCGGCGATAGGTATCCCCGGCAGCGATACATCTGCCCGGAACATGGTTTGCAGATGAGCGTCTGCTTCTAGTCCAAAGTTGCTTCAAATTTGAAAGTCGATAGTGTCGCGGGACAATGGGAAAGCAATTTTGAAGCAGAGTATTCGACAATCGCAAAAACAAGTCTGTGCGGACCTTGAACTCAAAACTTGCGAAGCCTTCGATGGGGACAAAGTAGGTGTTTCACAATCTGCACTAGAGGGGCTGATGCCACTTAACGGGCTTCGTCATCCGCCGACATCAGGTGTAAGTGGTTGGTATCTTTGGGGTGGAGTAGAGCTTTCAGATGCTGCTGATTTCTTTAAACCGATGCATCTAGCTCACCTTGAAACCCGATGCGAACTCAGTCTTAAGTTTCTGATTCTTCCACCCGGTTGGCGCTTCCTCACTGACGGAACTTACGAGGATGTCTGGTTCGATCCGGCCTTGCTTGAAATCGAAGACTGAAAGCCTCCTGAGACTCGAACGTTAGCTTAATCCCACAAATGAACAAAAACGGCCCACCGGACAGGTAGACCGTTTTTTAGTTGAGCGGTTTCCAACTCAAACCTGACGCACCGCCCCTTTGGCGGCGCTGGTGGTCAGCTTGGCATAGGCTTTCAGCGCGGTAGAGACCTTGCGCTTGCGCGGCTCTGCCGGTTCCCAGCCCTTTTCGTCCTGCTCTGCGCGACGTGTGGCCAGTTCCTCATCCGACACCGCCAGATGGATCGAGCGTTTGGGAATGTCGATCTCGATCCTGTCACCCTGACGCACCAGACCGATCACGCCGCCTTCGGCGGCCTCGGGTGAGACATGGCCGATGGACAGGCCCGAGGTGCCGCCTGAGAAACGACCATCGGTCAGCAGCGCGCAGGCTTTGCCCAGACCTTTGGATTTCAGATACGAGGTCGGATACAGCATTTCCTGCATCCCCGGCCCGCCGCGGGGACCTTCGTAGCGGATCACGACGACGTCGCCCTCTTTCACCTTGCCGGTCAGGATGTCGCTGACCGCCTGATCCTGACTTTCGCACACATAGGCCGAGCCGGTGAAGGTCAGGCTGCTGGCATCCACACCTGCTGTTTTCACGATGCAGCCGTCGCGGGCGATATTGCCGAACAGAACTGCAAGGCCTCCGTCCTGAGAAAACGCGTGTTCCTTGGAGCGGATCACGCCGCCTTCACGGTCGGTATCCAGTTCCTTGTACCGGTTCGATTGGCTGAATGCTTGCGTGGTCCGCACGCCGCCGGGGGCTGCTTTGAACAGCTCTTGCGCGGCGGGGTTGTTGGCGATCTTGATGTCCCAATTGGCAATCGCCTCACCCATGGTTGGCGTGTGCACCGTGCTGCAATGTTCGTGAAACAATCCGGCGCGGCTAAGCTCGCCAAGGATCGAGAAGATGCCACCGGCGCGGTGGACGTCCTCCATATGCACGTTCTCGGTATTGGGCGCGACCTTGCATAGGCAGGGGACATTGCGGCTGAGGCGGTCCATGTCGGACATGGTGAAATCGACGCCGCCTTCGTGGGCGATGGCCAGCAGGTGCAGAACCGTATTGGTTGAACCACCCATGGCGATATCCAGGCTCATGGCGTTCTCGAAGGCATCGAAGGTTGCGATTTCGCGCGGCAGGAAGCCTTTTTCGTCCAACTCGTAATGCCGTTTGGTGATTTCGACGATCCGACGCCCAGCCTCAAGGAACAGGTTCTTGCGGTCTGCATGGGTGGCGAGGGTCGAGCCATTGCCCGGCAGCGCCAGACCCAGCGCCTCGGCCAGACAGTTCATCGAGTTTGCGGTGAACATGCCCGAGCATGACCCGCAGGTGGGGCAGGCGTTTTCCTCGATATGCTGGACTTGTTCATCGGTAAAGCGGTCATCAGCGGCGGCGACCATGGCATCCACAAGGTCGATCTTTTTCGCCTCAAGATCGGCGATGTCGATCTTGCCCGCCTCCATCGGCCCGCCCGAGACGAAAATGGCCGGGATATTCAGGCGCATCGCGGCCATCAGCATACCCGGGGTGATCTTGTCGCAGTTCGAGATGCAGACCATCGCGTCGGCGCAATGCGCGTTGACCATGTATTCGACCGAATCCGCAATCACCTCGCGCGAGGGCAGCGAATACAGCATCCCGTCATGGCCCATGGCGATGCCGTCATCCACGGCAATGGTGTTGAATTCCTTGGCAACACCGCCTGCGGCTTCAACCTCGCGCGCGACCATCTGGCCCAGATCCTTCAGGTGGACGTGACCCGGTACGAATTGGGTGAACGAGTTGACGATGGCGATGATCGGCTTGCCGAAATCGTCATCCTGCATGCCGGTGGCGCGCCACAGGCCACGGGCGCCGGCCATGTTGCGGCCATGGGTGGAGGTTCTGGATCGGTACATTGGCATGATGCTGTTTCCCTATTGCCTCGGGTTGCATTGCGTCGAGATTGTGCGTTATAGCGCACGTATCACATGTGCGCTATAACGCACAAGGGGATTCGAAAGACAGCGATATGGCACCGGACGACATTACTCTGAAACTACGGGATGTGCGCGCGGCCTCGGGGCTGAGCCTGTCGAAAGTGGCTGAAATGACCGGTGTCAGCAAAGCCATGCTGGGCCAGATCGAACGGGGCGAATCCAGCCCGACCATTGCGACCCTGTGGAAGATCGCCAAGGGGTTCCAACTTCCGCTGAGCGCGTTGATCGGGTCGTCCGTTCTGCGCGATCCGGCCAATGCGGGCGTGTTCCAGACCGTCACCTTCCCCGGCAGTATCGAGGTCAAGATCGTATTTCCTTTCGACCCGGCGCTGGGCGCGGAAACCTTTCACGTCCAGCTTGCCCCCAACCAAAGCCACGAGTCCCCCCCCCACGCCGCCGGCGTCACCGAAGAGGTCTTTGTCCTCAGCGGAGATCTGGAGATTCTGCGCGATGGGGAATGGCTGCCCTTGCAGACCGGGCAGGGCCTGCGCTTTGCCGCCGATCTGCCGCATGGATACAGGGCCGGTGCCCAAGGGGCGGCTTTTCTGAATATGCACCACTATTCGCAACAGCCTGACCATCTGAACGGAACCTGACCGCATGACCGCATTGCTGGAAACCCTGACCATCGTGGACGCCATCGGGTCGTTCGGGGCGCTGATCGTGGTGGCGGCCTATTTTGCAACGCAGATGCGGATGATGAATTCGGACGATCTGGCCTTTCCGGTCGTGAACCTGTTGGGCTCGGTGCTGATCGTCTATTCGCTGGTGCATAATTTCAACCTTGCCTCGATGCTGATCGAAGGGTTCTGGATTCTGATCAGTCTGATCGGGATTATTCAGCATTTTCGCCTGCGCCGGGCGTCAGAATAGGCCTATCCAGCCTTGAACCCCTATCCTGCCGGGTATAGGGAAAATTCAAGCTCGCTGAGGAGAGGCTTTGATGCAGGACGATCCGAAAACCCTGGTATCTACCGAATGGCTGGCCGCACATATCAAGAACCCGGATCTGCGGATTCTGGACGGGTCGTGGCATCTGCCTGCGCAGAACCGTGACGCCAGGGCCGAATATGAGGCGGGCCACATTCCCGGCGCGCGCTTCTTCGACATTGACGAGATTTCCGACCACCGTTCTGATCTGCCGCATATGGCACCGCCGGTGGAAAAGTTCATGTCGCGCCTGCGGGCCATGGGCGTGGGCGACGGCCATCAGGTGGTGATCTATGACGGCGCGGGGCTTTTCTCGGCGGCGCGGGTCTGGTGGCTGTTCCGCCTGATGGGGCAAGAGAACGTCGCCGTGCTGGATGGCGGTCTGCCCAAGTGGCAAGCCGAAGAGCGTGAGATCGAGGATCTGCCCCCCGTTATTCGCGACCGCCACATGACCGTACGGGTGCAGAACCAGATGGTGCGCGATGTTACGCAGGTCTCTGCTGCTGCCAAGCTGGCCGATCACCAGATCATCGATGCCCGTTCCGCCGCCCGTTTCGCCGGAACCGAGGCCGAGCCGCGCGAAGGCTTGCGTTCGGGCCATATTCCGGGATCGCACAACGTGCCCTTTGGCGACCTGCTGAATGGGGACGGCACGATGAAATCGCCCGACGCGTGCCGTGCCGTGTTCGAGGCCGCAGGCGTTGATCTGTCGAAACCTGCGATAACCAGTTGCGGGTCAGGCGTGACCGCCGCAATCCTCAGCCTTGCGCTCGAGCGCATGGGCAAGAAAGACCACTCGCTTTATGACGGCTCCTGGGCGGAATGGGGTGCCTTCCCGACCCTGCCCGTCGCAACCGGAGAGACCTGATGTTCGAGAACCTCAAACCGCAGCCCGCCGACAAGATTCTGGCGCTGATGCAAATGTACCGCGAAGACCCGCGCGATCAGAAGATCGACCTGGGTGTGGGCGTTTACAAGAATGCCGAGGGCGTGACCCCGGTGATGCGTGCGGTCAAAGCCGCTGAACAACGCATCTGGCAAGAGCAGGAGAGCAAGGCCTATACCGGTCTGGCCGGTGATCCGGCCTATTCGGATGCGATGATCGGCCTGATCCTTGGCAATGCAGTTCCGCGCGGCAACATCGCCGCCGTGGCGACCCCCGGCGGCACCGGCGCGTGTCGGCAGGCGTTTGAGATGATCCGTATGGCCAACCCCTCGGCCCGTGTGTTTGTGTCGAACCCGACATGGCCCAACCACCTGTCGATCCTGAATTATCTGGGAATGGAGACGGTCCAGTACCGCTATTTCGACGGCGAAACGCGCGGCGTTGATTTCGATGGCATGATCGAGGACCTGAAAACCGCCACCGCAGGCGATGTGGTTCTGCTGCATGGTTGTTGCCACAACCCGACCGGTGCCAACCTGAACATGGTGCAATGGCAAGAGGTCGTGAACCTGATCAACGAGCGTGGCCTCGTGGCGATGATCGACATTGCCTATCAGGGTTTTGGCGACGGGCTTGAAGAAGACGCACAGGCCACCCGCCTGGTGGCCTCGTCCGTCAAGCGCTGCCTGATCGCGGCGTCCTGTTCGAAGAATTTCGGCGTTTATCGCGAGCGTACCGGCCTGCTGATGGCAATCAGCGACGATCCGGCGCAGACGGCGCTGAACCAAGCCACTTTGGCCTTCCTGAACCGCCAGAACTATTCCTTCCCGCCCGATCACGGTGCGCGCGTTGTGACCACGATCCTGAACGACGACGCCCTGCGCGCCGATTGGGCCGCCGAGTTGGAAGAGGTGCGCCTGTCCATGCTTGGCCTGCGTCAGCAACTGGCCGACGAATTGCAACGCCTGACAGGATCGGACCGCTTTGGCTTTGTCGCCCAGCACCGCGGCATGTTCTCGCGTCTTGGTGCCGCGCCGGAACTGGTCGAGAAACTGCGCGCCGATCACGGCATCTACATGGTCGGCGACAGCCGCCTGAACATCGCCGGTCTGAACGCAACGACAGTGCCGATCCTGGCGCAGGCGATTGTTGACGTTGGGGTTTAGTCCAAAAAACAATCCAAAAAGAAACCCGGGCGCGAGCGCCCGGGTTTTTTTGTTGAGCTGATTGCAGCTTAGCCTTTCGAGAACTCCGGGTAGGCTTCCATACCCAGTTCTGCCATGTCCAGACCGTTGATCTCGTCTTCTTCGCTGACGCGGATGCCGACGGTTGCTTTCAGAACCATCCACAGGATCAGCGCGGCGACGAAGGTGAAGACACCGTAGGCAACGATACCGGTCAGCTGGGTGATCAGGTTGGCCTCGCCGTAGAAGATCACGGCGATAGTGCCCCAGATACCTGCGAACAGGTGGACCGGGATGGCACCGACCACGTCGTCGATCTTGAACTTATCCAGCATCGGAACCGCGAAGACCACGATGATACCGCCCACGGCACCGATCCACAGCGCGCCGAACAGGGTCGGGGCCAGCGGTTCAGCAGTGATCGAAACCAGACCGGCCAGCGCGCCGTTCAGCACCATGGTCAGGTCGGGCTTTTTATACAGGACCTGGGTCATGATCAGGGCTGCAACTGCACCTGACGCGGCGGCCATGTTGGTGTTGGCGAAGATGCGCGACACGTCGGAGACGTCACCCACGGTGCCCATCGCCAGCTGCGAGCCGCCGTTGAAACCGAACCAGCCCAGCCACAGGATGAACGTCCCCAAAGTTGCCAGCGCCAGGTTCGAACCGGGCATGGGGTGAACCTTGCCGTCCTTGTACTTGCCGATACGCGGGCCAAGGATCAGACAGCCAGCCAGAGCGGCCCAGCCTCCGACCGAGTGCACGACGGTCGAACCGGCGAAGTCGGAAAAGCCCATGGCGTCCAGCCAGCCGCCGCCCCATTTCCACGACCCCGAAATCGGATACAGGATGCCGGTCAGCACGATGACGAAGATCAGGAAGGGCCACAGCTTGATCCGCTCGGCCACGGCGCCCGACACGATGGACGCGGTCGCAGCCACAAAGACCAGCTGGAAGAAGAAGTCCGAGCCGATCGAGGCATAGTCCAGGGCGGCCTCGGCAGGGTCAACACCCACCGCATCAAGCACCGTCGGACCGCCAAGGGCGAAGAACCCATTGAAGTCGCCCGGATACATCGTGTTGAAGCCGACCAGCCAGTACATGATCGCGGCGCAGGAAAACAGCGCCACGTTCTTGATCATCTGCATGGCCACATTCTTGGACCGCACCAGGCCGCCTTCCAGCATGGCAAAACCTGCCGCCATGAAAAAGACCAGAAAGCCCGCCATCAGGAACAGCAGGGTGGTAAAGATATACTGGGTGTGCAGCGCGGCCTCGCCTTCTGCGGCTTCTTGCGCCAAACCCATCTGCGGCAGCACGACCAGCGCGGCAGCAGGGATGAGAGATTTCATCAGGTTCATGTGTTTTCCTCGGATTGAGTGTGAGTGTCGGCGCTTACAGCGCCTCTTCGTTGGTTTCCCCGGTCCGCACGCGCAGCGCCTGCTCGACATCGAGGACGAAAATCTTGCCGTCACCGATCTTGCCGGTCTTGGCGGTTGTGGTGATGGTCTCAACGATCTGGTCGGCCATCGTGGCGGGCACCACGATCTCGAGCTTGATCTTGGGCACGAAGTTCACGGCGTATTCGGCGCCGCGATAGATTTCAGTGTGACCGGATTGCGAGCCGAAGCCCTTAATTTCGGTCACCATCATGCCGCGCACTCCAGCCTGGGTCAGTGCCTCGCGCACCTCCTCGAGCTTGAACGGCTTGATTGTCGCAATGATCAGTTTCACGTCTTTCCCCTCTGCTTCTCCGGTCTGACCGGCTTGTTTGCACCTGCAGAAAAAGAGCGTGACCCGAGGCGGTAAGAAATGGTTTTGGGGCGTAATTCGGTTCAAAAATGACGCGAAGTTGCACAATTTTTGCACAAAACCTGCCGTGCGTCTAAATTTTAGGCGGATATGGGAGGGGAAATTCCGGTAAATCGGACCTCAACATAGGCAGGCCACCGGGGTATGGTGGGCCAAAAGCATAACCGGGCAGAGTTTGAGCATGACTGAGTCCAAGCGCCGCAAACCGACATTGGTCGCGGATAAACGGTACCCGTCGAAGGGGCGCAAACCTTCGGCGACCAAGCGGGCTGCGAAACCGGCGGGCAAGAAATCGACCGCCCGCAAGACAACCACGCGCAAGACCGCCCGCAAGAAGACACGCAAACGCTCGGGCAGCAATGGCGGTGGGATTTTTCGTCGCCTTTTCCGTTGGATCTGGCGTCTGATCTGGGGCGTGACCTGGCGCGTCGGGGCCGTGGTGGCGATGCTGATCGCGCTGGCGGTGGGGGTCGTTTACACCTCGCTGCCCGATGTGGATGCCTTGCTGGACGGGCGCGCGCGGGGGTCTGTGACGCTGTTGGATCGTGACGGCAAGGTCTTTGCCTGGCGCGGCGATCAGTTTGGTGGGGTGATTACGGCGGATACTGTCTCACCCCATTTGAAGAACGCGGTGATCGCCACCGAGGATAAGCGATTCTATCGCCATTTCGGCGTCAGTCCGCGCGGCGTTGCCAGCGCCGTGCGTATCAACCTGAGTGAGGGGCGCGGACCATTGTCTGGCCATGGCGGTTCTACCATCACCCAGCAGACTGCCAAGCTGCTGTGTCTTGGTGTTCCCTACGATCCCAGCGAGTGGGAGTCGGAGGCCGCTTATGAGTCGGATTGCCGTCAGGGCTCGCTGTGGCGCAAGGGGAAAGAAGCCATTTATGCGATGGCGATGGAGGTCAAGTACTCCAAGGACGAAATCCTGACGATCTATCTGAACCGGGCCTTCCTGGGTGCAGGTGCGCGCGGATTCGAGGCTGCAAGCCAGCGCTATTTCGGCAAATCCGCGGCCGAGGTCTCGCCGGCCGAAGCGGCGATGCTGGCGGGTCTTCTGGTTGCCCCGACACGCTATGCGCCCACCAACAGCCTGCAACGATCGCAGGATCGCGCGCGGCTTGTGGTCGGGTTGATGGAGGATCAGGGTTATCTGTCCGGCGCGCAGGCCAGCGAAGCGCGCAGCCGTCCTGCGGAACTGTCCGAGGCCGCAGCAGCAAGGGCTGGTGGCTATTTCGCCGATTGGGTCATGGCCAGCGGGCCTGAGTTTTTCACGCGCAATACCACCGAGGATGTGGTGATCCGTACGACTCTGGACCAGCGTATTCAGAGATCGGCAGAAGAGGCGCTGCAATTCATCTTTCAGGAGAAGGTTCGGGAAGGGTCCAAGGCACAGGCGGCGATTGTGGTGATGTCCGCTGATGGGGCCGTGCGCGCGATGGTCGGCGGGCGCAAGACCCGCGTGTCGGGCGCGTTCAATCGCGCGACGCAGGCGCTGCGCCAAACCGGATCGTCCTTCAAGCCATTCGTCTATGCCACAGCATTGGAGCTGGGCTATTCGCCCTATGACATTGTGGTCGATGAACCCTATTGCGTCGACATTCCGGGGTCGGGCAACTGGTGCCCCAAGAACTATACGAACAAGTTTTATGGCCGCGTGACGCTGGCCGATGCCCTGAAGAACTCGCTGAACATTCCCGCTGTGAAAGTGGCCGAAGTGGCCGGGCTGGACAATGTGCGCACCGTGGCCAGCGGCTTCGGGATTGCCAGCGATCTGGCGCAGGGACCGGCGCTGGCGCTGGGCGCATCCGAAAGCACACTGATCGAGATGACCGGGGCCTATGCGGGTATCCTGAACGGTGGGTCATCTGTGGAACCATATGGTCTGACCGAGTTGAAGCTGCTGGGCGATGACACGCCGGTCATGGTGACGACCACCGGGATCGGTGAGCGGGTGATCAATGACAACGCGGCCAAACAACTGACCTGGATGATGGAGCGTGTGGTGTCCCAAGGCACCGGCGGTCGCGCGAAGCTGCCGGGATGGCAGGTTGCGGGTAAGACCGGCACGACTCAGGCCGCGCGGGATGCATGGTTCATTGGCTTCACCGCCGACTACGTGGCCGGTGTTTGGATGGGCTATGACGACAACACGCCGCTTTCGGGTGTCACCGGTGGCGGGCTGCCTGCCGAGATCTGGAAAGAGACCATGCTGCGTGTGACCGAAGGGATGACGCCCACGCCATTGCCGATGATCGTGCCCGAACCGCCAGTTCAGGTCGCGCAGCCCCAACCCCGTCGACGCCAAGGTGGTGGCTTTGAACGGGCCATCAATAACTTGATCCGGGATATCTTCGGCGGGAACTGATACGAAAAAGGCGGCGCACCGGGCGCCGCCTTTCTTCAATTCTATCTAGGTAGCTTACAGGCTGGCATCCAGCGCAGCGATGATGGCTGCGCCCATTTCCGTGGTCGAGACCGGGGTCACGCCCTCATCCGCCAGCAGGTCACCGGTGCGGACGCCGTCGGCCAGCACCTTCTCGATCGCGGTTTCCAGACGGGTGGCCTCATCGCCCTGGTCAAAGCTATAGCGCAGCGCCATGGCGAAGCTGAGGATACAGGCGATCGGGTTGGCCTTGCCTTCACCTGCGATGTCGGGTGCCGAGCCATGTACCGGCTCGTACATCGCCTTGGGGCGGCCATTGGCCATCGGAGCGCCCAGGGACGCCGAGGGCAACATACCCAGCGAGCCGGTCAGCATCGCGGCACAATCCGACAGGATGTCGCCGAACAGGTTGTCGGTCAGGATCACGTCAAACTGCTTGGGCGCGCGCACCAGCTGCATCGCGCCATTGTCGGCATACATATGGGACAGTTCAACCTCGGGGTAATCGGCGGCGACGCGGGTCACAACCTCACGCCACAGGATGCCCGATTCCATCACGTTGGCTTTCTCCATCGAGCACAGCTTTTTGTTCCGGCGCATCGCCAGTTCAAAGGCCGAGCGCGCGGCGCGTTCGATCTCGGATTCGGTGTAGCGCTGGGTGTTGATGCCGACGCGTTCGTTGCCTTCCTCGAAGATACCGCGCGGTTCGCCGAAATAGACGCCAGAGGTCAGCTCGCGCACGATCATGATGTCGAGGCCAGCGACGATATCCTTTTTCAGCGACGAGAAATCTGCCAGCGCGTCAAAGCACTGGGCCGGGCGCAGGTTGGAATACAGATCCATTTCCTTGCGCAGGCGCAGCAAGCCGCGCTCGGGCTTGAGGCTGAAATCCAGATCGTCGTATTTCGGACCGCCTACGGCACCCAGCAGCACCGCGTCGACCTCTTGCGCCTTGGCCATGGTTTCGTCCGACAGGGGCTTGCCGTGGGCATCATAGGCCGCACCACCGACCAGATCCTCGCTCACGTCAAAGTGAAGGCCGCGATTGGTGCCGAACCAGTCGATGATTTTGCGCACTTCGGCCATAACTTCCGGGCCAATTCCGTCTCCGGGCAGGATGAGGAGCGAGGGGTTGGACATGAAGGGTCTCCTTGCGTTTCACAGCTCAGGCCCTAGCGTCTGCGCCGCAGCGGGTCAATGAGACGATCCGGCAGAATCACGAGGAAAACACATGTTGATACCGGGAAATCCCGTCCCAGGCCTGAAAATCGAAACCGTGGGCCATGGAAGTTTTGATCTGGATGCCGACAAGGGCGAAAACGGCACGCTGGTGATTCAGTATCGCGGCCTGCATTGCCCGATCTGCATCAGGCAGATGGGTGAGGTTGAAGCCGCGCTGGACGACTTCGCCGCGCTGGGGCTTGAGGTCATCATGCTGAGCACCGACACCGCCGAACGCGCTGCGGAAACCGTGGCAAAAGCGGGCACGACCCGGCTGCGCGTCGGGCACAGCCTGCCGCTGGCCGCTGCGCGGGAAGACTGGGGCCTGTATCTGTCCAAAGGTCGCGAAGGCACCGCCGAGGCCGCGTTCTTTGCAGAACCGGGGCATTTCTACATCGCCCCCGACCGGACGCTGTATTTCGCCTGGCAGCAATCGACCCCGTTTGGCCGCCCCTCGGTCGCTGACATGCAGGGTGGTATCAAATACGCGCTGGACAATGGCTATCCGCCGCGCGGCACCTATACCGGCCCGCTTTAAAGGCTGGCTTTCAGCCCGTCGGCCAGCAAGTCCCAGACCCTGCGAATGCGCGGGGTCTGGCGCATCGCTTGCGGCGCGGCAAGCCAGACCGGCAGGATCGGAATCTTTACATCCAGCGGCAGAACCTCGACCAGAGGGTCCTCTTCGGCGACCTGAACCTGACTGAAGCCGATACCGCACCCGGCGCGGATCAGCTCCCAATAGGCGCTTTGCAGATCGCAGCGGGTGGCAAAGCTGTCCTTGCTGGCGGGCCATCCCTTTTCCTGCATCTTTCGGATGATGTCTTCGTTTGCATCGAACCCGACCAGATCGTGATGGAACAGATCCTCGGGCGTTTTGGGGCGTCCGACGCGGTTCAGGTAAGTTGTGGCCGCGCAGAAACACAGCGGGACATCACCAAGGTAGCGCGACACGATATCCATCTGTTCGGGACGATACATGCGCACGGCGATATCGGCCTCGCGATAGAGCAGGTTTTCAGTTGCGTCCGTTGCGACCAGTTCCAGTTGAATGGCCGGTTCCTGCTGCCGTATATGCGCCAATATGGGCGGCAACAGGTGGTGAGAGGCAAAGACGGACGCGGTGATCCGCACCGTGCCTTCCAGCTCTTGCGACTGGCCTGCCGCCGTCATGCTGAACGCGTTCATCGCCTGATGCATCTGCTGCGCCATGGGCAGCAGCTGGTTGCCCACATCGCTGAGTTTCAGCCCCCGTGCGTGCCGGTCAAACAGCGACACGCCAAGTTCCTCCTCTAGCGCATGAATCTGCCGGCCCAGCGTGGGCTGGCTGCGGTCCAGTTGCCGCGCGGCGGCGGACAGAGACCCGGTTTCGGCCACCGCCAGAAAGCTTTGGATCAGCGACCAATCGGCATGGGTAAGCGCTTTGTCCATTCAGATATGAATACATGATCTGCGTTTGCCGGCAATTCCCTGAATCATGTGCATGGTTAAGTTGGTCCCGACAGGAGGGCACCATGCAACACACCGTACTGATACTCGGCGCCAGTGGCCGGTTTGGCCGCAATGCCGAACTTGCGTTTCGCAAAGCCGGTTGGACCGTGCGGATATTCAATCGCGAGGCTGACAAGCTGGAGCAGGCGGCGCGTGGCGCGGACGTGATCGTCAACGCCTGGAACCCGCCTTATACCCAGTGGGCCCGTCTGGTGCCGGGCCTGCACCGGCAAGTGATTGACGTGGCTGAACGCACTGGTGCAACGGTCATCGTGCCGGGCAATGTATATGTAATCGGGGCGGATACTCCCGGCCCGTGGTCTACTGACAGTCCGCATCTGGCCCGGAACCCTTTGGGTCGTATCCGGATCGATATGGAGGACGCCTATCACCGTTCAAGCGCACGGGTGATCATCCTGCGGGCCGGGGATTTCATCGACACGTGTGCGTCGGGGAACTGGTTTGATCAGGTGATGATCAAGGGTCTGTCGAAAGGGCGACTGACCTATCCGGGCAACCCCGATATTCCCCATGCATGGGCGTACCTGCCTGACCTTGCAGCGACGGCCGTCATGTTGGCCGAGATGCGGCAAGACTTGCCTCGGTTCTGCGATCTGCCATTTGCCGGATATACGCTGACCGGGCGCGAGATTGCGCAGTCTCTGTCGCGGGTGACGGGGGGTGATGTGGCGCTCAAACGGATGCAATGGTGGCCCCTGCAGCTTGCCTGTCCTTTCTGGCGCATGGCCCCGCATCTGCTTGAGATGCGATATTTGTGGGATGTGCCGCACCGGCTGGACGATACGGCCTTGACCACGTTGATCGGCCCGGTGCCGCATACCGATCTGGATCAGGCGATGCGTACAGCGATACCATCAGAGCAGACCGCGACTGCGGTGCCTCATGGCATCGAGACATCCACCCAGACCAGCCGATGACGGCTGGCCCGTTCGGCGCTGTCCCTTTTCGCATCACTCGGCGCGGGCCAGAAGACACCGGCATCAACAACCTTCAGATCGGCTGAGGGCAGAACGTAATCCACCCGCAACTCCCCCACCGCCTTCCAATGGACCGTGGCCCTGTCGCCCGCGAGGGATTTCGGCTGCGGATCCTGCAGGCGCGGGTCCGAGAGAAGGTTGGCGATGGTCTCTCTGCGCCCATCGCTGTGATTGGGATCCAGATTGGCATCCCCAGCGATCACAAACGGATCGGTCGGGGCTGGGCCAATGCCACCATCCATCAGCACCGACCAGAGCCGGATCTCATCCCGGTTGCGCAGGCCGTTGCGATCCTCGGGGCCGTCGAACACGGGCGGGGTTGCGTGAAAGGTCATCAGGTTCAGACGGCCCGAGGGGGTGTTGATCGGCACGACCCAATGGCCGGTCGACGACAGGCGCTGCGCCGCTTGTGCCTGCTCGGACGGGTACGGTGCACCCTCGGCCACGGGCAACTCGGCCCCCGGTAGATCGCGCCACAGAAGGTCCGAGAAATTCCGCACCTCGGACATCGCAATCTCATAACGCGACAACACCGCCAGCCCGCCATGCCCGGTAAACAAGCCCCATCCCTGCGAGTCTCCCGGACCTTGCGTGCGGCCATCCCCATCCAGATCAAGCCCGCTGTCCTGCCCGGTATTGGGCTGCGCGGTAAACTGATAGGGGTAATCCAGCCCGGCCTCTCTGAGGCTTTCTGCCAGAGCCGTCAGGGCCATCGCGTTCATGTCCCAGTCGATGCCTTGCAGCGCCACGATGTCGGGCCCCGTGGCCACAAGCACATCGATGACCGCAAGCACCTGCGCCTCGTCGCGCTGAATGTCGCGCAGCAGCAGGCCGGGGCCTTTCCGGCTGAGCTCGGTGTTGAAGCTGGCAATGCGCACCACATCTGCCTGCGCCGCGATGGGCAGCAAAAGCAGGATCAGTGCGCGGATCATGCGGCCTGAGTTGTCTCGGATGTTGAGTAAGCGCGGCGCTTTTCCACGATCAGCCCGGCGATACGCAGGGTCGCCATGCCACGCATGATCATGCTGGCGGGCAGGAAGGCCCAGGCGCTCATGGTCCAGATCAGGGTCTGCGGGTTGTTCAGCGAAATCGGCGTCACGAAATTGGTCAGCAGCTTGATCACGGCCGGGATCAGGAACGGCAGCAGGATACCGATGCAGATGTTCAGACGACCGTCACGCTGCAGGCGGCTGACCACGTCACCGCCTTTGGTGGGGTCAAACAACGGCAGGTTGGTCCAGACATTGAAGGCCCCGTTGCCAGTGGGCCATCCGCGCAGCTTCACCGCATAGGCAAAGCTGGCGATCGTGACCAGAGCGGCGACATAAGCGACGCTTGCCGTGATACGCACCAGTTCCACCAGCGGCGCGCTGGCATCTGCAGGCAACATCAGAACGATCAGCCGGACGGGTGAGTACGGGAAGTCCACCACATTGGCGACGGCCAGACCCACGGAATACGAGAATGTGGTCAGATCGGTCGGTGCATAGCCATTCTTGCAGACCAAAGTCAGGAAGGTGACCATCGACATCAGGCCGACAAAACGCAGCCGGTTCACCGGCGGGGCGTCGCGGAATTCGATAAAGCTGGGAAAGGCAGAGTTGTATTCGGCAAAGGTCAGGATGAACGCGAGGATCGCGAGGAAGACCACTATCTCGGTCCCGTTCGTCGATGATACAGGCAGGTACAACGCGGGTGTCAGCACCAGAAGTGCAACCAATATTCCACGTATCGCCGCCCCAGTTGTGCGCGCAATCACTATCCGAACCCTTTTTCAAACTGGATCAGCCGATCTTTGCCGACTTGATTTCCAACTTGTGCCCGCCCGTTTCTTAATTCTGACGGATGCCTCTTTCCGTCACCATGGACGATAAGCGACATTTCGCTCAAGTCAGGGTGCAGATAACATGTGATTTCGGGCAAAATGATGGCGCAACTGGTGCGGGATTGCATCATTTTGGACGCAAATCCGACGTGTATCTCAATTTGATACCTAGATGTTGTGGTTTGGGAAAAATCAACCCCAAGAATGCGAACGGGGCCGCGTGCGCGACCCCGTTAGGTTGAGTGTCAACAGATTCGTCCCCAGAATCACACCCAGGGGCGCGCCTGACCTGCATGTTCTTCGAATTTGTCGATGTGGTGGTCTTTCTCCATCGTCAGGCCGATATCGTCCAAACCGTTCAGCAGGCAGTGCTTGCGGTGCGGGTCGATGTCAAACTCGATGACAACACCGTCCGAGGTGGTGATCTGCTGATCTTCCAGATGCACGGTCATGCGGGCGTTCTCGCCCTTGTGCGCGTCTTCCATCAGAATCGCGTGGTGTTCTTCTTCGACCACGATGGGCAGGATGCCGTTCTTGAAGCAGTTGTTGAAGAAGATGTCGGCAAAGCTGGTCGAGATCACGACCTTGATGCCGAAATCCTTGATCGCCCAGGGCGCGTGTTCGCGGGACGAGCCGCAGCCGAAATTGTCACCCGCGACCAGAATCTCGGTCTGGCGATAGGCGGGTTTGTTCAGAACGAAATCCTCGTTCTCGCCGCCATGGTCGTGATAGCGCATCTCGTCAAACAGCACGACGCCCAGGCCGGACCGTTTGATGGTTTTCAGGTGCACCTTCGGAATGATCATATCGGTATCGATATTGATCAAAGGCATTGGGGCGGCCACCCCGTGGACTTTTTCAAACTTTTCCATGTTCACACTCCGTGCGGGAGAGGGCCGCGCCCATGTCCCGCGGTTAAGCTTGTTTCGTTTCGTTGGGTGCGTTTTTGACAAAGAACGCCATGAAGACCAATCCGAACCCGTTGAACAGCATCTCGATGCCCAGCAGGATGCCCAGCAAGCTCAGCAGAGCTGCGGGTTCCGATGCCGCGTAAGACCAGATGATACCGGCCAGCACGATGGACAAGATGCCCGAGATCAGCGTGGGCCAGAAGAACTGCGTTCCGCGCATCTGGAACGACAGGATGACCCGCGCGATGCCGCCTGCCATGAACAGGATCAGCATCACGGTCGCCAGCGTCAGCGTGCCTTGCAGCGGGTGATCCAGAAAGGACCAACCCAGAAACAGCATCACCGCACCCATGATGAGCGACAGGATCTTGTTGCCGGTGCCTTCAACCGTGAAGCCGCCGACGATTTGTAGCCCGCCTGCAATCAGCAGCAACACGCCGGTCACGACCGTTACGGCAACAGACGCCACCACCGGCGCACCCAGCACAAAGATGCCGAACGCGATGGACAGCAGTCCAAGCAAGAGCCATTTGATCCAGTCACTCATGTCTTCAATCCCTCAAATATCTAGATATGAGGACACCTTACATCAGTTCACGGACGTCTGTCAGCCGTCCTGTGATTGCCGCTGCGGCAGCCATCGCCGGGCTCAGAAGATGGGTGCGTCCACCACGGCCCTGACGGCCTTCGAAGTTGCGGTTCGAGGTCGCGGCACAGCGCTCGCCCGGTTGCAACTGATCGGGGTTCATCGCCAGACACATCGAACATCCCGCCAGACGCCATTCGAACCCGGCCTCTTTGAAGATGTCGGCCAGACCTTCTTCCTCGGCCTGTGCACGGACCAGACCGGAACCGGGCACGACCATGGCGCGCATTCCGTCCTTGATCTTTTTGCCCTTCAGAATCTCAGCCGCGGCGCGCAGGTCTTCGATGCGGCCATTGGTGCAGGACCCGATAAAGACGGTGTCGATTTCGACGTCGCTCAGCTTCTGACCGGCTTCCAGACCCATGTATTCGATGGACCGGCGGGCCGCGTCGACCTTGCCGCCTTCGAAATCTTCGGGGTGCGGTACGGATGCGGTGATCGGCAGCACATCCTCGGGGCTGGTGCCCCAGGTGACGACCGGCGCGATGTCTTCGCCGCGCAGGGTGATGACCTTGTCGAAATGCGCGCCTTCGTCGGTATAGAGCGTTTTCCACCAGTCCATCGCGGCTTCCCACTGGGCACCCTTGGGTGCGTGCGGGCGGCCTTTGACATATTCGAACGTGGTTTCGTCCGGCGCGATCAAACCCGCGCGGGCTCCGCCTTCGATCGCCATGTTGCAGACGGTCATGCGGCCTTCCATCGACAGATCACGGATCGCTTCGCCGCAATATTCGATGACATAGCCGGTGCCGCCAGCGGTGCCGGTTTCGCCGATCACGGCCAGAGTGATATCCTTGGCGGTCACGCCCGGCTGCAATTTGCCGGTGATTTCCACCTTCATGTTCTTGGATTTCTTCTGGATCAGGGTCTGCGTGGCCAGCACATGCTCGACCTCGGAGGTGCCGATGCCGTGGGCCAGCGCACCAAACGCGCCGTGGGTGGCGGTGTGGCTGTCGCCGCAGACAACGGTCATGCCGGGCAGGGTCCAGCCCTGTTCCGGGCCGACAATGTGGACGATGCCCTGACGGACGTCATTCACCGGGTAATAGTGAATGCCGAAATCCTTGGCGTTCTTGTCCAGTGCTTCGACCTGAATACGCGATTCGGGGTTTTCGATCCCGTTCACGCGGTCCGGCGTGGTCGGTACGTTGTGATCCGGCACGGCGATGGTTTTTTCCGGTGCGCGTACCTTGCGGCCTGCCATGCGCAGGCCCTCGAACGCCTGTGGGCTGGTGACTTCGTGCACCAGATGGCGGTCGATATACAGCAAACAGGTGCCATCATCGGCTTCATGCGCGACATGGGCATCCCAGATCTTGTCATAGAGTGTTTTGGGGGACATCGGTCCTCTCCCGTATTTAGATGAGAATAGCTGGCGAGTGGCTGGTCGCCGCCTATAGGCGGGCCAGAACCGTGCGGGCAGCCCCAAAGAACCGTTCACGCAGGCGCGCGCGGTCTTGCAGGTCGATATTCGGGGCCGTATGAGGTCTCATAAGCGGTCAGATATAGATACTGGCCGAGTCTATCAAGGTCCCTTACGACCCCGCAGATGCCGTCAGGGCACAATGCTGTGTGGGTTCCGGGGGCCTTCATTGAAATGTCACGGGGTGCTTGTTACCTTATAAGTATCCCTGCGCCGGGGATCTGACGGCGCGCAGCAAAGGAGGACTATGTCCTGTCTCTACATACTCAGGCGGGTTTGCCTGCCGAAGATGGGGCCAGCGTGATGGCCCACTCTCAGTCAATCAGCGACAAGCTGCTTGAACGTATCCTTTCCTCACTTTCCGATGACAAGGCCGAAGACGTTGTGCAGATCAACCTGCAGGGCAAGTCTTCTGTTGCGGATCATATGGTGATTGCCTCGGGTCGTTCGACCCGGCAGGTTTCGGCCATGGCGGAAAAGCTGACGGATCGCATCAAGCAGGAATTCGGTTTCACCTCGAAGGTCGAAGGCAAGGATGCCGGCGACTGGGTGCTGATCGATACGGGCGACGTGATCGTCCATATCTTCCGCCCCGAAGTGCGCGAATTCTACCAGCTGGAAAAGATGTGGCTGCCTCAGGGCGGCAGCGCCTCGGCGAACTGAGGCGCCATCCCGGCCCGTATTAAGGGGCCGGAGGCGAGAGAGATATGCGTATCAGCATAGTTGCGGTCGGGCGATTGCGCGCCGGGCCCGAGAAGTCCCTGCTTGACGATTACCTAACCCGATTTGATAGGACCGGTCGCGCGCTGGGCCTTGGTCCTGCGCGGGTGATCGAGGTTGAAGACAAAAAAAACGCAGGCATGGGGGCTGAGGCTGCCCTGCTGCGCAAGGCGCTGCCCAAGGGCGCGGTGATCTGTACGCTGGATGAGCGGGGGCGGGTCATGTCCTCGCCCGATTTTGCCAAGAAACTGGGCAGCTGGCGTGATGCCGGACGACAGGATCTGGCACTGATCATCGGCGGGGCGGACGGAATAGACCCTAATCTGCGGGCTGAGGCCGATTTTTCCATCTCATTCGGGTCGATGGTCTGGCCCCATATGCTGGTCCGTGTGATGCTGGCCGAGCAACTGTATCGGGCTGCAACCATCCTGTCGGGCGGCCCTTATCACCGGGTCTGACATGGCGCAGCTTCTGATCGTTTACCATTCGCGCACCGGCGGAGCCCGGCAGATGGCCGAAGCAGCGGCTGCGGCGGGGCGTGACGAGGCAGACGTAGTTCTGAAATTCGCCGATCAGGCGGGACCTGAGGATTTGCTCTCCGCCGATGGCTATATCTTCTGCGCGCCCGAGAATCTGGCGGCGATTTCGGGTCTGATGAAGGAATTCTTCGACCGAAGCTACTATCCGGTTCTGGGGCGGATCGAAGGCCGCCCCTATGCCCAGATGATCTGCGCCGGGTCAGACGGAGAGAACGCCGCCCGTCAAACTGCCCGCATCGCTACCGGCTGGCGGTTGAAAGAGGTTCAGCCGCCGCTGATCATCTGCACCCATGCGCAGACGCCCGAGGCAATTCTGGCCGAGAAGACGATCCCCGACGAACAGCTTGAGCACTGTCGTGAGATCGGTGCTGCGATGGCCGCTGGGCTAAGCCTTGGGGTGTTCTGAGCGTCAGTTCAGGTCGATGACCGTAGTGTCTTCGGCCCAGCCCCCGACATTGTCGCGCGCCTGTATCTGCACCTGCGCGGTGCCTTCGGGAATGGCGACGCCGCCAAGTGACCGGGTAAAGGGCTGCTCATCCACATGCGGATGATGCAGCACGCGCATCCCCAGCTCATTCCCGTCCATGTCCAGCACACGCCAGCCATCTGCGTAATCGTCCCAGCCGGTATCGGGGTGCCGGATCGTCACGTCAAACCGCCATGTATCGCCGCTTTGGCGGGCCGAGACCTCTTCGATTGTCGGAGGATCGGCCAGGACTGGGGTGGCAAACAGAGCGGCAAGAATCAGATAACGCATGGGCAGACCATAATTTGTTAAGCGCAGTATTGCGATCACGTCTTGGTGTCAGGCGGCAAGGTCAAAAGAACCGAGCGGGAGTGCGAGGCGAACTCACGCCGGTACAGAACGCCAACCGTGATGGCCGTGCCAATGATCAGCGTGACGGGCCCCAGGAACCAGGCCAAAGAGGCGAGAGCGAAATAGGTGGCCCGCAGCGCGCGGTTGAAGCTGCGGGCGGCGGTCACGCAAATCTCGGCCGACTGGGCCGCGCGAGGGTAGGCCTGTGCGTCCTCGGGGTCGTTCGGAACAGCAGCCATCAGCACGGCGCAATAGCCAAACAGACGGTGCGCCCAAACATATTTCAGAAAGGCATTGGCCAGAAACAGGATCACGACCAGTATCTTGATCTCCCACACCAGCGCAGGCGCGCTGCCGATGGCCAGATCGCTGGCGACACCGGACAGTTGTTCGGTATTGCCCAGCAGGGCCAGCCCGCCGCCAATGGCGATCATCGTGGTCGAGGCGAAGAACGTACTGCCCTGCCGCATCGCCGCCACGACCTGCGCGTCGAACATGCGCGGTTGCCGGGTGACCATCTCGCGCATCCAGTCCCGGCGGAAGTCGTCCATCATCATGGAAACGGATCGCCTGTTGGGTAAGGGATGCTCGATCTTCCAGCCGATCCCCTGCCAGGCCCCGATCAGCAACAGGATGGCGACATAGTCCAGTGTCGAAAACAGAAGCGCGCGATCAATCCAGGTCATGGGCGCGACAGTAGGCACAGATCATTGAACTTGCCAGATCGATAAATTGGTAATATTATTTTACCAAATTGGAGGATCAGCAATGGACATGCCCCAGCCAAATCCCGATGTGCTTGCACGCAAGCAAAGCGTTCTGGCGCGTTTGCTGCAGGTTTTGCCCGAGGATGCGGTGATTCACGACCCGGCGGAAACACGCGCTTATGAATGTGATGCGCTGACCGCCTATCGCTGTCCGCCGATGCTGGCGGTGTTGCCGTCAACCACGCAAGAGGTCTCGGACGTTTTGCGCATCTGCCATGATGAGGGCGTGCCGGTGGTCCCGCGTGGGTCCGGCACATCGCTGGCGGGCGGAGCGCTACCCACGGCGGATTGCGTGATTCTGGGTGTGGCGCGCATGAATGAGGTGCTGGAGACGGATTACGACAACCGCTTCATCCGCGTTCAGACCGGTCGCACCAATCTGAGTGTGACCGGCGCGGTCGAGGAGGAGGATTTCTTCTATGCGCCCGATCCGTCCTCGCAACTGGCTTGCGCGATTGCGGGGAACATCGCGATGAACTCGGGCGGGGCGCATTGTCTGAAATACGGTGTGACCACCAATAACCTGTTAGGCGTCAAGATGGTGATGATGGATGGCAGCGTTGTCGAGATCGGCGGCGCGCATCTGGATTCCGGTGGGCTGGACCTGTTGGGTGTGATCTGCGGCTCTGAAGGGCAGTTGGGCGTCGTGACCGAGGCAACGCTGCGCATTCTGCGCAAGCCCGAAGGCGCGCGGCCTGTGCTGATGGGGTTCGATGACAATGAGGTGGCCGGGCAATGCGTTTCGGACATTATCAAGTCGGGCATCCTGCCGGTGGCGATCGAGTTCATGGATACGCTGTGCATCAAGGCCTGCGAGAACTTCGCCCATGCGGGTTATCCCGATTGCACGGCTTTGCTGATAGTCGAAGTCGAGGGGTCCGAGGCCGAGATCGACTATCAGCTTTCGAAGATCATCGAGATTGCCAAGCGTCACAACCCGGTCGAATTGCGCGAGAGCCAGTCGGCGGAAGAAAGCGCCAAGATTTGGCTGGGGCGGAAGTCGGCCTTTGGGGCGATGGGGCAGATGAATGACTATATGTGCCTGGACGGGACGATCCCCGTGTCGTCCTTACCCGAGGTGTTGCGCCGGATCGGTGAGTTGAGCGAGGAATATGGCCTGCCCGTAGGCAATGTCTTCCATGCGGGCGATGGCAACATGCACCCCTTGATCCTGTTCGATGCCAACAAGCCCGGTGATCTTGAGAAATGCGAGGCGTTTGGCGCGGATATCCTGAAGCTGTGCGTCGATGTCGGCGGGTGCCTGACCGGAGAGCATGGGGTGGGAATCGAAAAGCGGGATCTGATGTCGCATCAGTACACGCCCGCCGATCTTGAGGCACAGATGGCGGTAAAGGATGTGTTCGACCCACGGTGGCTGCTGAACCCGGCCAAGGTGTTTCCATTGGATGTGTCGAAAGGGCGGCGGATGGCGGCGGAATGAGGGGCCAGCCCCTCTTGGCCCTGCGGGCCAATTCACCCCGCCGTATTTTTGAACAAGAAGAAGTATCATGAGACCTGAGACAGAGATGGAACTGGCCGAGATCGTGGCCGGGCTGAACGCGCCGGTGCGTATTGAGGGCGGCGGCACGCGGGGCGTGCAGGGACCCGAGCCGGTTTTGAGCACGGCCGCTCTGAGCGGAATAACGCTTTATGAGCCGGGTGCGCTGACTTTGGTGGCGCGGGCGGGGACCCCGGTGGCTGAGGTTGAGGCTGCATTGGCAGCGGAAGGGCAGCAACTGGCGTTTGAGCCTGCGGATTATCGGGTACTGCTTGGACATTCGGGAGAGCCGACGATTGGCGGAGTCGTGGCCGCCAATATCTCGGGCCCGCGCCGGGTGCAGGCCGGGGCGTGTCGGGATTTTCTGCTGGGGGTGCGCTTTGTTGATGGGCTGGGGCAAGTGGTCAAGAATGGCGGGCGGGTGATGAAGAACGTCACCGGCTATGATCTGGTCAAGCTGATGGCGGGGTCCTGGGGAACGTTGGGGGTGTTGACCGAGGTATCGCTGAAGGTGCTGCCCATGCCCAAGGCGACGGCGACTTTGGGCGTTTCGGCCCCCCATGTCGCGGGTGCGATTGAGGTTCTGTCTGCGGCGTTGAAATCCCCCTTTGAGGTCAGTGGCGCCGCGTATGATCCAGCGATTGGGCAGGCTTTGCTACGGGTTGAGGGGTTTGAGGATTCGGTTGCCTATCGCACTGGGCGGTTGCAGACGGTTTTATCCGGGTTTGGCGAGGTTTCGCGCATGGAAAACCCTGAAGATATTTGGTGCGCGATCCGGGATGCCCGCGCGTTTGCGGGCAAGGATGGCGATGTCTGGCGTATCTCGGTCAAGCCGAGCGACGCACCTGAGATTTCTGCGCGGCTTGAGGCCAGCGGGCTGTTGCTGGATTGGGGTGGCGGATTGATCTGGGCGCTGGTGGATGACGGGTCGGACGTTCGGGCGCGATTGGGGGATTTTTCAGGCCATGCAACGCTGGTGCGGGCGGCCCCGGAGACGGTGAATGCTCTGGGCCGGTTTCAGCCTGAACCCGCACAGGTTGCAGCCTTGACCCGTGGGTTGCGGCAGCGGTTCGACCCGCATGGCCGTTTCAATCCGGGCCTGATGGGGTAGACAGATGCAGACGACATTTACCGAAAAGCAACTGCAGGACCCGGCGATCCAGCGTTCGAACGACATCCTGCGCAGTTGCGTGCATTGCGGGTTCTGCACGGCCACGTGTCCGACCTATCAGGTGCTGAGCGATGAGCTCGACAGCCCCCGGGGTCGCATCTACCTGATCAAGGACATGCTTGAGAATGACCGTGTGCCGGATGAGAAAACGGTCAAGCATATCGATCGTTGTCTGTCTTGCCTCGCTTGTATGACCACCTGCCCATCCGGAGTGCACTATATGCACTTGGTCGATCACGCGCGGGAATATATCGAGAACAATTACAAGCGCCCTCTGTCGGATCGGGTGTTGCGCTGGGTGCTGGCGCAAATTCTGCCCTATCCGATACGGTTTCGCTGGGCCCTGATCGGGGCCAAGCTGGGCCGTCCGTTTCGGTTCCTGATGCCGGATGCGCGGTTGCGGGCGATGCTGGACATGGCACCGAAACACATCCCTCCGGTCAGTCGCAATGACGATCCGCAGAGCTTTGCGCCCATCGGCCCGCGCAGAAAACGCGTTGCGCTGATGACGGGCTGCGCACAGAAGGCTCTGAACACCGATATCAACGACGCCACGATCCGGTTGCTGACCCGTTTGGGCTGTGAGGTTGTGGTGGCCGAAGGGGCCGGGTGTTGCGGGGCGCTGACCCATCACATGGGCAAAAGTCGTGACAGTCACGTTGCGGCGGCGGCCAACATACGGGCCTGGGCCCGCGAAATGGATCGAGACGGGCTGGATGCCATCGTCATCAACACCTCGGGCTGCGGCACAACGGTCAAGGATTACGGGCATATGTTCCGCAATGATATCCTGGCCGATGATGCTGCGCGTGTCTCGGGTATTGCGATGGATATCAGCGAGGTACTGATGCAGTTGGACCTGCCTGAACAAAGGGATCAGGGCCTGACCGTTGCCTATCACGCGGCCTGTTCGCTTCAGCATGGGCAGAAGATCAAGACCTACCCGAAAGACCTGCTGAAGCGGGCCGGGTTCAAGGTGGTGGAACCCGCAGACAGCCATTTGTGCTGCGGCAGTGCCGGTACCTATAACCTGATGCAGCCCGAAATCTCGGGCCAGTTGAAGCAGCGCAAGGTCAAAACGCTTGAGGCGAAAAGACCCGATATTATCGCTGCGGGGAATATCGGCTGCATGATGCAGATCGGCTCGGCCACCGAGGTTCCGATTGTGCATACGGTCGAGCTGTTGGACTGGGCAACCGGCGGGCCGAAGCCCCGGGCACTGACCACCAGCCGGGCAAATCAAGACGTGCCAATCCTGCGCTGAAACCGCGTGATGCCCGGTGGCATCATATCGGTCACAAAACCCAATCCGCCCTATTTTCGCCGCACGCGCCCCATAAGACAGTGGGCCGGAGGAAACGGGCGGAGTACCGCGTGCGCAAATGGATCAAAGCGATGGCGCTGTGCGTGTTGCCTTTCACGGCAGCGGCACAGGACACCGGGCTAAAAAGCCTGGAAACCTCTGATTCCGGTCGGGATTGGATGGCTGTCGGTCGGTTGAACATCAAGGGCGTGGGGTTTTGCACAGGAACGCTGGTTGCGCCGAATCTGGTCCTGACCGCCGCGCATTGTCTTTTCAACAAAGGCACCGGCCAGATCATCGATCTGGCGGATATCGAGTTTCTAGCAGGCTGGCGTCTGGGGCGGGCCTTGGCCTATCGCGATGCACGGCAGGCGGTGATTCATCCGGGCTATAGCTTTGGTGCCGACGCGTCGCCTGACCGTGTCAGCACGGATATTGCCTTGATCGAGCTTTGGCAGCCAATTCGAAACACCTCCGTGACCCCGTTTGACACCGGCGCGCAGCCGAAACGCGGCGAAGAGGTCGGCGTGGTGTCCTACGCGGCGGATCGGGCCGAGGCCCCGTCACTGCAAGAGGTCTGTTCGGTCATGAATCGGCAGGCGGGCATTCTGGTCATGTCCTGCGATGTGGATTTCGGGGCTTCCGGCGCGCCAGTCTTTTCCTTCTCGGGGCCCGAGCCGCGCATCGTCTCGGTCGTGGCCGCCAAGGCCAGCATGGACGGGCAAAGCGTGGCCATTGGCACCGCAGTCGAACACGCGCTTGAGCTGTTGCAGGCCGAGCTTGCGGCAGGGCGCGGGTTCACATCCTCGGCGTCAGGAAACGGTGGGGGCAAAAACGTAGGGGCGAGGTTCGTCAAACCATGATCCGGGTCATTCTTTGTTTTCTTCTCGGTCTATCCGTCATTGCAACCACCGCGCAGGCCCAGACCAACAAGCGCAAACTGACAGATCGAGAGGATCTGTACGGGTGGGAAGCGATTGGCCGGCTGGACGTCGGCACACGCTCTTTCTGTACCGGAACGCTGATTGCGCAGGATCTGGTTTTGACCGCCGCACATTGCGCTTTGGACAAGCGGACGGGCAAACCTTATGTGCCGGGCGAAGTTACGTTTCGCGCGGGCCTCAGCAACGGCACCGCATTGGCTGAACGCAAGGTGGTGCAGATCGCCGCCCATCCCGGATATGTTGCAAACGCGCCCCTGTCGGTTCAAAGCATTCAGGACGATGTCGCCCTGATGCGGCTGGAAGAACCGATCCCCTATGACATCGCTGACCCATTTGCCCTGCATAATGGGCGGGTGGCGAACGGCGAGATCAGCATCGCCTCATACGGGCGCGGACGGGCCGAGGCGATTACGCGCGAACGCTCGTGCCGTATTCTGCAACGGCGGCAGGGGCTGATCACCTTTGATTGCGACATCACCTTCGGCTCGTCCGGGTCAGCCATTCTGGCCAAGAAGGGCTCGCGCTGGCAGATTTTGTCCGTGGTTTCGGCCGTCAGTGTGCAGGGTGGCCGAAAGACCGGATTTGGGATGGAGCTTGAGGGCGTGGTCTCGGACCTCAAAGCAATCATGCGCCGCGACGCGCCCCAGCCCAAAGCGTCGATCCGCCGGTTGCAGGTCGGAACCGGCAAGTCCAGTTCCGGCGCGAAATTCATCAGCTCGGGCGGGGGTTGAACTTGGTCAAAATGCTACCCATGTGAACTGTACCGGGTCGCCACAAACGGGGCCCGGCAGTTGAAATCGCCCGTCCGTTCGGAGGGCATAAATCGTAAATCGCTCAAGGATGAGGATACGACACATGCGTACATTTGATTTTGCACCGCTGCACCGCGCCACCATTGGCTTTGACCAGATCGCCGACATGATGGACCGCGTTCTGACCAATGACGTGGCTCAGCCCAGCTATCCCCCATACAATATCGAGAAAACCGACGCAGACACCTACCGGATTTCCGTCGCTGTCGCTGGTTTTTCCGAAGCAGACCTGTCCGTCGAAGTGAAGGAAAACTCGCTTGTCGTGGCCGGTAAGAAAGCCGCCGAGGATCAGGAGCGCAGCTATCTGCACCGTGGCATCGCCACCCGCGCATTCGAGCGTCGTTTCGCGCTGGCCGACCACGTCCGCGTCACCGGCGCGAGCCACGAAAACGGTATGCTGAACATCGACCTGAAGCGCGAAGTGCCCGAAGCCCTGAAACCGCGCCGGATCGAGATTTCTTCGGCCAAATCCATCGAAAAGGACGTGGTTGACGCGAAAGCGGTCAACTAAAGCCTGAAAGTCCTGCGACAGTCGCCTCCTCCCAGACTGTCGCAACCCACGCCCCGCGTTCCTCCAGACGCGGGGCGTTGTTTTTTGTGTAGTGCCAGGATGTTCGCTGAGCGGACAAAGCGGACGCTCGGAAACAAACTGCCTAGTGCCTCGTCGCGTGCCTTGAGACGCCGTGGATCACCAACAGTATGGTGCAAATGCCGGTTGCCGCCTCATCAGAGCCCAATTGGCGTCATAGTATTTGCGCAGAAGAATCCTGTCGTTGCCGGTCTGGAAAAGAGCTCGTGCCAGCCATGAAAATCATCGAGAACACTAGCGACCGTTTGGTGATTGCTCGAAGTAGTGTAGTTGACCGACTTTTTTTCTCCGCCACGATTGCCGTTGGCTTTGCAATCCTCTTCTTTGGAGACGACTTGGACGCGCCCTTCTGGGTTCGCCTGTGTTTCTTCGCCTTGTTTGTTTCGGGTGGAATCTTTTTCTGGTTGATGAGCGCCAAAGTAACAGTGGCGCTCGATGGCCGAATAGGAGAAGCGCGCGTTCACTGGGCACGTATGATAGGCGAGAGAACACGTTCGGCGCGCTTGGAGGAGATCGTCGAACTGCGCGCCCAGATGGGGGAAGACGCGGGCCGGCTCAGGTTTCATCTGGAAGACGGTTCGACCATACCGCTTACCCCATACAGCTACAGTGGCGGGGGCACCCGGAGGTCACGGAAAGCGTTAACGCCTGGCTTGCCAAGTGGACCCGAGGAAAGACTTGAAGCATATCGATCTGTCCAGCTCGCACCAGTTTGGGATAATGTTCGCTTTTGTTGCTGCGGTGCTGCAAGGGTCACGGACTACAAGCTTGTTGCATCGGCTGGGACACTTCCGGAATGGGCTCAGCGCTGAAGTTAGAAGTAAAATGACCCCGCACAATTTCGTGCGGGGTTTCTCAAGTTGTGCAAGTGGGTTCAATTCCCAGCCGTCACTGACCCGATCGACCAGAACATCGTCTCGCCCGAGGCATCGTCGACGCCGTCATTGTCGGTCATCACAAATGCCTCGCCCGAGGGCAGGATGGCCAGACCTTCGATCTTGTCCAGAACGTAACCGCCGGTCGAAGTCAGGTCGGGCAGCAGGTCGCGGACCTCTTCCTTGCTGACCACCGGCAGGTCGCCGCCCAGTGGCGCCGGGGTCATTTCGGACAGCGGGATGCGGTAGATTTTCTTGGTCACGGCGCGGTGGTCGTGCTGGTTGTCGCGTTCGATGACATAGACATGGTCACCGAAGGCCACGATTTCCGACAGGCCAACCCAGCCTGTTTCCGGATCCGCCTTGAGATAATGCACCGCGCCCCATTCCTGGGTCTCCAGATTGTAGGCGACCAGTTTCACGTGGTTCTCCGGGTCGTCTTTCCATTCGCGCTGAACGGCCATCCACAGGGTGTCGCCGACCTTGGTGATGCCCTCGAAGCCGAAACGCTTTTCGACGGCCATCAATTCCGGCGGCAGGCCAATCTCGCCCTTGCGGTCTTTGATCAGACCGTCGGCCGAGACATGGTAGATCGCGTGCGGGATCACCCGGTCAGTGCGACCTTCGGAGGCGACGTAGAAGCCGCCCTTGCCGTCCAGCGTGATGCCTTCCAGGTCCAGCTTCTGCGCCGGGTTGCCGTCTTGACGGTGAATGCGGATCACGTCCACGATACGGGCAGGTTGCTGGCTGGGGTCGATCTTGAAGATCGACGGCTGGAAACCGTAGTAGCTGTCATTGACCGCATAGATCATGCCGTCCTCATCCGCGACCAGACCGGACAGCGCGCCCCATCCGATCAGTTCATCCGCGCCTTCCGAAGTCAGGTGCGGATAGCTGGCGGGGGCGTCCTGATACTCGAAGATCGAGACATGCGCGCGCGGGCCGCCATCTTCGATCAGGTCCTTTTCATTGGCCGAGATCAGCAGGTTGCGCTCGGGGATCGCCACATAGCCTTCCGGGCCAACACCCGAGGGCAGCAGTTGTTTCAGCACCGGATTAGCCGGGTCGGTGGCGTCATAGACACCAACGACCGAGGCACGCTCGGCCCCGACAAAGATCATCGGCGTGCCGCCAAAGGTGGCTGCGGTTACGCTTTCAGGCTCTACGCCTTTGCTGTCCGAGCGTTTGTCCGGGTAGTGGCCGATCTGGATGATGGCTTTCTCAAACTCGGTGCCATTCTCGTAAACAACGGTGCCGTCCTTGTGAAAGATCGTCCAGCCGCGCGACCCACCGTTGTAATCGCCCTCGTTGGCGGTGGCGAAGTGGCTGTCGTCGATCCATTTCACTGCATCGGGTTCGCGCAGGCGACCCGGCTGGCTGTCGGTAAAGATCAGCGCGCCGCGTTCGTCGGTGGCATCGATGCCTTCCAGATCCACGTTGCCTGCCGAGAAATGACTGACCACATTGCCGTCCTTGTCGACAACCGCGATGTGGTTGTTTTCCTGCAAGGTAACGACGGTTTCGCCGAGGGCGTTGATGTCAACAAACTCGGGCTCGGGGTCGGTGGGCGCAACTTCGGCCAAACCGGTCAGCGAGGCCATTTTCACGCCCGTGCACTCCAGTGCGCCGTCTTTCAGTGGCACCAGTGCCAGCGATCCGGCGGGCAGTTGCGGGATGATGCCGTCGTTCAGGTCTTCGTCCCGCTCATTCTCGATCGCCACGGCGACAAAGCTGCCATCGGGCGCAATCGCGACGCTGTCGGGCTGACCGCCCAGATCACAAGCACCGGTTTCGGCCTTACCCGCGATATCGACCGAGATCAGCTTGCCCGAAGGCGCAGTGTAGCTTTCCGACGTGTTCACGCCAACAAAAACCGTGTCGCCAACGATCCCAACCGAGGTCGGTTCACCCCCCACTTCCATCGCACCCAATGGCGCAGGGTTCGCGGGGTCGCTGATGTCGATCATGCCGATCACGCCCAATGGGCTGTCGGTATAGACCAGCGTCATACTATCCGCGGTGGCCGCGATGATCTCGGGTGAGGTTTCGCGAGTGGTATCGGCCCCTTCGGCCATGTTCTTGACGACGGGGAAAGACGCAATTCGGTTGAAATTCATCTCTGCCATGGCCTGACCGGCAGTCAGGGCAAGGGCAGATGTCAGGCAGACATGGCGCAATGACATCGGTTGGGATCCTCTCTGGGTTGGTCGCCAGAGGGATGACCCCGGTTCATTGCGGTATTGTGACGATTTCGATTCAGTTTGATGACAAGCGCATCCGGGTCGGCCACCGCCCGAAGTCGATGGCCGGATTGGATCAGACCGACAGGCAGACGTATTTCATTTCAAGATAGTCTTCCATGCCGTGATGGCTGCCTTCGCGGCCCAGACCGGATTGTTTGACGCCGCCGAACGGGCCAAGCTCGGTCGAGATGATGCCGGTGTTCACGCCGACGATGCCATATTCCAGCGCCTCGGCCACTTTGTAGACGCGGCTCAGGTCCTTGGCGTAGAAATACGAGGCCAGACCAAAAATCGTGTCATTGGCCATGGCGATCACGTCATCTTCGTCTTCGAACTTGAACAATGGGGCGAGCGGGCCAAAGGTTTCGTCCTGCGCCACCATCATGTCCTGCGTCACGCCGGTCACGATGGTCGGCTGGAAGAAGGTGCCGCCCAGATCATGGGGCAGACCGCCGGTCAGCACCGCACCGCCTTTGGATGTGACGTCCTCGATATGCTCTTTGACCTTCTCGACGGCTTCGGCGTTGATCAGCGGGCCGGTTGTGGTGCCCTCGGTCAGGCCGTCGCCAATCTTCAGCGCTTCGACCGCGGCCTTCAGTTTGGCTGCGAACTCATCGTAAACACCGGCCTGAACGTAGATACGGTTGGCACAAACGCAGGTCTGACCGTTGTTGCGGAACTTGCACAGCATCGCGCCTTCGACAGCCGCATCCAGATCCGCGTCGTCGAACACGATGAACGGCGCGTTGCCGCCCAGCTCCATCGAGCATTTCATCACCTGATCGGCGGCCTGTTTCAGCAGGATGCGCCCCACCTCGGTCGAGCCGGTAAAGGTCAGCTTGCGCACACCGGGGTTTTCGCAGAACTCCTTGCCAATCTCACTGGCGCGCGACGATGGCACCACGTTGAACACGCCCGCCGGGATCCCCGCCTGTTCCGCCAGAACCGCCAGAACGATCGCGGACAGAGGCGTTTCTTTGGCCGGGCGCGCAACGAATGCACAGCCCGCAGCCAGCGCAGGCCCGGCCTTGCGGGTGATCATCGCGTTAGGGAAGTTCCACGGGGTGATCGAGGCTGCCACGCCGATGGGCTGTTTCATCACCATAATCCGTTTGTCACGCTGGTGACCCGGGATCGTCTCGCCATAGATGCGCTTGGCTTCTTCGCCGAAGAACTCGATGAAAGACGCGCCGTAGGCGATCTCGCCCACGGCCTCGGCCAGTGGTTTGCCCTGTTCGGCGGTCAGGATCTTGCCCAGATCCTCGGCGTTTTCCATCATCAGATCGTACCAGCGCCGCAAGATTGCCGCGCGTTCTTTGCCGGTCAGCTTGGCCCATTCCTTTTGTGCCGCCTCGGCCTGCGCAATTGCACCCGCCACCTGCGCGCGGCTGACATCGGCCACCTCGGCGACCACATCGCCCCGCGCAGGGTTGGTCACGGTGAAGGTGCCATTGTCGCCATCCACCCACTGACCGCCGATATAGGCCTTGGTCGCCAGAAGATCGGGGTTCTTGAGCAGGGATTTCAGATCGGTTGTTGCGTCCAGCATAGGTTAGCCTCCGGCAGATGTGGTTTGCGCGCACCCAAACAGGTGTTGCGGGCTTTGTCTATGGCCACTGTGGCGGGCGGATCATCCCAGTTGGTGTTCCTTTCTGTCGGGGATAGCGTTGCAGCTGCGCCGCAGTGCCGGGTTCACCGTCTGGTTGCGCCTGCTTGCCTTTCAATTCGGGTGCGAGTTTGCCAAAGTTTCCGGGATTTTGGACGTCAAGGGGATGTAAATGACCGTAACATTCCCTATCTTATTGGGTATATAAGGAAAAAGGGATAGCAAGATGTCGAACCAGCAGTTTGAGGCGTTGATTCAGGAAACTCAGACCAAGGTGCGCGAGTCGCAATCGCAGATCGAAGGCCTGACCTCGCGCATTGAGGCCGCCCGTGCCAAGATTGGCACCGCCGAGGCGGATATCGACATCGAAAACGCCACGCTTGAAGATGTGCACGCTCATACAGAAGTGATGAACGCCAATATCGCCGAGCTGATCATGGGTCTGGACGACGTGACCAGTGCGTTTTCCAAGGATTTCGACGAAATGCGCTCGAAAACCGGGTGGGAGTCGTTTGTCGGCGTCTTTTCCAAAGGTAAATCCGAGTCGATGCGGCAGGAACGGATGCGCACCGCCAATATCGACGACAAGCTGCAGGATCTGATCGCCAAATCGGATGTGATCGTGAAGCTGCTGGAAGGGCAGTTGGCCGTGCTTGAGGAACAGCGTGTGAAGGTCGAGGACAACTTGACCGTCACGCTGGACGATCGTGAGGCCACCGTGGCCGAACTGGAGGCTCTGCGCACCGAGATTCAGGGCATGGACCCGACGATTATCACGCTGGAGAACAAGATTTCGGTCGAACAGGACGCCGCCGCGCGGACGCAGTTGGAAACCGAACTGGCCGAGTTGAACAAGCAATACAACGCCAAGGTTCAGGAAGAACAGGTCAAGCTGGCCAAAAGCCAGACGCTGGAACGCTACATCGAAAAGGGCAAAACCTGGGTCGATTCCTTACAGAACCAGGCGGCGACGCAGATGGTGCTGATCAACAAGCTGCAGACAGACACGCAACAGCGGGTGGTGCTGTATGACGCCCTGACCAAATCGCTGAAAACCGCGCAGCAGCAGGACGTGGCCCACCGCATCAACGAGATCGGCGTGCAAACCGACCAAGAGGCGCAAACCGCAATGGCCGCCATCGGCACTGCGACCAACCAGAAGATGGCCGACATGCTTGAGGCGCATGAGGACCACATGGTATTTGCCCGCGACGTGCTGGAGAAAAAGGCCAAGGCGGACGAACGCTTTGCCCGCCGGTTCGCCTCGATTGTCGAGAAGCATGATAAGAATTTGTATGGCGGATGAAGCGCTTTAGCCGAAAAGACGTAAGGCTGCTAAGGATTGGCCTCCTTCTCGTGGTTTGGCCGATGCCGATTTATGGTCTGACTGCCCTTTTGCACAAATTTGGTGTTGAAGGCGGAGCTTACAAACTGCTCGGCTTCCTCACCCTTTACGTCGGGCCGGGCAGCATAATCTTCGGGCTTATCATTTTCGCGTTGTTCCTGATCTCAGAAGTTTTTCTCCTGCCTTGGCGGCTCAACCAATGCTGTGGAACCGGTGATAGAAAATCCCCTAATGACTAACCCCACCCAAGACCATGTCGGCCTGACCGACACCTTCGCCTCGCGCCGCTATTTCCGCAAATTCGAGGTGATCACCGTCCACCTCTTGCGCGTGGCCGCAACGATGGAGGCCGAAGGTGCGATCAGTAAGCAAGAGGTGCGGATCGTGTCGCGTTACCTCTCGGGGCTGCTCTACACCTTCCGGGCGCTCAGCATGAAATACCTGCTGGTCGGGCGCGATACGGGGCGGTTCTTTGGCAGCCTCGCCATGGACAAGCGCGACAGCGGGTTTCCGGTGGCGGCCGAGTTGCTGACCATGGCCAATGATGTGCAACAGGCGCAGGTGCATCTGGCGAATATGCCGTCCGAGGACGACCTGAAAACCGACATGGTGCGCACCATCATTGGCGACCGGGCAATCCCCACCAAGCTGCAATTCGCGCTGTCGCAAAGGCTCTATTACGAGGAATTGCTGAAAGGTCAGCTTTTCTGGGCCCGCAATGATCCCGAATGCCACTGGATCGGAAACGAAGGCGAGCGACGCAAGTTCCTGATCCACTGGGCGGTCTATGACAGCCAGATCAACCTGCCGGTCATTTACCTGATGCAGTTGGAGGACAGCGGCAAGACGGCCCTGCCCAAGGACCAGCGCCGCTGGCCCGAGGTGCAGGCCCATCTGATGGCGCAATCTCTGGGCGGGTTGAAACTGGTGACGATTGCCAAAGGCTTCGATCAGGATTTCGACGACCTGCACCCCAAACACATGCGCCGCATCCATGTGGGGCCGATGTATTCCTCGGCCTATACCGAGCAATCCGGCCCGCTGCGGCAGGTGCTGGAGGACGCGCAATCTCCGCAAGGGCAGGACTGGGCGCTGGCCTGGACCATGGAAGAGTTGGAGAGCGAGGACGTTGTCGAAGAACGCGCCGGGTGGTTTTCCACCGTCGAGCGCGAGGTCTTTGCGCTGGATCCGTTTGGCGGGCAGGGGGCCGAGACCGGGGCGACGCGCACGCAGCGCTCGATTATCCTGCCCCAGCGCCCGTTTCAGGTACTGGCCGAGCGAAATCCGCCGGGCTTTGCGGATGTGCGCAAGTTCGTGGTCAGCAAGTCGGGGCAGGTGTTGCGGTATTAGAATTTTTGCCTCCGGCGGGAGTATTTTTGAAAAGATGAAGCAAGGGCTGTTTTGAAATGAGTTTGACGTCAGATCAGATGGAATTGCGCGAAGCAGATATTCGCAAGCATTATCCGGCGGCGACCGCCCTGCTGAACGGGTTTGAACACGCCCCGCGGATTGCCAAGGCGGTTGAGGCCGCCGTTGAGCGGTCTCCGGGTGTGTCAACGGGGCGGCGGTTTCGATCGACCACGCCGGGACTGGTGACGCGGCGCACCGTGCGGGCAGATGGGGTGCATCTGGTCGAACGGATCGAGTCCTCGGATGATGGCGATACGCTGGTCTCTCCGCCGCAGGCTACCACGCAGCAGGCGATCCGACGCGCCATTGCCATCGCTCTGGCCGTGGCCGAGGCCTATGCGGACCAGACCCCGCTGGCCGACCTGAAACGCGCGAACTTCGCCGGGGACTTGCCCGCCGCCCGCAAGACGGAATTCTCGGAATTGCTGACGGCCGAGGCTCTGATTACGTCGCACGTGTTCGGCAATGCGCTGGCTTATCTGATGTCCTCGCATCTGGGCGAAACCACCGTCGATATTGGTGAGGTCGAAGAGGTTCTGACCGACAATGGCCAGCTCGCCCTGCATGGCGCTTTGTGGGAGCTGGACCAGACCCTTGCCAAACACGCCCCCGACGATACCCACCTGATCGCCGTAACCAGTGCCTATGCCGAGCAATTGATGGATAAGGCCGCCCTGCGTGCCCAGACCGCAGGTCATCTGGCCCCGTTCCAGAACGCCGCCTGGCATATTGAGGCTGATGATCTGACGATCCGGGGCTTTGAACCCGCCTCAAAGGCCAAATCCACCACCCTGACCATGACGTTCAAGAAACCGAACGAGGTGGTCGGCAACCATATCGCCAAGTATCAGGCGATGAAGCTGGCCAAAATGCTGATGGCCTATGATTTCGACCGTCGCCTGAACCCGTTCGCGGAACTCGGCGGGTTCATCTTTACCTTCATGGGCGACGGCAAACCGGGCACCGGCAAGACCACCCTGATCCAGATGATGGCCGGGCTGATCAACGACTATTGCCAGAACGCAGGCTATCCGTTCCGCTACCAGAACCTGAGCACCGACAATATTGACAGCTATCAGGGCAAGTCCGGCCAGAACGCCAAGGCCTTTATCAACACGGTTCAAGACCCCTCGGTCATCGGTTTCGGCACCATCGACGATATCGACCAGTTAGCGGGCAAACGCGGCGACCGGCAGTCGTCAGCCGGGCAACTGGAAATCACCGCCGTGCTGATGGAAAGCTTTGCGGGTGCCAACACCGTCGTGCGCGGCAACTGCACCTTTGGCATGTTCTCGAACTACCCCGAGAATGTGGACGATGCCCTGCGCCAGCGGGCCGGTGCGCGGTTTCTTGTGGACGGGCCGCAGACCCGCGAGGATTACATCGACATTCTGCACCTGCTGATGGGCCGCAACCACGACATCCCGCTGGGCGAACACGACGCCTATGCCGCGCAGGAGATCAAAAAGGCCGTCGCCGCCAGTTTCGAAAGCCACTCCCGCCCGCACGAAGACGCCTTGTTGCAAGTCTATGACCGGGTCTCTGGCGAGATCGGCCGGATGGACACGATCGCCAAGCTGGGCACCTACCTCAAGGCGATCCAACAGGCGGATGAGCGGTTCACCGGCCGCGCGATCAAGAACATCACCGACGCGGTCAAGGTCCGCGCGATGGATTTCGAACTGCCCGACGAGTGGATGGAAAACCCCGACCTGTTCCTGTTCCGGGACTACGACACCAAGAAGGCCATGATCGAGGACCTGCGCCAGCCGATCACGGTCGAGATGGTGATGCAAGAGATCAACCGCTACGCTGACAGCGAGTTCCGCTATGCCGACAAGAGCGACGAGGTCGCCATCGAAAACGCCGTCCGCGACATGGGCCGGATGGAAGAGGCCAAGCGGCGGTATCTGGAGGGGAAGGGGTGATAGCGCTAGTTGTAGTTCTTGCCGTTTTAACTTTTTTGGCGATTACCCCAGTCGTCCTTGCAGCCCTTTCAAAGTACCCGGGTGGATTGATTGATAAGATTGAGCTTTTTGTATCGGAATTCGATGGCATACTGATCTCAATAGGCACTCTCAGCTTGGTTTCTATGCTGGCTGTTTTGACGGCGAGGTTAACGAACCAGTCAGCTGAAAGAAGGGAAAAAGCCAACAGAAAAGTTCAATCTGAGTTGAAAATCGCGGAATTCAGAAGACAGTGGATCGACGAAATGCGTTCCGACTTAACCGAGTTTTCGCGTCTAGTTTTTCATCGTGACGGAATAGACGACATTAGCCAACTCTTTGCGATTAGAACGAAAATTTACATGCGTTTGAACTTGGAAGAGAAAAAAGCGCTAGCCGTCGTTCAAGCTATGGATGAAGCGTATACAGCGGACTTTAATGAAGCGGACACTGAGACGCTAATGAAAACGCAAATACGACTCTCTAGAGTTAGCAATGAATTTTTGAGAGGCGAGTGGCGAAGACTTAAACAGGATATACTAGACGCTCAAGTTCTTGCTGAGAATGAAACATGATCCGCCTCATCGAAAAAGGCCTGATGTTCGGCAACCTCGTCCACATCTCCAGCCCGGCTCTGGTCGAGCGGTATAACCGAGCGTTGCAGCATCTGGCGGGCAAGACCACGGCGCTGACGGATTTCCATGTGGATATCTCGGGCTATTCGCCAGAGGTTGGGATTGAGCTGGAGGATGAGCTTTATCTCAACCCCAATGGGGTCAACCGGCAGTTCATCCTGCTGACGACCGAGCAGAAACGTGCGCCGCTGCTGAACGTCAAATTCTCGACCTCGCGCGATATCCTGCGCGAGTTTATCGAGATGAACGAGGCGCAGTTGTTCGCCCTGACCGCCACCGATGCGGTGGCCGGAGAACTGGTGAACTCGGTCATCAAACTCACCACGCCCCGCGATCTGCTGAACCTGCGCAAGATCGAGATTGAGGCTGACACCGCCGGCGGCACCTTGCGCAAGGCACAGCAACTGGCGGGGATGGTCGAACGGTTCAAGACCGAAGAGGATGCGTGGTTCGACGACGTATTGATCGCAAAAATGATCGAAACGGCCAAGGAAACCGGCGACGTCACTCGCAACCCGGTCCACCTGCGCCATACTGCGTTCGAGCAACGCAACTTCTGGACGGCGCATTTCGGTGGGCTCTATCTGTTCCCCGATCTGGACCACCCGGCGGCGATTTGCATGGGCGAAAAACCAGACGACCTGCCGATCAAATATGTCTTTGGCCCTTCGCAACGAAACCAGATTGCCAAGTTCCTGGACTATAACGATCTGGTTGAACCCATCGTCAAGGCGCGCAGTGTAGATGCCGCCGCGATCCTGCAACAGAAGATGGATTTCCTGACCATCGCCGCCGCCGCAGATGCCGATGTCGATCTGACCGGGCTGGATCGCAGCGACATGCGACGTCTGGCGCGCAATCATTCGGATCGCCTGCCCGAGGCGTATCACGGTCTGGCGCAACTGCTGCGCTGGGCGACCGATGGCGGGCCGTGGCCGCGCATCACCTCGGACCATCCGGCCTATTTCTACACACTGCGGGCCGCCGATACGCCAAACCGGGACCTTGTGAATATGCTATTGTCGGAACTGGCCCCACTGGACCCGCGCCAGATGTTCATCTGCCATAAAGAGCTGTTCTACAGCACGTATAAGACGTGGCCCGAGGCCAAGAAAGCCTATGTTGCCGACTTCCTCGCGCGCGAGTATCAGGTGGACAAGGCCGGGGCCCGCGCGGCCCTGTTCGGGCATGAGCCGGATATGTCCGGCGAAGATCGGATCAGCAAGGCAGTGATCGCGCGGGTCGGGCCTTGGGGTTCGGTGAGGAAGGGCTGAGATGTTCGGAGCGATGCGCCTGTTTCTGATCCTGCTGGTGATCCAGACGGTTGCCTATGTTGCGCTGTCGCTCTATTCGCGCAACGCACGCCGCCGCAAGCTGGAAAGCTGGTGGGACGAAAAGGGCAAGCGCGGCAACAAACAGGCCTTTGTGGAACGCGGGCTGCACGTCTACGACAATTCGTTCCGGCGCAAACTGATCCTGGGCGTCTATATTGTCCCTTGGGTGGCGATCGGCGCGCTGATCTATATTGTGAATTATATGTGAGGGTTAGGGCATGGCCTATTTGAAATGGGCATTGATCATCATCTTCTGGGGCACGATTGCGGTGGTCCTGCAATACTCTCTGCCGCAGCGCGATATCGTGCGGATTGTGAACACATACGAAGAGCGGCAGGACCTGAACGACTGGACCCGTATCTTCTGGTCCGAACCGGATGATCAATCGACCAGCCTGTCGAACCGCGATGTGCAGTTCATTCAGGCCGTGCGCGCCAATGGCAAGCCGATTGTCTACCGGAACGAGGATACCAGCTGGGGCTGGCCGCCCTATTTCAAGTTCGACACGGCAAACCTGTATACCGAGGCGAATGACGCGATATCTGATAAAGCGGACCCGGATTGGGTGGCGGTCACGCATTACGGTTGGCGGAACGAGTTCATGTCGATCTTTCCCAATGCGGTCTCCATCAAGCATGTGGACGGGCCGGATGTGCGCCTGATCCCATGGTTCAACATCATTTTCCTGACCGTCTTCTTCGCCCTCCTCTGGGCGATCTGGGTACGCTGGCGCAGGTTCCGCCAGCGTCGCATCGACCCGATGATGGAAAATGTCGAGGACAGCCTCTATGCCGCTGGTGATGCGATCGAGGAAAGGCGCAACGGCTTCCGCCGCTGGCTGGACAGCTGGAAATCGAAATAGGCCACCTCAGCGTACTATGAATTCGGCATGAAGCGCCCCGGCGGCCTTGATCGTTTTCAGAATGTCGATCATGTCGCGGGGCGAGACGCCAAGGGCGTTCAGCCCGGCCACGACCTCGGACAATGTGGTGGCTTCGGGTATCTCGGCCAGACCGGTGCCCTCTTCTTCTTCGATGCCAGCAACGGTACGCGGGACCACGACAGTTTCACCTCGGGCGAAGGGGTTGGGTTGCACGGCAATCGGTGCCTCTTCGACCGTCAGGGTCAGGTTACCCTGCGACACCGCCACGCGCGAAATGCGAACCTCCTGCCCCATGACAATCGTGCCGGACCGTTGATCGACAACAACCCGCGCCTTGGTTTCCGGTTCGACAAGGATGTTTTCGATCCGACCAAGGGCATGCGCGGTTGAGACAGATTGCGTCGCCGCAATGTTCAACTCGACCGTCCCCGAGTCGCGCATGATTGCCACGGCGCGATTGAATTCCGTGTTGATGGCGGCCTCGATCCGTCCGGCGGTGGTGAAATCCGGCTCACGCAGGGCAAGGCGCATCTGGGTCAGGGTTGAAAGGTCGAAGTCAATCTCACGCTCGACCCGTGCGCCCGATGGGATCACGCCGGAGGTTGGAACCCCTTGCACGACAGATGCCGCATCGCCTTCCGCCACGGCGCCGCCTGCCAGAACCGTGCCCTGCGCTACGGCGTAAATCTGACCATCCGCCGCGTTCAGAGGGGTCATGATCAGGGTGCCGCCCAAAAGACTGTTGGAATCGCCAATCGCAGAAACGGTGACGTCAATCTGCCCCCCGACGCGGGCAAAGGGCGGTAGGCTGGCGGTCACCAGCACGGCGGCCACATTCTTGGGCCGAAAATCCTCACCCGTGACATTCACGCCCAGCCGTTCAAGGATGTTCGACATGATCTCTTCGGTGAAGGGCGAGTTGCGCAGACCGTCCCCGGTGCCATTCAGACCAACAACCAGACCGTAGCCAACCAGATCGTTGCCGCGCACACCGTCGAAATCCACCAGGTCCTTCAGGCGGATTGCCCCGGCAGAGGCGAAACCGGGCAGAAGCAGTATCAGAAGGAAAACAAGAACTCTCATCTCAGGAAGTTTACCAGCGACAGGTTGGCGTTGCGCACAGTGACCGAATAGAGGCTTTCCAGTTGGAACTGCACGGTTTGCAACTGCGCTGCCGTTTCATACGGGTCTGCCTCGATCAACGCGTTGCGGCTGTATTCCAGACTGACGCGCGCCGAGGCGTTGCGCGTGGCCGCCTGCTCCACCCGTGCCTCGGCCGCGCCCACTTCGGCCCGGAGTTTCACCGTTTCGTCCTTGGCGTTGGCCAGATCGACACCCAGCTGCGTGAACATGCTGGTGCGCAGGGTCGGCGACCAGGCCAGCGCATCCTCGGACGCCAGTGCGGCCAGGGCCGTATCCCGCAGCGCGGCCTTGAACGTTGGGTCGGTGGCGGTGATCGGGAGGGTGATCCGCTCATTCTCGGCAATCTGCATGGGGGCGAGGGGGGTGTCCGATCCTTGGTAGATCACGGCATCGAACCCTGCGGGGTCGTTGAACCAATCCTCGGCTGCGGTGCGGATATCGGTCATGGTGGTGAGGCCTGAAAGCTCGGTTTCCAGTGCGGCCAGCAAGGTTTCGGCGGATGCCAAAGGTGAGATGTCGGTTGCATTTCCGGCATACAGGCTGCGCCCGGCAACCCGTGTGTTCAAGGCCGACATCATCGTGTCCAGCTCATTCCGGGCCTGAACCGAGGCCTGTTCGTGCGTGACCGTCTGATTGGCCGTACCAAAGGCCAACAGCGTGGCGGATACCTCGGCCAAGGACGTATCAAACGTGTCCAGGCTTTGCTGCATCACATCGGTGAACAGCCCGGCCTCGGTCGTGGCGATCTTGAAGGCGTCCAGCCGGGCAAGGCTGCGGTCCAGATCCAGAAGATGGGAATAATCGCCCCCCAGATGCCCCGAGATATCCTGCACCTTGCCGGTCGACATCTCGTGGGACAGGGTTTCGATCTGGGTTTTGATCTCGGTGGCGCGGCTGCGCAGGGTCATGCCGCGCGCCAGATCGCCTATAGCGGTCAAGTTCATTGTCATAACCTCAGCAGTGTTTCCATAAGCTCATCAACGACGGTGATGACCCGAGCATTTGCGGAATAGATCTGTTCGATCTGCATCAGGCGTTGCAGTTCCTGATCGGTATCAACACCTTGTTCAGCCTCGATCTGCGCCATCTGTTGCTGCGCGCCATTGGCGAAAGCGCGGCGCTGATCGGCGCGATGGGCGTTTGCGCCAGCTTCGGACAGCAGTGCTTGGGTCACTTCGGCGGCGCGCATATTGCCGGTTCCGAACAACGCGCCGGGAACAGGCCGGGCGTCATTCAGCACGGTGCCAAAGGCCTGCAATTGCGATGAATCGCCCGGGCTTCCCGGTGTTGCCGCCCCCAGACCCGCGCGCAGCCTCCAACTGTCGCCGCCTGCATCCGGGTCCACGATTGCGTTCAATGATATGCGAGAGGCCAGCCCTGTCACCATTGTTGCATCGAACCGGTTTCCATCGTCAGTGAACAGGCCCGGATCGGTTGCGGCTACGGTTGGGTCCAGCCCCGGCGTTTCGTACCGTTCGATCAGGTCGCGCGCGACGGTGTCCAGCTGTAGCTGCGCCTCAACGGCCAGATCATCCCGAATGGCAAACTGTGCCGCCAAGGCCCCGCCCCGTATCTGCGCCGCGTCACCGCCGGTGCGCACCGGGTTGCCGTTCATTTCCAGCCCCGAGAGCAGCCCGTTTGCCGCTGTCATATGCGGTTTTGTCTCACCCGTGGTGGTAAAGGCGAACTCTGCCGCCTTGCCTTCCAGCAGGATCAGCCCGCCATCGGAATAGAGCGAGACCTGATCATTGTCGCGCGGGATCACGTTCACCGGGATCAGATCGTTGACCTGATCAATCAGCACCTGTCGCTGGTCCAGCAACGCGCCAATGTCGCCACCCGAATAGCGAATGGCGGGGATCTTGGCGTTCAGCTCTTCGATGTCCTGCAGCGTCTGGTTCAGGCTGTCGATCTGAGCGCCAATCCTGCGATCCGCATCCGATCGCGCCTGACGCACCCCTTCCGAGACCCTATTGAGCTCGCGCGCCAGATCATCCCCGGCACGGGCGGCCTGATCCAGACGCTGCGCGGAGTCCGGCAGGCTAGCCGCCGTTATCAGGCTGCTGTCAAAGGCAGACAAACGGGCGGCCAGCGATGTTGCCTCATCCGGTGTTCCCACAAGGCGTTCGAACTGAGTATGGAACGCCGCAAGCGCCGTTTGCTGCGACAGATCGGCGTCCGTGGCGCGTCGGTTAGCGGTCAGAACGGGGTTCTCGTGACGGATCACACCGGCGGCGCGCACGCCATGGCCCGAGATCGGACTGGTGGTCAGTTCCAGAGACCGGCGTGCATAGCCGGGCGTCAGCGCATTGGCGATATTGCCGGACACAACGGCAGCCCCTCGACTGGCTGCGGTCAGCCCGCCCAAGGCATTGTTCAAAGCTGTCGACATATTCATGAGGCCATACCTTTCCCGTCACCGAAACCCGGATTACCGTTTGATATTCGTGGTTTCCTGCAACATCTCATCCACCGTCTGGATCACGGTCGCGCCCGAGGAATAGGCGCGCTGCGTCTGGATCAGCGATGTCAGTTCGGTTGCGACGTCGGTGGTGGATTCCTCGCGCGCGAAGGAAATCAGGTTGCCGGTCGGGCCTTCGCCCGCGTTCCAAAGGAAGAACGTGCCGCTGTCGCGCGATGGGGCATAGGTTTGGCTGTCCAGCGCGGTCAGGCCATTGGGATTTGGAACGTCCGCCAGCGGGATCTGGAACATCCGGCGGCTGACACCCGTATCGTAGAACGCAAAGACATAACCGTTCTCATCCACCTCGACACTGGTCATCGTGCCCACGGCCGAGCCATCGCGTGTGATCGAAACAGGCGCGAAGGTATCAGACAGCTGCGTAATACCATCAGCGTCGCCGATCTGGCCGATATTCACCTCCATCGGGCCACCTGCGACATTGACCACGACGCTGCCCGTAGTCGGATCATAGGCCCCGCCCGAAACGGTCGTCACGCTGGCGAGGGTTCCCCCGGCGGTGCGGCTGTCGGTGAAGGTCAGCGTGTACTCTCCGATCACCGCGCCACCCGAGGCCGAATCGCGCAGGACCATCGTCCATTCATTGCTGGACCCGGTGGCCGGTACCGTCGGCACCAGCTCAATATCGACACTTTCGGATTTGCCCAGATTGTCGAAATATTCGACCGACAAGGGCTGCACGTCACCGGGCGCGCCCGCATCGGTCGCTGTTGCAGGCAGGTTCATGCGTAGGTTCATCTGCGTTGTGGGTGCGCCGGACAGCTGATTGACGCTCAGCTGCACGGGCTCCAGCGCGGCGGGGGTGTCGCGCGGCACGGCTGGAATCGACCCATCGGGATTCGCGCGCCAGCCCAGCAGCACCAGGCCGCTTTCGGTCACAAGATATCCTTCGTCATTGGTGCGGAACGACCCGGTTGTGGTCAGCAGCATCTCGTTCGATCCGCCCGCGATCTGCGAACTTGGGTGCACAGGGATCATTCCCCGCCCCCGTACCGCCAGATCGGTCGAATTGTTGGTCGTCACCAGCGAGCCGCGCTGATCGATCAGCCGTTGGCTGGTGGTCCTGACGCCACCGGCGGAATAGCTGCCGCCCTGACCGGACGTAACCATCGAATGAAAATCCGTCTCGACCCGTTTGTAGCCGAAGGTCGAAGAGTTCGCGATATTGTCGGATATGGTGGCCAGCCTGTTGGCATTGGCCCTCAGCGCCGCCACACCGGCATTCAGCGAAGAGGAAATTGTCATCGGCACGCCCTTCTGTTGCGTCAATCGTTGATGCAACAGCTAACGCACTGCCCCTTAACAGCGCGCTAACAGGTAAAATGCGCCCTACCTTTAGGGGGCGCGCAGAAAGATCACCTCGATCCGGTTGTTGCGCGGGGCCATCGGGTTGTCGCTGTGCAGCTTGCGATCGGCATGTCCCGTGACCCGATCAAGTCGCTGTGCCACAACGCCTTTGTCCTGCAGCATCTGACGCACCGCCTGCGCGCGCGAGGTCGACAGATCCCAGGCAGGATTACGCGCCAGCACGACGGGCGAAGCGCCGACATGACCCTCCACGGCAACGGAATTCGTAACCAGATCCGAGGCGCGTGCGATGAGCAAACTCAAAGCCCGCAGGATCGGCGTCGGTGTATCCGAGCCCGATTCGAACAGCGGCTGATCCTCGGTATCGAACAACTCGACAATCAGGCCTTCGTCGGTGACGCGGGTGACAATGTGCTTGAGCAGCTTGTCCGACACCGCGCTTTCTCCGGTACGCCCCAGCAACTGCGCCTCGAGCGTCGAGAAATCCTGCTGCGCCCCTTTGCCGCCGCCATCCGCGTCCAGGCCGGTTGTCCCGCGCGCCTTGTGCGCTTCGGTCGGAAAGCGGTTGGTCGCACCCTTGCCGTCCGAGACCAGAGTGTTTTCCGAAAACATGCTGTCGCCGCCAAAGGCCCCGTCACCGCCGCCGGAATCGGGGCTGATCGGGATCGTCGGCGAGAAGTAATCCGCCAGCCCCTTGCGTTGCGTTTCGGTCGTTGCGTTCAGCAGCCACATCAACATGAAGAAGGCCATCATGGCCGTGACAAAGTCCGCATACGCGACCTTCCACGCGCCACCGTGATGGCCATCGCCACCTGACACACGCTTCTTCTTGATGATGATTGGCGCCGCATTGGTCTGCGCACCCATCTCCACCACCTTTTTATCACCCAAGCTCAGGGGTAGCAGCGCAGGTCTTAAGGTGGGCTTAACACTTAAAACTGTTCAGAGTTCACTTACCGCGGCAGTCCAGCAGACGCGCGGCGCAGGATCAGGGACAGGCGGTTGAAGCTGTTTTCAATCCCGTCCGGATCGGTTTTGCCAAAGAAACCATCCAGATCGTCATGCACCCGGACCGCCTGATCCAGCAGGGGATCAGAGCCTTCTGTATAAAGCCCGGCTTTGATCATCACCTCGGATTGCTCATAGCTGCCGACCAGTTTCCGGGCCTCGGCGATCATCTGATTCTCGGCCTCGGTCGCCGCCGCCGGCAGACTGCGCGAGACCGACCGGCTGAGATCAATCGCGGGAAAGCGGCCGCGTTCGGCGATCTCGCGGCTCAGCACGATATGGCCGTCCAGCACGCCGCGCAGGATGTCGGCAATGGGTTCGTCCATATCCGATCCGGCGACCAGAACGCTGAACACCGCAGTAATGTCGCCCTGTTCATGCGTGCCCGGTCCGGCGCGTTCGCACAGCTTTGAAATCAGCGGCGTGACCGATGGTGGGAAGCCGCGCAGCGAGGGGGCCTCACCCATCGCAACGGCAATTTCCCGATGCGCCTCGGCAAAGCGGGTGACGGAATCGGCCAGAAACAGGACGTTCAGACCCTGATCGCGCATGTATTCGGCCACGGCCATGGCCGACCAAGCGCAACGCCGTCGCGCCAAGGCGGATTGGTCCGAAGTGGCCGCCACAACGACGGCGCGTTTCATGGCCTCGGACCCTAGGGCATGGGTGACAAACTCATTCACTTCGCGCCCGCGCTCACCCACCAGTGCCACGACGACCACGTCAGCCTGCATCGACCGCGCCAGCGTGGCCAGCAGGGTGGATTTCCCGACGCCAGAGCCTGCGAACAGCCCAACCCGCTGCCCACGCACAATCGGCAGCATGGTGTTGAGCGCCGCCAGACCGGTCGCCATCCGCGCCCCCAGCGGCTTGCGATTTACGGCCGGGGGCGGGGCTTGCACGATGTCCCTCTCCTGCGTTCCGCCCAGCAGCGGTTTGCCATCCAGCGGGGCACCAAACGGGTCGATCACCCGCCCCAGCCAATGCATCCCCGGCGCAAATCCGGGTGAGGGGTTCAGAATCACTCGGTCCCCAAGGCTGACCCCATCCGGCGCGCCGCCGGGCATCATGTGAATATGATCGGCGCCCACATGCAGCACCTCACCCGTCAGATCGGGGCCCGAGCGGCGTTTCAGCGTCAGCAGATCCCCGATTCGCGCCTGCTGGGTCAAACCGTTGATTTCTATGACGCCTTGCGCGACGCCGGACGCCAGCCCGACATGTCGGGTCGCGGCCATCCGGTCGAATTCGCATTTCAGAAGCATCGGGTCGAGATCTGACATCGTGGGTTCTCCAACTGAGTTCTGAAAACTGTTTCTAAAGGAATCGGGGTTAAGCCTTGATTGAAATTGATCGAGGGAGAAGCCCCGATGTTCTATGACCTGAACGTCTTTAAGACAGCGTACGCAATGGCAACCCATGCCGGGCAACGGCAGGCCGTCATCGCGCGCAACATGGCCAACGCAGATACGCCGGGCTATCAGCCGCGCGATATCGAAGCCTTTCAAACAGCATTCGAAAACACCGGGCCCGGGGCCGAAATGACGGCCACTCGGCAGGGCCATCTGAACGGCGGCATGTCCGGGCAAAACTGGGCCGAATACACTGCCGAGCCGAAAGGTGATCCCAACGGCAACGGTGTGTCGCTGGAAGAGGAAATGCTGAAAGCAGTTGACGTCAAACGGCAACATGACCGGGCGCTGACGATCTACAAATCCTCGATGGGCATTCTGCGCACCAGTCTGGGTCGGGGTTAATCGGAGATGAGCGATTTTTCCCACTCTCTCACCGCATCGGCCAGTGCCCTGCGGGCGCAGGCGGCCCGGCTGCGTCATGTGTCCGAGAATATCTCGAACGCGGATACTCCCGGCTACCGGCGCAAAACGGTCCCGTTCGAGACGGTGCAGAAGGATGGCAAGGCAATGGTGCAGGCCGGGCGCGTGCAACTGGATCGCCGCGATTTGCAGCGCGTTCACGACCCCAGCCATCCGATGGCGGATGAAAGCGGTCATTATCTGGGCTCGAATGTCGATCTGATGATCGAGATCGCCGACGCGCGCGAGGCGCAGCGCAGTTACGAGGCCAATCTCAAGATGTTCGACCAGACGCGCAAAATGTCGTCGTCGCTGATGGAATTACTCCGGAAATAAAGGAACGCCAGAATGGATATCCGATCACTTACCGCCGCACGGAACTATGCTGGCGCGCGCCCCGCAACGCAGGCCGACCCGGATTATGCCGGCATGGCGCAGGGAATGCGCGCGACGTTTCAGGACTTTGCGGCAACGCTGAAACACAGCGAGCAGATGTCTCAGGCTGCGATGACCGGACAGGCCGATCCGCATGCCTTGGTGCAGGCTCTGGCGCAGACCGAACTGGCCGTCGAAACCGCCGTTATCGTGCGCAACAAGGTGGTCGAAGCCTATCAGGAAATCCTGCGGATGCCGGTCTGAACGATGCTGAGCGAAGGTCTGTTCTACGACATCGTGCGTCAGGCGCTGTGGGTCGCGGTGATCACCTCGGTCCCGATTCTGGCCGTGGCGCTGGTGTCCGGTCTGATCGTCGGCCTGTTCCAGGCACTGACCTCGGTGCAGGAGATGACGCTGACCTTCGTTCCCAAACTGATCGCCATTGTCGTCGTGTTCTGGATTTCCATGGGCTTCATGACCCAGACGCTTGTCACGTTTTTCACGGGAACTCTGGTTCCGCTGATCGCAGGAGGTCGCTGATGGATACCGCCTATGTCACCCTGTCCCGTCAATCCGGGCTGATGAACGAAATGCGGCTGGTGGCGAACAACATCGCCAATGCCAACACCACCGGCTACCGCGCACAAGGGTTGGTGTTCTCGGAATTCGTGCGCGACATGCCGGGCAATCCGTCCCTGTCGATGAGCCGGGCCGAGGCGCGCAATACGTCCCTGCATCAGGGCGTTCTGACCGAGACTGGCGGGCAGTTCGATTTCGCCATCGAAGGCGAGGGGTTCTTCATGGTCGAAACCCCCGAGGGCAATCGTCTGACGCGGGCGGGCAGTTTTACGCCAAACGCGCAGGGTGATCTGGTGGCGATGGACGGCGCGCGTGTTCTGGACAGCAACGGCTCACCCGTTTTCATCCCGCCCGATGCGGCCTCGATCGACGTCGGTGCTGATGGCACGCTGAGTGTCGAGGGGCAGCTTCTGGGCCAGATCGGTGTCTATCAGGTGGACGACCCCGAGACTCTGGTCCGCGAAGGCAACACGCGGTTCCGTGCCGATGGTGGGATCGACGCCGTCGATGAACCCGTGGTCGTGCATCGGTTCCTCGAGGGCTCGAACGTCAATGCAATCCAGCAGGTCGCGCGTCTGGTCGAAATCCAGCGCGCCTATGAGCTGGGACAAAGCTTTCTGGAAACCGAGGATGAGCGCCTGCGCGGGGCCCTCGACGCGCTGATGCGCTGATCTGAACAAGGAGATTTTGAAATGCGTGCTTTGAAAATCGCAGCCACTGGCATGACCGCACAGCAGATGCGGGTTGAGACGATCTCGAACAACCTCGCGAACATGAACACCACCGGTTACAACGCCCGCCGTGCGGAGTTTGCCGATCTGCACTACCAACAGATGGCCCGCGCGGGCGCGGTCAACGCATCGGACGGAACTGTATTGCCGACCGGTATCCAACTGGGCCTTGGCGTCCGACCTGCCGCCGTCACGGTGCAACTGGCACAGGGTGCGCTGTCGGCCACGGGCAGTGATCTGGACGTGGCCATCGAAGGCCGTGGTTATCTGGAGGTGGCGCTGCCCAACGGTCAGTCCGCCTATACGCGGGATGGCAGCCTGAAACGCTCGGCTGAGGGTCTGATCGTGACCTCGGACGGGTTCGCCGTCGCGCCTGAAATCACGATCCCGGATGACGCCCGATCAATCTCGATCAACGCCTCGGGCGAGGTTTATGCCTATTTTGACGACACGCCCGAAGGGCAATTGCTGGGTGAATTCTCACTGGCCAGTTTCTCGAATGCCAAGGGGCTTGAGGCCATTGGCAGCAATCTGTTCCGCGAAACCGAAGCCTCGGGCGCGCCGATCCTGGGCCTGCCCGGTGAGGACGGGTTGGGTACGCTGCGACAAGGCTATCTGGAAGACAGCTCGGTCGATGCCGTGCGCGAAGTGACCGAGTTGATCGAGGCGCAGCGTGGCTATGAGATGAATGCCAAGGTTATCACCGCCGTCGATCAGATGATGGGCGCGACAACGCAGGTGCGGTGATGCGGTTGGTGATTCTGATCTGCCTGATGGGCGCACCCCTGGCTGCATTGGCGGATATCGTGGTCCCGACCCGCACGATCCGCGCGAAAGAGGTGATCTCGGCTGCGGACCTTGAACTGAAAGCGACGGATTTGCCCGGCGCCATCAGTGATCCGGGCGCGTTGATCGGGCTAGAGGCGCGGATCGCCCTTTACCCCGGTCGCCCCGTACGCGCGGTGGATGTCGGCCCGCCTGCCATCGTGGATCGCAATGATCTGGTTGTTCTGGTTTTCAACCGCCAACCCCTGTCGATCTCTACCGAAGGCCGGGCGCTGGGGCGTGGCGCGGTGGGTGAGCGTATCCGCGTCATGAACCTGTCCTCCCGCACAACGGTCACCGGCCTGATCCGGCCCGACGGACAAATCGAGGTAAAATAATGACTGGACTGTCAAAACCCCTTCTGCTGACAATCTTTGCGCTTTCCGCCTGCGGTCGGCTGGACCATCTGGGCAAACCGCCAAGCTTCACCCCGAATGAGGAGTCGCCGGAACAGGTGGCGATGCTTTGGCCGGGTCTGCCCCTGCACACGCAGACGCAGCGGGTGGTCGACAGATCCTCGCTTTGGAGCGGCGGGCAGCAATCCCTGCTGGGCGATCAGCGGGCGATCAAGAAAGGCGATATTCTGACCGTTGTGATCGAACTGGACGAAGAGGCCGAGTTTTCCAACAACACCAGCCGGTCCCGCTCCGGTTCGGAAAGCCTTGAGATCCCCAATCTGTTCGGGCTGCCGCAACGGGCCGAAGAACACTTGCCCGAAGGGGCGACCCTGGACGATGCAGTCGGGATCGAGTCGGATTCCTCAAGCTCGGGCCGGGGGTCGGTGCGGCGTAATGAAAAGCTGACTTTGCGGGTTGCGGCCACGGTGCTGGACGTGTTGCCAAACGGGGTTCTTTCGATCTCGGGTTCACAAGAACTGCGCGTGAACTTCGAACTGCGAGAGCTTTTGGTTGCCGGCTACGTCCGCCCGCAGGATATCTCGCGCAAGAATGAGATCACATATGACAAGATCGCCTCGGCGCGCGTGTCTTACGGTGGGCGCGGGCAAATCACCGATGTCCAGCAGCCGCGCCTTGGCCAGCAGATCCTTGACTCGATTCTTCCGTATTGAGGTGCGCACATGATGAAGTTGTTGCTGCCTGTCGTTTTCCTGTTGGTAGGTCTGGGTGCCGGTATTGGTGCTGCGAAATTCCTGACCCCTGAAAAACCGCCATCAGTTGCGTCTGACGCGAAGGACGAAAAGAAGACAGAGGCCAAAGAACAAAAGGCCGACAAGAAATCCGACAAAGGGGACAAGGCGGGTGGCTTTGAGTATCTGAAACTGACCAAGCAATTTGTCGTGCCGGTGGTGAAGGATGATCAGATCTCGGCCATGGTGACGATGTCGCTAAGCCTTGAGGCGAACCCTGCTATCACCGAAACCTTCTATGCCATCGAGCCGAAGCTGAGGGACGGGTTTTTGCAGGTGCTGTTCGATCACGCCAATACTGGTGGTTTTGACGGCATCTTTACGGAATCGGACACCCTGACCGTCCTGCGTAAAGCGCTGCTGGAGGTGGCGCAAAAGGACCTTGGCGCGGATGTATCCCAAGTTCTGATCATGAGCGTCAACCGGCAGGATACCTGAACCCAAGAACCTCCGGCCCGATCCGATTGGGCCCCGGGGCTACTGTTGATTTGACAGTTTCCTGGCCTGAGCCACCCGATGTTCTTGTTGATACTGGTCGGAGATCGAACGCATTGCCTGTTGACGTCCGAACGCCGCCCGAAGTTGTTCGATCGCGGCTAGTTTCTGCGCCCGCAGACGGGCGAGGTCGGTGTTCAACTGGCGACGGGTTGCGGATTCCCACCCGTTCCACAGAATATCCGTCCCGGTGACCTGATACCCTTCGGCCGAGGCACTGTCGCGCCGCACCTCTGCAACCTGTGAGTTCAGCGACGCAAGCTGCTGCTGCACGCGGGCTTCGGCCTCGATCACCGGGCGCAGGGTCTGATAGTTTTTCTGAAACACGGCATCAGTGGCGCGTTGCAGGTCGGACAGTTTTTTCCGGTTCATCTGATCTGACCTTTTGCACGTTTGCGCATCGCCTCGGCAAATCGAATTGCGGCGGCGACCGGGCGGTAGTGTTCCTCGGCGATTTCCTGACCGATCTCGACGGTCGCGTGCAGCGCGCGGGCAGTTGGCGGATCCGAGTGGATCGGGACCCCGGCCTCGCTGGCGGCGGATCGGATGGCCGCCGCCACCTCATCCACGCCTTTGGCAACGCAGACAGGGGCTGCGCCTGCGGCGCGGGACCATTTCAGCGCGACCGCGAAATGGGTAGGGTTGACGATCACCACATCCGCCTTGGGCACATCGGACATCATCTGGTTGGTTGCAATGTCCTGCGCGCGCTGGCGGCGCTGTTGTTTGACATGCGGATCGCCCTCGGCATCTTTGGTCTCATCCTGGATTTCCTTGCGCGACATGCGGTTCTTGCGCATGTGCTCGGCATATTGCCAAAGGTAATCGATCACACCGATGGCCAGCGCAATGACGATCACGATGAACAGGAAGCGAAACAGCAGGTTCATCATCAACAGGATCGACGATTTTGCAGGTGCTGCGCTGGCCGAGATGATCTCGGTCAGATTGGCCTTCAGGAACAAGGCCAGGCAGGTGCCATAGATCAGCAGCTTGGCAAAACTCTTGGCAAATTCGAACAGGCCGCCGCGTCCGAATTTGTTTTTTGCATTCGACACAAGCGAGATGCGCGAGAGCTTGGGTTTCAGCTTGGTAGGTGCAAAGATCAGCGCGCGCTGGGCAATCAGGCTGAGCAAGACCGCCGCGGCGGGTAGTGCAAAAAGCATCGAGACCGGCACCAGTGAGCCCAGAAGCAACCCGGCAACCGGCGCGGAGGCAGGCCCGGTCGCGACCAGTTGAGACAACGCATCAGACTGGTCAACCAGCACAACAAACAGCGTGCCCAGATGTTGGGCTGCGTACTGCCCCGCCGCCAGCAGCGCGATGACCAGACCGGTATATCCCGCGACAACGGACAGATCGCTGGACTTAGCCACCTCTCCCTTTTCGCGCGCTTTTTGCAGCTTTTGCGGGGTGGGTTCAAAGGATTTGTCGCTGTCGTCGTCGGGTCCGCTCATGGCCTTCCCCCGGTCGGGTTGAGAAGGAAGGCGTTCAGGGCGTCTGACCACACCGACAGGATCAGCGGTGCCCCGGCAAACAGCAGGAACAGCCCGGCAAAGGTGATGGCAGGGGCGCTGACAAAGGCCACCATCAGCTGCGGCATGGCACGGTTGATCACGCCAAGGGCCAGATTGTAGATCAGCGAGGCGATCACAAACGGGGTGGCCAGCGCAAAAGCCAGGCTGAAGCTGTGCGCGATCTGTTGCACCCCCCAGTGGGACAGATCCGATGGTGCCGGAAGCATCCCCATCGGGAACATCGCGTAGCTGTGGATCAGAAATTGCGCGGCCCGGATGTGCAGTCCCATGATCACGGCCAGCGTCAGACCGGCCAGCATCAGAAAGTACCCCATCGCCGGCATCGGATCGATTACGGCCCCGCCCAGAAGCTGCGACAGCGAGGTCGATTGTGCTGCAATGGACCCAGCGGTTTGCAGGGCCAGCACAAACAATCGCAACCCAATGCCGAGGGCCATCCCGATCAGCACCTCTGTCCCCACCAGCCGGACCATCTGCGGGAAACCGGCGGCCAGCTCAGGTGCGTCAATTGCGGGCGCGATGATCAGGGTAAAGGCCATCGAAAGACCCAGTTTGACGCGCACCGGGATGCTGCGTTCGCCGAACGCGGGCAGCAGCGAGACAAAGGCCGAAACCCGCAGAAACACCGCAAACAGATGCCACAGGCTGACGCCGATCTGGTTCAGCAATTCCGGGGGTAGGGCGATCACGCCGGAACCGTTCCGACCAGAGACGGCCGAGCCTCAAGCCCGATTTCCTCGAACGACAGGACCGGGTTGGCCACGCCCCGCGCCTGCATGATCGTGCGCAGCAACCGGCGGCGGCGGGTCGAGGTGACGATGGCCGGGAACAGCCCGCTATCTGCCGATTTCGCCACGCTGGTCACGACGCCATCTGCCAGTTTGTTGAACAGGTTGGGCGGCAGCGCGACATCCAGCCCGGCATTGGGGGCGTCGATCTGGTAGGTGGCGAACGTATCCTCCCATTCCGGGGCAAGTTGGATCAGCGGGATCGATCCGTCCTCTCGTTTCATCTCGGCGACCAGTTGGAAGCCAAGCCTTTGGCGGACGATCTCGCAAATCCCTTCGGGCTGGGTGGTGGTCATCCGCGCCTCGGCCACGCTTTCCAGGATCAGGGCCATGTTTCTGATCGAGACGCGTTCGTCCAGCAGCAGGCGCAGGACGGCGTGCAGCGTGTCGATAGGAACTTTGTCGGGGATCAATTCGTCCAGCAGCTTGCGGTTGGCCTCGGCCCGGACCGGATCGCTAAGGCGGGTCATCTCGGACAGCAGACGGCGCAGGGATTTCAGCGTCAGCAGGCGCGGGAAGTTCTGTTTTATGATCTCCAGCAGATGGGTCGCCAGAATCTCAGGCGGTGAGACGATGGTGGCCCCGCTCAGCGCTGCATCCTCCTGATCTTTGGGCAGAATCCAGCGGGCAGGCGCGCCGTAGACAGGCTCGGTCACGTCGTTGCCGTCGGGCAGCAGGTCAAAGCCGTCCTGCACCAGCGCCAGAACCAGATCGGGGTTCAGGACCCCGCGCGCCTGTTCTACCCCCTGAACCTTGATCACATATGTGCCGGTTGGCAGGTCGGCGGGGTCGGTCAGGCGAATCTCGGGCAGGATCAGACCAAAGGTCGAGGCGACATAGGTCCGCATATTGGCAATCCGCGCATCCAGCCCGGTGCCCTGGTTCAACACCATGCTGACCAGATCGGGCGCAAACTCCAGATGTACGTCGTCCAGATCCAGGATGTCTCCGATGGCCTGAGACACGGGTGCATCCACCTCGGACGATGGGGTTTCGGGTTCCAGCGCGGCGGCTTTTTGGGTGCGGTGGACGTGATAGGCGGCATAGCCCAGAACGCCGGCCCCCAGAATGAAAGGCAAAAACGGCAGGCCCGGCACCAGAGCAAACAGGACCATCAGAACGGCCACGGTTGCCAGCGCGGCGGGGTGTTTACCCAGTTGCGAGAAGATGGCGTTGTCGGTTGCCCCTTGCGTGCCGCCCCGCGCCAATAGCAACGCCGAGGCAATCGAAATGATCACGGCTGGAATCTGCGAAACCAGACCATCTCCGACAGTCAGGATGGCATAGGTCTCAAACGCCGAGGCGACCGGCATGCCGTGCACGATCACGCCCATCACCAGACCCATAACAAGGTTCAAAAGCGTGATCAGCAACCCGGCAATCGCGTCACCCTTGACGAATTTGGACGCGCCATCCAGCGAGCCGAAAAAGGTGGTTTCCTGCTGTTCCCGCTCGCGCCGTTCCTTGGCCTGCTGGTGGTCGATGGCCCCGGCGGACATGTCGCTGTCGATGGCCAGCTGCTTGCCGGGCATCCCGTCCAGCGCAAAGCGCGCGCCGACCTCGGCCATGCGGGCAGCGCCTTTGGTGATGACCATGAAGTTCACGATCAGCAGCACGCCGAACACCACCAGCCCCAGAAAGATACTGCCGCCCATGACAAAATTGGCGAACCCTTCGATCACATCCCCGGCGGCATTGGGGCCGGTATGGCCCTGACCGATGATCAGCTTGGTCGAGGATACGTTCAGCGACAGGCGCAACATCAGCGACGCAAGCAGGATCGTCGGGAAGGACGAGAAATCCAGCGGACGCTCGATAAACAGGGTCAGGGTAAAGATCAGAATGGCCAGCGCAAAAGACGCGGCCAGCCCCACATCCAGCACCCAGGCGGGCATCGGCAAGATCATCATCACGATGATGGTCATCAGTGCCAGCGCCAGCAATACGGTGGGCGAGAACAGGGATCGGACGTCGATCTTGGGCACGAAACGCTCCTAATTGAAGGCGATAAAGGCGGTGGCGGACCCGCCGGTAGGCACCAGAGAGCCCAGCGACCCCCGAGGGGTCTGGGTCGGTTGCAGCGGGATCAGCGGGGCGGCGGAACCGGTGAACGGGTCACGCGACACAAAGGCTGTTTGTGTTTCAGGCGCGGTGCCAAGTTGCGCCAGGACGGTCTGGAACCGGCCCTGATAGGCGTTTGCCAGCTCGGGCGTGCGGGAATGATAGGCCCCGGCGGCGGCGGACCATGAGCCGAGCTCGGCGTGCAAATCCTTCAGGAACCGGGCCGCATAGGTGGCGTTTTCATCCGGGTCGAACATTGCGTCGATAGATCGGAACGCCTTGCCGTGCCAGCGATAGTTGATCTGGAAACATCCGACATCAAAGCTGCGCTTGCCCGCTTTGAAAATGTCGAACACGTAAGATTTGGCCTCGATTTCCGAGTTGAACCAGAACCCGTGCCCTTCGACATTGATGGTCCACGGCCAGGGAATGAAATGCCCGCCCTGCGTGCGCCCGGTTTCAACGCGCGTTATGGCGCGCAATACATCCAGCGGCACATCTTCGGACTGCGCGGCACGGCGGGCGGCCTGATCGCAGACATCGCCGGTGCGCGCGTCCGACATGGCAAACGCCGCCTGTGCCAACCACACCTGCATCAGGGAAACAAAAAACGCGACTATACGAAAGGGCATTCTGCCGGTCCGGGATTCTGATCTGTCCCGGTCACGCTAGCCGCGCATTGGTTTACAGCGCGTTATCGCCTGTTCATTTTCGGTCGATCCGCCGACCGAACACGACGCTGGTATTGGTGCGCAGCACGCCGGGGATTTTGGCCAGATCATCGACCAGAATATCCAGATCCTCGATCCTTGGGGCCTCGGCGGAAAGCAGCAGGTCGAACTCGCCATTGATCGACAGGCAGCGTTTGACCTCGGGGTAGGTTTCCAGCCGTTTGATGATGCGGGTGGTTTCCTTCTGCTGCACTTCGAGCAGCACAACAACCTGCACACGAGGCGCATCCTCGGGCGCGTTCAGAATGACCGAATAGCCTGCGATCACGCCGCGGTCTTCCATGCGTTTGATCCGCTCGTGCACAGTTGTGCGCGCCACGCCCAGTTTGGCGGCGATATTTGTGGTCGATTCACGCGCGTTGTGTTGCAGGGCGGCGATGATATGGCGATCAAGCTGATCCATAGGGTCTCCGGCAGGCGGTCGCTCAGGTTTAAAGCAAATCGATGGCGACGCTCAAGGTTTATGCGTCGCTGGCGCGGTGCCGGACCGGGGCCAGATCATCAGTGCAGTCGTCAGGCCCAGCACGGCAGCGCAAGTCATGCCCGTCAATGCGGTGGTCGCGCCGTACCGGGTCATCAACCAGCCCGCCATTGGGTACAGTACCAGCCAGCACGCGTGCGACAGGGTGAATTGTGCGGCAAAGAGGGCGGGTCGATCCTCGGGGCCGGCAGACCGGGTCAATAAGCGGCCCGAGGGGGTCAGGGTCATCGAATATCCAAAGCCCGCGATGGCCCAAAGCGTGGTCAGGGCAGGCAAAGACAAAAGGTCTGACATCGAAACAAAGGCTGCCGCTGCCATGGTCGATGTTGCGATGGTCGAGCCGCTTAGCATGACGCGGCGATCCGGAAACCGGTCCAACAGCGGGGGCAAGGCAAACGCGGCCAGCATGGACCCGCCGCCAAAGCCAGCCAGCGCAATGGCCACTGCGCTTTCGGACAGTCCCAGATCGGACCGAACCAGCACCACGGTGTTCACAATAACCATCGAACTGAGCGCGGCGGCGCACCAGCTGAGCGCCAGTAGGCCGCGCAAGCGTGTCGTGGACAGGTACAGACGAATGCCCCGCGTGGTTCGGTCGTAGATGCCGGTGCGCCCGGACGGTTTGGGCGAAGGCAATATGACTGACACCACCAGAAGGGCCGAGGCGACAAACCCAAGGCCGGTGCCCAGAAACAGGGTGTCAAAGCTGACGAACAGCAGCATAAGGGCCGCCAGCATCGGGCTGAGCAGGCTTTCCAGATCGTAAGCCAGCCGCGACAGCGACAAAGCGCGGGTATAGTCCCGCTCATCCGTCAGAACATCCGGGATCGTGGCCTGAAACGTGGGTGTGAACCCGGCAGAGGCCGATTGCAGGACGAAAATCAGAACATAGACCTGCCAGATCTCGGAGACGAAGGGCAGGCAGAGGGCAACGGCGGCGCGGACCAGGTCCAGAACCACCAGCATCTTGCGTCGGTCGATCTGTTCGGCAATGGCGGCGGCCAGCGGGGCCACGACAACATAGGCCACCATCTTGATGGTCAGGGCAGTACCCAAAACCAGCCCGGCGGCGTCTCCGGCCAGATCATAAGCCAGCAACCCCAAGGCAATCGTTGCCAGCCCGGTTCCCGTCAGCGCAACAACTTGCGCCGCCAGAAGGTGGCGATAGGTGCGGTTTTGCAGGATACTGAACATGGATCAGAGACGGTTCGTGGTGACCTTGGAACACAGCCACTTTGTTTGGTTTGCCATAAGGGCAGACTATCCAGCAATTCAGGCGGATAACAAGACGTGCAGACCCAGGAAAACGGACGGCGTTGAGTTTGTGGGCCAAACCGCCTATCTCGGGGTCGAGACCGCACAAAGGACATTTTCGTGGCGAACCACCTGTATAAGAACGACCTGCCGGACGGGCTGGATCTGGGGCCTATTGTGGCCATTGATTGTGAAACCATGGGGCTGAACCCGCATCGGGATCGCCTATGCGTGATTCAGATGTCCGGCGGGGATGGAAACAGCCATATCGTTCAGGTCGAAAAAGGCCAGACCGAGGCCCCGAACCTGTGCGCCATGTTGGAAAATCCGGATGTGCTGAAGCTGTTTCATTTCGGGCGTTTCGACATTGCCGCGATGTATCATGCGTTCGGCGCTTTGGCCGCGCCGGTCTATTGCACCAAGATCGCCAGCCGCCTTGTGCGCACTTATACCGACCGGCATGGGCTGAAAAACCTGTGTCAGGAGTTGATCGGCGTCGATATCTCGAAGCAACAGCAGATGAGCGACTGGGGGGCGGAAACGCTGACCGACGCTCAGCTGGAATATGCTGCATCCGATGTTCTGTATCTGCACCAGTTGCGCGAGGCGCTGGATGGGCGACTTGCCCGCGAAGGCCGCACCGAGATGGCGCAGGCCTGTTTTGATTTTCTGCCGATGCGTGCGAAGCTTGACCTCGCTGGCTGGCCCGAAACGGATATTTTTGCACACTCATGACTGACACTGAATCTTTTCTGAAAACCGCCCGTCAGGTTGTCACCGATGAAGCCCGCGCGCTGGACGTGCTGGCCGACAGTTTTGATGAACATTTCGCTGAAGCCGTACAGATGATCCTGCAGGCCACGGGCCGTCTGATCGTCAGCGGGATCGGGAAATCCGGCCATATCGGGCACAAGATCGCGGCAACTCTGGCCAGCACTGGCACGCCCGCCCATTTCGTCCATCCCGCCGAGGCGAGCCATGGCGATCTGGGCATGGTCTCGAAGGGGGATGTGGTTCTGGCGATCTCGAATTCGGGTGAGGCGCCTGAGCTGGCGAACTTGCTTGTTTACACACGTCGGTTCGGCATCCCTCTGATCGGTCTGTCCAGCAAGCCCCAAAGCACGCTGATGAAACAGGCCGATGTGCATCTTCTGATCCCCTCGCTGGGCGAGGCTTGCGGGTTTGGCATGGTACCCTCGATCTCGACCACGCTGACACTGGCGATGGGCGATGCGCTGGCGATTGCGCTGATGAAATATCGCGATTTCAAACCCGAGAACTTCCGTGATTTCCATCCGGGCGGCAAACTGGGTGCGCAGCTCAGCAAGGTACGCGACCTAATGCACACGGATATGCCTGTGGTCTCAGTCGGGACACCGATGGGCGAGGCACTGCTGGTCATGAGCCAGAAAAGCTTTGGTGTCGTCGGTGTCACTGATGACGCGGGCCGCTTGCTGGGCATCGTCACGGATGGTGACTTGCGTCGCAACATGGACGGCTTGCTGGACAAGACCACCGAAGAGGTCATGACCGCAGACCCGATGACCATCGCGCCGGACTCTCTGGCAGAAGAAGCCGTGGCGATCATGAATGACCGCAAGATCACCTCGCTTTTTGTGGCAAATCCGGACGCAGGTGGTCAGGCGCAAGGCCTGTTGCACATCCACGACTGTCTGCGCGTCGGGCTTGGGTAAGGGATAGGCTGAGGTGGACCGCTATTCCCGCATGGTGCAGTTCCTGAAGGTTCTGCTGCCGCTTGCGGCCATTATCATGCTGTCCACCGTCTTCCTTTTGTCCCGCAGTATCGAAACCACTGTCTCAGGCCCGTTCAGCCAGCAGGATATCGATGCGCGCCTGGCTGATCAGGTTGTAACCCAGCCGGATTATCGCGGTACTACAACCAAGGGCGAGGACGTGCAGATCATCGCCACCAAAGCGACGCAGGGCACCGAAGGCGCGGTTCCAACTGCGACGGAATTCAGCGGTCGTTATGAGTTGTTAAGCGGGCGGGTCATCACGTTGGACTCCAATTCAGGCCTGATCCGACCGGACAAGGGCACGGCCACCTTCGTCGGCGATGTGCTGATCACCACCGCTGACGGGATCGAAGTCACGACCGATCTGCTCAATACTTCACTCGATGAGATCCGGGGCGACAGCCCCGGGCAGGTCAACGGAACCGGCCCCATCGGCGATTTTTCGGCGGGTGGCATGACTTTTGGGACTGAAAAAACGGACGGCCCGGTCCATATTCTTTTTACAGATGGCGTGAAGCTGGTGTATGAGCCTCAAAAAGCAGAAAGATAACCTGTGTTCGATTTTCGTTTTGTCCTTTTGTGTTTTGCTCTGGTAACAGGTGCCGTTTCTGCAACCGCGCAAGAAGCGCAGGTGGCCTTTGGCGCGACGCGCGCGGACCCGTCCCTGCCGGTCGAGGTAACCTCGGAAACGCTGAACGTGAATCAAGAGGATGGCTCGGCCGAGTTCATCGGCAACGTGATTGTCATTCAGGGCGAAATGCGCCTTACGGCTGAACGGGTTCTGGTCATCTACAATGACGAACGCTCGGCGATTGAGCGGATGGAGGCGACCGAGAATGTGGTTCTGGTCAGCCCGCCGGATGCGGCCGAAGGGGATTGGGCCGAATACACGATCGACAGCGGTGTGATCGTGATGCGTGGCAATGTCCTGCTGACCCAAGGGCCCAGCGTGATCAGCGGCGATCAGATGAACGCGAACCTGACCACAGGAACAGCGACGATGACGGGTCGGGTCAAGACGATCCTGCAGCAGGGGAACAACTGATGGCGCGTCCCCACTTGTCTGTGGCCGAGGGCAGTTTGGGCCTGCGGATCGAAAAACTGCGCAAGTCTTACCGGAAAAAGACGGTTATCCGCGACGTCTCGATGACGCTGGACCGGTCCGAGGTTGTGGCGTTGCTGGGTCCGAACGGGTCGGGCAAGACGACGACGTTTTATTCCGTGGCCGGTCTGGTCTTTCCCGAAGCCGGAAAGGTGACGATTGACGGGCAGAATGTGACCACCCTGCCGATGTATCGCCGTGCCCGGATGGGGATCGGCTATCTGCCACAGGAAATGTCGATCTTCCGCGGCATGAGCGTCGAGGACAACATCGCCTCGGTCCTGGACATTACAGTCAAACATGCCCACCGCCGCAAAGAGCGGCTGGAAGAGCTGTTGTCGGATTTCTCGATTGAACATCTGCGCCGCGCACCCGCGCTGGCCCTGTCGGGCGGTGAGCGCCGCCGGGTCGAGATTGCGCGCTGTCTGGCGGCGGATCCGAAATATCTGCTGCTGGATGAACCCTTTGCGGGCGTTGACCCGATCAGCGTGGGGGATATTCGGCATCTGGTCGCGGATCTGAAAAAGCGCGGAATCGGGGTTCTGATCACCGATCACAACGTCCGCGAAACGCTGGAGATTGTGGATCGCGCCTATATCCTGCACGACGGTCAGGTTCTGATGTCCGGCACGCCCGACGAGGTTGTCGAAAACGAAAACGTCCGTCGGGTTTATCTGGGCGAAAACTTCAAAATTTCATAGGGTTGCGCGGTTTTGCGCCGGTTGCATGGCGGAAATCGCGTATATACACATCTGTTTTGATTGACTCTTCCCTCGGCTCTTGTCTCAATTGGGGTATGGCATTTATTCGGTTCCAGGCTGGATCTCGATGTCCCTTCAGTGAAGGGCCGGGTCAGCGGCAACCGATCAGAATGTCGATATCCCCCACCCGATAAAAACAAGCATGTTGCGCGACGCAACGTCAGAATGGGTGTGAATTGTGAAGGAGATCACATGCGTTACCAAATCAGCGGAAAACAGATCGACATCGGCGCGGCCCTGCAGACCCATGTGCAGACCGAGCTGGGCGAGGTCGTTGGCAAATATGCCCAGCGCCCGACAGACGCCAACGTCGTCTTTTCCCGTTCAGCGCATGAATATGTATGCGAAACCACTGTGCATCTTTCGACGGGCCTGACCGCCCAGGCCAAGGCCCACGCCACTGAAATCTACGCAGCGTTCGAGGCATGCTGCGACAAGATGGAAACCCAACTGCGCCGCTACAAGCGCCGCCTGAAGGACCATCACAAGGATCGTGCCGAACCTGTTGAACTCTTCGGGGCGTCCTCTTATATCCTCGCCTCTGACGAATCGGGGACGGCAGATGAACCCGAATCGCTGCAGCCCATGATTGTGGCTGAGATGGAAACAAAGATCCCATCGCTCAGCGTCGGTGAAGCCGTCATGCAAATGGAACTTGCTGGTGCTCCGGTGCTGGTGTTCAGGAACGAAAACAAGGATGGATTGAATGTCGTTTATCGTCGGGATGACGGTAATATCGGCTGGATCGATCCTTAACAGGCAAGATTAGAAAGGCGGGCCTTGGCGCAGGTCAGGGCCGCCGTGGAGCATGATCATGGAGCTTTCGAGCATTCTGAAGCCCGAAGCAGTACGTGTACTTTCCGCTGCCTCAAGCAAGAAGCGGCTGTTTCAGGAAATCGGCGACGTCGCGGCCGCGACGCTGGACCTTGAGGCCCAGTCGATTGTCGATTGTCTTCTGGAACGCGAAAGCCTTGGCCCAACTGGCGTGGGCCATGGTGTTGCCCTGCCACATGCGCGCCTGCCCGACATTGCCGAGGTTTCGGGGGTGTTTGTCATGCTGGAAAAGCCGATTGATTTCGGCTCGGTGGACCGTCAGCCGGTCGACATCGCCTTTTCCCTGTTTGCCCCGGAAGAAGCCGGTGTCGAACACCTGAAAGCGCTGGCGCTTGTGTCCCGGACGCTGCGCGACAGCTCGGTCTGTGCCAAGCTGCGGGCCAATCCGGATCCGGTCAAGCTCTATGCCATTTTGACCGAAGCGCAGTCGATGCAAGCTGCGTAAATCGTTGTAATCACAAAAAAGCCCCCGACAATCGGGGGCTTTTTTGTTTGAAGATCCCGGAAAATTAGCCGCCGGTTCCCATTTCCAGCGTCCACCAGATCTTGCCGCCGCTTTCCTGATGCCAGTTAAAGCCCATCTGCGTCGCTTTGGGGTCCATGATGACCGATCTTGGGCCGGATTCCTGCATCCAGGCCGCAAGGGTTTCGGTTTCGGTCTCGTAGGTCTCGGAAATCGCTTCGCCCAGGAATGTGCCGAAATACCCGACCCGTGCGGCCCGATCGATGGGCGAGGATCCGTCAGAGCCGAAATGCCACGGGCGGTTCTGCCGGGCCATATCCTTGGAATGGGTGGCGGCGGCAGCGTTCAGTTGTGCGTTCAGTTGCACGGGCTGCAAGCCTTGTGCCTGCCGCAGGGCATTGACTGAATCCAGCATCCGGAATTGTAGCTTTTCCGGGTTGCCACGGATTTTGTAGACCGTGGGCAAGGGGCGGCCATCCGCACCAAAGCTGGTGGGCTGGGTGCTTGTACATGCCGCCAGCGCGACAAGGCACATCAAAAGTAAAGAAACGATACGCGTCATGATCGACCTGATTATTGTGTCGATAACGGGCATAACCTGCCAGACGGTGCGGGGCAAACGCACAATAGTCTCACCCCGCGTGATTTTGCCGGTTTGATTTGCGACTGAAGCATTCTGGCAATAGAATACACCGGATTTCAGAACCCGCCCACGCAAAGGACCGTTTGTCATGGTCAAAAAACGTATTCCCTCGTCGACCCGCCGAGGATTTCTTGTCGGTGCGACCGCCACGCTGGCCAGCCCGGCGCTTGCGCAATACATTCCGGGCGACCCGCTGCGCCCCGCGCCCGAACCCGAAGCGCCTGTTCGCCGAAATGTTTCAGGCTTTCGGGCGCAGGACTGGCAGCCTTATTTCTCGAACACGCGGAATGGCGCCATTCTTGTCGATACGGTTTCACGAGCGCTGCATTATTGGTCAGATGATCAATCTGTATACAAACTCTACCCGTCATCGGTGCCTCTGACCGAAGAAATGACGCGCCGCGGACGGACCAGCGTCATTCGCAAGGTCGAAGGCCCAAGCTGGGCGCCGACCCCATCGATGAAAAAGCGCAACCCCGAATGGCCGGATTACATTCCGCCCGGACCGGATAACCCATTGGGAACACACGCTTTGTACCTTGGGTGGAAGTATTACCGCATCCACGGCACCCATGACACGCGCAAAATCGGGCGCAAATCGTCCAATGGCTGCATCGGATTGTTCAACGAAGACATCGCCGAGCTGTTTTCAATGGCGAAGGTCGGCACGCAAGTGTTGCTAATTTGACGACATTTTCGCGCACGAAGCCGCTTAACGCTCAAGTTGCAATTGCATTCCAACCGCATTGCTGATTAGAAAAAACCACGAGGTAAGTCTTAGGTGTGCGGTTCCTGGACAGGAATCGCGCAAATTCTGGAGGTTAATATGAAAAAACTCGTTCTCGCCGCTGCACTGACCGCTGCTGCTTCGACCGCATATGCTGGCAACCTGGAAGAGCCGGTTGTTGAAGCACCTGTTGTTGTTGAAGAAACTCAGGGTTCTTCGCAGGGCATCCTGCTGCCGCTGATCCTGCTGGTCGTTGTTGCCGCAGCTGTCGCAGCCGGCTAAGCCGACGAGCGTTATCCAGAGAAAAGGCGGTGGATGTTCCACCGCCTTTTTTCATGTCTGGCTGTCAGGGTCGGTTAGTCTAGCCACCCGCTCAGATTATCCTCGATGATCTTGCCCAGCGCGGCGATATGCGAATCATCGTCGTTGAGGCAGGGGATATAGGTGAACTGTTCTCCGCCCGCGTCCTCGAAACTCTCTTTGATCTCTTCGTTGATCTCTTCCAGCGTCTCGATGCAATCGGCCGAGAAGGCGGGCGCGATGACAGCGATGTTCTTTTTGCCCTGCCGCGCCAGATCGGCGACGTGATCCACGGTGTAGGGCTTCAGCCATTCTTCGGGGCCAAAGCGCGACTGGAAGGTCGACACGATCTGGTCGTCTGACCAGCCAAGCCGCTCTTTCAGCAGTCGGGACGTTTTCACACATTGGCAGTGATAGGGATCGCCCTGCTGCAAATACCGCTCGGGCATACCGTGGTACGAGCAGACCAGAATATCGGGTTTGGTGTCCATCGCCGCATAGGCGCGTTCGATGGACTGGGCCAGGGCCTCGATATAGGTCGGTTCGTCGTAATAGGCGGGCACCGTGCGGCTGGCCGGTTGCCATGGCTCCTCCATCAGGGCGCGGAAGAACTGGTCATTCGCCGTGGCGGTCGTTGCCCCGGCATAGTGCGGATAAAGCGGGAAAAACAGGATACGGTCGCAACCTTCGGCAACCATCTGCCGGACTTTGGATTTGGTCGAAGGGTTGCCATAGCGCATACAGAAATCGACCAGAACCTGATCGCCAAAGCGAGCCTGCATGCTGTCGCGCAGCTTGGCGGTTTGGTCCTTGGTGATCGTCATCAGCGGGCTTTCGCCTTTGTCGTGATTCCAGATCGACTTATAGGCCTCGCCCGAACTGAAAGGACGTTTGGTCAGGATGATGGCCTGAAGAATCGGCTGCCATTTCCACGCCGGATAGTCGATCACGCGGCGGTCCGACAGAAACTCGTTCAGATAGCGCCGCATCGGCCAGTAGGTGTAGTGATCCGGTGTGCCCAGATTGGCCAACAGGATGCCCACGCGCCCCATCTTTACCTTTGGGTGATCGGCAGGTGCGTGCGCGGGTCGGGTTGCGTCAAACATTTGGGTCTTCCTGAGTTTACCGGTTCTGGCCTGAGATAAAGGGAAATGCCGGGTCGTCAATCGGGCAGTTTGCCCTCGTCAGTGCCCAAGGCGTCTGCAAGGCGCATCTTGGCTGACCCCGGGCGCAGGGGTTGGGGTTGGCTGGCATCCGGCGACCAGCCGGTCAGGCAGATCAGATCGAAAGTTGCGGGCAGGCGACCCTCGGGTGTGGCAAAGTGATCGGCATAGATCTGTTGCGCGCGGACAAAGACCTGCCGACGCGTGGGGGATTTCAGCCGGTCGGTCAGAACATTGGTCTCGCCCATGGCGCGCAGGTCCTGCATCAAATGGCTCAGATCGCGATATTCCGCTGTCAGCGGAACCGCATCCGCAACTGGCAAAGCAAGCCCGGCCCGTTGCAGCAAAGCGCCTAGATCCCGCAGCTCTGCCATCGGGGCGATGCGGGGGCTGAGGCCGCCGGTCACCTCGACCTCGGCTCGCCCAAGGGCCGCACGCAGCTGGTGCAGCGTTTCGCCGCCCAGACAGACGGCCAATAGCAGTCCATCGGGGCGCAGGGCGCGGTGGCATTGGATCAACTGCCCCACCGGATCATTGGCCCAGTGCAGCGCCATGGCGTGGACAACCAGATCATGCGCGCCGGGGGTCAGGGTCAGCGTTTCCTCGTCTGCTACGATGCGCGCGCCGGGCAGGACGTCCTGCCAAATCTGCGGGAAGGGGCTGACAATCGCAGGGGCCGTAAAGCTTCTGTTAACCATGCTCAGCCGATGCTGCACTTCGTCCACGGCAGCGCGGTGCAGGAACAGGGCGTCATCCTGAACCCGCGCACGGCGGCGCATCAGGGTCTGGCGGTCAAACAGCGAGGGCGCATTGGAAGCTGGCAATTTCATACCCCGCACGTATCGCATTTGGCCGCGAGTTCAAACTGCGTTGCATTTGGTCTACCCACCCCGATGCCTCGGCTGCGGGGCTCTGACCGAGTCCGATTTTGGCCTGTGCGGCGCGTGCTGGCGCGAGACCCCGTTCATCGGCGGGACGGTTTGCGACAGTTGCGGCATGCCGGTGCCCGGCGATGGCGATGGGCATCGGATCGAGTGCGATGATTGCCTGAAAACCCCGCGCCCCTGGCAAGATGGGCGGGCGGCCCTGCTTTACAAGGGGCGGGCGCGGGCCCTGGTGCTGGCGCTGAAACATGGGGATCGGTCCGAACTGGCCCGGCCTGCCGCGCGGTGGATGGCGCAGGCGGGACGGGACCTGCTCAGACCGGACATGTTGATCGCTCCGGTGCCGCTGCATTGGTCGCGGTTGATTAAGCGGCGGTACAACCAGTCCGCCTTGCTGGCGCAGCATCTGGCGCGGGAAACGGGGCTGAACGTTTGCCCGGACCTGCTGCTGCGAACTGCGCGCACGCCGGTGTTGGACGGTAAAACCGCCGCCCAAAGGGCCGAGACGCTGGACGACGTGATCGCCCCGCACCCAAAGCGGCAGATGAAAGGCCGCGACATCCTGCTGGTCGATGATGTGATGACATCGGGGGCGACCTTGGCCGCCTGTACGCGGGCCTGTCGCGACGCGGGGGCAAATCATATTTTCGTGTTGGTTCTGGCACGCGTTGCCAAGGATGCCTAATTCGCTCAAGATCGTGCGAAACCCGAAGGGACGGAATTATGAAACCAGTTGAGATTTACACCTCTCCGCTATGCGGCTTCTGCCACGCGGCCAAACGCCTGCTGAAACAGAAAGGTGTCGAGTTCAAGGAAATCGACGTGCTGCTGCACCCCAAGCGCAAGCCCGAAATGATCAAGCGCGCGGGCGGCAAGCGCACCGTGCCGCAGATCTTCATTGGCACCGACCATGTGGGCGGCTGTGACGACCTGTACGAGCTGGACCGTCAGGGCAAGCTGGACCGTTTGCTGGCGGCGTGATGAAAACCGCGCTGCTGCAAATCACCTCGTCGGACGACCCGGCTGCGAACCTGGAGATGGTTCGCGCCATGATGGCCGAGGCCGCAGCGCAGGGCGCGCAGTTCATCCTGACCCCTGAGGTCACGAATTGCGTGTCCAACAGCACCACCTGGCAGCATGAGGTGTTGCAGCATGAGGAAGACGACATCACGCTGGCCGGTCTGCGGGCGCAGGCCGCCGCGCGGGGTGTCTGGCTGCTGATCGGGTCGCTGGGGATCAAGACCCACGATCCGGATGGTCGCTTTGCCAACCGCAGTTTCATGATCGACCCTCAGGGGCAGATCGTGGCGCGATATGACAAGATCCACATGTTCGACGTGCAGGTCACGGAAACCGAGACCTTTCGCGAATCGAAAAACTATCGCCCCGGAAAACAGGCGGTCATTGCCGAGACCGATTTCGGCAAGGTTGGCCTGACCATCTGCTATGACATCCGCTTTCCTTACCTGCACGCCGCGTTGGCGCAGGCCGGGGCGCATATCCTGACCGTCCCGGCGGCGTTTTCACCCGTCACCGGCGCAGCGCATTGGGAATCGCTGCTGCGCGCGCGGGCGATCGAAACCGGATGTTGGGTCCTTGCCCCCGCCCAGACCGGCGCGCATCCAAAAACCCGAGGCAAAACGCGCCACACCCATGGCCACAGCATGGTTGTCGCCCCGTGGGGAGAGGTGCTGATCGACGCAGGCACCGATCCGGGCATTCACTTTTTCGATTTGGATGATAGTTCTGTGACAGAGGCGCGCCGCCGCGTGCCCTCATTGACTCACGTGCGGCCCTTCGAGGGGCCCTGAACCAGATCGGACCATGACGGACGAACACAATGCCCTTGCGGTCACGCTGTTCAGTGAAATTCTGACGGCAGACCAACTGTTGCGCAACCGGCTGAGTCGGGTGCTGCCCAAGGGCATGGAAATCTCGCATTTCTCGGTGCTGAACCATCTGGTGTTTGTGGGCGACGAGCGCAGCCCGGCGCAGCTGGCCAACACGTTCCACGTCACCCGAGGGGCGATGACCAACACTTTGGCCAAGCTGGAATGGGCCGGATACATCCACATCCGCCCCGACTGGGACGACGCCCGCCGCAAAATGGTCGCCATCAGCCCCGCCGGACGTCGCGCGCGCGATCAGGCGATTTCGTCGATTGCCCCGCTGATCAACCGCGTGGTCGGAGAACTGGGGCTGGAGCGGGTGCGCAGTACGCTGCCGGTGCTTCGGGATTTGCGGTTGCAGTTGGAGGGGGAGTAGGCCTCTCTGGTTTCAGGTCAGCCTTCGCATATGTCACACTGAATAAGCGTAGGATGGGTGCTTGCACCCATCGCGTGTCTTGTCGTCTGGATGATGGGTGTGAACACCCATCCTACTCCGGTTTCACACTCGCCGTCACATAATTCACGCTCAGATCCCGGTCCGAGATCGACCAATTCCACAGGAGCGGGTTGAACACGAAGCCCTTGCGGTCCACCGGGCCCATTCCGGCTTGGTGCAGCAGGTCGAACAGTTCGTCAGGCGTGATGAACTTGTTCCACTCATGCGTGCCGCGCGGCAGCCAGCGTATGACGACTTCGGCACCGAAAATGGCCATGGCATAGGATTTCGGGTTGCGGTTGATGGTCGAGCAGATCAGTAAGCCACCCGGTTTCAAAAGTTGTTGCGATGCGGTCAGGAAACCCAACGGATCGGCCACGTGTTCGACCACCTCCATATTCAGCACCACGTCGAATTGCTCGCCTGCCGCCGCCATATCCTCGGCGGTGGTGTGGCGATAGTCGATGTCCAGCCCCGATTGCTCGGCATGGATGCGGGCGACGGGCAGGTTGCCCTCGGCGGCATCAGCCCCCACGACCTCGGCCCCCAGACGGGCCATCGGCTCGCTCAGCAGCCCGCCGCCGCAACCGATATCCAGCAGGCGCAGGCCCTGAAACGGGTGAGGAGACTTCAAATCTCTGTCAAATTCCCCGGCGATTTGTTGGGTGATATAATCCAGCCGGCAGGGGTTCAGCATATGCAACGGCTTGAATTTTCCGTTCGGATCCCACCATTCCGCCGCCATCGCCTCGAATTTTGCGATCTCGGATGGGTCTACCGTGTTCGGATGCGCTTGCATTCCTGTCTCCGTGTGCTCTTTTACGCTTAAGGACTATATAGGGCCGTAATGGATAAGTACCCGGACCAAAAGCGCGCAGTGCAATATCTTTACCCGCCGATCGACCCGTTCGATCAGCGGTTGGTCAGCGTGGGCGACGGGCATCAGATTTATATGGAGCAAAGCGGCAATCCAAACGGGCTGCCGGTGGTAGTGCTGCATGGCGGGCCAGGCGGTGGCTGTAGCCCGGCGATGCGGCGCTATTTCGATCCGCGTGTGTACCGGGTGATTCTGTTCGATCAGCGGGGATGCGGGAAGTCGCGGCCCCATGCCTCGGTCGAGAACAATACGACCTGGCATCTGGTGGCGGATATTGAACGGCTGCGGTCATTGCTGGATATCGATGAATGGACGGTGTTTGGCGGCAGCTGGGGGGCCACGTTGGCCTTGGTCTATGCGCAGACGCATCCGGATCGGGTGAGCCGTCTTGTTCTGCGCGGGGTGTTTCTGGCCACGCAGGCCGAGCTGGATTGGTTCTATGGCGGCGGCGCGGGCAAGTTCTGGCCCGAGCCATGGGCCAAGTTCACCTCATTGCTGGCCGAAGATGAGCTGTCGGACGCGATCCGGGCCTATAACAAGCGCCTGTTCTCGGGCGACCGCGCGACCGAGATTCTGTATGCGCGGGCGTGGTCGGCGTGGGAGAACGCGCTGGCATCCATTCATTCCAACGGATCAACCGGGGAAAGCCCCGGTGAATATGCGCGCGCGTTTGCGCGGCTTGAGAATCACTATTTCATCAACCACGCCTTTCTGGAGAAGGACGGGCAGATTCTGGATCAGATGGACAGGATCGCCCACATTCCGGGCCATATCGTGCAGGGCCGCTATGACATGATCTGTCCGCCTGAATCGGCCTGGAAGCTGTCGCAACGCTGGCCCAATGCCGAGCTGAAGATGGTGCGCCATGCGGGCCATGCCTTGTCCGAGCCCGGAATCAGCGCCGAGCTGGTGCGCATTATGGATCGCGTGGCGGAGGGTGTGGCATGACCCGGATGGACCGCCGCGCTCTGTTCGCCTCGGGTGCCGCTGCCGCGTTGTTGGCGGCGACGGGGGCGTCGCTGGCGGATACGCCGAAGGCGGGCGGGACATTGCGACTGGCGGTGCCGAGGGATGACAGTCTGGAACAGGTTGCACGCGGTGCCGTGTTCGATACCCTGACCGAGATCGCGCCGGACGGGACCTTGCGCGCCGAACTGGCAACCGGTTGGCAGACGGACGCAAAGGCGCAGGTCTGGACCTTTGATCTGCGTGAGGGCGTAACTTTTCATGACGGAACCGCACTGGATGTTGCGGATATTCTGCCGGTGCTGGCCGAGTTCGGGCAAACCGAGGCTTTGACGCCAACCGTTGTGCGTCTGGAACTTGCCGCCCCTAATGCCGGATTGCCATTCTTGCTGGCCGACAACCGGTTCGTGATCACCCGCAACGGCGCAGGAGTGACACCCCTGAAACAGGCCAACGGCACAGGTTGCTACCGGGTTGACCGGGCCGAGGATGACAGGAACTTCCTTGGGCGTAAGGTTTCAGATCACTACAAGACGGGCACGGCCGGTTGGGCTGACAAGGTCGAGGTCATCGTGATCCCGGATCCTGCCGTGCGCGCCGAAGCCTTGCGCGATGGCTATGTCGATATCGCTGCCATCCCCGCGCGCGATCACCTGCGCGAAAAGCGGGGCCCGCGGTTCTTTCCCAGTGAAACCGACATGTCGCTGGCCGTTGCGGCCCATGTCGGAATGCCGCGCCAGATCGGGCAACGGACGGGAATGGATGACGGGCGAATCGCCGAAAGGTGGTGGATGGCCTAGCCCGGCTACACCTCTTGCATTTTGAATTTGTGCTTAACTGTGCTATAACCTGCACATATTTTATTTTGTTATTTGTTAAGTTGGGAGTTTTCCCATGACCAAAGAGAGTCAGAAAACGATTACCATAATAGCGTTGGCATTGATCCTGGCGGGGGTCGTTGCCTATGCGATTGTGAACGGAAACAACGTCAATGTCCTGATCAGCAAAGACGGGAAGATGGAGTTCACAGCAAATCGCGGTCAGTCACTGATCGAGCTTTTGCATGAAGGTCTGGATCAGGTTGAACCTGCCGAGGGTGATACCGACGAGGAACTGAACCGAAAAGCATCAGAAAAGATGAAGCTGGCGGGCGCGCTCAGAACGCGGGGGTACTATAATATCCATGACCGGTCCCTTGGTGACGCAATCCGCGACCTGAACAAGGAAGACCCTTTATCAGAAGAGCTTCGCAGCGTGCTGTACAACCTCGAAGGTCCGTTTGCCTTGCCGGGAACGCTGCGCGGGGCTGACTCCCGGATGTGGCTGGCGATCTCGGATTTGTATGACGGGCTGACGGCTGAACCCAGCAATGACAGCCAGTTGTTTGCGACGCTCTATACCAACTTTATCCAGCAAGAGACGATTTTCAGCCCGTTCAAACATGTGGTGGCGGCCACGGCCGAGATGCGCGGCGAGGACGAGACCGGCGTGCCCCAGGTCTATTCCTGCCCGGACAGTTTCCTGACGCCGGGCACAATTGTTCTGGTCCGACCGCTGGGCAATACATCCAACATCATGGAACAATTCACCGTCAGAAAAGACCCGCTCCGTCATCCTTGCACGGCAACGTCGCCGTTCGAGGTTCTGTCCGGCTCGAAATTGAAGCTTGGCTTCAACAAGGCGGCCTTTGATCAGCTGTTTCCGCCGCCCCTGGCGCAGCCCGAACAGTTTCTGGGCGGGGGCAATCTGTCGGTGGTGATCTATCCCCGCAATACACAGCCGACACGGTTTGTCGGGGTAACGCAGTAGGAGATGGGAATGAACAGTTTCTTGCGTGTACTTGCGGTTTTCGCCGCCCTTCAGGCGATGGCCGTGACCAATGCGGTCGGCCAGACAACTCAGTGCATCTTTGATGGCGTTGTGCATGAAGAAGGGGATCGCGTTGGACCCTATACCTGTACCAACGGCAACTGGATTCTTTCAGACTAAGCATGGGCGGTGGATAAGAGGGTGCACCGGGGTTGCATTCTCTTATCTTGGCAGCTATATCGCACTCAACAGCGGCGTGTCGGGCTAGGGTCCGGGGCTCCACCGGAAAAGATCGACGGGCCGCGCGCCCGTTTTTTTGTGCCCGATTGAAGGGTAGAGAACCTGATGACAAACGACCTGATAGCCAAAGCTGCCATCGACCGGCGACTGGCCGAGATCATCACCCCCGTGATCGAGGATCTGGGGTACGAACTCGTCCGTATCCGCCTGATGAGCGGCAAGACCACCACGATGCAGATCATGGCCGACAAGCCTGAGGGCGGTATCGAAGTGGACGACTGCGCCGAGATTTCGAACGCTGTCAGCGCCACGCTGGATGTCGAGGACCCGATTCTGGACGCCTATACGCTTGAGGTGTCCAGCCCCGGCATCGACCGCCCACTGACCCGTCTCAAGGATTTCGAGACGTTCGAGGGGTACGAGGCCAAGATCGAAACCGCCGAACTGATCGACGGCCGCCGCCGGTTCAAGGGCGAATTGGCCGGGATCGAAGGGGATGAAGTTCTGATCAACATCCCCGAGGGCGATGAGACCATCACCATCGGTCTGCAATTCGACTGGCTCAGCGATGCCAAGCTGGTCCTGACCGATGATCTGATCAAGGAAATGCTGCGCCAGCGCAAGGACGCCGGTGCCCTGAACGAAAACGCTTTCGACGAGATTGAGACCGAAGGGTCCGAAGAGGAGACGAACTGATGGCAATCACCTCAGCCAACCAGCTGGAGCTGCTGCAGACCGCCGAGGCCGTGGCCCGCGAAAAGATGATCGACCCCGGTCTGGTTGTCGAAGCGATGGAGGAATCGCTCGCTCGCGCCGCCAAGAGCCGTTACGGCGCCGAGATGGACATCCGCGTCAGCATCGACCGCAAGACCGGCAAGGCGACGTTTACCCGCGTCCGCACCGTGGTCGAGGATGAAGAGCTTGAGAACTATCAGGCCGAGATGACCGTCGAGCAGGCACGCCAGTACATGGAAGCGCCCGAAGTTGGCGACGTTTTCGTCGAAGAAGTTCCGCCGGTTGAAATGGGCCGTATCGCTGCCCAGTCCGCCAAGCAGGTGATTCTGCAAAAGGTCCGCGAAGCGGAACGCGACCGTCAGTACGAAGAATTCAAGGATCGCGCGGGTACCATCATCAACGGTGCCGTCAAGCGCGAAGAGTTTGGCAATGTCATCGTCGATCTGGGCGGTGCCGAGGCCGTTCTGCGCCGCAATGACAAGATCGGCCGCGAAAGCTATCGCCCGAATGACCGCGTGCGCGCCTATATCAAGGAAGTCCGCCGCGAGGTGCGTGGCCACCAGATCTTCCTGTCGCGCACCGCGCCGGAATTCATGGCCGAGCTGTTCAAGATGGAAGTGCCCGAAATCTATGACGGTATCATCGAGGTCAAGGCCGTGGCCCGCGACCCCGGTTCGCGCGCCAAGATCGCCGTGATTTCGTATGACGGTTCGATTGACCCTGTCGGTGCTTGCGTCGGTATGCGCGGCAGCCGCGTGCAGGCTGTTGTGAACGAGCTGCAGGGCGAAAAGATCGACATCATCCCGTGGAACGAAGATCAACCGACATTCCTGGTGAACGCGCTGCAGCCTGCCGAGGTCTCCAAGGTGGTTCTGGATGAAGAAGCCGGCAAGATCGAAGTTGTTGTCCCCGAGGAACAGTTGTCTCTTGCCATCGGTCGCCGCGGTCAGAACGTGCGTCTGGCCAGCCAGCTGACCAATCTGGACATCGACATCATGACCGAGGCCGAGGAATCGGCGCGTCGCCAGAAAGAGTTCGAAGCCCGCACCCAGCTGTTCATGGAAAGCCTGGATCTGGACGAATTCTTCGCGCAACTGCTGGTCTCGGAAGGGTTCACCAACCTTGAAGAGGTTGCCTATGTCGAGATCGACGAGCTGCTGGTGATCGACGGTGTCGATGAAGGCACCGCGCAGGAACTGCAGGCCCGCGCGCGTGACTTCCTTGAGGCGCAGGCCAAGGCCGCTCTGGACGCCGCGCGTGCGCTGGGTGCCGAGGACAGCCTTATTGAATTCGAAGGCCTGACACCCCAGATGGTAGAGGCGCTGGCCAAGGATGATGTGAAGACGCTGGAAGACTTTGCAACCTGCGCCGACTGGGAACTGGCCGGTGGCTGGACCACAGTCGATGGTGAGCGCATCAAGGATGATGGCGTGCTGGAGCCTTTCGGTGTGACACTGGAAGAGGCTCAGGATCTGGTCATGACAGCGCGCATCATGCTGGGCTGGGTTGATCCGGCTGAACTGGAACAGGCCGAAGAAGATGGCGACGTTGCAGAAGAGGAGGCCGAGGCCTGATCTCAGGGCCTCGGGTGGCTGACATGGGTCGCGGTGGCGTCCATAAGGATCGGTCCGAAGGGCCTGAGCGCAAGTGTATTGCCACGGGCGAGGTGCAGCCAAAATTCGGGCTGATCCGCTTTGTCACTGGCCCGGACGATCAGGTCTATCCGGATGTCGCGGCGAAACTGCCGGGGCGCGGGGTCTATGTGGCGGCGGATCGTGCCGCTTTGGACAAGGCCGTTGGCAAGAAACTGTTTTCCCGCGGGTTCAAGGCGCAGGTCACTGTGCCCGCCGACCTGACCGCCGAGGTGGAAAAGCAGGTTGCGCGCCGGGTGATCGAGCTGTTGAGTCTGGCCCGCAAATCCGGTGATGCGGTTGCGGGCTATGAAAAGGTCAAGACGTGGCTGGACCGGGAAGAGGCCCAGGTGCTGATTCAGGCCTCTGATGGATCGGGGCGCGGCAAGTCGAAACTCAGCACGCCGCACTTTGGAAAATACATCGGTTGGCTGACTGCGGATGAATTAGGGCAGGCATTTGGGCGCCAAACCGTGATTCATGCGGCCTTGGCCTCTGGCGGACTCGCCAAACGTGTTGTAGAGGAAGCGCAGCGCCTGCGTGGCTTGCGCGAAACGGATGACGGCGGCAGGGGCCGCACGGAAGGGTAAGAAGCTTTATGAGCGATAATGACGGCAAAAAGACATTGGGTCTTCGTGGCGGGGCACGCCCCGGAAATGTGAAACAGAGTTTCAGCCACGGACGCACCAAGAATGTCGTGGTGGAAACCAAACGCAAACGCGTGGTGGTCCCCAAGCCGGGTGCCAGCAAGCCGAGTGGCGGTGCAACGCCTTCGGGTGATCCGTCGCGTCGTCCGGCAGGGATCTCGGATGCCGAAATGGCGCGCCGGATGAAGGCATTGCAGGCCGCAAAGGCGCGTGAGGTCGAAGAGGCTGCCGCCCGCGAGGCTGCTGAAAAGGCGCGGGAAGAAGAACGCGCCCGCCGCCGTGCCGAGCAAGAGGCCAAGGAACGCGAACAGCGCGAGGCCGAAGAACGCGCCCGCGCCAAGGCCGAGGAAGAAGACCGCAAGCGCAAAGAGGCCGAAGAGGCCGCCAAACGCGCGGCGGCTGCCCCGGCACCGGAAGAACCCAAAGCGGCCAGGGCTCCGGCAAGCAAACCGGCCCCCGCAGCGACCCCGCGCAAGCAGGATCGCGAACGTGAACAGCGCGGTCGCGGCAAGGGCCGTGACGACAACCGCCGTTCAGGCAAGCTGACTCTGGGTCAGGCCACGGGCGGCGAAGGCAACCGCCAGCGTTCGATGGCGGCGATGAAGCGCAAGCAGGAGCGTGCGCGCCAGAAAGCTATGGGTGGCACGGTCGAGCGCGAAAAGGTGATCCGCGACGTGCAGCTGCCCGAGGCGATCATGGTCTCGGAACTGGCCAACCGTATGGCTGAACGTGTGGCTGACGTTGTCAAATCGCTGATGCAGATGGGCATGATGGTCACGCAGAACCAGACCATCGACGCCGACACCGCAGAACTGATCATCGAAGAGTTTGGTCACAAGGTCACCCGCGTCTCGGACTCGGACGTTGAAGACGTCATCAAAGAGGTCGAAGACAGCGACGAAGATCTGAAACCGCGTCCGCCGGTCATCACCATCATGGGTCACGTCGACCACGGCAAAACCTCGCTGCTGGACGCGATCCGCGATGCGCGGGTTGTGGCAGGCGAAGCCGGGGGCATCACCCAGCATATCGGCGCGTATCAGGTGAAAACCGATGGCGGCACCACGCTGACCTTCCTGGATACACCGGGCCACGCGGCCTTTACCTCGATGCGCTCGCGCGGTGCTCAGGTCACGGATATCGTGGTTCTGGTTGTGGCTGCGGACGACGCTGTGATGCCGCAAACCATCGAGGCGATCAACCACGCCAAAGCGGCCGAAGTGCCGATGATCGTGGCGATCAACAAGGTCGACAAGCCGGATGCAAACCCGGACAAGGTGCGCACCGATCTGCTGCAGCACGAAGTCATCGTCGAGAAAATGTCGGGTGAGGTTCAGGACGTCGAAGTCTCAGCCATCACCGGTCAGGGTCTTGATGAACTGCTGGAAGCCATCGCGCTGCAGGCCGAGATTCTGGAACTGAAAGCCAACCCCGACCGCGCCGCCCAGGGTGCCGTGATCGAGGCGCAGCTGGATGTGGGCCGTGGCCCCGTTGCCACCGTTCTGGTTCAGAACGGCACGCTGCGTCAGGGCGATATCTTCGTTGTGGGTGAGCAGTACGGTAAGGTCCGTGCGCTGATCAACGACAAAGGCGACCGCGTCAAAGAAGCTGGCCCCTCGGTTCCGGTCGAGGTTCTGGGTCTGAACGGTACACCCGAAGCGGGCGACGTTCTGAACGTGACCGAGACCGAAGCGCAGGCCCGTGAGATTGCCGCCTATCGTGAGCAAGCCGCCAAGGACAAACGCGCCGCTGCCGGTGCCGCGACCACCCTTGAGCAGCTGATGCAGAAGGCCAAGGAAGACGAAAACGTCACCGAGCTGCCGATTCTGATGAAAGCGGACGTGCAGGGTTCTGCCGAAGCTATCGTTCAGGCGATGGAGAAGATTGGCAACGACGAAGTGCGCGTGCGCGTTCTGCACTCGGGCGTTGGTGCGATCACCGAAACGGATGTCGGTCTTGCCGAAGCCTCGGGCGCTCCGATCTTTGGCTTCAACGTGCGTGCCAATGCTTCGGCCCGCAACACCGCAAACCAGAAGGGTGTCGAGATTCGCTATTACTCGGTAATCTATGACCTCGTGGACGACGTGAAAGCAGCCGCATCCGGCCTGCTGAGCGCCGAGATCCGCGAGAAGTTCATCGGTTACGCCGAGATCCGCGAAGTCTTCAAGGTCACAGGCGTTGGCAAGGTTGCTGGCTGTCTGGTCACCGAAGGTGTTGCGCGTCGTTCCGCAGGCGTTCGCCTGCTGCGCGACAACGTGGTGATCCACGAAGGCACGCTGAAGACCTTGAAACGCTTCAAGGACGAAGTGGCCGAGGTTCAGTCGGGTCAGGAATGCGGTATGGCATTCGAGAACTACGACGACATCCGCGCAGGCGACGTGATCGAAATCTTCGAACGCGAAGAGGTCACCCGCACGCTGGATTGATCCGGTCCTGCCTTAAAACCAAAAACAGCGGCCCTTTTGGGCCGCTTTTTTTGTGGAGCGCTGAGAGCTTTTAGCGTTGATCGTGCGTCAGGTGCTTGGTCATTGAGACGGTGTTGGTGCTTCGGGACACCTCAACCCATCCCAGATGCTCGTACAGCCCAACGTTTTCGGGCATATCGACATGGGTGTTCAAACGCATCTCATCAAACCCCTGCCGTCTGGCCTCGGCTTCCGCAAGTTCGATCAGCTTCCGTCCCAATCCCTGCCCACCATGGTCGGGATGGACCGCCAGATTTGCCAGCTTGATGAAGCTGTCACTGGCAACAAGAACGATGCCGGCGATGATCTCATCGCCTTGCTCGGCGACCCAGACCTGATTATCCGCAATGTCCTCGGCGCAGCCCTCGGAAACTTTGGGTAAATCGGAGATCCTGTCGGCGTATTTGGCATAGGCCGCGTCAATGCAGGCTGCCAATCCACTGGCATCCTTCGCTTGTGCAGGCCGTATGGTGGGGGGGTGAGGTTTCAATTCGTTGCGTTGGAGTTGTTTCAGTTGTCTGATGTCATAGCCTGAAAAGCGGGGATTTTGAAGCTGACCGTAGTTGTATCAAAAGATGTTGGAATGGGCTTTCCGCAGAGGATCCGCATTCGCCAATAAGAAACACACGCCAGCTTTGCGAACAAAGCTGCCGATCACACTTTAAATGTCCCAACGCCTTCGAACTGTCTCACTTCTTGGGGCGACCATAGTACAGATTACGTACCTTCATTGTCAGACCATCCTTTGGCCAGGGTCGAAAAGGCGACTTTTTTCCGCTCTGCTTATAGGCAGTCCCGTAACCATTCAGCTTTGGACCCACTTGCCACTGTATCGGAGGACGCAAGTCCATTTTGTCTAAATGGCATTGTTGTTTCGCTTTGGTTCCACAGGCGGGAGGAATTGCATTCTGACCGTTCAGTGCAAAGATGCGTTTCCCTTCACAAAACACTTCCATGAAGCCGTCATTATTTTTTGACCATTTGACACGCATTTTAAATGACACCCATCGTCCGAAGCGGGACGGTGGAAAACACGTTCTGTCTTCGAATTTAGCGCCACCCGAGGAGTCAAGATGCAAGACGTAGATGTGGTTTTTTATCGTGTTAATCCGCTGCCATTCCATCAGCGTAAGTTTGCTTCTGGGAACGTTGCCTTTGCTATATCGAAACCCCGGCTCTATCCAAAAATCTAAACTGTATTCCACCGTTTGGCCGAGTTTTGCATACTTTTTTGCGTTAATTTGCGATCGGATGTTTCCATTTTTGCAATCGCTTTCTCCTCGACCATCGCCGTAGTTCTTTGAGCTACATTGACCTGGCAAAAGCGTGAAAATAACTTCGTTACCATTCAGTTTTGGGCTGCTTCCTTGAAACGTTGCTTCCTTAAATCCCTTTGGCGTGTCAGCTGACACTGGAACCGTGAAATACAGAGGTAGTAACACCAACATGGTCAGCAATTTTTGCATTTGATACCCCCCTTCAACTCACTAAACTCGATCAATGTAGCGACGAGAACAAATGCAGGCAACGGACTACCGCCTGTCACTCGTTCTTGAAACTACAGAGCGAGCCCTTTGTGTTCGAACCGGGAATACCCAGTTTCACAAGTCATGTGGGGTTCAAAGTGGTTGCTTTGGTCTGTGGCGCAAGGACCAAATCCGTCTGCCGTCCAACACCTGTGACTATCGAGACACGGGCAAAAACGTCCCCGGATGCATGATGATATCGAAATGCTGCATCCCCTTCTTCAAATCAAAGCCAACCGAATGCCCGGCCTTGCGCAGCAACTCGGCGTAATCGCGGCTTTGGCGGATGAACTCGGGTGTATCCCGCTCGGCCACGGTCACGTGGTAGCGTGGGCCGGGGCGGGGCAGGTGGCGGATCGGGGACAGGTCGTTGACCTCGACCGGTGTCAGTTGCAGCGGGTCGTTTACCGGGGTCAGGCTGATCGGCTCCAGATCGTAGACCCCGCTGATCAGGATCACATCGCGTACCCGCAGCCCGGCGCGGGCCAGATCGTTGGCGGAACCCGCCATGACCATGCTGACCAGCTGGGCCCCGGCGCTGTGCCCTGACAAGGTGATCCGCGAGGGGTCAAACCCAAGTGTTTCGGCCTGTGCGGCCAGCCACAGCAACGCGTCGCGGCATTCTTCAACCATCTCGCCGATCCGAGCATCCGGGGCGAGCGTGTAATTCAACGTCGCAAAGGAGTGTTCGGCCTCGACCAGTGCCGGGGCCATTATCGCCGACTCGCGCTGGCTGAGTGCCTGCCAATAGCCGCCGTGAATGAACACATGCAGCGGTGCCCCGGCACCCTTTGCTGGAAAGAAATCCAGAACCTGCGTGGGGCTGTCGCCATAGGCGAGGTTTTCCCGCACCTCCATCTGCGCCCGATACTGCGCGCTGAGCGCGGCGTAGCTGTCCAGATAGGGCGTCAGGTCGCCGCCGATCATCGACCGGGGGGAATATTCCTGATCCAACTCGGTCTGAGTGAAACCCCGATACAGCATCGCTTACTCCTGATCCTTGTACATCAATTCGGTGCGCACATCGTAGAGATCATGGAAAAAGCGCAAATCCAAGGCCTTGCGCAGGAAAGAGACACCGCTGGACCCTCCGGTGCCGGGCTGGTTGCCGATCACCCGCTCGACCGCTGTGACGTGATCGAAGCGCCAGCGCTGGAACAGGGATTCCACATCCATCAGCTTTTCGGCCAACGCATACAGGTCCCAATACCGGTCCGTGTCGCGGAACACCTGCACCCAGATTTTCACCACACGGCTGTCGCCCGAATAGGGATGCGCAAAGTCGCGGTCCAGCAGGTCTTGCGGCACGTCGAACCCCTGACGGGCCAGCATGAACAGAACCTCATCGTACAGCGACGGCTTGGACAGGGCGGCATTCAGCACCTGCATGACCTTTTCGTCATGGGCGTGAACCTTCAGGGTCGAGGCATCCTTGTTGCCCAGAATGAACTCGATCTGGCGATAGCCATAGCTTTGAAAGCCTGACGAACTGCCAAGCGCCTGCCGAAAGGTCATGTAATCGGCCGGGGTCATGGTCAGCAGCGTCTCCCACGCGGCGATCAGCTGCCGTTGGATCGCCTTGACACGGTCGAGGTTCTTCATCGCCGGGCCAAACGCGTCCTGTTGCAGAAAGCCGCGCACCTCGACCAGTTGGTGATGCATCAGTTTCAGCCACAACTCGCTGACCTGATGGATGATGATGAACAGCATCTCATCCGGCTGCGCAGGGTCCTGAAAGGTCTTTTGCAGGTTCAGCAGGGTCTTGAGCTGCAGGAAATCACCGTAACTCTTGCGGTGGGTCTGCGCGAAATCGGTGACCAGAGTCTCTTCGATCCCGCGTTCCAGATACCTGTCCTTGTCGCTCATATGCGTCTCCCAACACCTGCGTTTCCCTATGTTTAGGGTCTGAATCGGCTTGAGGCCAGAGCGTCAGGTCCAGTCCAGCACCACCTTGCCCGATTGGCCGGATTTCATTGCGGCAAAGCCTTCGGCAAAATCATCGACCTTCATCTGGTGCGTGATGACGCGGCTGACATCCAGACCGTTCTGCAACATGGCGATCATCTTGTACCAGGTCTCGAACATCTCGCGCCCGTAGACGCCCTTGATGGTGATGGCCTTGAACACGATCCGGGACCAGTCCACGGGGGATTTGCCGGGCGGGATGCCCAGCAGGGCGATCTTGCCGCCCATCACCAGCGCCTCGACCATCTGGTCCAGCGCGGCTTGCGAGCCGGACATTTCAAGACCCACGTCAAACCCCTGCGCCATGCCAAGCTCCGTGATGACGTCCTCCAGATCCTCCTTGGAAACATCGACGGGGCGCACGGTTGGCACCACATGCTCGGCCAGTTTCAGGCGGTCGGGGTTGATGTCAGTAATTACCACGTGCCGCGCGCCCGCATGGCGGGCAACGGCGGCGGCCATGATGCCGATGGGGCCTGCGCCAGTAATCAGCACATCCTCGCCCAGCAGATCGAAGCTGAGCGCGGTGTGTACGGCGTTGCCGAGCGGGTCGAGGATCGCCCCGATCTCGTCCGGTACATCGTCGGGCAGGGGGACCACGTTGAAGGCGGGCAGTTTCAGGTACTGCGCAAAGGCCCCCTGTTCGTTCACCCCAATGCCCCGCGTGCCGGGGTCGAGGTGGAACTTGCCCGCGCGGCTTTGGCGGCTGTCGGTGGTGATCAGGTGCCCTTCGCCCGAGCAGCGCTGACCGATCTCAAGCCCGGTCACGTTGCCGCCCATCTCGACGATCTCACCGGCAAATTCGTGGCCGGTGATCATCGGGATCGGCACCGTGGCGGCGGCCCAGTCGTCCCAGTTCCAGATATGGATATCGGTGCCGCAGATGCCGGTCTTGTTGACGCGGATCAGAACCTCGTCGGGGCCAATCTCAGGCACCGGGGCCTGCACCATCCACAACCCTTCCCCGGGTTTGGACTTTTCCAGTGCTTTCATTGTGTTGGGGCGCATCAAATCACCCCCAGTTCTTTGCCGACCTTGCCGAAGGCGGCCAAGGCGCGATCCAGATCGCCCTTGGTTAGAGCCGCATTCATCTGCGTCCTGATCCGCGCCTGCCCACGCGGGACAACGGGGAAAAAGAAGCCCGAGACATAGACGCCCTGGTCAAACAGGCGCGATGCCATCTCTTGCGCCAGCGTTGCCTCACCCAGCATCACCGGGATGATCGGGTGTTCGCCGGGCAGCAGATCGAAACCCAGTTTCTCCAGCCCCGCGCGCCAGTATTTCGCGTTGCCAAACAGTTGCTTGCGCAGCATGTCGCCCTGTTCGACCAGACGGATGGCCTCAAGCCCGGCAGCGACGATCGAAGGCGGCAGCGAGTTAGAGAACAGATAGGGCCGCGCCCGCTGCCGCAGCAGGTCGATCACCGGCTGCGGCCCAGCGATATAACCGCCGATTGCCCCCCCAAGTGCCTTGCCCAATGTTCCCGTCAGAATATCCACATCGACGCCGAAATGGTCCGGTGTTCCGGCCCCGTTCGGCCCCATGAAGCCGGTGGCGTGGCAGTCATCGACCATGACAATTGCGTCGTATTTATCGGCCAGTTCACGGATCTTCGGCAGGTTGGCCAGATAGCCATCCATCGAAAACACACCGTCAGTAGCGATCATGATATGCCGCGCCCCGTCCGTGCGCGCCTGTTTCAGCCAGGCTTCGAGGTCGTTCATGTCATTGTTCAGATAGCGATAGCGTTTCGCCTTGCACAGGCGCACCCCGTCGATGATCGAGGCATGGTTCAGGCTGTCTGAAATAATCGCGTCTTCAGGCCCTAACAAAGGCTCAAACAGCCCTCCGTTCGCGTCAAAGCAGGCGGCGAACAGGATCGCATCGTCCTTGTTTAGGAACTGCGCCAGCTTCTGTTCCAACTCACGGTGAATGTCCTGCGTACCGCAGATGAACCGGACCGAGGCCATGCCGAACCCTTTCGGCCCCATCGCGCCCTGGGCGGCCTCGATCAGCGCGGGGTGATCGGCCAGACCCAGATAATTGTTGGCGCACAGGTTGATGACCTGTTTGTCGCCCACAGTAATCTCACCGCCCTGAGGCGAGGTGATCATGCGCTCGCGCTTATACAGGCCTTCCGCTTCGATCTGCGCGAGGGTGTCCGTGATATGGGACAGGAATGCATCTGCCATGGCGGCCTCCGTTCAACCTGAGTCGCATATCTAACATAACGGAGGAATTTCCCAAATAGGGGAATTACAGTATGAAGGAAAAATATCCGTGAAGGCGGAAATTTGCCGGTTTCAAGCGTTCTTTACGATCAGGAAGACCCGGGCCGGTGCGCTGGCCGAGATGGAATGGGCGATATCTGCCGCATAGCGGGCAGTGTCGCCCTGTCTCAGCTCGGTTACGGCGCTGCCCGAGGTGACTTTGACCGCGCCGTCCAGCACGGTCAGTTGTTCACGCGCGCCGCGTGCGTGGGGCTGGCTGTTCAGCGCACCGCCTGCGTCGAACTGAATGTCATAGACCTCGTGCCCGCCGGCCTCTTCTGGCGGGGACAGGATGCGGATACGGCAGTTCTGGCCCATATTGTCGATGCTGGGCACCTCGGATTTCCTGAGCACTTCGATCTGGTCGGCGGTCTTGGTCCCCTCCAAAAGACCGGCGAAATCCACCTGCAGCGCGCGGGTCAGATTCCACAGGGTCGAGATCGTGGGGCTGCTTTCGCCCCGTTCGATTTGGCTGACCATGGATCGCGAGACGCCGCTGAGATTGGCGACCGCTTCCAGCGACAGGCCCTTGGCCCGGCGCGCCTCTTTCAACCGCGCGGGCAGCAGGTTCAGGATATCGTCTGTGTTTTCCGTCATGACGGAATCCTTGCGGGTTGAGCGGACAGATGTCAATTCCGGCCGTGACGGGACGTCCTGCGCGACAGTATCTTTCTGCATGTGCATACTGCAGCCAAAATTCAGCAGGAGAGATCCATGACCGATACCGTAATCCTTGATGGTGCCCGCACCGCAATTGGCACCTTTGGCGGCGCCCTGGCCTCGACCGCGCCGATCGATCTGGCGACCGTGGCGACCGAGGCCGCGCTGGAGCGTTCGGGCGTCGAGGGTGCCCAGATCGGCAACGTGGTGTTTGGTCATGTGATCAACACCGAGCCGCGGGATATGTACCTGTCGCGCGTCGCAGCGATGCAGGCCGGTATTCCGAATGGCACACCTGCGATGAACGTGAACCGTCTGTGCGGGTCCGGCGCGCAGGCGATTGTTTCGGCGGTTCAGTCGCTGATGCTGGGCGATGCCGAATTTGCCGTCGCGGGCGGGGCCGAAAGCATGTCGCGCAGCCCGTATATCGTGCCGCAGGCGCGCTGGGGCGCGAAGATGGGCGACATTTCCTCGCAAGACATGATGCTGGGCGCGCTGAACTGCCCGTTTGGCACCGGCCATATGGGTGTGACGGCCGAGAACGTGGCTGACGAACATCAGATCAGCCGCGAGCAGATGGATGAGTTCGCCATGGCCAGCCAAACCCGCGCGGCAGCGGCGATTGAGGCCGGTCTGTTCGACAGCCAGATCGCCCCGGTGCAGGTGAAGGTCAAGCGCGACATGGTTGACTTCAAGGTGGACGAGCACCCCAAGGCGACCTCGCTTGAGGTGCTGGCCGGGCTGCGTCCGGTGTTCAAGAAGGATGGACGGGTGACGGCGGGCAACGCCTCGGGCATCAATGACGGTGCGGCGGCGATGGTGCTGGCGACGGCGGATGCGGCTGAAAAGGCCGGTCTGAAGCCCAAAGCCCGCGTGTTGGGTTACGCCCATGCTGGCGTTCGCCCCGAAGTGATGGGCATCGGTCCGGTTCCGGCGGTTCAGAACCTGCTGAAAAAAACCGGTCTGTCGGCAGAGGATTTCGACGTCATCGAAAGCAACGAGGCGTTTGCTTCGCAGGCGCTGGCCGTCAATCAGGAGCTTGGGCTGGACGCGTCGAAGGTGAACCCCAATGGCGGCGCAATTGCGCTGGGTCACCCGGTGGGTGCAACCGGTGCGATCATCACGCTGAAGGCGCTTTATGAGCTGGAGCGCACAGGTGGGTCCAAAGGTCTGATCACCATGTGCATTGGTGGTGGTCAGGGGATCGCCATCGCCATCGAGCGGCTTTGATCTGAAGCCGGGCAGGGGGGCTGTCTGCCCCCCATCGCGCCCTGGCGCGATTCCCCCCGAGGATATTTCTGGCCAGATGAAGCGGGCGGGTTGGGTTAATGGGGCCTGACCCTAGCTGAGCGCGTTGAGCAGCAAGACCAATGCCGCGCCTGCTGCAGCGCCAATGGTGGCGGGCAGGGCGGCGGACCAAAGTGGCGATTTTGGGGGTTCGTCTTTTTGCGTCTGGGCGATCAGGGCGTTTTCGACCAGTGATGGCAGGCGCGGGCCGAACCGGGCCAGTACCATTGCAGTCTTGCCGAAATCTCGCAGCGCCGCGCGGGGACCGATGGATTGCTTGATGTAATCCTCGACCACGGGACGGGCGGTTTCCCAGATGTTCATATGCGGGTCCAGCGAACGGGCCACACCCTCAACGACGACCATGGTGCGCTGCAGCAAGATCAGTTCGGTCCGGGTTTCCATGCCGAAGCGCTCGGTGACTTCGAACAGGTAGTTCAGCAGGCGGCCCATCGATATGTGCGAGGCGTCCATGCCGAAGATCGGTTCACCCACCGCGCGCAGGGCGCGGGCGAATTCATCGACATCCCGGTCGGCGGGGACGTATCCGGCCTCGAAATGGACCTCGGCCACGCGTTTATAGTCGCGGCGGATGAAGCCAAAGAGGATCTCGGCATAGACCCGGCGGGTATATTCGTCGATATGGCCCATGATGCCGTAGTCATAGGCGATGATGTCCCCGTTTGCGGCGACCTTCAGGTTTCCCTGATGCATATCAGCATGAAAAAACCCGTCGCGCAGGGCGTGCAATAGGAACATTCGCAGTACACGTTCCGCCAAATCGCGACGGTTATGGCCTGCGGCGTCCAGCGCGTCGTTGTCGCCCAGCGGGATGCCATCCGCCCAGCTGAGTGTCATCACGCGCCGCGCCGAGAGCGACCATACCACGGGGGGCAGCCAGAAGCCTGCGTCGTCTTTGGTGTTGGCCGCGTATTCCGAGGCGGCGGCGCTTTCCAGACGCAGGTCCAGTTCCCCGCGTACCACGCCGTCGAAATGTTCGATGACCTCCATGGGCCGCAGGCGGCGCGCGCCGGGGGCGAACAATTGCACAATGCGGGCGGCGAAATAGAAGGCGTCCACATCCTTGCGGAAGGCGCGCTCGATCCCCGGGCGCAGGACCTTGACGGCGACGTCTTCGCCGGTGCTGACCAGCTTGGCCTTGTGGACCTGCGCGATGGAGGCGGCAGCGATCGGCTCGCTGAAATCGCTGAATATCTCGGCGACGGGCTGGCCCAGTTCCTTTTCAACCTCGGCCAAAGCCTCGGATTTGGAAAAGGGCGGTAGCTTGTCCTGAAGAACGCGCAACTGAGCGGCCAGTTCATTGCCCACAACATCGGGTCGGGTGGACAAGACCTGCCCGAACTTGATGTAGGCCGGACCCAAGGCGGTAAGGGCGCGGGTTGCGGGCGGCATGTCGGGATCGCCCTTGTAGCCCAGCCACTGGAAGGGTTTGCCCAAAGCATGGGCGACGAAACGCAGCGATTTGGGCGCCTCGAACGCATCCAGCACCACGTTCATGGCGCCTGTGCGCTCGAGCGTGGCGCCTGTACGGATCAGGCGTATAATGTTGTGAGGGCCGCGCATTAAATCTTCCAGCCGGAATGCAGCGCGGCGATGCCCATGCTGAGGTTGCGGTACTTGGCGTTTTCGAAACCGGCCGTGCGGACCATGGTCAAGAAGGTGTCCTGATCAGGGAATTTGCGGATCGATTCCACCAGATACTGATAGCTGTCATAGTCGTTTGCGATCAGCTTCCCCATGCGCGGGATGACGTTGAAACTGTAGAGGTCATACAGCTTCTGCAGCCCGTCATTGGGCAACTGGCTGAACTCCAGCACCATCAGGCGACCGCCGGGTTTCAGCACCCGGAACGCCTCGTTCAGGGCCTCTTGCGGGCGGGTGACGTTTCGGATGCCGAATGAGATGGTGTAGACGTCAAAGGTGTTGTTTTCGAACGGCAGGGCCATCGCATCGCCCACCACCCAGTTCAGACTGTCTGACATCTGATCGGCCTCGGCACGTTGGCGGCCTTCGACCAGCATCGGTTCGGTCAGGTCCAGAACGGTGGCGTGGCCGTGGCCCGCGCGCTTCAGGAACCGGAAGGAAATATCGCCGGTGCCGCCCGCCACATCCAGCAGCCGCTGACCGGGGCGCGGGGCCAGCCAGTCCATCATCGCGTCTTTCCAGACCCGGTGAATGCCCATCGACATGACATCGTTCATCACATCGTATTTCGAGGCGACCGAGTTGAACACGCCCTGTACGCGCCCGGCCTTGTCAGCCTCGCGCACGGTTTCGAACCCGAAATGAGTGGTCTTGTCGTTGGTGTCGGACATTTGCCTTGCCGTTCGTCGAATTTCGCCTCTGTTATAGGGCCATAAGAAGCGGGCACAATGCGGCCCTTTGGAATAGGAGCCATCTAATGCCCGAATTGCCCGAGGTCGAGACAGTAAGACGCGGCCTGAGCCCTGCAATGGAAGGGGTGGTGATCGAGCGCGCGGATGTAAACCGACCCGATCTGCGCTGGCCTTTCCCGGATCGGATGGCCGAACGGCTGACCGGGCAGCGGGTAGAGCGGTTGCGGCGGCGGTCGAAATACATTCTGGCCGATCTCAGCAGCGGTGAGACGTTGCTTATTCACTTGGGTATGTCAGGGCGGATGACGGTTTCGGGCGATCCGCTGGGGCAGTTTGTGCATGACCATCCTGCGGCGCAAAAACACGACCATGTTGTATTTCACATGGCCAACGGTGCGCGCGTCACCTTCAACGACCCGCGCCGGTTCGGGGCGATGGACCTGCTGCCGACGGCCACCGCCGAGGCACATAAGCTGCTGGCGGTTCTGGGGCCGGAACCGTTGGGGAATGATTTCCACGAACAGCACCTGATCGACGCGTTCAGGGGCAAGAACACACCTGTGAAATCCGCCCTGCTGGACCAGGGAATCGTTGCTGGGTTGGGGAATATTTACGTCTGCGAGGCTTTGTATCGCGGAAAGGTGTCGCCACGTCGCAAAGCGGGGCAAATTTCTTCGGCACGTGTCTCGGGTCTTGTGCCGATCATCCGGCAGGTGTTGCAGGACGCCATCGACGCAGGCGGATCCTCGCTTCGCGATTTCCGCCAAGCCGATGGAGAACTTGGATATTTTCAGCACAGCTTTGATGTCTACGGGCGCGAAGGCGAACCCTGTCGGACCGAAGGTTGTAGCGCCCGGATCAAGAGAATCACCCAGTCCGGTCGCTCAACTTTCTATTGCGCGCAATGCCAAAGATAACTTGATCCAGCTTTTGCGCGTGATAATGACTCGTATCTGAACGGAACAACCGGAAGCTTTCACCTCATGGCTTTTGAGACGATCATCGTCGAAATCGAAGACCACGTCGCCCTTATCAAGCTCAACCGACCGGACGCGATGAACGCGCTGAACACTCAGCTGCTGGGTGAGTTGTGCGATGCGCTGGAAGACGCTGACCGCAACGACAAGGTGCGCTGCATCGTGATCACCGGCTCGGACAAAGCCTTTGCCGCCGGTGCGGACATCAAGGAAATGTCCGAGATGAGCTTTGTCGATGTGTTCAACACCAATCTGTTTGCTGACGCCAACGACCGCGTTACAGCTATCCGCAAGCCAATCATCGCCGCCGTTGCGGGATATGCGCTGGGCGGGGGCTGCGAACTCGCGATGATGTGTGATTTCATCATTGCCGCCGATACCGCTAAATTCGGCCAGCCCGAGATCAATCTGGGTGTCATCGCAGGCTTGGGGGGCACGCAGCGTCTGACCCGCTTTGTGGGCAAGTCGAAAGCGATGGACATGAACCTGACCGGTCGCTTCATGGACGCCGAAGAGGCCGAGCGCGCAGGTCTTGTCAGCCGTGTAGTCCAGGCCAAGAAGCTGATTGAAGAGGCGATGGGGGCAGCCCAGAAGATTGCCGAGAAATCACAGCTGACCGCGATCGCCGCCAAAGAGGCCGTGAACCGCAGCTATGAATTGCCGCTGAACGAAGGGATGCTGTTCGAGCGTCGTGTCTTCCATTCGATGTTCGCGACCGAAGACCAGAAAGAGGGCATGGCCGCCTTCCTGGAAAAACGCGCAGCCCAGTTCCGCGACAAGTAAACCAGCAGAGCAATTGAAACAGGCGGGCCCGGCCCGCCTTTTTTCATGGCCGCTATGCGCCGGTAAAGAATCGGCTTGGCAAAGACCGCAAACTTGGATAACTAGCGCCGCTATACATGCGCGTGCGGCCCGCCTGGCCCGACTCACACTCGTGATTTCTGATCCGGTGCGGATATGTCCGTGGCGCGCAACCCAAGATAACCGTACCGAACAAAGGTCAAGAAACACATGGCTAACTCGCCCCAGGCAAAGAAGCGCGCACGTCAGAACGAAAAGCGTTTCGCCGTTAACAAAGCGCGCCGTTCGCGCATCCGCACCTACCTGCGCAAAGTTGAAGAAGCGATCGCATCCGGCGACAAGGACGCGGCCACCGCAGCCCTGCGCGCCGCTCAGCCCGAGCTGATGCGCGGTGTCACCAAAGGCGTCTTCCACAAGAACACCGCAGCCCGCAAAATGTCGCGCCTGTCGGCCCGCGTCAAAGCACTGGGTTAAGCTTTTTGGGTGACCTAGGGTCATGTCAGAAAGGCTGAACTAAATTGAAAGGCGTCGCGGGCAGCGGCGCCTTTTTCACGTGTTGCCGGAATACCGCGCCCTCACGAAACCGAGAGATTCTTTCGGCCAAAGAGCCGAGTCAATATCAGAGTTTCGTTGCCGCGACCCATTTCATCTTGCTACCACTGTTACAGCGATTCACTCGCTTGGGGGGACAGGCTGTTTCCTCGGTCAGACTGACGGGCATCAGGATGATTGAGGAGCTAGCGTCGTTGACCGGCCTTGGCCGGGCTGCCGATCTGCCATGGATCTCGGGATAACCGCTGATCCGGGCCCTGTCTAAAAAAATGTGTTTGCGATGTGCCACCCGGTTTGCCGGACGCTGTTGTTTTGTTTGGCGTCTGAACCTGGCAGTACTGACATTCGGGCGAATAACCCGCCGGACTACTCGGTCCGGCGCACCGTATCCCTGTGGGTGTGTTTTCGTAATCCGGGTTACCGGATCCGTATGAATAAGGCCGACAGGCCAATAAAGAATGGGATGCGTGAGGCGCTTGATGACACAAGAGAAATGGGGACTACTGCGTAATAAATTGCTTAAGGTGATTGGCCGGAACAACTACACGACCTGGATCGAACCGCTGGAGTTCGAAGAGCTGCAGGACGGTGTGGCGGTGTTTTCCGTGCCGACAAACTTTATGGGCAATTACGTAAGCCAAAACTTTGCCGACCTCATTTTGTATGAACTGAACACGTCGGGCGAATCCGTGCAGCGCCTGGATTTCCGTGTTGCCGCAAATACGCCGGCGCGCCCCAATCCCGTTGCGCGCCCTCAGGCCGATCCCGAGCCTGTGGCAGAAGCGCCTGCTGCCAGATCAGATGTTGCGCAGGAGGCCTTGGATTCCCTTCAGGCTGCGCCGCTGGATGCGCGCTTTACCTTTGACAGCTTTGTCGTCGGCAAGCCGAACGAATTGGCCCATGCCGCTGCGCGCCGCGTCTCGGAGGGCGGGCCGGTGACGTTCAACCCGCTGGTCCTGTATGGGGGTGTCGGTCTGGGTAAGACGCACCTGATGCATGCCATTGCGTGGGAGTTGAAAACCAAGCATCCCGAACTGAACGTGCTGTACCTGTCGGCAGAACAGTTCATGTACCGCTTTGTTCAGGCCCTGCGCGAGCGTCGGATGATGGATTTCAAACACCTGTTCCGCTCGGTCGATGTGCTGATGGTCGATGACGTGCAGTTCATCGCCGGGAAGGATTCGACGCAGGAGGAATTCTTTCACACATTCAACGCGCTGGTCGATCAGAACAAGCAGATCATCATTTCGGCCGACCGCGCCCCCGGTGAAATCAAGGATCTGGAAGAGCGCGTGAAGTCGCGCCTGCAATGTGGTCTGGTCGTTGACCTGCACCCGACCGATTATGAACTGCGTCTGGGCATCCTGCAGAACAAGGTGCAGCAGCATATCAGCACCTATCCGGATCTGGTTATCGCGGATGGTGTGCTGGAGTTTCTGGCCCATCGCATCTCGACCAACGTTCGGGTGCTGGAAGGCGCGTTGACGCGTCTCTTTGCCTTTGCCTCGCTGGTTGGGCGCGAGATCGATATGGAACTGACGCAGGATTGTCTGGCCGACGTGTTGCGCGCTTCGGAGCGCAAGATCACCGTCGAAGAGATTCAGCGCAAAGTCTCGGATTATTACAACATTCGTCTGTCCGACATCATCGGTCCGAAACGCCTGCGGTCTTATGCACGTCCGCGTCAGGTGGCGATGTATCTGTGCAAGCAGCTGACCAGCCGGTCCCTGCCCGAGATCGGGCGCCGCTTTGGCGGGCGCGACCACACCACCGTCATGCATGGTGTCAAACGCATCGAAGAGCTGAAAGTGACGGATGGCCAGATCGCGGAAGACGTGGAAATGCTGCGTCGCGCGCTGGAAGCCTGAGGTTTACCCCTAAAACCACTCAGAGACGCCTCGGGACTTGAGTTCCGGGGCGTTTTCTTGTGCGCAATTGTCCACGGTCGCGGATGAACTGTGTCCGCAGCACAACGCGCCCCTTGACCGAATGGGTTTTCCGACCCAGAAATCCGTAAAAAATCCTTGTGCCTCAGGGCTGAACCGCTAACGTGCCAGTCCCGCCCATTTCGGCACTTAAGTCAGAGGAATTGAGGGTATGAAGATCAGCATCGAACGCGGCACCCTTCTCAAGGCCGTTTCGCAGGCCCAATCGGTTGTCGAGCGCCGCAACACAATTCCGATCCTGGCCAATGTGCTGATCGAGGCCGAAGGCGATCAGGTTCAGTTCCGCGCCACCGATCTGGATATCGAAGTGGTCGACAAAGCACCTGCGCAGGTCGAGAAGGCCGGGGCGACCACAGTGGCAGCCACAACGCTGCATGAGATTGTGCGCAAACTGCCTGACGGGGCGCTGGTGACACTGACGGCGGACAGCGCTGCGGGCCGTTTGACGGTTGAGGCGGGGCGCTCGAATTTCTCGCTGGCGACATTGCCGAAAGAGGATTTCCCGGTGATGGCGTCCTCGGAATATCAGTCGAACTTTACGGCCTCGGCGGCGCTGCTGCGGCGGCTGTTCGACAAATCGAAATTTGCGATCTCGACGGAAGAGACGCGCTATTACCTGAACGGCGTTTACATGCATGTCACGGATGGCTCCGACGGTAGCAAGGTCTTGCGTTGCGTGGCCACCGATGGTCACCGACTGGCGCGGATCGACGCGGATTGTCCGGATGGGGCGGCGGACATGCCCGGCGTGATCGTGCCGCGCAAGACCGTGGGTGAGTTGCGCAAACTGCTGGACGATGACGAGATGGACATCGCCGTGTCGGTCAGCGAAACCAAGGTGCGTTTTGCGACGCCCGACATCACGCTGACCTCAAAGGTCATTGACGGCACCTTCCCCGACTACACCCGCGTGATCCCGCAGGGCAATACTCGCAAATTGGAAGTGGATGCGGCTGAATTCGCTCAGGCCGTGGATCGGGTGGCGACGGTTTCATCCGAACGCTCGCGCGCGGTGAAGCTGCAACTGGACGGGGACAAGCTGGTGCTGTCGGTCAATGCACCGGACAGTGGTGCAGCCGAGGAGGAACTGGCCGTGGCCTATGGCGACGAGCGGCTGGAGATCGGATTCAACGCCAAGTATCTGCTGGAGATTGCGTCTCAGGTCGATCGCGAGAATGCAGTGTTCCTGTTCAATTCTGCCGGTGATCCGACCCTGATGCGTGAAGGCAATGATCAAAGCGCGGTTTACGTTGTCATGCCGATGCGCGTCTGATCGCGCTGGCGCGCGATGCCTCCGGCGGAGGTATTTTTGCACAGAAGAAGGGAGGGGTCATGGGATTGGCCCTGACCGAGCTTACGGTCTCGCATTTTCGGTCTCACAAGCTGGCGCGGTTGTCTTTGGACGGGCGGCCGGTGGCGATTCATGGGCCGAACGGGGCGGGCAAGACCAACATTCTTGAGGCGGTGTCCCTGTTTTCGCCTGGGCGCGGGATGCGGCGGGCGAGTGCGGCCGAGATGACGCGGCGGCCCGAGGCGCTGGGCTGGAAGCTGTCCGGGCTGTTGCAGGCGCAGGGGCAACGCTACGAGATCGAGACCTGGTCCGAGGGTGGCGCGGCGCGGCAGGTTCGGATTGATGGCAAGGCGGCGAGTCAGATTGATCTGGGCAAGATGGCGCGGGTTGTCTGGCTGATCCCGTCGATGGACCGGCTGTGGATCGAAGGGGCTGAGGGGCGACGGCGGTTTCTGGACCGGATCGCGCTGAGTTTTGATCCCGCGCATGCCGAAGCGTCTTTGACCTACGAAAAATCGATGCGTGAACGGAACCGCCTGTTGAAAGAGCAGGTGCGCGATGCCCATTGGTACGCGGCACTGGAAGGGCAAATGGCCGAGACCGGGTATCGCATTCACGCGGCGCGAATGGCGGCACTGGAGCATCTTCGCGATGCGCAAGAACGGGCGGAGACGGCATTTCCGTCGGCTGACCTGGAGTTGGTGCAAACGGAAGGCGCGATGCCCGAGACGGCGGATGATCTGCGAGAGGCGCTGAACGAAAGCCGGTTTCGCGATCTGGCTGCGGGGCGGACTTTGGTGGGGCCGCACCGGTCTGATCTGTACGGAGTGTTTGCGGCCAAGGGTGTGCCGGCCAAGGATTGCTCGACTGGTGAACAGAAGGCGTTGCTTGTCTCGTTGATCCTGTCGAATGCGCGGGCGCTGGCCGGGATGGTCGGGGCCCCGCCCATTGTGTTGCTGGATGAGGTGGCCGCGCATCTGGATGCGGATCGGCGGGCGGCGCTGTATGATGAGATCTGTGCGCTGGGGGCTCAGGCCTGGATGACGGGCACCGGGCCTGAACTGTTTGCGGAACTGGGGGACCGGGCCCAGACACTGGTTGTCACCGAAGGCGACGCGGGCTCGGTCGTCGTTTAGGCGGGTTCGCTGACTTTACGTTCCCACAGGAAACCGCGCATGACTTCGTCGACGGGTGTTTGTGCCATGTGGTTGACGTAGTTCGACATGGTTTTCTGCGCCAGACCCAGAACCACGTCCAGAACCGCGCGGTGCGAGTAGCCTGCGTCAAGGAATGCTTGCATCTGTGCGTCGGTGACGTTGCCGCGGTTCTCCATCATCTGCAGGGTGAAGCTGCGCAGCGCCTCAAGCTTGGCCGATGGCAGCGGGGTTTCGTTGCGCAGTGCTTCGGTGATCTCATCCGAGACCTTCATCATCTTGGCAATGCCGGTGTGGGCGGGGACGCAGTAGTGGCACTCGTTCTCCACATTGATGGTCTGCCAGACGACGGTTTTCTCGTCATTGTTGAAATCGGTCTGCATGAACAGGTGATGCAGAACCTGATAGCCTTCCAGATGTTGCGGGCTTTCTGACATCACCTTGTGCAGGCCCGGCAGACGACCAAAGGCAGCCTGCGACTTTTCCAGCAGTGGTTTGGACCCTTCCGGGGCGGTTTCGAGGTCATGAGAGGGGAAGTTTGCCATGTCAAAACTCCTGTTTCTGGCGCGATAAGGCAGAAATAGGGTTTCTTGAGCAAACACTCAAGTATATATTTGAGCAATCGTTCAAGAAATGGTGAAGAGAATGCCAAGAAAACCCGGATATGACCGAGACGCGCTGATCGCGCAGGCCAGGGATATGTTCTGGCGTCAGGGATGGGCGGGGACCTCGCTGAAAGATCTTGAGCGTGAATTGAAGCTGAAACCCGGCAGTTTCTATGCAGCCTTTGGGTCGAAAGACGCGCTGTATGCGCTGGCATTGAAGCGCTACACGCAGGACGGCATCGCGCGGCTTGAGGTGCTGGCTGAGGAGCTTGGGCCAAAAGGCGCGCTGAAGGCGCAGCCGTTTCGGGTGATCGAGGCGGCGGATATGCCAGCCAAAGCCTGCATGCTGGCCAAAACCTATGCCGAGTTGCAGGCGAAGGATCACGATTTGGCGGATCGGGCAGGTGCCTATATGGCCGAGATGAAAGCATGTTTTGCCGCCCTGTTTCGGCGCGCGCAAATGGACGAGGAGATCGGGCCCGAGCATGATCCCGAACGGTTGGCCGCGCGCTACCAATCCGACCTTTTGGGGCTGCGTCTGTCAGCTGAGCGCAGAGACGTGGACGCCGCTGCTATCGCCTCGGATATCGCGGCTGATCTGGACAGGCTTTGACCTTTCGCGATCGGCAGCGAATGGCACAAAATGTGGGGGTAGCGCGTGACAATCCCCACCAGAAAACGTATAAGTTATCAAAATAATATAGGTACTGACTGAATGTCCGAAGACGCACAGGCACCACAGGAATACGGCGCGGATTCCATCAAGGTTCTCAAAGGGTTAGAAGCTGTTCGCAAGCGTCCCGGTATGTATATCGGGGACACGGATGATGGCTCGGGTCTGCACCACATGGTGTATGAGGTTGTCGACAATGGGATCGATGAGGCTCTGGCCGGTCATGCCGACCATGTGACGGTGAAAATCCACGCCGATTCCAGCGTCTCGGTCAGTGACAACGGGCGCGGAATTCCGGTGGATATTCACCCCGAGGAAGGCGTGTCCGCTGCCGAGGTCATCATGACCCAACTGCACGCGGGTGGTAAGTTTGACAGCAACTCGTACAAGGTGTCGGGCGGGTTGCACGGCGTTGGCGTTTCGGTGGTGAACGCGCTGTCCGACTGGCTGGAACTGCGCGTCTGGCGGAACGGCAAGGAACACGTTGCCCGGTTTGAAGGCGGCGAGACGGCCGAGCATCTGAAGGTGGTCGAGGAATGCGGCGACCGCACCGGGACCGAGGTGCGGTTCCTGGCCTCGACCGACACGTTCTCGAACCTGGAATACTCGTTTGAGACGCTGGAAAAACGCCTGCGCGAACTGGCCTTCCTGAACTCGGGCGTGCGCATCATCCTGATCGACGAACGCCCTGCCGAACGGCTGGAAACCGAACTGTTCTATGAGGGCGGCGTCAAGGAGTTCGTCAAATATCTGGACCGCTCCAAAACGGCGGCGATGCCCGAACCGATCTATATCAAAGGTGAGCGCGATGACATTGGCGTGGAAATCGCCATGTGGTGGAATGACAGCTACCACGAGACGGTGCTGCCCTTCACCAACAACATCCCGCAGCGCGATGGCGGGACACACGTGGCGGGTTTCCGCGGCGCGCTGACGCGGACCATCAACAACTATGCGCAGTCCAGCGGGATTGCGAAGAAGGAAAAGGTCAGCTTTACCGGTGACGACGCGCGCGAGGGCCTGACCTGTGTGCTGTCGGTCAAGGTGCCCGACCCGAAATTCTCATCCCAGACCAAAGACAAGCTGGTCAGTTCCGAAGTGCGCCCGGCGGTCGAAGGTCTGATGAACGAAAAACTGGCCGAGTGGTTTGAGGAAAACCCGAACGAGGCCAAGACCATCGTCGGCAAGATCATCGAGGCCGCGCTGGCCCGTGAGGCGGCGCGTAAAGCCCGCGAACTGACCCGCCGCAAGACGGCGATGGACGTGAACTATCTGGCTGGCAAGCTGAAGGACTGCTCCGAAAAAGACCCGTCCAAGACCGAAGTCTTCCTCGTCGAGGGGGACTCGGCCGGTGGATCGGCGCAAACGGGCCGGGACCGGCTGACGCAGGCGGTTCTGCCCCTGCGCGGGAAAATCCTGAACGTCGAACGCGCGCGGTTTGACCGGATGCTGTCGTCTCAGGAAATCGGCAATCTGGTGATGGCGCTGGGCACCGGCATTGGCCGGGATGAGTTCAACATTGAAAAGCTGCGCTACCACAAGATCGTCATCATGACCGACGCGGATGTGGACGGCGCGCATATCCGGACGCTGCTGCTGACCTTCTTCTACCGGCAAATGCCGGAGCTGATCGAGGGCGGATATCTTTATATCGCGCAGCCGCCGCTCTATAAAGTTTCGCGCGGCAAATCAGAGGTTTACCTGAAGGATCAGGCGGCGCTGGATGATTACCTGATCAATCAGGGCGTCGAGGGCGCGGTGCTGAAACTCGGCTCGGGTGAAGAGATCGTCGGTCAGGACCTGACCCGCGTGGTGGATGAAGCGCGGCAGTTGAAACGCGTTCTGGACGCCTTCCCGACGCATTATCCGCGCCACATTCTGGAACAGGCCGCCGTTGCGGGCGCCTTTGTACCGGGCGCGGTGGATGCCGATCTGCAGGGCGTCGCAGACAAGGTCGCCGCCCGCCTCGATCTGATCGCGCTGGAATACGAGCGCGGCTGGCAGGGCCGGATCACACAGGATCACGGCATCCGTCTGGCCCGCATCCTGCGCGGCGTCGAAGAGGTCCGCACGTTGGACGGCCCCATGCTGCGCTCGGGCGAGGCCCGCAAAACCGGCAGCTTCACCCAAAGCCTGCAAGAGGTCTACAACACCCCCGCCACCCTGATCCGCCGCGACAGGATGCAAGCCATCCACGGGCCCCTGGATCTGCTGCGCGCGATTCTGGAAGAGGGCGAAAAGGGCCTGTCGCTGCAACGCTACAAAGGTCTGGGCGAAATGAACCCCGACCAGCTGTGGGAAACCACACTGGACCCGGACGCGCGCACGCTGTTGCAGGTTCGCGTGGACGATATGGTCGAGGCGGATGACCTGTTCACCAAACTGATGGGCGACGTGGTCGAACCCCGTCGCGAGTTCATCCAGCAAAACGCATTGAGTGTGGAGAATTTGGATTTCTGAGGAGTACAAGGGAACCTCAAAAACCGACAGCGTGAGCGATTAAACATCCAGCTGGCTGCGGATCCAGCTGAGAAGGGGGGATCGCGCGTCTCGCTCATGCCAAATTGCGCGTACCCCCAATTCCGGCAGGGGAAAAGGGCAATCACGCGTGACTAGATTTCCGTTGATGGCTGCGGCTTGGGCGAGCGTCTCCGGTACAAAAGCGATTAGATTTGTTCCTTCCAGGAAGGCTGGTTGCAGATGCAGACTATCCGTCACCAGCCCAACCTGGCGTGGGGGCAAACCCTGAGCCTTGCCAAAAAGGTGAATTGGATCATCTTGTTTGGCCATGAGGCTCAGCCGGACATGTGGATATAGAAAGACCGTCTCGGCATTCCAGCTGTTCAACGCTGGGTGGGTTCGGTCCAATAGGCACACAAGGCGCTCGCGCAGTAGCAGCTTTTGAAGAAACTTCGGATTTGCCTGAAGCCCTGCGCCAATGATCAAATCGGCTTCCCCGGAATCGAGCATCTGGTAGCTGTGATCCGAATAGCTGTGAATTTCGAACACGATCCCTGGTGCTTGCTCTCGAATACGCCGAACAGCGTTTGCAAGGAAACTGGTGGCAATGAAATCATGGGCATGAATTCGAATAGTTGCGCCCGCGTTTTCAGGTGAGAATGTAACCGGTGCGGTCAGCACGCTGATCTCAGAAAGGATCGTGTTCAACCGCGCCGCAAGGTCCAGAGTGCGCGCCGTAGGCACCATTTCCCGCCCTTGCTTGACGAACAGAGGGTCGTCAAACAGGCGGCGCAATCTTGCCAGAGTGTGACTCATGGCAGGTTGCGTTACGTTCATTCGCTGCGCAGCCCGCCCGACATGCCGTTCCGAGATGAGGGCTTGTAGAGATTTCAGTAGATTGAGGTCAATTCCATCAATTTCATTCATACTATGAAGAAATAGTGATTATTTCCAATAATGTCCATTGAGTGCCATTTCCCTCTCGACCACCAGAGGAACGGATAGATGAATATTCTGGTCACAGGGGCCAGCAGCGGCTTCGGAAAAGAAATGGCCATCAGACTTGCGGGCGAAGGCCAGACTGTGTTTGTCGGATTGCTGTCCGTCTTCTTCCTCTTCGCAAGCTCGATCAAGATCTTCGGCTGGCAGAAGTTCATATTTGAAACCCAATTGGCGATGTTCATCAAGTACGGGTTGAACCGGCAGATCATGGCCTTGGTTGGCGTGGCTGAATTGTTTGGCGCAATCGCGATCTGGTTTCAGGGTTCCTGGGTCGGAACCTTGGGTGCGTTGGCAATTCTTGGCACGTCCATCGGCGCCATTGGATGTCATCTGATCTGGGACACCTGGAAAGAAGGCGTTCCTGCCATGGTCACAGGCACTTTGTCCGCTATCGTAGCCTGGTCTGGCCGTGACGCGTTGTTGAGCATTTTAGGTATTGGCTGAAACCAAACTGTGAAACGGGAGTACATATCGTGACTGACAGTATCCGCGTGGCAAATGCCAAGGGCCTTTATCTGGAAGGCATTCGTGATGGCAAGATGGTCGAAGCGCTCGATAAATATACCGGGGATCGCTACACGCAACACTCAACGGGTGTACGTGATGGTAAACAAGGTTTCATCGAGTTCTTCACACCTTTTCTTGAGCGGAATCCGGTGCGCGACATTCAGGTTCTGCGCAACATCGAGGATGGGAATTTCGTCTTCGTTCATGTGTATCAAAGCCTCAACAACGGTGAAGCCCAGTAGGTAACGGCCGATATCTTTGATACCGACGACGACGGTAAAATCGTCGAGCATTGGGATGTGATTGCCGCGTATAAATGGCCAACCGTCTCGGGCCGCAGCATGGTGGATGGCCCAACCGAAATCGAAGATCTCGATCTCACCGAAGCCAACAAGACCGTGGTGCAAGGGTTCATCGACAATGTCCTGATGGCCGGACGCACCGATCTTGTGAATGACTACATATCGACCGACCAATACGATCAGCACAACCCAGACATAGCCGACGGATTGGAAGCTTTCTCCAGGCATCTTGGAGAGGTGGCGAATGGAGGAAAAACTGCGCATTACGTCAAAGTTCACCGACTACTCGGCCAAGGAAATTTTGTGGTTGCTTTTAGCCATGTAAAACAAGACGAGGACGATTGGGCTGTCTTTGACCTGTTCCGGCTCAAAGGTGGAAAGATCGTCGAACATTGGGATGTTCAGGAACAGATTGGCCCGAAAGAGACTTGGAAAAACTCTGGCAAATTCTAGGGGAGGAGGCAGTCACATTTTCTCTGGCTGCGGCCGAAGATGATTTCTTTTTCGGGGCAAAGGCGCTGATGTCGGCTCAACATTCCAGAAACTGAATGGTTGTATTTGATTAACCCCGCGCGATACTCTGAACGCAGCTTATACCTTCGAAACTAGTGTGGAATATCGAATGAAGAAGTTGGCGCTGACAGCAATGGCATTGATCTCCACTGGCGCGGTGTGGGCCGCGGGTATGGAACGGTGGGGCGAATCCGGGGACTGGACAATCCTGATTGATCCCGAAAAGGGCAACGGCTGTCTCGCGTGGAAACCGTTTGAAAATGACATGACCGTTGAAATCGGCGCGGCACCCAATCAGGCCGGTGGCTTTTTTGCCGCCTTTAATCCGGCCTGGGTTCAAATCGAGGACGGTGCGACCGGGGTCGTACAGTTCGACTTTGGTGATGCGAATTTCGAAGGCGAGGCGGTTGGTGTCTTCAAGAATGGCGTGCCCGGTGGCTACGCCTTTTTCGACAACCCGGCATTTGTAACCGAGTTTGGAAAACGCCAAAGCGTTACGATCATTGGTGAAAGCGGGGCCGAGGTGGAGCTTGATCTCAGCGGGTCTGCAAAAGCCATTGAGGCCGTTCTGGCGTGTCAGGCCGAACAGCCGGAACCACCGAAGAACTAGGACGCGCCCGACTATTCCAATTGATTGATGTCTGGCACACATGGCTGCCTGTCGGCAGGCATTTCATCAGCACCGCCCGGAGCCTTGCTTCTGGACCCGCCCACATCCAGCTTGAATTTTGGCGACGAAAGCTGGCCAGTCACATCAAAGGGCCAGGCGCTTCGGGATAGGGGTTTGCCAACGCGACGGGGCTCTGCTCTGATCGCTATGCTATCGTTCAGCCAGTCCACTTGCCCCCTGGCCACCAACTGAACTGATCCCGTTTCAATGACGATGGAGTTTGAACTGACCCGCCCGGCCTGAATATCAACCGGAGCAACCACGCAAGTGATGTCGGTGTAGCCTTGTCTGAACTCTTCTGAAAACAGCCACGGGAAAATACCCAGCCCGGCCAGTTCCAGTAGACTGGTACTAATGTAACCTTGCGACATCGACAAAGACGCATTGCCGCGCATCGAGTTGACGAAGGCCTTGCCCGAGGCGGTGCTGCCAGAGACGTTGAACTCACCGCTCAAACGGCCATAGGCATCAATAACTATGCCCAACTCATCAAGGATCTCACCGAACTCCCATCCCGAGGTTGATCCCGACAACGAAAGCCAATCAGGAGAGTCAATCAGATCCATGACCGCTCGCAGGCTGAAGTTTCCGCCACCATAAGCCATCTGTAGAGGTCCGAAATCCACGGTTCCGTCTTTTGCGGACAATTGGCTTGAAACAGATGTAACGCCTTGCTGGCCTACAATCACTTTGAATTCGATCTGTACCTCGACGTCAGCTTCTCGCAGTACGCGCTGCACATCCAGAAGATCGGCAGGTTTCCCTTTTTCCTTTGGCAACACCAGGGGCTGAACGTCTGCCTCCTTCGGCAGAACCAAGGGTTGAACTTCAGTTTCAGGTTTTTGCGAGGCCTCGCCTACCAGGCTTTTCAGTTGGTCCAGCACGGCAGTCAGGTTCTTCAGTTCGTTGAGATCGAGCCTCTCGCTCGTAATGTTGCCCCGAACGACGGATGCACCTTCGGGAAACCGCGCATCCAAAGCCGCAAGAAGATGTGAAGACCCGGCTTCGAATTTGATTGAGGCATCAAAGTCTTCGCCCTGCCTGGAGGTTTCAGCATCGATTGCCAGTGCGCCAATTTCGACAGGCTCCAAGTTGAGCGCGGTCAGAAACTGGGCACCGTCGTCGACATCCAGTTCCACGTCAAATTCGAGACCAGCGAGCCCTTTTAGCTCGTTAACAGATAGCGCAAGATCCAGCGCCCAGAGATCGGTGTCGTAAGTGATCGCGTTAAACCTGTTGAGTGAAACCGGCCCGCCCGCATTGGATATGTTGAAATCGGCTTTGATGCCGCCGAATTGGTCAACATAGTCTTCATTGAGGTTGGGCAAAATCAACTTGGCGGGCCCGTTTAGCTCACCATCGAATGTTACGTCCCGAAGCTGAAGCAGATCGAGGATTTCACCTTCGGCTTTGAGGACCGGTTCCTCAATTGGCCCGGCTTGCAGCGCGATGCCCAGCATGGCGAGCCGTCCGTCCGGCATGCGGCGAATGCTTTCGATTGAGGCTGGGCCGATTACGTCCAGCCCCTGGTCAAATGCATTGGTCTGGAACAGCAACTTCTCGAATTCGAAGGAAGCCAGCGATCCGACCATATGCATTTCAAAGCCTGTGAATTTCAGCTCCTGAATACTCTTTGCTGCTGGCGGCGGCTGCCCTTCCGGATGAAGCCGTGCGTTGAAAAGCAGATCGACTCCCTGAGCGGTGTAGAGGTCTTCAATGGAACCCTCAGCTTCAAGTTTCTGCCCATCCTCAAGGCTTACGGTGCTTGTAAACGCTTCGATCTTCAGGGCGGCCTGAGACACGAGTTCAGCTTGCAACTGGCCATTGCCTTCCAAAACCCGTTCCAATCCAATGACATCCAGAAAATCACCGAATTCTCCGGTGTCCATCTCTAAGACTGCGCGATAGCCGCCACCTTCGTCTTCCGCCAATGGCTCGCCGTCATAGATTACGGTCATTTCGCCAAAGCTGGCGCGCGTCGTAAATGGCGCGTCATGGGGGTAGTCGCCTTCGATTACGAAACCCTGACCGTTGACGGAGCCGGAACCAGAGACCTTTGACCGTTGTCCACTATCTACTTGTTCGAGCGCGAGGGACTGAAGGTCAAATACAAACGAGAAGCCCGAGACCTTGTCATCGATGTTTAACCCGATTGATGTGAAACGGACGTTCTTGTCGCTCAGGAAGTTCAGGATTCCACTGCCTTCTGTGTCACTCTCATTGGCACTATCAGCGCTGGCGACGTCTTTTTGATCCTCCGCTGATACAGGTTCCTCGGACGCGGGCTTGGGTGTTGGATTGCCTTTTCGCCAGCTTGTTGTGCCGTCTGCGGCTGTAAGAATATTCGCCTGCAGGCCTTCCACGACCAGGTTGTCAAAATGCAGACGACCGTTGGTCAAAGCGGCAATGTCCAGCTCCAGTTCCAGCAGGTTCAATTCAACAAGGGGTGACTCCGGCATTGTCAGGCTCGGGATGACCACACCACCGACGTAAATGTGACTAATGCGGCCAAGCGCGACGCTTACATCATCGTTGACCAAAAGGGGTCGGCCAATTTGTTCCGAAAGAACTCTTTCTACAAGGTCGCGCCGCAAGTCCGAGAACATCGGAGCAGCAAGCACTAACCAAACAAAAGCGACTGCTGCGAATGCAAGTAATGCCACAAGCCCAATTATTCTAAATAGCCAAACCCTCATACACTCCCCTATCGCCGCTTTTGTTGTTCAGTCTCTCATTCAGATATTCCGCCCACCAAACTGAACGCCCGTTCTGAACCTTATTCAGGTCAATTGGCTCGTGTCACTCATCGTCTCTGGTGGCCCCGCCAGTCGCCTTGATCCTTCCCATCAATACGCGTTCCTTATTGGTTGCAGCCTCATCGGAAGTCTGGATTGGTCCAAAGGTCTGAACGTCATCGACCTCCAAGGTAAACGCAGCCTTCATGAGGACGGGACCATCAACAACCAGCATTTCCTTCTGCGTCGGCTCAATCCTGATTTGACCGGTTACAACGATGGGCTCGTAGACTGTCGATGGCGCCCAGGAATCACTCAGGCGCAAACGCACCATCTGGTTCGGGGGCGGAGGCGGAACATGGCTACACATTCCACGTTCCGGCACAATATACGCCATTTGGGAGCCATCTTCGTCGCGGGGTGCCGGGATCACAAATCCACCCAATGAAACGGTTGCACCATCGATGTCGATGTTGGCGGCCGTGCCCGCCGTCTCGCGTCTTTCCATCACAACCCAGCGTTGGGAAATCAGCCAGTCAGCATCAATGCCTTCCTCAGCAAGGGTTGCTTCGGTCGCCTCGATATCCATTTGAAGCTGTTCCGGCGTCGGCCCGCCTTTCTCTAGCTGCGCGCGCAACCGGACCAATTTGCGAAGCGCGCTAAGCTGTTTGCCGGTCAATTCGACGAACGGATCTTCGTAATTCTGAGCAGTTTCATCGATCAAGTCTGACCACTCGATACGTGCGACTTCCGAATGAGCCGGCAATGCCAGAAAGAATGCAGCAATCACAGCATAAGACAGTCTCATTGTAATATGCTCCTCTTTAGTCCGGTGAACGATTTACAATTCGCAACTGCACCGCGTGTGGTCATTCCTGTAGCAAGTGCAAAAAGTACAAGACGGGGCTCTATCGTCGTAGCGCCTCGGATCCGGTTTTTGAACTTGGGCCGGGGTTCACAGTATGATCGCCCCGGCCAGCTTCAGGACAAACGAGGTAGTTCTTGCCCTGAAACATTGAACTTTCGCCTAGTTTAGAAGATCACCGACGATGCCGACCGCATCGACAACGGTAGACAGATCATTCGTAACTTCGAGGACTTCGTCATCGACCAGAATGTAGCGGTTTCCTTTGCCCGGCTCCCTCAGCTTCCACTTGGAAAGGTCCCCTATATCCTCGAACTCCAGGTCAGATGGGAGCTTGGCACCGCGCGTGTAGCGCTTGATCTGACCAGGCGGCACAGCCTTTGGGCCTTTGCCGGGTTTGTCTTCTATCTGAATGCTGACATCACCGTTCTTGCCCCCCTTGTTCGGCTTTTTACCCTTGTTGTCCTTGGCATGGACATCGCTGCCTCCAAGGATGAAAAACACAACTGCCAAGGCTGCGAGAATTCCGTATACGATCTTCATAGGCTGTTCCTTTGCTTCCCAACTTCATTCGACCGGCGTTGAAAATTCCGGCACGCGCTTAAGGGCTTCGATCATGCCTGCGCTCGTCATCAATTCGATGAACGTGTAATCTTTCAGAACCCCTTGGCTCAGACGCGATATATACATGGCCTGAACCATGCCCGGATCGTCCGGGAAGCGGACGGTGATGTAGTTCTTTCCATCTGCCAGTCCCCAGAAATAGCTGATCATCTCACCGCCCATTGCGGCGAGCGCAGCGCCCATGTCCTTTTCCCGGTCGGTCGGATTGTCGATCATGATTTGCCAGGCATCAGGGTTTGGTTCCCCTATCCCCAGGTAGTATCGGCTGTGAGACTCCTCCGCCGCTGCTCCGGAAACACAAATCCCAACTGCGCAAAGAGTTACTGCGATTGCCTTGTTCATTGATCGCCCCCCCGTTCAGGTTCGACGGCGCAAGGCGCAGGGGCCAATTTTCCGCACACTCTGCTCATTCGAGTGTATTCTTGTAGAAGACGCCGTCTTTCATGATCACGCGAATGGTCTCAAACCCTCGGTCACGGGCGGGTGCATCAAACCACTTCGGATTTGCTCCAAGAACCGACAGGTCCTCCAGCGGGTTGCCGTCGACGATCAGGATGTCGGCATAGGCCCCGTCTTCGATCACGCCCAGTTTGTTGGGATAAGGGTTCCGCCGCCCTGTCAGTTGGGCCAACTCACCCCCTGTTGATGTGGCCGCGACCAGGAAAGCATGGTTCCCCAGCAATTCAGCGAAATAGTATTTTTCAAAGTCGCGGTGTGCGCGGCCAAACCCAATGGTGGACAGCACGGTGTCGACATTATGCACGATCTTGGGTTTGTACTTTTTGATGTACTCAATGACGTTTTCTGACCCGACCAGATATTCTTCCAGTTTTGGTTTCACCGTCGGCATCGAGAAATTCGGATGGTCGAGCAGCGCCGGATCCATTCCAGCCACATTCAAGGCCCAGAAGATACCCTCATCCGCAATGCGTTTGACGGTCTCCTCGTTCACCATCTGAGCGTGCTCCAGTGACTTGACGCCCGCGTCCAGAGCCATTGTGACCGTTTCGTCAGTATAGGCGTGGACAGTCACATAGGTATCAAAGAAGGACGCAGCCTCGACCGCTGTCGAAATCTCATCAACGTTGTAAGCAACGGACCAGAGCGGGTCGAGCTCGGATGACACACCGCCACCGGCCATCAGTTTCAGGAAACTTGCCCCATGCGCGAAGTTAAGTCGCGATGCCTTCCGGATTTCCTCGGCACCATCAGCAATATAGGACAGGTTGAACGTATTGGCGACGTCGTCCGATCCCATGTTGAAGGTTCGCTGCTCGGGGTTGCGCCAGTCACCATGCCCGGACGTCGGGCCGATGGCGGCACCTGACGCATAGATGCGTGGCCCGTCTACAATCCCCTTGTCGATCAGTTCGCGCAGACCTGATCCCATTCCGCCGGTATCCCGAACCGTGGTGTAACCATCGTAGAGATAGTCGCGGGCATTTTCAGCCGCGGTGGCCCCGATCTGATCCCATTTGGCGGCCTGAAGACCCGAGAAGGATTGCACGAGCCCTGTCGCGTAGAGATGCACGTGACTGTCAATCAACCCCGGCATCAACGTGCGCCCACCCCCGTCAACAAGCGTCGCATCAGGCGCATCAATACCGTCGGTCGAGACTGTCTTTATGAGATTGCCTTCAACCAGAACATTCGCGTTTTCGATCCGCTCTTCACTAATTCCGTCAAAGATATGCACGTTGGTGAACAAGGTTTGTGCAGGCGCGTCCTGCGCCAACGCGCTGCTTGCTGCCAAGGAAACAAGTCCAGCGATTGCTGTCAGTGGGGCCAGTGTTTTCACGTCTCAGTACTCCCATTTGTCAAAAAAAGGGGGCGCGGGATGCCGAGGTAAATTCACCCCGCGCGACACTCATTCGAGTGTATTCTTGTAGATCACGCCATCTTTCATGATCAGGTCGATGTTTTTGGTGTAATCGACCAGGATCTCGGCATCTTCGACCGGGTTTCCTTCGACCAGCAGCAGATCGGCATATGCGCCCTGTTCGATCACGCCCAGCGGGCCTGCCTGGTAGGGATTGAGTTTTCCGGACAGTGCCAGAAGTGCGGCCGATTTTGACGTGGCCTGTTGCAGGATTTCGTACGAAGTCCATGCCTCCAGCCGGTATTTGAACTCGTCATTCTGCTTGGTCAGAGCCACCGGGTCGCCGATGATATCGGTTGAGAATGCAACGTTTTCGATCTCGTACTCTTTCAACAGTTTCATCTGGTTGCGCGCACCGGCCTGAACATCAAGGAATTTGGGCGCCGCTGCCGGGCCAAGCGCCTTCTTGACAACTTCCTCATCAAGCCCAAGCAGAGAATAAAACGGGACAATCCAGGCGCCAGAATCCTTGATGGCCTGGGCTGATACTTCAGTCATCAGTTGCCCATGTTCTATGCTGATGACGCCTGCTTCCAGTGACCGCAGGATCGAGTCGTCGTTATAAGCGTGGACCATGACATAAGTCCCCCAATCGGCCGCTGCGCGAACCGATGCCTCTAACTCTTCCGGCAATCCTTGAACGGTGTGCAACGGATCAACCGAAGATGACACACCACCACCTGCCATCACCTTGATCTGGACGGCGCCCATGCGCAGCGCTTCGCGCGTTGCACGTAAGACTTCGGGCACGCCATCGGCCAGGAACTCGACATGCTGGTTGAAGAAAGACGGCTGCGCCCCCATGAAGTTCGGGTGGGGTTCGGTATAGACTCGATGCTCGCCATGCCCGGAAGTCTGCGAAATGACCGGCCCCGATGCGTAAATCCTTGGGCCCACGGCCTTGCCGCGGTCTATCGCTTTTTGCAGACCAATTGCCGGGCCACCCGCATCCCGAACGGTTGTGAAACCACGTAGCAGCATCTTCTCGGCCTCAATTGTGGAAACTGCGCCCCAGTACATCCAGTCAAAATTGTCCCTCAGGTCCGTGACGGGCTCGGTGATTGCCATATGTACGTGCGCATCGATCAAGCCCGGCATCAGCGTTCGCCCACCACCGTCAATGATCTGGGCATTGGCGACGGCCAACGGTTCCGCTGATACCTCGGCAATCAGATTGTCCACGACCAGAACGTTTGCGTTCTCAATGCGCTGTTCATCGACACCGTTAAACACGTGCACGTTGGTAAAGAGGATCGGGAAGTTTTCTTCCTGCGCACAAGCCTGGCTCGCGATCGCCAGACTTGCAAAGACCGCTGTAGCAGACAGTATTTCCTTTAATCCAAGCGTCATGGCGGCTCTCCAATCGCGAATCACAAATGTTGATTTATGAATGTGATTTTAGACTGACCGCTGAAAATTGCCTGACAATATGACCGGTCCGGCCAAATTGACTTGGCATTCTGCAAGCTTTCGGCGCCTTTTCTGTGTGTTTGCTGTCTTTCTGTCATAAACTTCGTGATATTTGAGGGCGACATGGACGCATTTGAGCAAAAAACAAAGAAGGCGTTGCCGCTGGTCCGGGCATCGGTTGCTGCACCCGTTGTAGCTGCTTTGCGTGGCGCCGGTGTTGAACCGGCTTTTGTTTTGGACCCGCTGGGCGTGAGCGAAGCTCAGGTGATGGATCGCCAGAATTTCCTGCCACACGAGACGATCTATAAAATCCATCAAGCCGCTGCTGACGCAACATCACCGGATTTCTGCGCGCAAGTTGGTCAATCAATCGACCTTGTTCGGTTTCTGCCTCTTGGTGACATGTTGGCCAAGGCGTTGACGCTGGGCGACTTTTTTACGCGCTACACTCAAGCCGTCTCGAAAGAATCCAATGCGGTCACGCAATCGCTGCTTGTGGAAGGCGAGCACGCCTATTTCAGTGCCAAGCGGAATTTCAAGCTTTCGGTTTCGCCCGGGCAGACCGACGCATTTCTGGCAAGCATCTGGATATCATTGCTGCATCGGGTTCTGGATTTCAGATGGGACCCGAGCCAGATCATTTTACGGGTCAGCGAACCTGACGTGCTACCCAGGCATTTTCATGGTGTTCATGCCATCATGTGCAGCCCTCAGGGTTTTTCGATCCGGTTTCCCTCGACCTGGCTGAGCCATCAGTTGACCCCGGAAATATTGGAGAATCCGTCAGACCTGACACGCGCTACCCTCGACCAGCATGCGCCTCAGGATTTCTTGGCCGGGCTTCAGGGCCTGATCCGGATTCACCTGGCCGAGCCGGGATTTGGCGTCGATCAACTGGCGCGGCTGTGCGGTTTCCACCGGGAGACATTGAACAACCGGCTGGCCCCTTACGGGCAATCAGCCTCTCAGGTCATGTCTGGCGTCAAACTGGAAGAAGCAAAGAGGCTGCTGGGTCCGGCAGGGAAGTCCGTTGGTGAAACCGCACTGCGGCTTGGCTACGCAGACTCCACTGCGTTTTCGAGGGCGTTTCGAAATTGGTCCGGAATGTCACCGTCGGCTTATAGGAATTTGGTGAAAGGGCAGGGCTGACGATCACTGTTGTCGAATCGCTTTGTATCCGATTGCATGCTATTGGATGCAACAAAAGCGACGTGAACATGATGACCCTTCATGACACCCCGTTACAACCTGGCCCCCAAGGCAATTCCGCGTATCAGCGCCTGCTGGACGAGATTCGCGAGGGCACTCTTCTGCCCGGCGACCGGCTGCGTGAGATTGAGCTCTCGGAACGGTTGGGCGTCAGCCGTACCCCGGTGCGCGAGGCGATAAGGCAGTTGGAGGCCGACGGGCTGGTCACGCATGTGCCACGGCAAGGTGCCACCGTGCGCAGTCTGGATTACGCCGAGGTCATGGAACTCTATGAGATGCGCGCGGTGCTTGAAGGGACAGCGGCCCGTCTGGCAGCCCGCGCGGCATCGGATGTCGAATTGGATGAACTGGACCTTTTGAACGACCGGTTGGCCGAGGCGGGTACTGGCCCCGATGCAGCCCAAATCAACAAGATCTTTCACGCGACCCTGCTGGATGCGGCCAAGAACCGGTTTCTGGCAAAATCCATGCTCTCCTTGCAAAAGGCGCTGTTGATCCTGGGGCCCTCGCAATTGCTGGATAGCGACCGCGCCGAGGCCGCAGTGGCCGAGCATCGGCGCATCATGGCGGCTTTGAAGGCCCGCGATGGCGCAGCGGCCGAGACAGAGATGCGCGCGCATATCCAGGCGGCACAACGGATGCGCATCCGCGCGTTGCAGGACCGCGACCGCTCAATCGACGAAAGCCAGTAGGTAGACAGGATATGGCCACCCCAAAGGAAGCTTACGATATCGCTGTGATTGGCGGTGGGAACGCAGCCCTCTGCGCCGCGATGACTGCGGCTGAGGCAGGCGCGCGCGTTCTGATCCTTGAGACGGCGCCAAAACCTTATCGCGGCGGAAACTCCCGCCATACGCGCAACTTTCGCTGTATGCATTCGGGCCCGTTGGGCCCGCTCGTCGAGATGTATGGCGAAGACGAATACCTCTCGGATCTGCTGAAAGTCACCGGCGGCAAAACCGATGAACATCTTGCCCGCCTCGCGATCCGCACCTCCGAGGAATGCCTGCCGTGGATGCAAGAACACGGGGTCCGGTTTCAGCCTTCGCTTTCCGGCACATTGTCATTGGCACGGACCAATGCGTTTTTCATGGGGGGCGGCAAATCTCTGGTGAATGCCTATTACCGGACGGCGGCAGGTTTGGGTGTAGATGTGCTGTATGAGGCCGCTGTGACGCATCTGGAACTGAACAGCGACCAGATCGAGTGGGTCGATTACACCTATGAAGGCCAGTCTCATCGCATCGCGCCCAAGGCGGTCATCGTTGCCTCCGGCGGCTTTCAGGCAGACACCGATTGGCTCACCCGCGCCTGGGGTGAGCCTGCGAAGAACTTTCTGATCCGGGGAACGCCGTACAACCGAGGCGTGGTCCTGTCTGATCTGCTGGATCAAGGCGTAGAAAGCGTCGGCGACCCGACCCAATGCCATGCCGTTGCCATTGACGGGCGCGCGCCGAAATTCGACGGCGGCATCGTCACCCGTCTGGACTGCGTGCCGTTTTCCATCGTCGTGAACAAACATGCCGAGCGGTTCTATGACGAGGGCGAAGACGTCTGGCCCAAGCGCTATGCGATCTGGGGCCGTTTGGTGGCGGCGCAGCCGGATCAGGTGGGATATGCCATCATCGACGCCAAGTCGCGGAACCTGTTCATGCCGTCCGTGTTCCCGCCGCTAAAGGCGGACACGTTGGATGAATTGGCCGGGATGATGGACCTGCCCGCAGAGAAATTGAAAGCAACCGTCAGCGCATTCAACGCCGCCTGCGGTGACACCAGCGGGTTTCACCCGACCGAACTGGACGGGGTGGCGACCTCGGGACTGATCCCGCCCAAGACCAACTGGGCGCGCCCAATTACCGAACCGCCGTTTTACGGCTACTCGCTGCGGACCGGTGTGACCTTTACCTATCTTGGGTTGAAGGTTGACGAGACGGCCCAGTGCTCGACGCCCAGCGGTAAGATCAAAAACCTGTGGGCGGCCGGGGAAACGATGGCCGGGTCGATCCTTGGGCAAGGCTATCTGGCGGGCTTTGGCATGACCATCGGAACTGTTTTTGGACGCATCGCAGGACGAGAGGCCGCCGCTTATGCAAACTGATCTTATTCAGGAAGCCCGCCGCCAGGCCGAGATATGCAACGCCTGCCGCTATTGCGAGGGCTATTGCTCGGTCTTCCCGTCGCTGCACGCAGAGCGCGCGTTCTCGGATGGGGACATCACGCAATTGGCCAACCTGTGCCACAACTGCCGGGGCTGTTACTACGCCTGTCAGTACACCGCCCCGCACGCGTTCGACCTGAACCTGCCCAAGGCGCTGGCCGAGGTGCGGCGGGACAGTTGGGAGAGCTTGGCATGGCCGCAGCCGCTGGCACGCCGGTTCCACACCCATGGCGGGGCCATCGCCCTGGCGTTGGTGATCGGATTTGCCCTGTTGTTCTGGGCGACCCGCGCCATCGGTTCCAGCGGAGGCGAAGGATTTTATGCCGTCCTGTCCCACAACGCGATGGTCGCGATCTTTGCGCCTGCATTCCTGCTGCCTCTGTTCAGTATCGCCTTCAGCCTGAGGCGCTATTGGGCCGAGGTTGGCGGCAAACCGATCCAGATGTCTGATCTGACGGTTGCGCTCAAACGTGCGGGCAAGATGCAGGATCTGGCCGCAGGCCATGGCGAGGGTTGTAACTTCGAGGACGAAGACCGGTTCAGTCAGGGCCGACGCCACATCCACCACGCCATCATGTATGGCTTCCTGCTGTGCTTCGCGTCGACCTCGGTCGCGACGATCATGCACTATGTCTTCGGAATGCACGCGCCTTACGGGTTTTGGTCGTTGCCGAAACTGTTCGGGATTTCCGGGGGGCTGCTGCTGACAGTGGGATGTGGTGCGATGGCGCTGCTCAAGCAAAAGTCAGACCGAGACCTCGGCGATCCGTCGGCCTGGGGCGGGGATATCGGCTTCATCCTGTTGCTCGGGTTTGTGGGGCTCAGCGGGCTGGTTCTCTATGCCCTCGGATCAACGCCTCTGATGCCCGCACTGCTGGCCATCCATCTCGGTTCGGTCCTTACGTTTTTCCTCCTTACGCCTTACACAAAAATGGCACACGGCTTCTATCGGCTTGCGGCGCTGATCCGGGACGCACAACGCAAGCGCGGCGCATAGCCATCGCTTCCATGCCGTGCGGGGCGCGGAACAGGTTCTAACCGCCACCAATCTGCATCAGTCCGACGGATGTGCTAAGATGCGCCTCGGGTGACAATCGCGACGGAGGAGATCGATATGAGTGCGGGTGTCTGCGCAATCATCGGATACGGTCCGGGCCTTGGGGCCGCATATGCCGAGGTGTTCAGGAAGGCCGGATACACCCTTACGCTTCTCAGCAGGTCGGGGGCCGGTATCGGGGGCGCAGGCGCATCTGACCCGCAGGTCAAACCCTTTGCCTGCGATGCCGGAGATCCCGACAACCTCAGAGGCGCCTTGAAAGCGGTCGAGGATGAGTTCGGCCAGATCGACGTCGCCATATACAATGCCGACCTTGCTCAGTTCGGAACGCTTGACGATGTGACCGAGGTTCATTTCGAACAAAGCTGGCGCGTAGGCGCATTGGGGCTGTTTGTTACGGCCAAAGTGCTGGGGCCGCAAATGGCCGGGCGTGGGTCGGGTGTGATCATCGTATCCGGGGCTACGGCAGCGCTGCGCGGCAATCTCTGGACAACCGCTTTTGCGCCGTCAAAATCCGCGCAACGTGTGCTGGCAAATGCGCTTGCAAAACAACTTGGGCCGAAGGGCGTGCATGTGGCCTACATGGTCATCGACGGCGTGATCGACACAGAAGACACGCGGACGGGTTTCGCACCCGACAAACCGGATGACTTCTTCATCAACCCTGTCCACATAGCTGAAACTGCGCTGATGCTGGCGCGACAGGACCGATCGGCCTGGACGTTCGAGTTGGATATTCGCCCGTTTGGCGAGAAGTGGTGACGCGGCTATCGGTCAGGTTTGTTTGCGCGCAATGATGATGAATTGCGTTATCGAGAAAAAGAACCGGCCTGCCTCGGCAAGGCTTTGTTGTTCGTCAAACCACGCCTGCGCAACGGCGGGGTCGACATGTGCGTTTGCAACGGCAAATTGCCTCATCAGATGCAACATCATGGTTGCGATGCCGTCCGGCTTTAGCTGATGATCTACCAGTGTAATCGACCGAACCTCGTCCACCTTATCACCCCGTGCCTTGATCAACGCAGGTAGTCTTTCCGGTACAGACCCGCTGACAAAATGCCGGTTCCATGAGGAAATCATGGCCTGCATCCTCTCTGGCGCATCGCTGAACCAGATCAGGGTGTCAAAATGCAGATCGCTGACAACCAGCCGACCACCGGGTTTCAGGCAGCGCATTGCATCGGCAATTGCCCCGTCAATATCGTCGACATATTCGAACACCTGCACCGAAACCGCCTTGTCCGCCATGGCGTCTTCGAACGGAAGCGCATTGGCGACGCCGGTACGGAATTCGACGCAGGCATAGTCACGGCATCGGGTTTTTGCAGCCGCCGTCATGTCGTCGCTGGGGTCAATCCCGATGACGCGGCCCTTCTGTCCAACTGCGCGGGCCAGTTCCGCAGTCAGCAGGCCGTTGCCACATCCGATATCCAATATGGTTTCACCCGGCGCAGGGCAGAGAGCATCGAATGAAGCCTGTCGCCTGCGCGTTATGTCAGCGCCCTGATACGCGTTTTCCAGGATTCTTGTTGTCTCGGCATCAAAATTCAGCACTTTGTTCCCCCCTCCACTCCGCCGATCTTAACAGATTGGTCGCTTTTGAATCCGAACCGGGTTTTCGAACGATGGAAAGCGCCCCGAGGGCCTTAGTTTTGCTAAGTTGGTCGGTGGCTAAACGGTTCCCCGATACCCAACTGCCGCCCGATCTTTTGCGGCGTTGGAATAGGCCCAGGATCTGAAGGCTTCGACGTTTGGAGTGACCCACGTGTCCCGCCCGCCAAGGAGGTATGGCGCAACGAAAGTCACATCATAGCGTTTGTGACCGGCCAACGCCGGGTGGGTGTTGCAATACGTCAATCTGACGTCAATTGATGAGCGGCAATCAAAATCATGACTCACAGGCAATCTCTTCTTATGCTCGGGCAACGGAGGGGGCAGTATGTCTGAAAAGCTACTTGGCGGGTGCAAATGCGGTTTGGTCCGCTTTGAGGGCGTGCGCGGGGACGCCCCGATGTTTCGATGCCATTGCCGGGATTGCCAGCAACTGACAGGCTCGGGCCATTCCGAGATGATGCCGCTGATCGCAGAAACCTTCAAAATTGGCGACGCCTGCAAAACCTATCAGATGACAGGCGGATCGGGTCGCTTGACCTTTAGCGGGTTTTGTCCGAATTGCGGATCACAACTGACACGCCGCAGCGAAATGATGAGCCAGTTGATCTATGTTCACGCCGCCGCGCTGGATGATCCGTCCAATTACGCCCCCGAGAAGTCGATCTATTCTGACGCTGCGCAATGTTGGGATGATGCGGTGATCCCGCAAGATACCTGAGCGGTCGCGGCCATCTTGTGCAATCAACGGCGATAGCGCTTCAATCGGAATTGCTTTTGGATTGGATGCGCCAGATAAGCTGATCGATCCGGTCCTGGCAGGCAGCCTGTCTGCAAGTACAAAAACTTCGAATATTGGACTTTGGGTGCAGATTCGATGGATAATTGCCTTGGCGCGACCCACGTCTGATTGAAGGAGGCCGTAGGGATGTCCAAGAACCTTCGCCCACTTACCGACACCGCCTGGCTGGCAGATCACCTGACCGACCCGAAGCTGCGGATCATTGACGTCCGATGGAAGTTCCGGGAGGAAAACGGCAAAGGCGTGGCCTTTGATGACAGGTCAGAGTATCAGGCCGAGCATATCCCCGGCGCAGTCTATGTCGGCATGTCGACAGAACTTGCCGACAGTACACAGACCATTCCTGACATGATGTTGGGCCCGCACGACTTTGGCCGGAAAATGCGCGATCTTGGTGTTTCAAGCGACAGTCATGTTGTCGTCTATGATGACTCGGGCCTGCCGCTGGCATCCGCGCGGCTTTGGTGGGCGCTGTCGTATTTTGGCCATGACAACGTGCAGGTCTTGGACGGCGGGCTGCAGCAATGGAAGCTGGAAGACCGACCCACCGAATCCGGCGATATTTCCGTCGAGCCGGGGAATTTTGAAGCCAGGGCGCAAGACGGCTGGATCGCCCGGAAGGCTGATGTCTTGGCTGCGCTTGGAAACCCGGACGTCAGGATTGTCGACTTCCTGCCAAACGATCTCTATCGGGGGCAGGGCGCTCATACATGGGGTGGGCGGTCCGGGCATATTCCCGGAGCAGTCAACATCCCTGCGATCTCGAATATCGATCCGGATTTGGCCGATACACCCATAGCCGAGCGGGCAGAGAAACTGCGGCAACTGGGTTCATTCAGGCTGTCGAACCAAAAGAGCCTGCTTCAACACTACCGCGACAAGGGCATTGAGACTGAAAATGAGGTCATTGCCTATTGCGGCCGCGGTTTGGCGGCTTCCAATGGTCTTCTTGCGTTGCGCTATATGGGGTTCGACACATCTCGTCTTTATGACGGGTCATGGGCCGAGTGGAGCGCGGACGAAAACCTTCCGATTGAAACGTCGTAATACAACGCCCACGGCCCTTGCATACTTGCGGTTTTGCACTCAACATCCCGGCTGCCAGCCACAAAAAAGGATGACAGCTTGGTTTCCGACGATCTCGCCAAATCCCTGCGCCAATGGCGGCAACACCTGCATCAAAACCCAGAGTTTGGGTTCGAAGAACAGGCTACGGCGGATTTTGTCGTCAAGCGGCTGAAGGCGTTCGGGATCGAGGATATCGAGACCGGAATCGGGGGCACCGGTGTCGTCGCAACGCTGCGGCAGGGAAATGGTGATCGAACGATTGCGCTGCGCGCGGATATGGATTGTCTGCAAATCCATGAAACCACCAATCTGCCTTACGCGTCGTCCAAACCCGGCCTGATGCATGCTTGCGGTCACGATGGGCACACGACAATCCTGCTGGGCGCTGCTGCTGTTCTGGCCCAAGAGGGTGGGTTTGACGGAACCGTGCGGCTGGTTTTTCAACCGGCCGAGGAATGGGGGCAGGGCATGAAGGCCATGATCCGAGACGGGTTGGGATCGCGGTTGGGATTTGACGAAATCTATGGTCTGCACAACAAGCCGGGCCTTCCCGTTGGGGCGTTTGAAATCCGACCCGGCCCATTCATGGGTGCCGAGGACGGGTTTCGCATAACCGTGCGCGGTCGCGGTGGCCATGCCTCGCGCCCGCAGGACTGCAAGGATGCGATCCTGTGCGCCTGTTCCATCGTCAGCGAGCTTCAGACGATTGTATCCCGGGCGATAGACCCCTCGGCCCTTGCGGTTGTTTCGGTGACTTCGATTGCGGGCGACAATGTCAAGAACGCCATTGCCAGCGAGGCGCGCATCGAAGGCGATTGCCGCCATTTCGATGATGCCGTCAGTCACCGGGTCGAAGAGTCGATGCGCCGCATCGCGAACGGCATGGCCATGGCCCATGACTGCGACGCAGACGTTGAGTATGAGCGTGTGTTTGTCCCGCTGGTGAATGACGCTGAAGCGACGCAGCGCGCGCTGCAGGCGGCGAGATCGGTGTTCGGCGAAAACAACACGGACCCGGATGCCCGCCCCATGGGTGCATCCGAGGATTTTGCCCAAGCTTTGAAACTTGCGCCCGGTGCGTTCGGTAATTTTGGCAACGGCGACAGCGCACCGCTGCACAACGCCGGGTATGATTTCAACGATGCAGCGCTTGTTCCGGGCGTTCAGTGGTTTGTGGAACTTGTGCGCAACCGGCTGCCCGTCAGCTCGGATTAGACCCCGCTATTTACAGATCGGCAGCTCCAAGGGCGGCTGCTTGGGCAAAGAGTCCCTCCATTGGTTTATGATCGGTTGAAGCGTGCGTTTGGGCCAGAACTTCGGTGTGCCAATGGCTTGCAGACACGCGGCGTTCCAATAAACGCCCGCGCGCGACAGTGATCGCCCCTTGCTCACCGCTTTTGCAACCGCGTTGATATCTTTGGATTCAGGATAGATATAAAGCGTCGTCGGGTTGCCCTCTACCAGCGCCAAAATCTCTTCCGAGGCGGATTCCGACCAGGTGGTGCAGCCGTTGCTGCGCCCACCCGTATAGTTCACAAGCCGTCCATAAGGGACATAGCCGTCATCATCAGCATGAGAGCTTGTGGGGTTCTTGAACCGACATTGCCATTTCAGGAAAACGGCAGGATGGCCACCAATGGCCCTTTCACGCGCATTGCTGGTTTCGCCTTCGCCATCGAACAACAGAAACGTGCGATAGAACGGCTTGGTCTGGCCGGACTGGCTGTAAAACCCTTTGAAGGACGTTCGGGTTTCGGCGGTGACATAGGCCCCGCCCGCCGTCAGCTTTGATCCTTCGGCATTGCTGAAATTCTTTGCGCATTGCCGCCCGTTTGCGAAATTGGCGCGTTGCAGTTTTCGCCCATTGCCATACCCGGATGAAACGGCGCGGAATGTCCGCTGAGATTCACAGATGACATAGAACCTGCGTCCGGGGCTGCCGTTGCGGGCGGTACTGGGGCGGGTCGCGTCTTTGGCAAGATAACAGGGGTTGCTGACCTTACCCTGCCGGGTTTTCTGCTGATACAGCGCCCGCGCCCTTTCCAGCACGACAGGCGCGATCTGGCCGTCGCCCGTTCCCACATGCTTTTGCAGCCAGGCGGGGATATCCGATGACAGGGCAGTGGCCCGTTCGGGCAAGGCCGCCGCCGACGCGGCAAGGGTCATGATGGTGACTGCAAGACGGATCGATTTCGGTCGCAACTGGAAATCTCCTGCCAGAATGTCCTCAGTTCCAATCTATCACAACTTGCAGGGGTTTGGGGGCTCGGCAGACACTTAAGACTGCTGCCTGTTGCCACAAATCCTAGGTTCCTTGCGCGTGGCCCTTCAGCCGGATCACCAACGGCAGCATGGCCGCGACCAGCACGGCCGCAAACAGAAACGGTGCGCCCGGGAAATAGATGCCATCACTGTCCACAGACGCATAAAAAATCCCGGTCAGCGCAAGCGGAGACAAAACCGCCGCGACCGAGGACAAAGACGCGATGACGCCCTGCACCACACCCTGCCGATCCTCATCCGTCTGGTTCGACGCCATGGCCGTCATCAGGGGTGGAACCATGTCAGACAGCGCGGCGAGCAGAAGAAAGACGACCAAGGCAGCAATGGACCCGGTGAAACCAAACCCGATCATGCCGATCAGCGCCGAAACCATGCCCAGCATCAATGTGCGGTAATCCCCGATCCACCGGATGAAGATCGGCATCAACCCGCCCTGAACAAACGCCAGCAGCACGCCATAGCCGGCCAGCGACAATCCGATATAAAGGGTTGGCCAGTCGAACACTTCGCGCGTCCAGAAGGCCCACAGTGTCGGGTAGACCATGTTCGCAAACTCAAAGATGAAAATGCACAAAAGCGGGACCGCAAGCCCGGGCAGGCGGAAGGCGTCAAAGATCGACTTGAACGGGTTCAGATCACGCTTGCCAAACGGGCGGCGTTTGTCCGGCGTCAGGCTCTCGGGCAGAACAAACACGCCGAACAAGGCGTTGCCCGCCGACAATGCGGCGGCAATCCAGAACGGCGCGGCGATGCTGATTTCCGCCGCGATGCCGCCAATGGCGGGGCCGAGGACAAATCCAATCCCGAAGGCCGCGCCGATCAGGCCAAAGTTCGCTGCCTTTTCCTCGGGGGTCGAGATATCCGCGATATAGGCGGTTGCGGTGATATAGGTTGCCCCGGCCAGACCCGCGAGCGTTCGCCCCAGCAAAAGCAGCCAGAAACTGCTCGCTAAAGCCATGATGACATAGTCAACTGCCAGCATGGCAAGGGCCGCGATCAGTATCGGCCTGCGGCCAACCGCGTCCGAGATGCTGCCAACGATGGGACCGCACAGGAACAAAGCCCCTGCATAGGCTGCCATCAGCAACCCACCCCAGAACGCCCCTTGCCCCGTATCGCCTGCGCCAACCCGGTCCATCAGATCTGGCATGATCGGAAACACGATGCCGATGCCGATGGCGTCAATCATCAGGGTAATGAGTATGAAAAGAATGGCTCGGTTCTGAAACATAATACCCTGTCGAACAAAGGGGGTGATACTACGCCAGACAGAGTTAGCCGCTTTAGTCACCCTGCAACAAGGCCGTGATGATCGTGGGCCAACCTGCTTGAGCCGAGGGCGCAGCGAGTCGGGGATAAAATCAGCGTCACCGCCCGGGTTGATTTGGCCCGCGCCACCTGCCTAAGGTCGGCGAAACCAAACGAAACCCCAGAACAGGCCCCTATGAAGCTGGAATTTCACCATATTAACTTTGTGTCCGAAGATGTCGGGCGGCTGCACCGGTTCTATACTGAAACGCTCGGGCTGGACGATATTCCGATCGAGAACTTCCCCCGATCTGCCGAGTCGGATGATCGCGGCTATAGCGGCCAGATCCGGTTTGCCACCGACGGGCATATGCAGATGCATCTGGCCGAACGGGATCTTGGCGTTGCGTTCAAACACGGGGAATCCATCAATCCGGTCGAGCGTGGCCATATCGCTTTCCGCACCGATGACATCGCGGCCTTCAAGGCGATGCTGGATGAAAAGGGCATCCCATATTCAGACTATGGCACCGCCTTTGCCAAGGAATGGCATCAGGTCTTTTTCCTTGATCCCGAAGGCAATGTGATCGAGGTCCATCAGGCCGTTTGACCCCGTCACAGGATCGGCAACGGCCCGCGTGTCTTGTTTTGCCGCAGAACGAAGTTGCTGCGGGTGTCCCGAACCAGACCTGATTTTAGCAGCCGTTTCATGATGAACACTTCAAGGTCCTCGGGGGTTCGGGCATAGACCTTCAGAATGAAATCATGATCCCCGGTGATCGAGGCGCATTCGACAATCTGCGGTTCGGTTTCCACCAGTCGCAGGAAATCGGCGATGCTGTTCTCCTGATGATCCCGCAGCGCCACATGGACATAGGCAATAGCATTCAGTCCCACGGCTTTGGCGGTGACCTGCGCGCGATAGCCCGAGACGACGCCCGACGCCTCAAGGTCGCGAACGCGCCGCCAGCATTGTGAGGCCGACAGCCCCGTTTGCTCGGCCAGTTCCTGCATCGACAGACGACCGCTGGATTGCAGGACACGCAGAATGGCTATGTCTGACTGGTGAAGCATATGGTTCGATATTCCACAGTTGGCGAAACATTACGGTCAAAATAGATCATCCGAACGTCCGCACCAAATCAAATATCGCACTACTTTGGGCGTATCCTGTCAGACAGGAGGACGCGCCCATGCCCAAATCGACAAAATACACCGCCAAGCACGCCGATGATCGCGGCCATATCGACTACACCGATCAGGAAAACGCGGTGTGGGCTGATCTTTACGCTGCACAGGAAGACAATGTTCAGCGCTACATGGCGCGCGAGTATCTGGACGGGCTGGTCCGGCTTGACCTGCCAAAGACGCGCGTGCCGTCTTGCGCCGATATCTCTGAGCGATTACTGGACCTGACCGGGTGGCGCGTCCAACCGGTTCCGGCGCTGATCGGGTTCAAGACCTTCTTTGGTATGCTGGCCGAGCGTGTTTTTCCGGCGGCCTCATTCATCCGAAGCCGCGAGGATTTCGACTACATCGAAGAGCCCGACATTTTCCACGAAATCTTCGGGCATACCCCTTTGCTCAGCGATCCTCGCTTTGCTGCATTCAGCCATGCGATTGGGCGGGCGGGCGTCCGGGCCGATGCGGCGGATTATGCCTGGCTGATCCGGCTGTATTGGTTCTCGATCGAGTTTGGACTGCGTCGTCAGGACGGTCAGATCAAGGCGCTGGGCTCGGGTCTTGCGTCCTCGCCGACCGAACTGGTCTATGCCGTGACCAGTGATATCCCGGATCGTGACCCATTCGACGTTCTGACCATTCTGCGCACGCCGTACCGGATCGACATGCACCAGATGGGGTATTTCGTGCTGGACGATCCCGAGGATCTGTTTGCGGCGGCCGAACGCGACCTGCTGGCCGATGTGCGGCACGCGCGGCGCTTGGGTCTGTTGCCAAACAAGTTCCCCGAAAAGGTCACCGCAGCCGAGTAGAACGCCTAGCCGAGGCTCTTGTACATATAGGTCGTCGGTTCGAACACCGGCTCGAACGGGTTGCGGCAGTAATTGGGGATTTCTCCGGCAATCTGGAAGCCGATGTTTTGGTACAGGATACGAGAGGGATCGCTGCTGCGTGTATCCAGCACCAGCATGGTCCGGCCCAGCTCTGACGCCCTGTCTGTCAGGGATTTCATCAAGGCTCGCCCCAATCCACGCCGTCTGGCGTCGGGATGGACCAGCAGTTTGGCGACGTCCGCGCGATGTGGTTGATTGGGCATCACGGCGGGGATCAGTTGCACGGTGCCCAAAATCCGCCCGTCGCCATAGGCCACAAACAGGTCCAGCGTACCGGCGCGCAGGTCCGGTCGCACGCGGTTCTGCCAATAGGCCCGCGCATCCTTTTTCGAAAACGGAAGAATGAACCCGATGCTGGCGCCCGTATGAACACAGGCGTGCAGGATGTCGGCCAGATCATCATGGGCATCGTCAAAATAGGCGTCCGTCAATCGCGTGATCATATCAGCACCAGAATGTATCGCGCGCCCCGCGTTGCACCGGTTTCAAACCGGGTTGGCCCGCACAGGTGATAGCGCAGGCAGTCGCCACCGCTGAGCGTATGGGGCGTTCCGTCCACGGTGATCGTCAGACCACCGTCCAACATGATCAGGTGATGCTCTTGCCCCGGTTTCGGAGGCGTCTCGTATCCAATCACCGTGTTGCGCGGTAAGTGGCATTCCAGAACTTCTCCGGTCAGGCCCGTCGAGGGCGGTGAGACGGACCTGCGGGTAAATCCGGTCTCGGGATCGCTCCATTCCGTTTGCCGCTCATAGGGGACCTTGGGGTCAAAGCTGTCCTCGACCATCATCAAAAGGCGCGACATCGGCAACCCGTAAGCGGCGCAGAGGCGGCCCAGGTTTTCGGCGGTTGGGCTGACCTCACCCTTTTCCATGCGCGACAGAGTGGCCCGGCTGATGCCGCTTTGATCTGCCAATTGGTCCAGCGACCAGTTGTGGCTTTGGCGCAGTTCACTCAGGCGTGAGGCGAGGCGGTCTGAAAGAGTATCTAACATAGTCCATATTTGAGAAAAATTCACTAATATGGGAATATCGCTTAAAATTAAATTGTTTGCAAATGAAAAAGGGGCGCAGAATCCTCTGCACCCCTTCACTTTTCCAAGTTGGTCGGTTGTTACTTCCAGCCAACCTCGTTGAAGATTTTCTGCGCTTCGGGCAGATTCTGCGCGACTTCGGACAGGTTGATCTCATCCGCTTTGAACTCACCCAGCGACTTGACCGACTCGGCCAATTCGACGCCTGCGACCGTCGGATACTCGTCATTGCCTGCCGAGAAATACTGCTGCGCCTGATCGCTGGAGAGGTATTCAAGGAACTTGATGGCGTTCTCTTTGTTGGGCGCATTTGCGGCAACGCCACCGCCCGACAGGTTCATATGCGCGCCATAGCCGTCCTGGTTCGGGAAGACCCAGCCGATGGAGTCCCGTTCGGCGGACAGGCCCTTGACCTCCTTGCGGATCGAGCGGGCGAAGTAATAGGTGTTCGACACGGCGATGTCGCATTCACCCGAAACCAGACCGCGCAGCTGGTCGGTGTCGCCGCCCTGCGGGTCACGGGCCATGTTGGCAACAATTCCTTCGGCCCAGCTTTTGGCTGCATCCGCGCCTTCATGGGTGATGATCGAAGCCAGCAGCGTCTGGTTGTAAACATTGGTCGACGAGCGGATGCAGATCAGACCTTCATATTCGGGCTTGGCCAGATCGGCATAGGTGGCCGGCGGGGTGGCGACATTGTCTTTGTTGTAAAAGATGATCCGGCCGCGCTGCGAGAATCCGAACCACTGGTTGTCGCTGTCCTGAAGGTTTGCAGGGATACGCTCTTCCAGCACGGCGCTGTCGATCGATTGCAGAACACCGGCGTTCTTGGCGCGGGCCAGCCGCGACGTGTCAACGGTCAGCATCACATCCGCGGGAGAGTTCGCCCCTTCGGCTTCCATGCGGGCGATCAGCTCGTCGGCCTTGCCTTCGATGCGGTTGATCTTGATCCCCGTCGCCTCTTCAAAGTCGGAATACAGGCGTTCGTCGGTGTCATAGTGGCGCGACGAGTAAAGGTTCAGCTCGCCTTCGGCAATTGCAGATGTGGCGATCAAAGCCATCAGGCCAGCCGCGATGCATGTCGTGGATTTCAACATGGTGTCTCCAAACGTTGCAGATTCTTCCGGGTGGTTCCCGAGTGATTTAGTCAATTACCAAATTGCGAGTCGTTTGCAAGCAAATCCGACAGAAATAGTCGATAATTTGTTCAGATTTGAATCGCGCGCCCGATCCGTTACATTCGGACCATGTCCAAAGTGGTGTCGAACAAGACAGTATTGCCAGCAGGTGGCGGCGCATTTTCGCTTCCATCCCTGTCGGTCGGCATCTTTCTGAACGATCAGCCAACTCACCGTTTTGCCCACGGCACGTCCATTGCAACGCACCTGCCCCTGAGCAAGAATCAGGGCTGGATCCTTCCGGCGGGCAGCGATGGGGTATGCGAGTTTGACGAGGATCTGGAATTTGTCATGGTCAGTCTGGACAACGCGATCCTGACCGAATTTGATCTGAGCCGTGATTTTGAATTTCAGCCCATCGTGGGCGACATTGACCCGCTGCTGACGAACCTGAGCCTGACGGCAAGTGCATCTTTAGGTGGCGGTCTGTTATACCGCGAGACCATTCAAAGGGCGCTGGCCGCGCAGATCGTCGAAACTGTCCGACCTGCCGCGGATTGGCATCGCGACATTGAAGATGCCCGGCTGCGCAAAGTGCTGGACTATATTCAGGACAATCTGAGCCAGGACCTGTCGCTATCGGCGATGGCCGATCTTGCCGCGATGAGCGGGGCGCATTTTTCCAAGGCTTTCAAACACGAGGTTGGGGTTGCACCCCTTCAATATGTGATCGCGGCCCGGCTGGATCGTGCATCTGTTCTGTTGCGCACTACAAAGCTGACCGTGGCTGAGATCGCCTGGCGCGTCGGCTATCAGGATGTCAGCCGGTTTGGGCAACATTTCAAACGCAAGTTCGGCGCAACACCGGCCAAATTCCGGGCGGGATGACCCGCCCGAACTGGTGGAGCGTGCTGGTTACTGGCTCGCCCGCTCTGCTGCGATGCTGACCAACCCTCGATCCCCGGTTTCCCAAAGTGCGGTCATGGTCAGGGATGTGACACGCCAGCGGTCGCCGGACTGAACCAACGCGTAAGAGTATCGGCCACCCAATGTCCAAAGACCGTCATCAATGCGGTGGGTCGCTGTGAAATCGGCCTCGGCGGTGGCGGTATTGCCATTGACCGAGGTCACGGTTTCATTCGTCACCATGTGATGCGTGCTGTCGAAACCGGGCAGGAAGCCGGACCATGCAGCAATCAACGCGTCAGCCGGTTGCGTGGCAGGATCGCCGCCCCAAAGGCTGGTGTAGTCGGTTGTGACCGTGTCGGCAAAAGCGCTGCGCACGCGGTCCCAGTCGTGCCGGTCGGCCCCGGCGGCGATGTCCGTGATCGATCGGTTGATCTGGGCCTGATCAGCGAAAGCGATGGTTCCGGCCAGGGTCGCAATTGCGGCTGTAGAGATCAGTGTTTTCACCATTGTCGTGGCTCCTGTTTTCTCAGGTTGAATGAAAGCGGAGGCTTGGGATTCATCGGTCTGACTACTCGGCCAAACGTCCGGGCAGAGGCGCGAGCGGATACTGGGCCCAAAAGAACGCATTGGCCGCATCCTGATCGCCGGACAGGTTCGTCGCTTCAACGATCTTGCCGTTCTCGATGCGGTAGACCAGCGCCCAGATCGTATCGACATTTGCCGCGCCATCGACATTCGACCATCCGCGATGAATATCGACGACATGAGTTTCATCCGCACCAAAGTAGATCGGTTCGGCCTGAAATCCGACCGACCCAAGCTGTTCGAAGAACGCCAGAACCTCTGTACGGCCCTGTTTGGTGCCGCTTAAGGGATGGCGGCCGGGGATGTGCCACCGCACATCCTCGTCCATCACGGCAGCAATCGCTTCAAGGTCGTTTGCCCCATAGGCGGCAAAGAAATCCTGAACGGTTTTGATGTTCTCTTCCGGTGTTGCGGCCATTGCCAAGCCTCCGATCAGTAGGGCAGTTGAGGTCACAAGGGGTGCAAGCAAGGGTTTCATCCTTGCTCTCCACGAAAATGCTCGGCCATGGCGTCTGCGGCCCGCGTGACGTCTTCGGGATTGTCGTAGAAATCGAACTGGGTCACGTCTTCAAGCCATTGCATGGTCGCGTCCCCGGCAAATCCGCCAAGAAAGCTGCGGACGCCCTGCGGGATTGCGGCGCTTTCCGAATGGACGATGGCCAGTGGTTTATCCAGACGCTGCGGGTTGTCTGCGGGGTAGTATGTCAGCCAGCCTTCCCAGCCTGCATTGTTCCACTGATTGTCATATTCCGGGATCGCGCCTCGGTCGGCTTCGTAATAGTAGCCGCCGATGGGCATAAGCACGCCCTCAGCCCCTTCCGGACCTGCCGCCGGGATGATCTGACCGCCTGACGCTTTGGCGGCGCGGGACATTTCAATCAGACCGGCCACACCGTCAGCGCCGCCATACACGGTCTCGACGATCTCGCCGTTTTGCAACCAGGGGGCAACGAGGCCAACCCGCTGCACCAGATCATTCCCGGCAGAGGCGTCAACCATGTACCCGGCCGAGGCACAGATCCCCAGACCGTTGATCCGAGAGGCATCGACTTCTGGCAGTGTCGCCAGAACTTCAAAGGCTTTGGCAATATCCGAAGTTTTGGCCTGTGGGCTTTCGACAAACCGGACGCCTTCGGGCAGGTCACCGGATTTGCCCCAACCACGGAAGTCGAAGGTAAAAGCAGCAAAGCCGCGCGCGACCATCTGGCGGGCGTAATTCGCAGGCATCTGTTCCTGCACCGATGTCCAAGCGCCCGTGACGACAACGGCGGGCAGGGGCGTGCCGTCATATCCTTCGGGCAGGTAGAGGGTGCCCGACATCTCGGCCCCCTCGTTTTCGAAGGTAACAGCCCGTGTTTCGATATCGGCCATTGCGGTTGACGCCATCAGAGCGGCGGCAGTTGTAAGTGAAGCGCGTTTCATAACTCTCTCCATCTGTGATGTGGTCTTCGGCAGCCAAGATGATGGTTCTGGGCCGGTTTGAGAGGCGCGATTTCTGGGATTCACTATGCGAATCCTGTCAAATGCACCCGACGTTGCCGGTCAGGGCGCGGGCACCATATGTTGAGGCGAATGGCAGAGCGGGAAGGCGACCTATGCAAGACAAGAACGACCTGATCACCTGGCTGATTTCGCAGGGTCGGATGCTGGGTGACGAAACGCGGATCGTGTCGCAATACTGCGCAGGCTTGCAGGAACTGGGTGTGCCTTTGTCGCGGGTTCGGATTGGTCAGAACTACTCTAACCCGCTGATCAGCGCGTGGGGCATCATCTGGACGCCGGAGGGGTCTCGGAAATACACGGTTCCAATCACGATTCGGGTCTCAAGCGCGTGGCATGGCAGTCCGTTTCAGGCGGTTGTGACATCGCGCCAGCCCCTGCGCAAGCGGCTGTTGGATTTGGACCTGTCGGCAGAGCATGAGGTGTATTCCGAACTGCGCGATGCCGGTGCCACGGATTTCCTCGCCATGCCGCTGGAATATGGCGACGGTTCGGTTCAGGGGTCCAGTTTCAGCACGGATCACCCGGATGGCTTTTCGGACGCGCAGGTGCAAATCATCGAAGCCACCCGCCACGCATTGTCTTCGGCGCTGGAACCGATTGCGATGCGCGAGTCGCAGAAAAGTCTGCTGCAAACCTATCTGGGCGAAGGTCCGGCGCTTGAGATTGGCAATGGCAATATCAAACGGGGCGAGCATAAGTCGGTCTCTGCCGCGATCCTGTTTGCGGATTTGCGCGGGTTCACAGCGAAATCCGAGGTCTGGCCCGAAGAGAAACTGCTGACCATCATGGGTGATTTTTTCGAGATGGTTGTGGGCCCGATTCGGGACCATGGCGGTGACGTGCTGAAATTCATGGGCGACGGTGTTCTGGCTTTTTTCCCGGCAGAGCCAGATGCGGAAACCGCTTGCCAGTCAGCAGTGTTGGCAACTGCCGATGCTTTGTCCCGGCTTGCGGCGTATAATCAGGACGCCCAAGCCGCAGGTGCCGAACAGATCGAGTTTGTCGTCGGCCTCGACTATGGCCCTGTGACATTCGGAAATATCGGCAGCCCGGACCGGTTGGATTTTACTGTGGTGGGGTCAGCTGTGAATGTCGCCAGCCGGGTTCAGGGGCTGTGCAAGGACCTGGGTGAGCAAATGCTGATGACCAAGGATGTGCAGCACCATCTGAACAGGGAAACTGAATCGGTGGGCTGCCATCAACTCAAAGGGCTTGGCGAGGCGATCGAAGTGTTTCGGACCAACCCCGCCACCTGAGACGCCAAAGGCCGCGCACAAAAAAACCGCGCTTTACAGCGCGGTTCTTTCGAATTGCGTAAGTGCAGTTCTTAGCCCTGGCGAGCTTTGAACTTGCGCTGCGTCTTGTTGATCACGTAGACGCGGCCTTTGCGACGCACAACCCGGCAGTCGCGGTGCCGGTTCTTGAGCGAGCGGAGCGAGTTCTTGACCTTCATGGGTCTGTCTCCAATCTGCGGCGCCTTCATCAAAGACGTGGCCAGCGCCTGGGTTAGTCGGGTGCCCCGGAAGCCCGGAACAGTGAAACGATGGTGGGCGGTACAAGGATCGAACTTGTGACCCCTTCGATGTCAACGAAGTGCTCTACCGCTGAGCTAACCGCCCACTTTCCCTTTGCGTGCCCTGCCCCATAACGAAATGGGGCGCGGATCACCGCGCCGGTAGCGGGGTCTATAAAAGGAGTCGTTCAGGGGTTCAAGGGGTTTGGAAGAACAATTTTCCGGTCTATGTTGAGTGCGAACACGGAGAGATCATGCCGAACGCAGCCTTCATACTGGATATGCCCGAAAATCGCACCTCTTGCGCCGTGTTTTCGTCGCCCCATAGCGGGCGGGACTATCCCGAGGCATTGCTGAAACGGTCTGTTCTGAACCCAAACGTGATTCGATCCTCGGAAGATGCTTTTGTGGATCAACTGTTTGCCTCAGCGTCAGAGTTCGGCGCGCCCCTGATCAAGGCGGCCATGCCGCGCGCCTATCTGGACCTCAACCGCAGCGCGGATGAGCTTGATCCGGCGCTGATCAGCGGTGCGCGCAGGCAGGGGCACAACCCGCGCGTCGCCTCGGGGCTTGGGGTGATTCCCCGCGTGGTGGCCAATGGCCGGGCGATTTATCGCGGCAAGTTGACCATGGATGAGGCGCGTCTGCGCATCGACACCTATTGGCGGCCCTACCATACGCGGCTGAAATCGCTGCTGGCCGAGTCGCATGAAAAATTCGGGCAGGCGATTCTGATCGATTGCCACTCAATGCCGCATGAGGCGGTTGCCATGGCCAGCACCTCTCGCAGCCAGCGGCCCGAGATTGTTCTGGGCGACAGATTCGGTGCATCGGCCTCGACCGAGATTGTAGACCGCATCGAATCCGCCTTTGCGGCGGCCGGGCTGACAGTTGCGCGCAACGCGCCCTTTGCCGGGGCTTATGTTACGCAAACCTACGGGCGGCCCGGTCGCCAGCAACACGCGATTCAGATCGAGATCGACCGCGCGCTGTATATGGATGAAGAAAAGATCGCCCCGAATGCGAACTTCATGCCTTTCTCAAGGCTGTTACGTCAGGTGATCGCCGAGATCGCCAGCATCGGCGCGCAGCCTCAGCGTCTGGCGGCGGAATAGGGCCTAGCGCAAGGCGCGCCCCTTCACGATGGCATCCGCGCCGAACCGTTCCCGGATTTTGTCGGTCGCACGCTCGGCCTGAGACCGGCGCCCGGCGTCAGGGTCCAGCAAATCCCCTGATATGTCGGCCTGATCCGCTGAACACAGATCGGACAAGCCACAGCCCAGCAGCCGATAGGGGCCCTGATCGCCCACCTGATCGAACAGGCCCCGCGCAGTGCGATAGATTCGGTCGGCAATCTGGGTTGGATCGCGCAGCGAAACCCGCCGGGTGATGATCTTGTGATTGGCCTTCTTCAGCTTCAAGGTGACAACCCGACCGGCCAGATCCTTGGCCTTGGCCCGGTCGGACACTTTCAGCGCCATGCGCCAGATGTGACCGTCCAGAATGTCGGTGCTGGCGGTGTCTTCGAAAAAGGTGGTCTCATTGCTGATCGATTTCATCGGCTCATGCGCCGACACGCGCCGCTTGTCCTGACCGCGCGCCAGATGCCACAGGCGATAGCCCATCGAGCCGAACCGCGCCGTCAGCGCCTCCTGATCCCAGCGCAGCAGATCGGAAAAGGTGCGAATGCCCGCCCGTTCCAGCGACTCTTGTGCCGCCGGGCCAATGCCCCAGATCAGGCGCACGGGCTTGTCATGCAGGAACTCTGCCGTCTCGGCCTTGCCGATCACCGAAAACCCGCGCGGTTTGTCGAGGTCCGAGGCGACCTTGGCCAGAAACTTGTTGTGGCTCAGACCGATTGAACCGGTCAGGCCCAGCTCGTCCTTCATGCGCTTGACCAGACGCGCCAGCATGACCGCAGGTGGCGCGCCGTGCAGGCGTTCCGTCCCGGACAGGTCCATAAACGCCTCATCCAGTGACAAGGGTTCCACCACCGGCGTCAGTTCATCCATCATCGCCCGAATCTCGCGCGAGACTTCGACATAGACCGACATGCGGGGCTTTATCACCACCGCCTCGGGGCACAGCTGCAGGGCCTTGAACATCGGCATGGCCGAGCGCACGCCCCTGATGCGCGCCACGTAACAGGCTGTCGACACCACGCCCCGTTTCCCACCGCCGATAATCACAGGCTTGTCCGCCAAATCCGGATTGTCGCGCTTTTCGACCGAGGCGTAGAAGGCATCGCAATCCATATGCGCGATGGACAGGTCGAACAAATCCGGATGTGACTTGACCCGAGGGCTGCCACAGGTCGGGCAGCGCCGTTCGTCGGTGACTGTGGTCAGGCAATCTCGGCAAAGACCAGGCATGCGCGTCCTCGGGCATTCCACGAGTGGGTTGGGCACTCCTTATACCACCGATAAGGGGGGATCAAAGGTCCGACAATCTGTGCCTGATCTCAAAAGAAGACCCCCCGCGCGTCAGCGGGGGGAGGTAACGAACCTCAGGAAGACACGGTTCGTTGGGGAGTGTTTCATCCCCAAGACTCGCCGATATCTCTATATTTAGATAGGTTCCAAGCCCCAGACCCTAAACTTGCGCGTTTTCTGTGTATTTTCGGGCACAGCTTGTTTCAGCGGTTTTAGGGGTCAAAAGTGACCTAAGGTCAAGTTAATCAAGACATTTGTTAACGCATTCAGGGTTTGATTCCCGAAACCGTTCAGTGCCGTGTCAAAGAGTTTAATTCGCTCAGAACGGCCTCGGCCGCCGCTTTCGGATCGTCCGCCTGATAGATCGGACGGCCCACCACGATGTGATCTGCCCCGTCGCCGATGGCGCTGGCCGGGGTCGCGACGCGTTTCTGATCGCCCAATGCGGCCCCGGCAGGACGCACGCCCGGCGTAACGATCAGCCGTCCTTCGGCCTGCGGCAGGGCGCGGATCAGGGCGGCCTCTTGCGGGCTGGCGATAACGCCGTCGGCCCCAGCCTCCAGCGCCTTTGCCGCACGTTCGACGACCAATTCCTGCACGTCGCCTTCTTTCAGCAGGCTGGCATCCAGATCGTCGCGGTTCAGCGAGGTCAGGATGGTCACCGCAAGGATTTTCAGGTCCTTGCCCGAGGCCCCCTCTTTCGCGGCGCGCACCACATGCGGGTCGCCATGGACAGTCAGGAAATCCAGATCGAACTGCGCCAGCCCCCGCACGGCGTTTTCGACCGTGTTGCCGATGTCGAACAGCTTCATGTCCAGAAAGATGCGCTTGCCGTGATCCTGTTTCAGCTCATTCGCCAACGCCAGCCCACCGCCGGTCAGCATCCCCAACCCGATCTTGTAGAACGAAACGCTGTCACCCAGACGCTCGGCCATGGCCAGCCCCTGCAGGGCGTTCGGAACATCAAGGGCTACGATCAGGCGGTCATCGGACATTGGGGCGCTCCTGTTTTTTGGCAAACGTCTGCGTCCTAACGGGTTCGGGCGCGCCTGTCTATGCGCGATAGCTGTCAGGGGCCGTTGTGTTCTGTGCTAGAGTGACCGGATTGAACGCAAAAAACGAAAACAAAGGGACGTGAAATGAAGAAACTGCTGTTGCTAAGTGTGGTTTTGACAATGGCCGCCTGTGAAGACTCTGCGCCTGACGTGCCGGAAACAGGGGCTGCACCGGCCCCGACGAATGATGATTTGCGTCTGGTACGCGGCTACCGGTCCGAGGATGATTGGTGCCAGCTGACCGGCGAAACGGCCTTTACCGGCAATTTCCTTGATCACACCGCCGATCTGGTCTCATGCCCGACGGGCAGCGATGCGGCGCAGTCTCTGGTCGATGACCGGGGTGCTGTTCAGGTGGCCGAGACCGGAGGGTACACGGTCTACACAATCCAGCGCGAATAGTGCGGGTTTCTGCGCTCTAGCCTCTTGAACTGGCAAAGATATTTCCCAAATTGAATGCGAGGCCCAGACCGACGCGTGCCGCCAAGCGGGCGCAGCAGACTTAGGGCGCTTGGAAAAGGAGAATAGCAATGGACTTGAACAAGTTCACCGAGCGGGCACGGGGATTCGTGCAGGCCGCGCAAACGATTGCGCTGCGCGAGGGGCACCAGAGGCTGGAGCCCACACATATACTCAAGGCATTGATGGATGACGATCAGGGGTTGGCCAGCAACCTGATCACCCGCGCCGGTGGCGCACCCAACCGCGTGGTCGAGGCGCTGGATGCCGCGATGGGGAAGATCCCGAAGGTCAGCGGCGACGCCAGCCAGATTTACATGGACGGCCAGACCGCAAAGGTTCTGGACGAGGCCGCCAAGATCGCCACCAAAGCGGGCGACAGTTTTGTGCCGGTCGAACGCGTGTTGATGGCGCTTTGCATGGTGAAATCCAAAGCCAAGGAGGCGTTGGAGGCCGGGGCCGTATCCGCCCAGAAACTGAACGAAGCGATCAACGACATCCGCAAGGGTCGCACCGCAGACACAGCCAGCGCCGAAGAAGGCTATGACGCCCTCAAGAAATACGCGCGCGATCTGACCGAAGCAGCGGCTGAGGGCAAGATCGACCCGATCATCGGGCGCGATGAGGAAATCCGCCGCTCGATGCAGGTTCTGTCGCGCCGCACCAAGAACAATCCGGTTCTGATCGGGGAACCCGGCGTCGGTAAAACCGCGATTGCCGAGGGCATGGCCCTGCGCATCATCAACGGTGACGTGCCGGAATCGCTGAAAGACAAAAAGCTGCTTGCGCTCGACATGGGTGCGCTGATTGCAGGTGCGAAATACCGGGGCGAGTTCGAAGAACGCCTCAAAGCCGTTCTGACCGAAGTGACCGAAGCCGCTGGTGAGATCATCCTGTTCATTGATGAAATGCACACGCTGGTCGGTGCCGGTAAGTCCGACGGCGCGATGGATGCCGCCAACCTGATCAAGCCTGCGCTTGCCCGGGGTGAGTTGCACTGTATCGGCGCGACCACGTTGGATGAGTATCGCAAATACGTCGAAAAAGACGCGGCCCTTGCGCGGCGGTTCCAGCCTGTGATGGTCACCGAACCAACTGTCGAAGACACCATAAGCATCCTGCGGGGCATCAAGGAAAAGTACGAGCTGCACCACGGTGTACGCATCTCGGACTCGGCGCTGGTCTCGGCGGCGACCCTGTCGCATCGCTATATCACCGACCGGTTCTTGCCCGACAAAGCCATCGATCTTGTCGATGAGGCCGCGTCGCGCCTGCGGATGGAGGTGGACTCCAAGCCCGAAGAACTCGATCAGCTGGATCGCCAGATCCTGCAGATGCAGATCGAGGAAGAGGCGCTGAAGCTTGAGGATGACGCGGCATCCAAGGATCGTCTGGAAACCCTGCAAAGGGATCTGGCCGATCTGCAGGAAAAATCTGCCGAGATGACAGCTCAATGGCAGGCCGAACGTGACAAGCTTGCGGGTGCGCGTGATCTGAAAGAACAGCTCGACAAGGCGCGCGCTGATCTGGAGATCGCCAAGCGCGAGGGCAATCTGGCCAAGGCGGGGGAACTGTCCTACGGCATCATCCCCGAGCTCGAGAAACAGCTGACCGAGGCCGAGAACGCCGAAAGCAACGCCATGATGGCCGAGGAAACGGTGCGCCCGGAACAGATCGCATCCGTGGTCGAACGCTGGACGGGTATTCCGACCGCCAAAATGCTGGAAGGTGAGCGTGAGAAGCTGCTGCGGATGGAAGACGATCTGCATTCCCGCGTGATCGGTCAGGATGCCGCCGTCACCGCCGTCGCCAACGCCGTGCGCCGTGCGCGTGCGGGCCTGAATGACGAAGGTCGCCCGCTGGGTTCGTTCCTGTTCCTCGGGCCGACCGGCGTGGGTAAGACCGAATTGACCAAGGCCGTGGCGAACTTCCTGTTCGACGACGACAACGCGATGGTGCGCATCGACATGTCCGAGTTCATGGAGAAACACGCGGTTGCCCGTCTGATCGGCGCCCCTCCGGGCTATGTCGGCTATGATGAGGGCGGCGTGCTGACCGAAGCCGTGCGGCGCAGGCCCTATCAGGTCGTGCTGTTTGATGAGGTCGAAAAGGCGCACCCGGATGTGTTCAACGTGCTGTTGCAGGTTCTGGACGATGGCGTGCTGACCGATGGTCAGGGCCGCACCGTGGACTTCAAACAGACGCTTATCATCCTGACCTCGAACCTTGGGTCGCAGGCGCTGAGCCAGTTGCCCGAAGGGGCCGACAGTGCGCAGGCACGGCGCGATGTGATGGACGCGGTCCGGGCGCATTTCCGGCCCGAGTTCCTGAACCGTCTGGACGAGACCATCATCTTCGACCGGCTCAAGCGGGGTGATATGGATGGCATCGTCGATATCCAGATGGCGCGTCTGCAGAAACGTCTGGCGGCCCGCAAGATCGAACTTGCGCTGGATGTTGGGGCCAAGGAATGGCTGGCGAACGAAGGCTATGATCCGGTCTTTGGCGCCCGCCCGCTGAAACGCGTGATCCAGCGCGCGTTGCAGAACCCGCTGGCCGAAGCGCTGCTGGCCGGTGAGATCAAGGACGGCGAGACCGTTCCGGTCACCGCAGGCTCGGACGGGCTGATCATAGGCGACCGGCTGGGCACGTCGGACCGACCCCGCCCGGATGATGCCGTGGTGCATTGATCCAACGGAAACCAGAAGACCCGCCATGTCGGCGGGCCTTTTTCTTGGAAACTAGCCTCTGCGTCGCGCCACTATTCCACGGCTTGTCCGGGATGGTGGGCCTGCAGGGAAAGCGTATTCGCGTTCGCATTCAAATCCTGCCCGGTCCAAAAGCTCTAGTATCTCATCCCTGCGATACGTGCGGTGCCGCCACTGCAGCCAGATGATCGCATTGCACCAATGCGGCTTTGACACCACAAGATACAACCGACCGCCGGGGCGCAGAAGATCGCGTATGTGTTCAAGCGCGCGCATGGGGTCCGGGCAGTGTTCGATCACATGCGCCGCCAGCGCCACATCTGCAGGTTCAAGATCGACGGAACCGAGCAGCCCTTGTGCAACATTTGGCTCAACACCCCGTGCGCGCAGTGCATTTTGGCCTTGTGCCAGCATGATGGGGCTTGGCTCAAGCAGCGTCATGTTTCCGGGCGGCCCATGAATGGCAACCCAGGCCTCTGCGAATGACGCGGTTCCGGCACCGACATCGACAACGCGTGCCTCATGCTGCGGTGTGCGCTGGCCTGCCGAAAGAAATCCCAGATACGCGTCGTAGTAACCAAGGACGCGCATCTTATCCCGCCATTTCGGCGCGGCGGAGTCATAGCGCAGGGTGGTATCCGTGGTCGTCCTGTCCATTGGGTGATGTGTCCTCGGCGCCCAAGACCTGTGAGGTACGTAACAGGTGACTGGCCCGCCGGTCTGACGCGCCAGTTTTCTTGTGCGTTGGAAATGTCAGATCAACGCAAATATCCGCGCCGGGCCGCCGGTGCCCCCTTTATGCTTGGGCGCGCCGATCACCAGCGTTGCGCCCGAGGCAGGCACGCGGTCCAGATTGGCGAGACATTCGATCCCGAACCGGCCCGAGGGCAACCAGGCATAATGGGTGGCGAAATCGGCGGACATGCCGTGATCCAGCGACAGCGTATCGACGGCAATCGACCGCGCGCCAGTGTCCTCCATCAGCATCTGCGCGGCTTCGACGTGGAAGCCGGGATAGTGCTGTGCTTCGCCGTCGAAATTGCGGAATTCGTCCGTGGCCGTCTTGCCCGCCCAGCCTGAATGCATGGCGACACAAGCGCCATCCGGGATGTCACCATTGGCGGCAATCCAGGCGTTCAGGTCATCCGGGGTGACGCGCGTGTCCGCATCCTCGGCCGCGCGGGCGGCAATGTCGACGACGCATAACGGGGCAACCAGATCGGTGACCGGGATTTCATCAACCGACAGGCCATCTGCGGAAAAGTGCAGGGGCGCGTCGATATGCGTTCCCGTGTGCTCGTTTATGGACAGGTTGAACAGGTTGAAGCCGTGTTCGCCAAAGTTAAAGACCTGCTCGGCTGAAATGCCCGGATCGCCGCCCCAGGTCGGAAACTCGGGGCTCAGCGTGTGGGTCATATCCTCGACCCCGCCATGACCCGCCGCCAGTGCTGCTGGAACGGTCGCGGCTGTTGCGGTGGCCGCTATTCCGCTGGCTGCGGCGGCTTTGAAAAAGCTGCGTCGCGACAGCATCCTGTCCTTGACGGCATTCATTACGCAGATGTCACACATTCGTCTTCCTCCCGTTGCGGCAGATAGGCCGATTTACTGGCCCCGCCCCAGCATTGGGACACGGCACCTGCCTGACAGAGTGCCGCGCCGCCTGTGCGCTTGTAAAGATCGCTGCCGTTTCAGGGGCGGGATTGACGGCTTTTGCGCAAGGCCCGCAAGTCTTCGGCAGACATGCGCGGACCGGTGTTGGATGGCGGCGGCGGGGCTGGTTTTGCGTCAAATTTGGTCGGATCGATGGGGGCAAACGGATCTGCGCCGCCACTGAGCCGAAGATGGGCCAAGACCCCACCCGCGCATTGCAGGCTAAAGCTCCAAAGCGCGACCACCAGATAGGCGACGATAATTGCAGCCAGCGACCAGTCAAAGCGGAACGGTTCGCTGCCGTCCAACATTGCCTCGATTTCCATCACGTAGGATTCGAGCGAGCCCGTAGCTGTCAGAACCAGAAACAGCGCAAAGATCACAAAGTAGAATACGACAATGGACAGGTAGCTAAGCGCGACGATGCCGAACAGCTCCCAGAAAGACGATCCGAAATGCAGGAACGGCGTATAGGGGCGATTGTCGGGATCCCGCCCGATCGAGGCTGATGCCATGGGCACCAGCAGGCTGGCCCGGATCGCGCATACAGCGACAAAAGGAAGGACCGAGATGGCAATCAGCGTCTCGGGCCTTGCCACAATATTCAGAAGGTCCTCGCTGTCGAACGTACCAAGGCCCAGGCTGGTCGGCGACATCATCAGGCCCGAGAACCCAAAGACCGGAACAGATGCAATCCCGATCACCATGGCTTCGGCGGCACCATAGGCAAGCGCGGGCACGATCAGGGCCTTATAGCCGTGGCTTGGACGCATATGTTTGGACTGAAACCCGAAACGGGCCCCGACCAGAATCGGAATCACGCTGGATGAGGCGCTGATCAGAAACAGTATCAGCAAGAAGGCTCCGGGCGCGATGAAACCGATTAGCCCTCCGATCAACCCGCCGACCAACCCGTAAAGAAGCAATCCGATGACCAGAATCGGAAATGTCAGGACAAACCGCCAAAGAATCGAAAAGGACAGGACGAAGGATTGAAAAACAAGCATAGGGGGCAATCTGATCAACCAATGGATGTGACCGGCCTATCGAATTGCGCGTCTCCGGGCCAGAGGCTTTTTGACCTCATGACCCGACGCACGTGTCTTCCGGTTGCACCCATGCCTGTGGGGGTCCGGTATTGATCACGCGGAACGTTACAATCCGTTCGCTCAATCGTTACGCCTGTTTCCTTGGCTCTGTGCTATCAGCGCATTACGTCACCTTTGACGCTGAAACTTGACGGAGATCCAAATGGCGCATCGCTGGACCAACACTTTGACACATGCCGATGTCACCCCCCGGGCGGCATTTCTGAACCGGCGGCAGGTAATGGCCGGGCTGGCAGGTGTCGGGCTGACCGCGATGGCGCGGCCCGCAGCGGCGCAGGAGGCTTTGAAGCCCAACACCTGGGAAGAGATCACCAGCTATAACAACTTCTATGAATTCGGGACCCGTAAGGATGATCCGGCGAAATACGCTCATACATTGGTGACCGAGCCGTGGAGCGTGCAGATCGACGGTCTGGTCGACCGCCCCGGCACCTATGACTTTCAGGACATCATGTCCGAGATGACCGTCGAGGAACGCATCTACCGCTTCCGCTGTGTCGAGGCCTGGTCGATGGTCATTCCGTGGAACGGGTTCGAACTGGCCGATCTGCTGAACATGGCGGGCGTGCAGGAAGGTGCCAAATATGTGGCGTTCGAGACCGCCTATCGCCCGGAAGAAATGCCCGGCACGCGCTTCCCGATCCTCGAATGGCCCTATCGCGAGGGTCTGCGTCTGGATGAGGCGATGCACCCGCTGACCATCATGGCGACCGGCATCTATGACCGCCCGATCCCGAACCAGAACGGCGCGCCGCTGCGTCTGGTGGTTCCGTGGAAATACGGGTTCAAGTCGATCAAGTCGATTGTGAAGATCACGCTGACCGAGGATGAGCCGCCCACCAGCTGGAATATGTCCGCGCCGCGCGAATACGGGTTCTATAGTAATGTGAACCCGAATGTGGATCATCCGCGCTGGTCGCAGGCCTCGGAACGTCAAGTCGGTGGCGGGCTGTTTGCCAAGCGCGTCCCGACGCTGATGTATAATGGCTATGAACACGAGGTCGCCAGCCTGTACGAAGGCATGGACCTGAAAGAGAACTACTGATCAGATGCAGGCGGTGAACCAGATACTGCGCAAGATCCCTGTTTGGGCGATCTATACCTTGGGGGCATTGCCTGCCCCCTGGTTTCTGTATCTGGCCCTGACAGGCGGATTGGGGGTCGAGCCGATCAAGGCGCTGGAACATGAGTTGGGCGAACTGGCCCTGCAGCTTTTGATCCTTGGTCTGGCCGTCACCCCATTGCGTCAGCATCTTGGCCTGAACCTCATCAAGTTCCGCCGTGCGATCGGGGTTCTGGCCTTCTCCTATGTCGCGCTGCATTTGCTGGTCTGGCTGGTGCTGGACGTACAATTGCCCAGCCAGATCTGGGCGGACATTGTCAAACGCCCCTATATTACCGTCGGCATGGCGGGGTTTGCCCTGCTGTTGCCCCTGGCTGTGACATCGAACAACTGGTCGGTGCGTCGTCTGGGCCCTCGCTGGCGCAAGCTGCACAAGCTGGTCTACCCGGCGGTTCTGCTGGGCGGGGTTCATTATGTCATGCTGGCCAAGGGCTTTCAGCTTGAGCCGCTTCTCTACCTTGCCGCCATTCTCGGCCTGCTGGCGTTCAGATTGCCGCTGTCAGGTCTTTTGACCCGCACAAGACAGGCCGATTCCGCCTGAGTCTGAGCCGAGTCTGTGGGTAACCACGTGAATAACATCACAGCGCCCCTGATTCCTGCGATGAGAAGCGTGTTGGTGTGCCACATCTGTAGTTCGATGCTTTTCTAATAGATTGTTTTTAAGAGATAAAATGAGATTTCTAAGTTTTTTCGCCGTTTTCTGGTTTTTCTGCTTGCGGCCCTGATCACTAAACCTTAGAACGCCCTTCACCGGCGCTGCTGAGGCGCTGGGACGCGGCGGAAGCGGCGGAGACGCATCGGAGAGACGGTGGGCATTCGGAGGTTTTTGATTGG
>NZ_JBQFVZ010000009.1:0-143110 GCF_056540025.1 Ruegeria sp. AP12
CCGAAACCTCGTCTGCACATGCCCCCCAATGGACGCATACAAAGACGCAGCTGAATAACAACAAAACCCCCCGCCACAAAAAGGCGGGGGGTTTTCTTTAGGGTTCGAACCCTTTTGGAACGCCGAAAGGCGGCGTGTCCACGCTCGTCCCGGTCAGTGCATTCAGAAATGCGACGAGGGCGTCGATTTCTGCATCGGTTAGCGCGACCGAGGAGATATCGATTGTGTTGCGCACACGTTGCATTTCGAAACGATCCTGCCAGACAACGAAGTCTGCCTTCTGTAGCCAGGGAACCTGAGGCAAAGCCGCCATGGCGGGTGTCCAGTTCGCCAAGCTGGTCTTTGGGTCCAAATGGTGGCGGATCATGCTTTCAAGGTCCGGGAAGGCGCCGTTATGGCCGTAAGGCGCGGTCAGGGCGACGTTTCGCAGCATTGGGGTGCGGAAGCGATAGGCGTCCTCGATCCGGTTGCTTTCGCCCATACGGCCCACGTCGCGGGCGTAAGGGTCCCATTGGCGGGTGCGGCCGGGGCCAAACGGGGGCAAACCCAAAGCGTGGAATTGCTGATCGGTCATCAGCGGTCCGGAATGGCAGGTCGAACAGTTTGCCTTGCCGTAAAACAACGTCATGCCGTCTTTCTGAACTTTGGTAAGGGCATTGGGGTCGCCAGCCAGATATTGGTCGAACGGGCTGTCGGTGCTGCGCCATTCGATGGCCATGAAAGCAGCCAGAGCGTTGGCAATCTGGGTGATCGTGATGTCTTGGGTGCTTTGGACCTCGTCGAATGCCTTTATCATCGCGGGACCGTATCGCGGATCGGTACGGACGCGTTTGGCCAGAATGGGCCAGCCCAGATCGATCCGGTCAGCGACGGCCCCGGTCACCTGATTTTCGCCGACATTTCCCGCCATTTCGAATTGAGATGTCAGGGGAAACAGCGCCTGCGCGGCGAGCAGAGAGTTCAGCCCCTCGGGCAGCCATTCCTGCGCGGGTGAGTTGAAGCCGTTGCCGTAGACATCAGAAATGCTCAGCCGACCATCGTGGAAGACAGTATGAAGCTCGCGCGCGCCAAGGTTCCACAGCCCAGGTGAATTGCGTGGGATGCGTTTGCGGATCTTGTCTGCTCCGATGCCGGGTGTGCGGTCCGGCCCCAGACCCTGACCACCTTCGCCAATACCCAGCGACAACCCGTCTGATGTGCCGAAATCCGGGTGGTGGCAGTGGGCGCAGGATATGTTCTGGTTGCCCGACAGGATCGGATCATAAAACAATTGATGACCGATGGCGGCCTGTTCCATATCAAAAGGAATGAAATCATCATCGCTCAGCGGGCGCGGTAAATCCTGTGCCGCAGCAGCCCCGGCCAAAAGGAACACAACCCCATGCGCCAGCTTGTATTTGCCCTTTGCCTGCTTGCGAACCCGGCGTTTGCCGAATTGGAACAGGCGCGCGATCTGATGGAGGCCGGGAAATTCGAAGCCGCGCGCGAAGAACTGCTGCCTGCCGCCCGGTCGGGCAATGCCGAGGCCGAGGAACTGATCGGCGTGATGTACGGGCTGGGGTTGGGTGTTGAACAGGATTATGAACGCGCGTTTGAATGGTATCTGAGGGCTTCGATGAAGGGGCATCCGGGGGCGCAGTCGGGGGTCGGATGGTACTATGAGCTGGGTCTGGGCATGCCCGCGCCCGATCTGGTGCGGGCTTACATGTGGTATACGCTCAGCGCGATTGGAGGCGATCCCGACGCGGCGATCAGCCTTGAGGAAGTGGTCAAGAAAATGTCGCCGGAGCAGATCGAAAGGGCGCATATTCTGGTTAATGACTACAAAGGGTGGATGTACCCTTTCAGATGATGGATCAAACCCGCAACGGTTTCGCAAACCGTTTTGGGGCGCGGGTTTCAGGGTCGATGATCGGGCCTGAGGAGTATTGGCACACAAAAGCCCGTCGCGGGTTGGCTGTCGTATTCGCACCCGAACTGTGAAGCGTGAGGCTGGAAAAGGCCACGATGGTGCCTGCCTTGCAGGTCATCGGAGTGCCTGTGTCCTCGCCGAAATACCCGTTAAGCTCGTTGCTTTCATCCTGCCATTCATGTCGGTCCAAACCGGGCTCGGCGTCAAGGTCACGCGGCAGGATATAAACGCACCCGTTCTCTTCGGTTGCATCATCCACTGCGATCCAGACGGTCAGATAGGGCGTGTGATCAAAGCCGACATAGGCACCGTCTTGGTGCCAGGCGAAACTCGCGCCTTTGCCTGCGCCTTTGACCACAAACTGCTCGTTGAACAGCATCGGGTCTTCGATTCCGCAGGCGCTGATGATTTCGGCGATCTTGGGGCCGAGCAAGAAGTCCTCTAGCGACGGGAACTCGGCATGGCGATGGCGCAGAAAGCGGCGCGCATTGCCTAGCCCGATTTTGTGCACATTGCCGCCGCCATCATGGGCAGGCTCCTCCAGAAGCGTGTCGCAGGTGCCGCGCAGCATCTGCAGGTCTTCCGGGCTGAGCGCATTTTCGAAGACGAGGTAACCTTGGCGGCGAAATGCATCGGTTTGGTCGAGCATCAGAGTTTCTCCGGCGAGGGGCAGGTTTGCGCGCGACGGGGCCGCGCGCAAGGTTCTCTTGTCAGACCGCTTTACTGCGTTTCGGCTGCGCGGGTCGCTGCAATCTCGGCTTCAGCTTCGGCAACAGCAGCAGTCAAAGCGTCAAAGGCTGTTTCTCCGCCATCGACATTGGCCTTGAACCAATCATAGACAGGTGCAGCGGCTTCCTTGAATGCGGCCTTCTCTTCCGGTGTCGGCACATAAAGATCGCCACCTTCGGCCACGAATTCCTCATAAGCCTGGATTGACTTGCGCTTGGGCGAGGCGAATGTGGCCTGCTGTAGCTGATAGAACCCATCGACGATGACATTGCGCAGTTCCGGCGGCATCGACATGAACTTTTCGTTGTTCATGAACCACAGCGCACCCATATAGGCGTGCCCGTCCAGAGTGACGTATTTCAGACCGGCATCGGGGAACTTCATGCTCATGATGTCGGTGATGCCGTTCTTCGATCCTTCAACAACACCGGTCTGGAACGAGGTGAACAGTTCAGGCCATGGGATCGGCGTCGGGGCCGCGCCCAGTGCTTTGACCAGCTCTTGCGGCAGGTCAGCGACCACGGTGCGGATCTTCAGCCCTTCCATGTCGCCGGGGCTTTGTATCCGGCGCTGGGTGTTGGCAAAGTTGCGCCAGCCACCCGTATTGCCAATCGTCATCAGACGCAGCGCGCCGCCCGAGTTTTCGGCGACCATTTCCTGCATCTTGGTTACAAAGGGCGAGCCGTTGGCCAGCGCCGCTTCGGCCACGCGGTCATCCGACATCAGATAGGGCAAGTCCAGGACCTGAACGAAGGGGAAGATGCCCGACGTGCCACCCGAGGTCTGGATGACGATGTCGATCTGACCTTCGGCCACACCTTGCAAGCATTCGGCCCCGTTCGAACACAGCTGGGTGCCGATGAACAACTCGACCTCGATCGCACCGTTCGAGGCGGCCTCGACATAGTTCTTGAAGACGATCAGGCCGTCATAATCTTCGTCATTTTCGTTCGAATTGGCCGTGGCACGCAGCGTGTAGTCGGCGGCCGTGGCTGCCATGGCGGACGCGGCCACAAGCGATGTGGCCACCGCTGCGGTTTTGATGAAGTCTCTGAGCATGCGTTTCCTCCCTGTGATACTCAGTTGGCAAATCCCGTTATCCTCGGGATCGTCATGGATAGTGCGGGGATATAGGTGATCAGAAAGATCACGATGATTTCGACCGCCAGAAACGGCAGGATCGCCTTGGCGATGGTTTCGACCCGTTCGCGCGACACGGCGGCGGCCACGAACAGGACCAGGCCCATCGGCGGCGTGGCGAGGCCGACGGTCAGGTTGACGCTCATGATGATGGCGAAATGGATCGGATCGACGCCGAGGCTGGTGAAGATCGGGCCAAGGATCGGGCCAAGGATGATGATTGCAGGGCCCGCGTCCAGAAACATGCCGACGATGAACAGCAGCAGGTTGATCAGGAAAAGCAGGATCAGCGGATTTTCCGACAGGCTGAGGATCAGCGAGGCCAGTTGCTCCGGCGCGTGGCTGAGGCTGACCACGGTTTTGAACGCCATCGCCGCGCCAACCAGCAGCAGCACGACGGCAGAGGTCATGCCTGCGTTGCTGAGCACCTCGGGCACCTCTTTCCATGTCAGCGTGCGCAGAACGAAGAAGCCGATGATAAAGGCGTAGCCCACGGCGACCGCGGCGGCCTCGGTCGGTGTGAAGATACCGCCCAGAATGCCGCCCAGAATGATCACCGGGGTCATCAGCGGGAAGAAGGCTTTCAGGCTGGCCTGACGCCGTTCGGGCCAGGTGTATTTGCGGCTGGCGACCGGGAAATCATAGCGGTCGGCCATCAGTTTGATCATCAGCATAAGGCCGACGCCGACCATCACGCCGGGCACGATGCCCGCAAGGAACAGCGCGGCGACGCTTTCGCCCATGACATAGGCATAGATGATCATGATGCCCGAAGGCGGAATGATCGGCCCGATCACCGAACTGGCCGCTGTGATCGCGGCGGCGAATTTGCGGGTATAGCCCTGTTTCTCCATCGCCGGGATCAGCATCGACCCCAGCGCCGACGTGTCCGCCACGGCTGATCCTGATAGGCCGGCGAACAGGATGGAACTCAGGACATTTACGTGCGCCAACCCACCGCGCAGGTGGCCCATCAGGGCCTGCGAAAACTCGACAAGGCGGATGGTGATGCCGCCGCGGTTCATCAACTCTCCGGCCAGCATGAAGAAGGGGATCGCCATCAGTGGAAAGCTGTCCATGCCATTATAGACATTGCGATAAAGCAGCGTGATGTCGTTGGTCTGGCCATTCAGCCATAGCAGGATGCCGGGCGCGGCCAGCAACGCGAAAAAGACCGGTAGGCCGATCAGCAGGAAAATCAGGAAGGTGGGCAGGAACCAGATCAGCATTTATTCGGCCCCCACTGCCGCGTCAGGAATTTCGGGCAACAGGTGACCCCCGCCCAGCAGAGTGATGAAGGATCGCAGGATCAGCTCGATATTCACCGTGATCAGCAGGATGACACCAACCAGCAGCGAGGCCATCATCCAGCTGCGCGGGATGCGATACCATTCGTCGAACCCGAAGGAGGTGGGCAGATACAGCGCGGCAGTGGCGAATTTGCCGCCAAAGCCGGTGACTTCGGACCAGCCGATATTGACCGCGACCAGCAAGACCGCCAGCGAGATCAACAGCAGGAACAGGTTGAGCGATTGCCCGATGACGCGCGGCAAAAACCTTTGCAGCATGTCGATGGCCACAAAACCGCCGCGCCGAAAGGCGGTGGGGGCCATCAGGCCGGTCATCCACAACATGCAAAACCGTGCGGCCTCATCCGGCCAGGGCAGCGCGTTGCCCAGAACGTATCGGAAGAACACCTGTATCAGGATTGCGATCACCATGAGTGCAATCGCAACGACACCAACCGCGCGGCCCAGACGCAGCGCGGTTTCGTTCACGAATGCAATCGGCGCTAACGCCGATGCCAGTCCGCCCATGCGGATCCTCCCTTGTTCAGCCGTGGGTTTGTCCCACGGTCGTCAGATCGCGTTTAGGTTTTCGCGAATTGGCCGAGTTTCCCGGCGTAAAAGGTCAGCGCGTCTCCGTCCGCCATGCTGACCTTAAGAACTTTTCCTACGACAATAACGTGATCGCCTGCATCGTGATACGCATGTTGTTCGCATTCGAACCGCGCCAGGCAATCCGACAGCAGCGGCGTTCCGTTCGTGCAGCGCTCATGATCGATATCGCGCAGCGCAAAGGCGTCTTTCGAGCAGCCAAAGCACAGTTCGGCCTGTTCCGCCGACAGCACATGCACGCTGAAATGGCGGGCCTTGTGAAAATAGGGGAAGCGGCGCGAGTTACGGTCGCCAGCCCACATGATCAGCGGCGGGTCCAGTGACAGGGACGAAAAGCTGTTGGCGGTGATGCAGACCGGGCCATCCGCGCTGTCGCAGGTCACGATGGTGACGCCCGTGGCAAAGCGGCCAAAGGCGTCGCGCAGGGTGCGGGTGTCGTCCTTGTGGGGAACGAATGTGCGGGTCATGTCCTTTGAAATGGCGTTCATCATGGTACCTCAAGCCCCAGTGCCGCCTCATAGAGGCGATACCAGCTTTCACGATCCAGATTGACTTTCAGAGCGTCCGAGATGGTTTTGATGCGGCTCAGGTTATTGGTGCCCAGAACCGGCAGGATATTTGCCGGATGGACCAACAGGAACGCCACGGCCACGGCAGCACGATCCACGCCGAACGCGGCTGCGATCTCATCAGCGACGACGCCCACGGGCGGGTTTCCGGCCATCAGAAGACCGCCGCCCAGAGGCGACCATGCCATGATCGGTTGCCCATGCAGCTGGTGAAAGGCCAGATCGCCGTTGGTGAAGGGGCTGATTTCGCCCAGAGAGATCTCGATCTGGTTGGTGACCAGCTGCGTTTTCATCGCCGATTGCAGCAGCGACCAGTCCCAGGGGCGGAAGTTCGACACGCCAACCGCGCCGACCTTGCCGCTGGCCACAACCTCATCCAGTGCGGCACCGGTTTCGTGGTGGTCCATGAACGGGTCGGGACGGTGGATCAGCAGCAGGTCGATATGGTCAATCGCCATTTCCGACAGAGAGGTATCGACGGACTTCAGGATATGGTCGCGCGAGGTGTCGTAATACTTGACCTTGGCATCCGCATACCGGCCCATCGGCGCGATGATGTCACATTTGGTGACGATCTCCATCCGCTGGCGCAGGCTGGGGTTGGCGCGCAACGCGTTGCCCAGAACCGCCTCGGCCGCGTAACCACCATAGATATCGGCCTGATCGAATGTGGTAATGCCCTGATCCAGACAAGCCTGTATTTTGGCCTCGACATGGCCCACGGACGTGTCGCTGTCATCGCCCAGCCGCCACATGCCATAGACCAGACGGCTCATTTCCAGCGTGTCGGATAGTTTCACACGTTGCATCAGCGACGAACTCCGTTGCCCAGCGGGGTCGCCGGGGGTGTTGCAGGCACGCGCCCATAGGCTTCGGGCAGCGAGCAGGTTTTCAGGTTGGGCATCACGCGGGCACCAAAGTGCCTGGCTTCGTCCATGTGCGGATAGCCCGAGAAGATGAAGGCGCGGACGCCCATCTTCTGATACTCTTCGATCTTGGACATAACTTGATCGGTCGAACCGACCAGCGCAGCACCACAGCCTGACCGCGCTCGGCCAACACCAGTCCACAGGCCGGGTTCGACATAGCCATACTCATCCGCCAGATCGCGGTTCTTGGACTGATGCGCCACACCCAGCGAGGTCGCGTCCAGCGCCCGTTCCCGGATCGCGCGGCCATACTCATCATCCAGTTTCGAGACGATGTAGTCGGCGTATTCCTGCGCCTCGGCCTCGGTATCGCGAACGATCATGTGGACGCGCAGGCCGTAATCCAGCGTACGACTGTAATTCTCGGCGACTGCATGAACGGCCTTCATCCGTTCGGCCAATTGGTCCTTGGTTTCAGGCCACATCAGATAGACGTCGCAATGCTCGCCGCACAGGTCCAAAGCAGACGGCGAGTAGCCGCCGAAATACAGAAGCGGACCGCCAGTTTGATAGGGCTTGGCGGGGTCAGTGGTCAGGCCCGAGAAATTATAGACCTGACCCGCGTGATTGATCTCATCCCGCGTCCAGGCCTGTTTCAGAATCTCGACCACCTCGCGCGAGCGTTGGTAGCGGTACGCGCTATCGGCTTTCTCGCCCGGGAAGTCTGATGAGATGATGTTGACCGTCAGCCGCCCCTTCAGCATGTGATCGAGCGTCGCGATGGTGCGGGCCAGCATGATCGGCTGCATCTCACCACAGCGTACGGCGGCCAGCAGGTTGATCCGGTCGGTGATCGGCGCGCAACCTGCGACAAAGCTCAGCGTGTCCTGACCGACCTGATAGGACGAGGGGCACAGGATATTGCGGAACCCCTGCGCCTCGGCCTCTTTCACGATGCCGGAACAGTGGTCCCAGCTAGAGCGTAGATCGCCATCGGGCACGCCCAGAAACTGGTAATCGTCCGAGCACAGCGCTGCAAACCACGAGACTTCGGCCGCATCCAGATCGGGGGATGTGATGGGGACGATGCTCATTTGATTCACGCTCCGTACATCTTTGACTTTCCTCTTGCGTAGCAAGCACATTGATGTAGATCAATAGTGTATCAATTTTTCCTGCGACTGAAAGAAGCGCCCGGACGTGCCCCCGAACAGCCGAAACCCCAACGCATTGCCGATCTATGTTCAGATCGCCGAACTTCTGATCCGCGAAATTGCCGCCGGACGGTTGATCGATGGGGAACGCCTGCCGCCGGAACGGGACATGGCGGCCGAGCTTCAGGTCTCGGTCGGGACGCTGCGAAAATCGCTCGCCGAGCTTGAGAAAAAAGGGATGCTGGAGCGGATACAGGGCTCGGGCAACTATGTGCGAGAAACCGGAACGCAAAACAGCGTCTATGCGATGTTCCGGCTGGAACTGCCCGAAGGCGGGGGCTTGCCGCGCGCGGATATTCTGTCGGTCGATCAGGTAGAAAAGCCCGCCGATCTTCCCCAATTCGGGGCATCAAGCCGAGGCTCGCGCGTGCGGCGGATGCGCTATCTGAATGACACAATCATCGCGGTCGAGGAGATCTGGCTGGACGAATCAGCCGGTCGGATCGATCGCAGCCTGCTGTCGGACTCGCTCTACCGTTATTATCAGCACCAGCTTGGGTTCTGGATCACGAGAGCCGAAGACAGGGTTTCGGTCGGGTCGCTGCCCGACTGGACGCCCGAGAGTTTCACTAAACCCGCCGGTGAAACGGTGGGGTATATCGAGCGGTTCAGCTGGTCGGAAAAGGCCGAACCCGTCGAGTTTTCAAAAACATGGTTCGATCCGGATCGGGCCACCTATGTCCAACGTCTGAAGTAAAAGGAAATGCGCATGACCCGGACCATCCATTACGGGCTGATCGGATGCGGCATGATGGGGCAGGAGCATCTGCACAATATCGCTTTGTTAGAAGGCACGCGGGTCGCGGCGATCTACGAACCTGATCCGGACATGGCCAAAGCGGCGCAAACCATCGCGCCGGATGCGGTCATGGTGACGTCTGTGCAAGAGTTGCTGGCAGTCGAGGATCTGGATTGCCTCGTCATCGCCAGCCCGAACCACCTGCATGTGGATCAGATTTGCGAAATCGCAGCCACGCGTCCCTTGCCGCTGTTGGTGGAAAAGCCGCTGTTCACCGATCCGCAGGATGCCGCCCGGCTTGAGCAGGTTCAGCGCGACTACCCCCATCCGATCTGGGTGGCGATGGAGTACCGCTATATGCCCCCCATCGCGGCGCTGATTGATCAGACGGATGTGACTGGCGGCGTTCAGATGCTGTCGATCCGCGAACATCGGTTTCCGTTTCTGGGCAAGGTCGGCAACTGGAACCGGTTCAATCGCAATACCGGCGGCACCTTTGTCGAAAAATGCTGTCACTTCTTCGACCTGATGCGCCTGATCCTGCGCGCGGATCCGGTGCGGATCACTGCAAGCGGCGGGCAGGCGGTGAACCATCTGAAAGAAAGATATGATGGTGAGACGCCGGATATTCTGGACCACGGCTATGTGCTGGTCGATTTCGCCAACGGGGCGCGGGCGATGCTGGAACTGTGCATGTTCGCCGAAGGCTCACGCTATCAGGAAGAGGTCTCGGCCATTGGCCCCAAGGCCAAGATCGAGGCGCTGGTTCCCGGACCGGGCCGGTTCTGGCCTGATCATCTGGGCGAACCGCCGATGCCGCAGGTGATCGTCAGCCCGCGCGATCCGAAGGGGCCGATTTCGACCGACATTCCGGTCGATCCGAAATTGCTGGCCGCAGGGGATCACAACGGATCGACCTTCTATCAGCATCAGGGGTTTCTGGAACTGTTGCGTGGCCAACGCGCCCAGCCGGATGTCTCACTTCAGGACGGGTTGTGGGCCGTGCGCATGGGGCTGGCGGCGCAGCAGGCGCTGAACACGGGCGAGGCCGTTCGCTTTGGCCCGTGATGCCGATAGGAAACCTGTGTTCCCGATATACGCGATTCCCGATGTCGTTTTTGGCATCGGAGAGGTCTTTTCCGCTTGCTGAGCGGTTGAGCAGGCAATAGCTCTGCCCGTGGGACACCCCTCCCCAACGAGGGGCGTGTATCTGGAAGGGTAATACAGATGACGAATGAACAACCGGTCACGCGGCCGGCGAATCCGCGTTTTTCCTCGGGCCCCTGCGCCAAACCCCCCACATTTGATCTGACCAAACTGGCCGATGCCGCGCTGGGACGCTCGCACCGGGCTGCTGTTGGCAAGGACAAGCTGAAGGCGGCCATCGAAGGCACGCGTGAGGTGCTGGGCATTCCGGCGGATTACAAGATTGGCATCGTTCCCGCCTCGGACACCGGCGCGGTCGAGATGGCGCTGTGGTCGCTGCTGGGTGAACGCAAGGTCGAGATGCTGGCGTGGGAAAGCTTTGGCTCGGGCTGGGTCACGGATGTGGTCAAGCAGCTGAAGATCGATGCCGAAGTGAAAACGGCTGACTACGGGCAGATCGTTGATCTGGCCACGGTCGATTTTGCCAATGACGTGGTATTCACGTGGAACGGCACGACCTCGGGCGTGCGGATTCCCAATGGCGACTGGATTGCCGATGACCGTCAGGGTCTGACGATCTGCGATGCGACCTCGGCGGCCTTTGCGATGGACCTGCCGTGGGACAAGCTGGATGTGACCACTTTCAGCTGGCAGAAAGTGCTGGGCGGTGAGGCGGCCCATGGGATGCTGATCCTGTCGCCCCGCGCGGTGGAACGGCTGGAAAGCTATACGCCTGCATGGCCACTGCCCAAGATTTTCCGCCTGACCAAGGGCGGCAAGCTGATCGAGGGTATCTTCACTGGTGCGACGATCAACACGCCGTCGATGCTGGCGGTCGAGGATTACCTGTTTGCGCTGGACTGGGCGCGCTCGGTTGGTGGGTTGCAGGGGTTGATCGCCCGTGCGGATGCCAATGCCGGTGCGGTCCATGCGTTCTGTGCGCAGAATGACTGGATCGCCAATCTGGCTGAGGATGCGGCGACGCAGTCGAATACGTCCGTGTGTCTGAAATTCACCGATGCCCGTATTCAGGACGGGGCCACATTCGCCAAAGCAGTCGCCAAACGGCTGGAGGCCGAGAACATCGCGCTGGACATCGGTGCCTATCGCGACGCGCCTGCGGGTCTGCGCATCTGGTGCGGCGGCACGGTCGAGACCTCGGATGTCGAGGCGATGCTGCCGTGGCTGGCCTGGGCCTTTGAGGCCGAGATTGCGGCGCAGACAGCGGCTGCCTGACGTCCCCTTGCCGGGCTGAAGCCCGGCCTACGCAGAACTGAAATGTAGGGCGGGCTTCAGCCCGCCATCCCAAGACTTCTTCAAAGGACCAGAGATATGGCCCCCAAAGTACTCGTATCCGACAAGCTCAGCGAAACCGCCGTGCAGATTTTCCGCGACCGTGGCATCGATGTGGATTTCATGCCCGATCTGGGCAAGGACAAAGACAAGCTGGCCGAGGTGATCGGTCAGTATGACGGCCTCGCCATCCGCTCGGCGACTAAGGTCACGCCGACCATTCTGGAAAAGGCCGACAAGCTGAAAGTCATTGGCCGCGCCGGGATCGGCACCGACAATATCGACAAGGATGCCGCGTCCAAAAAGGGCGTGATCGTGATGAACACGCCCTTTGGCAACATGATCACCACCGCCGAACATGCGATTGCGATGATGTTCGCCGTGGCGCGGCAGATCCCCGAGGCCAGCACCTCGACCCATGCGGGCAAGTGGGAAAAGTCCAAGTTCATGGGGATCGAGCTGACCAACAAGACCCTTGGCGTCATCGGCGCGGGGAACATCGGCGGGATCGTCTGCGAACGCGCGCTGGGCTTGAAGATGAAGGTCGTCGCCTATGACCCCTATCTGGGTGAAGAGAAAGCCGCCAAGATGGGTGTCGAAAAGGTCGAGCTAGACGAGCTGCTGGCCCGCGCCGATTTCATCACCCTGCACGTGCCGCTGACCGATCAGACCCGCAACATCCTGAGCCGTGAGAACCTGGCCAAAACCAAGAAGGGCGTGCGCATCATCAACTGTGCCCGTGGTGGATTGGTTGACGAAGAGGCGCTGGCCGAGGCGCTGCAATCGGGTCAGGTCGCAGGCGCGGCCTTTGACGTGTTCAGCGAGGAACCGGCCAAGGAAAACGCCCTGTTCAACCTGCCCAACGTGGTCTGCACGCCGCATCTGGGTGCGGCCACGACCGAAGCGCAGGAAAACGTGGCGCTGCAGGTGGCCGAGCAGATCTCGAACTATTTGCTGACCGGTGCCGTGGAAAACGCCCTGAACATGCCCAGTGTGACGGCGGAAGAAGCCAAGGTAATGGGCCCGTGGATCAAGCTGGCAGGTCATCTGGGCAGCTTTATCGGCCAGATGACGGATGAGCCGATCAAGGCGATCAACATCCTCTATGACGGTGTCGCGGCGCAAATGAACCTTGCCGCACTGAACTGCTCGGTCGTGGCGGGGATCATGAAAAAGTTCAACCCCGAGGTGAACATGGTCTCGGCCCCGGTTGTTGCCCGTGAACGTGGCATTCAGATTTCGACCACCAATCAGGACAAATCGGGTGCGTTCGAAGGTTATATCAAGGTGACCGTCGTGACCGAAAAGCGCGAGCGTTCCATCGGGGGCACCGTGTTCAGCGATGGCAAGCCGCGTTTCATCCAGATCAAGGGCATCAATATCGATGCCGAGGTGGGTGCGCATATGCTGTATACCACCAACGAAGATGTTCCGGGCATCATCGGTGCGCTGGGTCAGACCATGGGTGAGAACGACGTCAACATCGCGAACTTTACCCTAGGCCGGTCCGAGGCAGGCGGCGAGGCCATTGCGCTGCTTTACGTCGACGAACCTGTTCCGGCTGAGGCCCGCGCCAAGCTGGCAGAGACGGGTCTGTTCACACAGATCAAGCCGCTGGAGTTCGATGTCGCCTAACCAGTGTTGAATTTCTGAGACAATTCCTGCCCGCGCCCCCCCAAGGCGCGGGTATTTTCTTTTCCCGCCCGAAGATTTGCGCAACAAGCCAGATATTCAATCTGTACGAGGGCACCTGATGCCATCCCCTGTTTACGTAATTGGCGATATTCACGGCCAGCTTGAGATGCTGCAACAGGCGCTTGACCTGATCGAGCGTGATGGCGGGCCGGATGCCCGCGTGGTGTTTCTGGGTGATTATGTGGATCGCGGTCCGGACAGTCGCGCGGTTCTGGACCTTTTGGCCGCAGAACACCGCGCCGGGCGCAATTGGGTGTTTCTGCTGGGCAATCACGACCGGATGTTTGCCCGTTTCCTGCAGGATGGCTCCACAGCCGAGGCCAAGCTGCGGGTCGGAGAACACTGGCTGCATCACCGCTTGGGCGGGGCCGAGACTTTGGCGTCTTACGGTGTGGAGTTCACGGAAGAAGACCGTATCTTCCGGCTGCTTGAGAGGGTGCACGATGTTGTACCGCAGGCTCATATCGACTTTCTGAACGGCCTTGTGACACATCATCAGGAAGGCGAGGTGTTCTTTGCCCATGCAGGCATTCGGCCCGGCGTCCCTTTGGCGGATCAAACCGAAGAGGATCTGGTCTGGATACGGGGCGAGTTTCTGGACGATCCGCGCCCGCATCCCTATCTGATCGTGCACGGGCACACACCCGCCCAGCGGGCCGAGCATCGTGGCAACCGGATCAATCTGGATGGTGGAGCCGGGATGGGCCGACCGCTGGTTCCAGCGGTTTTCGAGGGCCGCGACTGCTGGTTGCTGAACGAAAACGGCCGTGTCCCGCTGACCCCTAGCCCTTGACGAACCGATCCCTGAATAGCTCGCGCAGCGTGTTTTTCTGCACCTTGCCCATCGTATTGCGCGGCAGGGCGTCCATCAGGATCAGCTCGCGCGGGTGTTTGAACCGAGCGAGGTCGTTCTGAACCGAGGTCATGATTGCGGTCAGGTCCGGTGACTGGCCGGGCAAGGGCACGATGATGCCCAGAACCGTTTCACCAAAATCCGGGTGCGGCACGCCGATTACGGCGCTTTCCAACACGCCGGGCTGGTCGTCCAGCAGCAGTTCAAGCTCTTTGGGGTAGATGTTGAACCCGCCCGAGATGATCAGGTCTTTGCCGCGCCCGACGATATGGACATAGCCATCCTCATCCACGCGGCCCAGATCGCCGGTGATGAAGAACCCATCCTCGCGCAGTTCGGCTGCGGTTTTTTCAGGCATCTGCCAGTAGCCGCTGAAGACGTTCGGGCCGCGCACCTCGATCATGCCGATCTCGCCCTGCGGCAGGGTCTCGCCGCTGTCCGGATCGGTCACTTTCAACTCGACATCCGGCAGAGGAAACCCGACCGTGCCCGCGCGGCGTTCACCGTCATAGGGGTTCGAGGTGCTCATGTTGGTCTCGGTCATGCCATAGCGTTCAAGAATGCGGTGGCCTGTGCGGGCCTCGAAGCTTTCATGGGTTTCGGCCAGCAGGGGGGCAGAGCCCGAGATGAACAGCCGCATATGTCGGGTCAGATCACCGGTGAAGCGCGGGTCGCCCAGCAGGCGGGTGTAGAAGGTGGGCACGCCCATCATCGATGTTGCCTGCGGCATCAGGCGCAGCATGTCGTCCAGATCAAACTTCGGCAGAAAGATCATCGATCCGCCCGAGGCGAGGATCACATTCGTTGCCACGAACAGCCCGTGCGTGTGAAAGATCGGCAGCGCGTGCAAGAGCACATCTTCGCGCGTGAACCGCCACTCCCGCACCAGCGTATCGGCGTTTGACAGCAGGTTCGCCTGTGTCAGCATCGCGCCTTTTGACCGTCCCGTGGTGCCAGAGGTGTAAAGGAATGCGGCAAGATCATCCTCGGTCCGGTGAACCGGTTCGAAGGCCGGTAACATGCCCAAAGCCCGCCGCATCAGACTGCCCGAGCCATCGGCGTTCAGCGTTTCCAGCCGGGCGTTCTGAGCCTGCGCAATTGGGGTCAGTTCCGCCTCACTGGCAGCATCGCAGACGACCAGAGCGGCCCCGCTGTTTTCGATGAAATAGGTCAGCTCGGCGGTTTTGTAGGAGGTGTTCACAGGCAGAAAGATCAGCCCTGCCTGCGCACAGGCCGCATAAAGCGCCAGCATCTCGGGCGATTTCTCGACCTGAACGGCGACGCGATCGCCGGGCTCCAGCCCATACCCCGTCAGCGCGTTGGCGATCCGCGCCGCCATATCCAGAAACGCGGCATGGGTGATTGTCCGCCCGTCGGGCAGATGCAGAAACGCCGTGTCTTTCCCCGCGTGAATCCCAAACAAGCGATCATAAAGCGGGTTGCCCATCCCGTATTCCTTTTCCAACTGCCTGCGCTGAATCTGTCGTGGAAATGTGGGGTGGTAAAGCCCCGTTTGCGATATATTTTACGGGCGTTTTCCAATCCCGCTCTGGTGCATATGCTGCACCTGCGATATGCGCAGGGCAGCTTGCCGGAGATACGATATGTTTGTTGCCACATTGCTTACCAACCCAGCCGCACCGTCGCTGGACCCGGCCCTGGTCGAATCGCTGCGAAACGCCTGGGGCGGTGCCGAAATCGTCTGGCTGAACCCCGATGAGGCGGCAGAATTTGCCGTGCCGGACATGCCGGACAATCGCTGGGATGTTTGGGCGGACTTGCAGCAGATGGGTGTCGATCTGGTTGTGCAACCGTCCGAGGGGCGACGCAAAAAGATGCTGCTGGCCGATATGGACAGCACCATGATTCAGCAGGAATGCATCGACGAACTGGCTGATGAGGCCGGTGTGGGCGAACGCGTCAAGGACATCACCGCGCGCGCCATGAATGGCGAGTTGGATTTCGAAGGGGCCCTGATCGAACGGGTCGGTCTGCTGAAAGGGCTGGACGAGGCGGTCATCGATCAGGTGCTTAACACCCGGATCACCCTGATGCCCGGCGGGCGCGAACTTGTTTCCACCATGCGGGCAAATGGCGGTTATGCGGCATTGGTGTCAGGCGGGTTCACCGCCTTCACCGCGCGTGTGGCCGAGGTGTTGGGGTTTGACGAAAACCGCGCCAACACGCTGCTGGCCGAAGACGGACGCCTGACCGGCGATGTCGGACGTCCGATTCTGGGTCGGCAAGCCAAGGTCGAGTCGCTGGAACGGATCACAGCCAAGCTCGGTTTGGCCGAGGCGGATGTGATCGCGGTGGGGGACGGGGCCAATGATCTGGGCATGTTGTACCGCGCCGGAACCGGAGTTGCGCTGCACGCCAAACCCTCGGTCGCGGCGGAATGTGACGTGCGGATCAACCACGGTGATCTGACCGCGCTGCTGTATCTGCAGGGTTACAGGAAGTCCGAGTTTCAGGGCTGATCACCCCTAGAACAGATCGAACCGAACCGGGTTTTTGGCCCAATACACTCTGGCCGCCAGCAGCAAGCGCGCTTTGGGGTCATTTGTCGACGCGTAAGACACGGGAACCCCGAAACGTGCGCTGGCGCTTTCCAGCGCGGCCAGCGTGGCGGGGCCGACCTGACCGTCAACGGCGACATTTTCTCCGACCTCGTTCAGGGCCATTTGCAGGGCCCGGTCCAGATCAGCCTTGGATATCCCGTCCAACTGACCCATCGCCTGCGCGGCGGGTTCTTCATTGGCCAGCAACGCGGCCTTGGCCGCCCGCAGCGCCGCATCGGCAGGGCCACGTCCCGGCACCTGACCATCCAGAATGATGAAGGCCCCGTTGGCCCCACCCCACGCATCACCGCGTTCCAGTGATGTATCGTACCACTGCAACGCCTCGGCGCGGGTTCGTCCCTGCAACTGATCGCGCAGGATCATGCGGGCGATGCTAGCCGGAGCGGTCGGATGCCCGCCGTCAGAGGCGGCACGAAAATAGGCCTCGGCCTTTGCGAAATCGACAGGGTTTCCACCAAGCCCTTCCAGCGAGACATAGGCAAGGTTATCGTAGCCGTAGATATCCTTGCGCAGTTCCGAGGCGCGCAGATAGCGCAACCCGCGTTCGGGGATATAGTGGTCCGAGTTCTGCCGCAGATAATAGATGCCCAGCTCGTTCATCGAGAAGGTATGGCCCAACTCGACAGAACGTTCCAACAACTCAAACCCGCGCTTTTTCTCTTCCTGTGTTGTCCCGTTACGCAGTAGATCCTGACCTAGGCTGTGCATGGAATACGGGTCGCGCTGAGCTGCACCCTGTTCCAAAAGTTCGCGGGCACGTTCGGGGTCATAGGGGGTTTTGGTGACGGCGCGGTCAATCCGCTGGGTTTTCAACAAACTGGCCAACGCATATTTGGCGCGGATGTGCCCCCCGGCTTCGGCTGCCGAGATGCTTTCAAAAGCGGCGGGCACATCACCCGATGCCTGTTGGATGCGCCCAAGCTGATACAGGAAGCGCGGATTGTCGGGATCGTCCTGAACGGCCTGTGTGCAGGCTGCCAGCCCCTTTGCGATGTCCAATTCGTTCGGCAGGCGGAACACGCCGACACCATTGATGTCCAGCGCATCTCCGGCCTCTAGGTCGCAGGCGTTCATTTCCAGATCCAGAGACACGTCGACTGTCTGCTGTTTTTGGTCTTGTGTCAGCACCTGAACCGAAAAGGTATCTTTGAAGTCAGCGTTGCCGACTTCGACAGCGCGCGCGTCAGAAATCTCGGGGGCGTATTGCACGTCACTGGCCGTGGATTGATCGCTGAAACTGACAGCGCCCCGGGTCGGGTTTTCAATCACCTGCAGATCGACAATTTCGGTTCCCAATGCCTGTTCCAGGCTTCGCAGCAATGGGATCGACTTGTCGAACTGATAGCTGAGAGCCACCGATTGTGGTGCGGTTTCTTCTGTCTCAGCCGGTGGGGATGCGGATTCAGTGGATTGTTGTGCCAGATAGAATGGGCGTACCAGCGTCGAGCTTTCCCAAGGAATCTGCTGACCCGCCGTTTTGGCGTGAACCTGTTCGCGAATGACAGGGAAAAGCTGCTGAATGTTCTCAAACGGCGAAGATGCAGCCGTAGCCAGAACGGCAGCAGTATAGGGGCTGTTCTGACCCTGCGCGCCATCACTCGCCACAGCACCGGGTGACGTGGAGTACGCTACCAGTGAGTTCAGGGGCGTCTTGAACACATCAAACCCTTCGCGGGTTTCGAACAGGTTTGCATCCAGATCCGCGGCCAGCCGGAGATCCTGAAATGGATTGTCGCGACACGAATCCAATATGGCGACATGGGCCGCGCTGCGCGCCGACAGGGTATCGATCACGCGGTCCAGCGTCATGGTCGCCAGCGGGACGTCGTAAATGGTTTCGAACTTGGCATCGACCGGCAGCAGGTAGTTTCTGCGGCCGATCTGAATGCCATGACCTGCGTAATAGAACAGCACATCGGCCGAAGGTGGGATGTTCAGCACCGCCGTTCGGATCAGCGCTTCAAATTCCTGCTTGCTCAGGTCATAGCCGTCGTACACCCGAAAGTCGAAATCCCGCAGCATGGCTGCAATATCTTCGGCATCCTTGCGGGCATTGGTCAGGTCGCCAACGCTTTCGTAATCCTGATTGCCAATCACAATTGCGATGCGATTGGCCGTTGACGATGCTTGGCCGGTCTGCGCGCTCAGAGCATGTGTGTTCAGTAACAGGAAAGCCGATGCAGCCAGCAAGCGACCAAGTCGTTGCTTCAACGCTTGCTGTGACATTGTTAAGACCCTTTCAGATCATGAGTTGCCCCAGCCACCGCCGCTGCCGCCGCCGGCACCCGAACTGCCACCTGACGAACCGCCGGAACCGCCACCCGATGAACCTCCCGAACTGCCGCCTGACGAACCGCCCGAGCCGCCACCGGAACCTCCGCCTGATCCTCCGCCGCTCGAACCGCCTTCGCCGCCGCGTTCTTCACCGGCCAGGGATGTTGAAGACGTGCCAGAGCTTCCCGACGACGTCGCCGAAGCCGGCGTTGCTGCGACGGCTGACTGCGTCGCCTCGCCTGAGGTATCAACCGGCTCTTCCTGAGACCAAACTGTCCCACATCCGGAAAGGGCGACTGTCAGAACAGCAAATGCTGAAACGGTCGTACGGCGCATTTCAAAACTCCTTAACAACTTACATAAAACACGAAACTCGCATATTTGATTATAGTTCGCAGACATTATGTCTGTCTATTAGTGAATTATGGCTGTTTTTGAAACACTTAAGGTGTCGAACGTGACCGAGTTCACACAGCCGCTTTGAGCTTTCCTTAATTTAACTTTTGTGTTAAATAGTGATCATGAACACGCTCCTCACCACCTTCGCCGCCCTGTCCGATGCGACCCGTTTCGCGATTGTTGAGCAATTGATGGAGGCCGGAGAGATGCCCGCAGGCGAGTTGACCAAGGGCAAGGGCATGTCCGGTGCCGCGATCTCGCGCCATTTGAAAGTGCTGCGCGCGGCAGGGCTGGTACAGCAGCGGGTGCAGGGCACACAGCGCATGTATTCGATCCGCCCCGAGGGGCTGCGCGCCATTGCCGACTGGACGATCTCGAAGCGCCAGTTCTGGGAAAGCAGTCTGGATCGCTTGGGCGACATACTGGAAAGGGAAAACTCATGGCCGACCTGAAGCTCGAGCGGGAGTTTCCCGTTGATCCTGAAACGCTGTTTGCATGGGTCACCAACGGCGCGAAGCTGTTGCAATGGTGGGGCCCCGAGGGGATGCATGTGCCCCGGCACAATCTGGATTTCTCGCGCACGGGTCCGTGGTTTTCAGTGATGGAGAACAGCGAGGGCCAGCAATACAAGGTCTCGGGCCATGTCACCCATGTCGACCCGCCCAAATCTGTTGGGTTCACCTGGGCCTGGCATGACGATCAGGATCAGCGCGGCGCGGAAAGTCATGTGACCTTTGCCGTCACGGCAACCGAAACCGGTTCGCGCCTTGTGGTGGATCACCGGGAACTGGTCGATGCGGAAGCTGCCGAGAACCACAACATGGGCTGGACATCTTCACTGCGCAAACTCGAAGCGCTGTGCACATAGGTTTTCATCAGGGAGGAGCGTTATGCCCCAATATTTGTTTGTCTATCACGGGGGCCACACCCCCACCGACCCCGCCGAGATCGAGGCGACCATGGCCGCATGGGGCGCGTGGTTTCAGAACATGGGTGAGGCGTTGGAGATCCCCGGAAACCCGGTTGGCCAATCCTACACCGTCAGCAGCAGCGGGGTCGTCGACAATGGCGGCGCAAACCCGGCCTCGGGCTTTACGGTGATCAAGGCCGACAGCATGGACGCCGCGACCGAGATGGCCAAGGGCTGCCCGATGGTTGTCAACGGTTCCGGCTCGGTCGAAGTGGCCGAGGTGCACGAGATTGAGATGTAGCGGGCCTAGCCGGGAAAACCCGGTGCGGGTCTGATCACGCCGCATTCCAGCCCTCGGCGGCTGTATTGCGTAGCGTTCATGAATTTTCTGGTGGCCGGGTGGTCGGCCTCCAGCACGCCAAGGCTGACCAATAAGGCGGCAATGGCGCATTCGCTGGCGCGGGTGGTTCCGTCGGTGATTTTCAGCGCCACACCCATGCGTTTTTCCGGCAGGATGGCCACGAATACAGCTTCGGCCCCGGTTTTGATCGCCGCACGCCCCTCCATGGCGCGCATCAGTTCCGTGCAGGCGCGGGTTTCGCCCGCGACCAGTTCGGGGTGTTTGATCATCGCGGCGGTCAACTGCTGCGCCGCATCGCTGGATCGGTCGGACCGGTCCGCGGCCGAGGCGAACCACGCCATCGACCGCGCCAGCCCCACCAATGAGGTCGCGAAGTTCGGGGCCGAGCATCCGTCAATCCCATAACCGGGGCTGGTTTCGCCGGTTGTCTCTTCGATGGCCGACAGGCAGGCTTGCTGCACCGGGTGGTCGATCTCAAGATATTCCGGCCCGGCCCCCATATGCTGACCAAGGGTCAGAAAGCCGCAATGTTTGCCTGAACAATTGTTGTGAATCTGGCAGGGCGTATCGTCGGCCAAAATCAGCCGGTCGCGCGCGGCCTTATCCGCCGGTTCCTGCGGGCCGCAGCGTAGATCGGGTTCTGCCAGACCCAGATGATCCAGCCACTCCGTCACACGTTCGGTGTGGATCGCAGCGCCATTATGCGAAGCACAAGCCAGCGCCAGATGCTCTGAGTTCAATCCGTACTTCGCTGCAGCGCCCGACGTAATCAAGGGAAGTGCCTGAATCATCTTGGCCGAGGATCGCGGATAGATCACCGCATTTGGATCGCCCCAGCTTTGCACGATCTGCCCGGTGCCATCGCAGACCACCGCATGACCCAGATGCAGACTTTCCAGCAGGGGACCACGCCACAGTTCTGTCATCGGTATGGGCTGAGTCATCTTGACCTCCGGATTTATGCGCAAAATTCTGCCAATCGCCCTTTCGCCTGTGGCGAAACCTGCGTTAGTGTGTGTATGTCGGCAATCATCGGGATGCGCAACTTTTCCAAGACGAACCGGCAGGGTTCGCGACGCATTCTGATGGGTATGAGGTAGAAGGTCGAGCTAGGAGGCTGGACAAATGGGATCAATGCTCGTCCGCGTGATCGCGGGCCTGTGCGTGGCGGGGATGGCCACGACTGCAATCGCTCAACAGGCGACAAGCACAAATCGCGTAGCGGCAAAAACGGATTGGAGCGTTTTTGTCGAGGATGATCCCACCGAATGTTGGAGCGTTTCCGCCCCCAAGGAAACGGTGAATACCCGTGGCGGGCGTGTGGTTTCGGTCCGTCGCAGCGACATCCTGCTATTCGTGTTCTATCGCCCCAATGCCGAGGTCAAAGGTCAGGTGACCTTTACCGGTGGCTATCCGTTTGCGGCAGGGTCGACCGTGAACCTGAACGTAGATGGCAGCGAGTTCGAATTGTTCACCGAAGGCGAATGGGCCTGGCCCGCAACAGCGGCGGATGATGCCAAGATCGTCACCGCCATGAAGCGCGGAACCGAGGCGGTTTTGACCGCACGGTCGGAGCGGGGAACGCAGACCAAGGACACATTTTCATTGCTGGGCTTTACCGCAGCGATCGAAGACGCCGAAAAGCGCTGCACCAACTGACCCATTCTAAATTCAGATATAGGTAACCCCGTCTTTCGGCGGGGTTTCTTTTTGGCTCAAAAAACGACCGCTTTACGTAACGTACATATTCGAATTTGATCCGTATCAAAGCAGGTTGCTCCGTTTTCTGAACTAATCGGTTCAGAGGAAGAAAAGGAGCTTTCGAATGCTGAACAAGTCCATTGTCGCCCTTATGATCGCCGCCGCTGCGGTGCTGAGCGCATGTGAGAAATCAAGCGACACCTATCCGGTGTCCGGCGAGCAATGTGGACCGGAAGATCCGGTAAAAACCCTGGATGCAGCGGATTGTAACATCTTGCCTGCAAGCTTCTGACCGGCTCATCCGGTATCGGAAAACGAAATCGGCCGCATCGCTCATCCCGGTGCGGCCGAACTGTATCTGGGCGCGTCAAAAAAAGCTGAAGGCCGGGATTGACGATTCCTTTTGATCTTTGCGCGCGATCCTATATAGAGGCGCATCCCAAGCCAGAATCCGTTGAGACAGCCACATGTCGCCCAAAGCGCCGATCACTCAAGACGTCATGACCATCCCCCGCAAACTGCCCGAGGGGAAGGTGAACCTTGTCGGTCTGACCCGCGACCAGCTGCGCGAGGTGCTGATCGAACACGGCACGCCCGAGAAACAGGCCAAGATGCGCACCGGGCAGATCTGGCAGTGGATCTATCAATGGGGCGTGCGCGATTTTGGTGAAATGACCAATCTGGCCAAAGCCTATCGCGCGCAACTGGCCGAGAACTTTGTCATTGAAATCCCCGAGGTTGTGACCCGTCAGGTGTCCGAGGACGGCACCCGCAAATATCTGTGCCGCATCGCGGGCGGGCATGAGGTCGAGGTTGTCTATATCCCCGAGGATGATCGCGGTACGCTGTGCATCTCGTCTCAGGTCGGGTGCACGCTGACCTGTTCCTTCTGCCATACCGGGACGCAAAAACTGGTGCGCAACCTGACCGCGGCGGAAATCGTCGGTCAGGTGATGATGGCCCGCGACGATCTTGAGGAATGGCCCACCCCCGGCGCGCCCAAGGATGAAACGCGCCTGCTGTCGAACATCGTTCTGATGGGCATGGGTGAGCCGCTGTATAATTTCGAAAACGTCCGCGACGCGATGAAGATCGCCATGGACCCCGAAGGCATTTCCCTGTCGCGCCGCCGGATCACCCTGTCGACCAGCGGGGTGGTGCCCGAAATCGCACGCACGGCCGAGGAAATCGGTTGCCTTCTGGCGATCTCGTTCCATGCGACTACGGACGAAACCCGCGACGTGCTGGTGCCGATCAACAAGCGCTGGAATATCGAGGAATTGCTGCAGGCGCTGGCCAGCTATCCGAATGCCTCGAACTCGGAACGGATTACATTCGAATACGTGATGCTGGATGGCGTGAACGACAGTGACGAGGATGCGCACCGCCTGATCAACCATATCAAGCGCCACAAGATTCCAGCCAAGATCAACCTGATCCCGTTCAACGAATGGCCCGGCGCGCCCTACAAGCGCAGCTCGAACAACCGTATCCGGGCCTTTGCGAACATCATCTATCAGGCGGGCTACGCCTCACCCATCCGCAAGACGCGGGGTGAGGATATCATGGCGGCCTGCGGTCAGTTGAAATCGGCCACAGAACGCGCCCGCAAATCGCGCAAACAGATCGAGGCCGAGGCTGGGTTGAACAGCTAAAGCATCTGCTCAGCCGACAGTTGAAGATGAAATCTTAACATTTCGGCTTCTGTTTTTTGCATGCAAAATTTGTTATGTTTGTCCTGCCCGGGTTTCGGATTTGGGGCTCACCTTTGTGCACGAAACGGTGAGGTGGACGGACCGGTTCTGGCAGGATGATTGATGTTCGCTATGTGGATTAATGTAAGTCCCGATGCGCAAGCGAACTGTTTTTCAGGTAGGCCAAGTTATGAATACAGTTTTCAGCAATAGATTTCAGACCGTTCTTATTATTTCGGCTTCGCTTCTGATTTTTGTGGGCCAGACGCAGGCCGACGAACAGGATGCCCATATCGCAATCGAAAACCCCGCCGAGTTGAGCAAGGACGAGGCCAACGCTGTCTACAAGTCCTTGGCGAAGCGGATGGCGCGTGGCTATGCGGCGGCACAGCTGGATCTGCTGCGCAATTACCAAAGCTGGCCGCTGTTCAATGATGCGCCCTATATCTCGGCCACCCACGGACAGCGGTTTGTGAACAGCTATGCCAACAGGATGGCGCATAATTACGGGACCTTGCAGGAAGGCGAGGTTCTGCCGGTGGGGTCGGTGCTGGCCAAGGACAGCATGACCGTCACGGATGAGGGGAAAATCTTTCCCGGTGCGATGTTCGTGATGGAAAAACTGGCCCCTGGCACAGATCCCGACATGGCGGATTGGCGCTATATCATGGTTCTGCCGGATGGCTCTTTGTTTGGCGACACGATGGGATTCCGCGCCAATGCAGTGGCCTATTGCCATGACTGTCACGAGCAGGTCGCCGAGCGCGATTACACCTTTTATGTGCCCGAAGAGTATCAGACCGGCGAATAGCAATCGCATCGCCTGTTGACGGTGCGACGGCGGGTCCGCCCGTTAGCCGCGTCGGAACCGAGCCGTTCCGATAACCTCGATCAATTGCTGGCGGACGGGTTCGGGCTGCGTTTCGACCGCGTTCAGCACCTCGCGCAATTCCGCGCGCAAACCGTGCATCTGGTCGATCAGAGAGATCACCATCGACAGCGCGTCCGCTTCCATGTCGTATTGCTCGTGCAACTCGCAGGCCAGTTCCAGCCGGGCGACGTCGATGCTGTGATAGACCAGCCCCTGATCCGATTGCTCGGGGATCACGATTTCCGCCGCCAGATACTCGGTCAGACGATCCGACGTCAGGCGCGAGATGGTCTCGATCAGTTCCTTTTCGGTCAGGCTCATGACGGCATTCCTTTCCGCGGATCATAGCGGTGCGTGTCGCGCCAGGTCTCCATGAAGGTCTTCAATTCTTCATCAATCGTACCGGGCATTGCGATGGTCAGTTCAATCAACTGATCCCCGCGCTGGGACGAGCCGCGTTTCTTCACCCCTTTGCCGCGCAGCCGCAGGGTTTTTCCGCTACTGGTGCCAGCCGGAACAGTGACATTCACACCGCCGTCGATGGTGGGGGCCGGGACCTTGCCGCCCAGAATGGCCTCATCAATGGTGATGGGCAGCGTGATATGGATGTCGTCGCCCTGCCGGTCGAACACTGCATGTTTGGCGACCGAGACTGTCACCAAAGCATCCCCCGGCGGCCCTTCACCATAGCCCGGAGCGCCCTTGCCCCGCAGGCGGATCGTTTGGCCATCGGTGATACCGGCGGGGATCTTGACCTCGATCCGGTCCCCATCCGGCAAGGTCAGCTTTTGGCTGGCACCAAAGACGGCATCCAGAAAGCTGATCTCAAGCGTGTAATTCAGATTGTGGCCCGGCGCATGAAACTGCTGCGTGCGTTGACCGCCGAAACCGCCGCGTCCCCGCATGAATTCGGCGAAAATGTCGGACATGTCGTCCGGATCCGCCTGACGCCCGCGATAAGGGTTGCCCGCTGCTTCGGCGTAGTCCCGGTAGTATTGCTGCTGCGGCCGTTCCTGACCCGAAGCGTCAATTTCGCCATTGTCATAGCGTGCGCGCGTTTCGGGGTCTTTCAGCAGGTCATAGGCTGCGGCGGCGGCTTTGAATTTGGCCTCGGCCTCTGCGTCGCCGGGTTTCAGGTCCGGGTGGCATTCCTTGGCGATACGCCGATAGGCTTTCTTGATCTCGGCGGCAGTTGCGTCCTTTGCTACACCAAGGACGGAATAGGGATCGTCGCTCATCTCACCTCTCTCGCGGGTCGGTCAGAACAGGGTGGTTGCGTTTTATCATGCGATTTCAAGGGCCCAAAAGGAAGAGACGATTGAATTGCTTCTTCATTTCCTGCAAACCTGTTAACATCTGCATGTTTTTAAATGTCGCTTGACGGAGGCCACCCCATGTCGCGCAGAATCAAATCCGCTCTGGCTCTGCTGGCCGGGAATGCTCTTGGGTTGTTGCTGGCTGTGCTGCTGCTGTCCGGGTTTTCGATCAAGCCGCTGTCGTTCATCGTTGTGGTGATCGTCTTCACCCTGGTTCAGGTGGTGGCCGAGCCGCTGATCCTGAAACTTGGGGAAAAGAAAGCGCCCGCGCTGAAAGGCGGGATCGCGCTGATCGTGACCTTCGTGGGCCTGCTGGTGACCGATTGGATCACGGCTGGGTTGACCATCGGCGGTATCTCGAACCTGCTGGCGGCGACGCTGCTGGTCTGGCTGGGTGCGCTGATCGGCAGTATCGTGCTGCCGATCTATGTGTTCAAAGAACTGCGCGAACCTAAGAAGTAATCACAGCGCGTTCAGACTGGCCTCGATGGCTTGCCACAGTTCCTCGACCGGTTCGCAGCCAACAGAGAGGCGGATGAACGCCGGATCGACGTCATCGCCCCAGCGGGCGCGGCGTTCGGCCGAGCTGTGAACGCCTCCGAATGAGGTTGCGGGGCGCAGCAAGGGGCAGGTGTTGATGAAGGCTTCGGCCTGCGCTTCGCTGTCCAGCGTCAGGGACAACAGGAACCCGAATCGCGCCGTTTGAGCTTGCGCCAAGGCGTGCGCGGGGTCGTCTGGCAGGCCCGGATAGCGAACGTGTTTCACCTTCGGATGCCCCGCCAACCGCTCCGCCAGCAGCTGCGCCGAGTTGCACATCCGGTCAAAGCGCACATCCAGAGTTTCCAACCCGCGATGCAGCAGCCAAGCCTCATGCGGGCCGGGGATTGATCCGGAAACCTTCCGCCATTCCTCGACCCGTTCCATGATCTGAGTGTTGCGGCTGGCCACATGGCCCATCAGCATATCGGAATGCCCGCCCATCGCCTTGGTGTCGGATGACACAACCACGTCGATGCCCAGATCCAACGGGCGCTGGCCTAGCGGTGTCAGGGTTGTGTTGTCGGCGATGGTCACCCCACCGGCGGCGCGCACCTGTTCGGCAACCGCTTTCAGGTCGATCATGTCCAGACCGGGGTTCGAGGGGCTTTCGACAAACACCACATCGAACCCGGCAAAACCACCTTCGGCAAAAGCCGTCGTCGCGCGTTCTTCGACCTCAACACCGAGGCGTGAGAGGAACCGATCCGACAGCAGACGCGTGACGTAATAGCCGTCCGAAGGGATCAACAGCCGCGATCCGGCCTGAACGGTCGCGAACAGCGCCGCTGAGATCGCCGCCATGCCCGACGGAAAGCTAAGGCAAGGCGCGTCTTCCAGATGCGACAGCACATGTTCCAATTGGACCCACGTGGGATTGTCCACACGGCCATAGGTGGCCAGACCATCTGTTGGCCCCGGCAGGTGATACATGCTGCTTTGGGTCAGCGGCAGGGCCACCGGCTCACCTGCGTTCAGGGCGTTGCCGCGCAGGTGCAGCATTTCTGAGATCTTCGGTGCCATGACTCAGCGCCCCGGAATTGCGTCGCGGGGTGGGGCGGGTTCCCAGTTCTCGATGATCTCGACCGCCTCTTGCGCGGTATCGACAAAGCGGAACAGGTCCAGATCTTCGTCCGAGATGGTGCCTGCATCGGCAAGGGCTTCCCAGTTGATGACCTTTTCCCAGAATTCGCGGCCGAACAGCAGGAAAGGCACGCGGTCCATCCGGCCCGTCTGGATCAGGGTCAGGGATTCGAACAACTCATCCATGGTGCCAAAGCCGCCGGGGAAGATGGTGATGGCGCGGGCGCGCATCAGGAAATGCATCTTGCGGATCGCGAAATAGTGGAAATTGAAGCTGAGCTCGGGCGTCACATACAGGTTCGGGGCCTGTTCATGCGGCAAGACGATGTTCAACCCGATGGAACAGCCGCCTGCATCCTGCGCGCCCCGGTTTCCGGCCTCCATCACGCCGGGGCCACCGCCGGTGACGATCACATTCTCGCGGCAGCCTGTCTCGTTCGATTTCTCGGTCATCAGCCGGGCAAACTCGCGTGCCTCGTCATAATACTCGGACAGCCCGGCCAGCGTTTCGGTTCGTGCCGTGTGCTTTTGCGACGGTTCCGGAATACGCGCGCCGCCGAACATGACGATGGTCGAGGTGATCTGACGTTCGCTCATGATCATCTCGGGTTTCAGCAGCTCCAGCTGCAGGCGCACCGGGCGCAGCTCATCCCGGCACAGGAATTCCTCATCAGCGAAGGCAAGGCGATAGGCGGGTGAGCGCGTCTGCGGCGTATCCGGCACCTCGCTCGCGGTCGAGCGGTCGGTCTGCGCATCGCGGAACGGGCTGTGGCGGTCTTCTCTCATCGTTGATCGATCCCTGCTTGCGTGTTTGACAAACAGCTATAGGGTTCGCGGGCAGAGTGCCAGTCACGGAAAGACAAACATGGATTGGAAAAGCGAAATTCAGGCAGCAGCCGGTCGGATAGACGGGCACGCACAGGTGACCCCGGTGATGCAGATCCACATTCCCGGCTACCCGATTGAGATGAAGCTGGAGCATATGCAGCACACCGGCAGCTTCAAGGCGCGGGGCGCGTTCAACACGCTGCTCAGCACGGATGTGCCGCGGGCGGGCGTTGTCGCGGCCTCAGGCGGCAATCATGGCGCTGCGGCGGCCTATGCCGCGCGGGCGCTGGGCCATCCGGCCAAGATTTTCGTGCCGGAACTGGCCGGTCCGTCCAAGATCGCCCTGATCGAACAGATCGGCGCGGACTTGAGCGTGGTGCCGGGTGAATACGCCAATGCCCTAACCATGGCGCAGGAGCATGAGGAACAAACCGGCGCGATGCAGATCCACGCCTATGACGCACCAGCGACTGTGGCCGGGCAGGGGACGTGCTTTGCGGAATGGGACGCGCAAGGTTTGCAGGCTGATACCGTCCTGATCGCTGTTGGCGGCGGCGGCCTGATTGCCGGGGCGTTGGCGTGGTTTCAGGGTGCGCGCAAGGTTGTGGCGGTTGAGCCGGAAACCTCCTGCGCGCTAAACGCGGCTTTAGAGGCGGGTAAGCCAGTGGACGTGTCGGTCTCCGGGATCGCGGCCAACGCGCTGGGTGCGCGGCGGATTGGATCGATCTGTTTTGATCTGGCGCAGGGGATGCCCTCGGTTCTGGTCTCGGATCAGGCGATTTCCGACGCACAACGCGCCTTGTGGCAGGCCCATCGTATCCTTGTTGAACCCGCAGGGGCAGCGGCCTTGGCAGCTCTGATGTCGGGTGCGTATCAGCCGGAACCGGGGGAACGCGTGGCGGTTCTGGTTTGCGGTGGAAATATCGCCCCCGATCCGTTTGCGGCGTGAATTATCGGCTTGTGGACAGGCGTTGACGATTTTATCGATAATCTATGAACGCCACGATTGCCGACACGATCTACGAAAACCTGCGCCAGCAGATCATCACCGGGGCTTTAAGCGCCGGTGAGAAACTGCGTCAGGACCACATCGCCAAATCCTTTGACACCAGCCACGTGCCTGTGCGCGAAGCGCTGCTGCGGCTTCAGGCGCACGGGTTGGCCCACAGCGAGCCCCGACGGGGGATGCGTGTCTCGGTTCTGGATCCCGCCGAGATACGCGAAGTGATCGAGATGCGCGTGGCGCTGGAACCGCTTGCCCTGCAGCAGGCGGCGCAAAACATGTCGCCCACGGATCTTGACCGGATCGAAGCGGCTCGTATCGCCTGCGACGACGCTGAAACCATGCCGGAATGGGAGGCCCGCAATCGCGCCTTTCACCGTGCAATCCTGACGCCCTGCGGTTTGCCGCGCCTGTTGCACACCATCGATGACCTGCACATCGCCAGCGCCCGGCATCTGTTTGCCCATTGGCGCCCCAAATGGACGCAGCGTGTGGACAAGGACCACCTGTCCATCGTGCAGGCCCTGAAGCGCAAGGATACGGGCGCGGCAACGGCCATTCTGATCCGGCATATTCGCCGCGCAAGCTGAGGATAGCGCGGATTGGACGCAAAAAGACCCGCGTTCGTCGCATTGCGCCGTGGGTCCGGCTTGCGTATAGGCCACACCGACACGAACAGATTCTCTAGGGAGACGCCCAATGTCCAATGCGCAACTGGAAGCCGCCATCGAAGCCGCATGGGAGGCCCGCGATACCATCTCGCCCGCAACCACCGGCGAACAGCGCGAAGCCATCGAGGATACGCTGAACGCACTGGACAGCGGATCGCTGCGTGTGGCCGAAAAGCTGGAGAGCGGCGACTGGCACGTGAACCAGTGGGCCAAGAAGGCGGTTCTGCTGGGCTTCCGCATCAAGGACATGGAAATCCAGTCGGGCGGCCCGCAGGCCGGTGGCTGGTGGGACAAGGTGGACAGCAAGTTCGCCGGTTGGGGTGAGGACCAGTGGAAGGCCGCTGGCTTCCGCGCCGTGCCGAACTGCGTGGTCCGCAAATCGGCCTATGTCGCGCCGGGCGTGGTGCTGATGCCGTCCTTCGTGAACCTGGGCGCTTACGTTGACGAGGGCACCATGGTTGACACCTGGGCCACCGTCGGGTCCTGCGCGCAGATCGGTAAGAACGTGCACCTGTCGGGTGGCGTCGGTATTGGCGGCGTGCTGGAACCGATGCAGGCCGGTCCGACCATCATCGAAGACAACTGCTTTATCGGTGCCCGGTCCGAGGTGGTCGAGGGCTGTATCGTCCGCGAAGGCTCGGTTCTGGGTATGGGTGTGTTCATTGGCAAATCCACCAAGATCGTTGACCGCGAAACCGGTGAAGTGACCTATGGCGAAGTGCCGCCCTATTCGGTTGTTGTGGCGGGTTCGATGCCGTCGAAAAACAACATCAGCCTGTATTGCGCGGTGATCGTGAAGCGGGTGGACGAAAAGACCCGCTCGAAAACCGGCATCAACGAGTTGCTGCGCGACTAAAGCGTCCGCATACGTGCAAAAGGGCTGTAGCGCGTGCCGCAGCCTTTTTTTGTTGCCTGTCTATCCCTTGATCGGATAGCGATCCGGTTCTTCAAACACATCAATGGCCCGCGTACCGGCCTTGATCTTGCCGCCATGTTCGACGCCCGCAGGGATCGAATAGCTGTCGCCGGGGCCGTATGTTCTGGTCTCGCCGCCGATGGTCAATTCAACCTCGCCCTCGACAATCGTGCCCCACTGCGCTTTGTGCGAATGTGCGGGCAGTTCAAAATCCTTAAGGAACGTGAAGAACGCCACCAGACCCGCATCAGACCGGATGACGGCGGTTTGCACCACGTCCTCGGGGAAGGGAATGTCGAGGCTTGGGAAGGCTGTAATAAAATCGGGATAGGGCATCAAAAGTCCTCTGCAATTGGCAACGGGCTGTGTTTTTGCACTATGGACGCCTGAAAGCCTGCGCGCAATTCCCGGCTGCTTGACCGTAGGCGGGCGCGCGGCTATGGCCCGTTGCATGGAAAAGCAAAAGAAACCTTCGCGTCAGCAAGTCTATACCCTGTTGGTCCAAATCGGTCGCAAGGACGGCGACGGCTTGCCCGACGGGGCGACCGGGGCGGCCCTGATGTGCTTTGCCAGCGGCGTGGATGAAGCCGAGGCGGTGCGCGAAACCGTGGCGATCCTGAAACAGGCAGATACCGCGCCTCTGGATGTCACGGGCTATGGCACGCTGGCCGAGCGCGAGGCGCAGGGCCACGACATTGATCCGGACGAACGTGCCCTGATGCAGCGGGCGCTGGATGAGAATGCGGTGATCGTCGCGCAGATGACGCCGTTTTTCGAAGGTGACGCGCAGCCGTAAAGCAGACTTGCCTTAGTTCTGCATCCCGAACCAGTTGCGGTAAATCTCGTCATAGGTCCCGTCTTCGCGCAGGGCCAACAGCGCCTGATTGACCTCTTCGACAAGGGGCGAACCGGTCGGGAAGGCAATGCCATAGTTCTCCCGCAGGAAGATGCCTCCGGTCATGCTGGCGATCCGACGACCTTCATGGGCGGCGAAGTAGGACAGGATGGGCGCGTCGAACACCACCGCGTCCAGATCTTCGGCCTTGAATGCTTCGAGCATTTGATCCAGCCCGGTGTAACCGGTGAATTCAATCTCGCGCCGGGTCAGGAAACTGGCGGCGGTCGAGCCCGTGATGGTGCCGACATTCTTGCCGTAGAGGTCATTGACCGAATTTACATTGCCGGTGATCGCGTCCACCGTCATGACGCTGGTGATCCGGGCGGTAAAGACCGACACGATGAACAGGGACGAGACGACCAGTACAACGCCCAGAATGCGGCCGAAGGGCGTGCGCGGCATCCGTTCCTCAAACCCGCCATTCACGACCAGATTCAGCGCCCACCAGAAGGATGGAAACCACGCCTCGTTCAGCTTTCGGTCGAAATAGGGCTGCGCGCGCCGCTCGAACCCCCACATCAGCATGCCGCCGCCCAGAAGGATGGCAAAGGCCAGGCCAATAGCAATGAACAGCTCGGTCGACAGCAGGGCCTGCAGCAGCGATGGCCTGCGCACCGCGTCCGAGGGCACCATGATCTGCAATCCGGCCTCAAAGATCGGCTGGCTGAAATCCATCTGGGTTTCGCGCATCGCGGTGATCGAGATATTGGCAATCGCCAGATCCGCAGACCCGTCCCGAACCGCGCCCAGCATGTCCGAAAAACCTTCGACCCGGGATACCGTGTAGTCCCAGTCCAGCGCCTCGGCCAGCGCCGCAAGCAGGTCCATCGAGAATCCGGTCTCGGCCTCGTCCTCCACATAGGAAAACGGCGGTCGGGTCACGGTTGTGACATTCAGCGTTTGTGCCAGGCTTTGCTGTGCGAGAACGGCGAAAGTCAGGCAGATCAGGGCGTAGAATGCGCGCTTCATGGTCAATTCACCTGTTTCGCGGCCCTGTAACGCGAATGTGTGCATGGCGGCAAGCACGTCCCGGGGTAAAGCACCATGATTTATTGGCGTCTCAGGTCGATACGTTGCGTGTTCGTCACTGTGAAAATTGCGGATTGGGGTTGGCAATCCGGCCAATTCGTTGAATCTGTGCACGAACCTGAGCGCACCACCACCAAAGAGGCCCTTAAATGACCGATCCAGTTCAATTGACGGCGGACCTGATCCGTTGCCCATCGGTCACACCTGCCGAAGGCGGTGCATTGGTCCTGTTACAGGGTCTTTTGTCGGATGCAGGGTTCGAATGCACCCGAGTGGATCGCGGTGGGATCAGCAACCTGTTCGCCCGTTGGGGGGCCAAAGGACATGCGCGAACATTTGGATTCAACGGCCATACCGATGTAGTTCCCGTTGGCGACGACTCCGCCTGGACCAAACCACCTTTCGGGGCCGAGGTTCAGGGCGGGGTGATGTATGGGCGCGGCGCAACGGACATGAAATCGGGCGTCGCCGCCTTTGCTGCTGCCGCCGTGGATTTCGTACGCGACACGCCGCCGGATGGCGCGATCATCCTGACCATCACCGGCGATGAAGAGGCCGATGCGCTGGATGGCACCTCCGCCCTGCTTGATCATATGGATCAGGTCGGCGAACGGATGAGCGTGTGTCTGGTCGGTGAACCAACCTGTCCAAACAAAATGGGCGAGATGATGAAGATCGGGCGGCGCGGGTCGATGACCGCGTGGTTCACCGTGACGGGCGTACAGGGCCATTCCGCCTATCCGCACCGGGCCAAGAACCCCCTGCCCGCGATGGCGCGGCTGATGGACCGTCTGGCCAGTCATGAACTGGACCAAGGCAGTGACCATTTCGATGCCTCGACGCTGGCCGTGGTCACAATCGACACCGGCAATCCCGCAACAAATGTCATCCCGGCGCAATGCGGCGGCACCGTCAATATCCGCTTCAACGACCTGCATTCCGGCACGGGCCTGAGTGACTGGCTGAAATCTGAGGCCGCGCGTGTGGCCGAGGAATATGGCGTTGAGGTCGAGACCAGAATCAAAATCTCGGGCGAAAGCTTTCTGACCCCGCCCGGTCCTTTGTCCGATCTGGTGGCGCAGGCGGTTGAGGCCGAGACGGGTGTGCAGCCTGAGATGTCGACGACCGGCGGCACCTCGGACGCGCGGTTCGTCAAGAACCACTGCCCGGTGGTCGAGTTCGGGCTGGTGGGCCGCACCATGCATCAGGTGGACGAATGCGTCGAGGTGGCCCAGATCGAACAACTCAAGGCGATCTATACGCGCATTCTGACGGATTATTTTGCCTAAGCCATGCAGCGCACTCTGGTCATCATGGTCAAAGAGCCCCATCCGGGGCGCGTCAAGACGCGGCTGGGGCGTGATATCGGCATGGTCGGCGCAGCGTGGTGGTTCCGGCATCAGACACGGGCGCTGATCCGGCGGCTGCGGGACCCGCGCTGGCAGATCGTTCTGGCCGTGTCACCGGACCGCGAGGGGCTGACCAGCCGCATCTGGCCTGCTGACTTGCCGCGCGCGGCGCAGGGGCGCGGTGATCTGGGCGACCGTATGGGGCGGATGCTGCGCGGGATGCCCAAAGGGCCGGTGTGCCTGATCGGGGCGGATATTCCGGGGATTTCTCGCGGGCATATTGCGCGGGCGTTCGCGGCGCTGGGCGGCTCGCAAATGGTGTTCGGCCCGGCCCCGGATGGCGGCTATTGGCTGGTCGGGGCGCAGCGCTACAGCGCGTTGCCCAGAGGTCTGTTTCGCGACGTACGCTGGTCAACGGAACACGCGCTGGCCGACACGCTGGCCTCGGTTCCCGGCTGCCGCATCGCCTTGCTGGACCAGCTTCGCGACGTCGATACGGTGGCTGATCTGACCCCCTGAACACTTTTTGGTCATGACGCGGTCGCATACCCATGCTAGGCCGAAAACATGACTCGCATCCCCACCAAGCAGGAGGTCCTGGACTGGATCTCGGCGAACCCCACCCTGACCTCGAAACGCGATATCGCAAAGGCCTTTGGCATCAAGGGCGCGGATCGGATCGATCTGAAACGTATCCTCAAGGAACTTGAGGCCGAGGGGCATCTGGAAAAGCGCAAGCGCAGCTATCGTGACCCGGACCGCCTGCCACCGGTCAGCGTGTTGCAGGTGAAAGCCCCGAATGCCGATGGCGACCTGTTCGCGCGCCCGCTGGAGTGGCATGGCGAGGGGGTCGAGCCCATCGTGCTGCTGATCACCCGCGCCAGCGATCCCGCGCTGGGGGAAGGCGACCGCATTCTGGCCCGCCTGACCGTGGTGCATGAGGAAGACCACAATTACGAGGCGCGCCTGATCCGCCGCATCGGAACCAACCCGCGCAAGATCGTCGGCATCTTTCGGAAAGGGGCCGAGGGCGGGCGGATTGTGCCCATCGACAAGGCCGGTTCGACCGAATGGCTGGTGCCCGAAGGCGCGGTGCATGGGGCCAAGGATGGCGAGTTGGTCGAAGCCGAACAGGCCGGACCCAAGAACCGCATGGGCCTGCCCCGTGCGCGGATCGTCGAGCGTCTGGGCGATCCTACGGCGCCCAAGGCGGTTTCGCTGATCGCGATCCATCAGCATGGCATCCCCGACGATTTCCCCGACAAGGTGATCGATGAGGCCGACAAGGCCAAACCCGCTGGCCTGAAGGGCCGCGAGGATCTGCGGGACATGCCGCTGCTGACCATCGACCCCTCGGACGCGCGGGATCATGATGACGCCTGCTATGCCCATGCCGATGACGATCCCAAGAACCCGGGCGGGTATGTGGTCTGGGTCGCCATCGCGGATGTCGCCGCCTATGTGCAGCCCGGCACCGCGCTGGACCGCGAGGCGCGTAAGCGGGGCAATTCCAGCTATTTCCCCGACCGTGTGGTGCCGATGCTGCCGGATCGTCTGTCGGGCGATCTGTGTTCCCTGCACGAAGGCGTCTCGCGTGCCTGTATCGCCGTGCGGATGCAGATCGACGCGGATGGCAACAAGATCGGCCACAGGTTCGTGCGCGGCCTGATGCGCTCGGCTGCGTCGTTGCATTATGCCGAGGTGCAGGAGGCCATTGACGGCTCCCCCAACGACCGCACCGGGCCGTTGCTGGAGACGGTTCTGAAACCGCTCTATGCAGCCTATGCCGCGCTGAAAAAGGCCCGTGCGGCGCGGCAGCCGCTGGAACTGGACCTGCCCGAGCGCAAGATTGTCCTGTCAGACACCGGCGAAGTGACCAGCGTGGCGTTCCGTGACCGACTGGATGCGCATAAGCTGATCGAGGAATTCATGATCCTCGCCAATGTGGCCGCTGCCGAGACTTTGATCGCCAAACGCCGCCCGCTGCTGTTCCGAGTGCATGAAGAACCCGCGCCCGAGAAGCTGGAAAGCCTGCGGGAAACCGCTCAGGCGGCGGGGTTGAATCTCGCGAAGGGTCAGGTGCTGCAAACCCGCCATCTAAACGCGCTGCTGAACGCCGCCGCCGGGACCGAGGATGCAGAGCTGATCAACCTCACCACCCTGCGGTCGATGGCGCAGGCCTATTACAACCCCGAGAATTTCGGCCATTTCGGGCTGGCATTGCGGAACTATGCGCATTTCACTTCGCCCATTCGCCGCTATGCCGACCTGATCGTACACCGGGCGCTAATCACGGCTCATGGCTGGGGCACCGACGGGCTGACGGAGGATGAGATCGCAAGGCTCGAAGAAACCGCCACCCATATCTCGGACACCGAGCGCCGCTCGATGATGGCGGAACGTGACACGACCGACCGTTATCTGGCCGCGTATCTCAGCGAACGTGTGGGCAATGAGTTCTCGGGCCGGATCAGCGGCATCGCCCGGTTCGGGGCCTTTGTGAAGATGGACGAAACCGGCGCGGATGGGCTGGTGCCCGTGCGTTCTCTGGGGCGTGAATTCTTCCATTTCGACCGCGAGGCCGGAACGCTGATGGGTTCAGACACAGGCTTGATCATCGCCATCGGCCAGCGTGTCACTGTGCGACTGACCGAGGCAACACCGGTGACCGGCGGGCTGGAACTGGAACTGCTGTCCATTGACGATCAGGCCCTGCCGCGCGGGCGCGGCCCCGCCAAACGCGGTGCACGGCGCAAGGCGGTCAGCACCAAGCGCAAGAAGGACAAGATCAAGCGCAAGGTCGAACGCAAACGCCGTCAGAGGTGATACTGCGTTTCAGGAAAATGTCGTATCGCTTTTCATTTGCCTTTCGCTGTAACGCGATAGGTTAGCGCCCGCGCGATCAGCCAGCCATGGCGGGTCGGATCGATCTGGCCCACGTCATCGAACAGAACCGCGCGATTTCCGTCGATCCGATCTTCACCCGGAAAGGCGCTGGTGAAATCACCCATCAACCGGCTTTGGCAATGCACGAACAGGGCAAAGCACGCGGATTTGTGCCCGCCCAGCCGAATGGTCGAGCCCTTGGGCGCCAGATACGCAGGCTGACCCCAGCGCAGCGCCTCTTGCAGCGGTTGCGCGCTGGGCAGGTCGCTGGCCGTCTCAAGGATCAGATTGCGCAAGGCAAACGCACCGGCGCGGGTCTCTGGTGGCAAGGCCGCGAAGGCTGCGGCGACGGCGGGGTCCTCGAACTGTGTCATGCCAGCGGTACTGCCTGTTCCATCCGATCCACATAGCTGTTGAGCAGGTTATCCTGTTTGATCCGACGGGTCAGGGGGGTATCGGCAGGGGTGGCACGCATCGCGGCCAGCATGGGCCCAACGCTCATGTCCGCCGCCGTCGGGCGTTCGCCCAGCAGAAACGGCGATTGCCACAGATAGGCCGAGATCGCCTCAAGATCGCGTTCGACCCTGTCCAGACGTTCGTTCAGGGAAAAGCGGCCAATGCCTTGGGTCCTGATCCCCTTCAGAACGGATTTGCGGATCGCGTTCGAGGCCGGTTTGCGGATCAGTGCCGGGATTCCGTCAAAGAACATCTCGCGCAGGATGGGCCAGACCTGATCATTGCCCCAGCGATCCAAAACGATGTGGAAATACAGGTGTTCCTCAACCATTCGGATCAACGCGCGGGACTGTGCCTTTTCCACATCCGTCAGGCCCTGATCGAAATCGGCGCCCTGATGCTCCAGCCATTCGCGGATCAGGTCGCTGTCGGGCACCAGCCGTTCAGGCGTGCGAAGGACGGGCAGTTTCTGGTGCGGCATCTTGCGGGGGTCCAGCATGTCGGATCGCTGCCAGCTTTGGCCGGAGTGCTGCAGCATCAGCGCGGTTTTCACGCAGAACGGGCTGGCGCTGAACACGCCAAAGGCCGAGGGGAAGGTCAGTAGGGTCAGCATCTGTGGCTCCGTCATTGGGGATGGCCAGACCCTAGACGCACCTGATGACAGTTTCTGGCATTAGGGGTAAGTTAGGATACATCATGTCCCGCACCGCCCGCCTGTTCCAATTGATGCAAGCCCTGCGTTCTGGCCCGTCCCCGAAAACCTCGGTGCAACTGGCCGAGGATCTGGGCGTGTCGCCGCGCACGATTCATCGGGACATTGATGCGTTACGCGGCCTTGGGGCCGTTATCGACGGCGAGGCCGGGTTCGGATTCACCCTGATTGAAGATGCAACTCTGCCGCCGCTTGGCTTCACCGATGACGAGCTTGAGGCCCTGGTTCTGGGCCTGCGCGAAGTGCAGGTGATCGGCGATCCGGCCCTGTCAGAGGCCGCCAGCGCCGCATTACGCAAGTTGCAGGGGCGGTTGCCGCCACGCCAGTCTCACAGGCTTAGCCACGCGGTGCTGGCCGCGACGCGATTTGCGCGTCCACCCGCGCCGACGATCGAGGTCGCCGAGCTGCGGCAGGCGACGTGGGATGAGCGGACGATCGAGTTTGCCTATACCGATGCCAAGGGCGATGAGACCCGCAGGCGGGTCGATCCGCTGAGCATTGTTTATATGGACCGCTCGAATGTGTTGCTCAGCTGGTGTCATCTCAGGCAGGATTTCCGCGTCTTCCGGCTGGACCGGATCCGCGACATGTCCGTGACGGATCAAAGCTTTCGCCCCAATCGCGTGCCGATGCTGCGCGATGTGCTTGCGCGTATCCGTGCCGAACGCCAAGCACAAGCGCGCGAGGACGAGCGCTGAGCGCTTTGAGAATACCTGATTTTGCGCTATCCTCGAGGTTGAGCAGTAATCAGGAAAAAACGGAATGCGTAAATGCGTAGGTGGCGTCATGACCGCCGCATTATGGGCATCCATCGTGCAGGCGTCAGCGACAGAACAGTCTCCAAGGCCCGAGTCTCGGCCATTGGAGGGCGAAATCCAATTGGCTTCGGCGGAGGTGACAACGTCAATTCGCCCGGTGCCCCGGCCGTCGGCTGAGGTGGTGCGGGTGTCGGCGGCAGGGAACGCGCGGTTTCAGGCCTGGCTGGGGGCGTTTGAGGGCCGGGCGCGGGATCAGGGCATCTCGCAGACCACTCTGAACCGGGCCTTGGCGGGTTTGACATACGACAAGGACGTTATCCGACGCGACCGCAATCAGGCCGAGTTCAGCAAGCCGATCTGGGAGTATCTGGACAGCGCCGTCTCGGACACGCGTATCGCCAACGGACGCGCGGCGTTGGAGCGTCACGGCGCGGTGCTAAACCGGATCGAGGCGCAATATGGCGTCGAGAAAGAGGTCGTGACGGCGATCTGGGGGCTGGAGACCTCATTCGGATCGTATCGCGGCAGCAACCAGACCATAAGGTCGCTTGCCACTCTGGCCTTTGATGCCCGCCGGGCGTCGTTCTTTGAGGCGCAGTTGATCGCCGCCTTGCAGATCGTTCAGGCCGGGGATGTCAGCGCCGGTCGGATGGTGGGCAGTTGGGCCGGGGCAATGGGGCATACGCAGTTCATGCCGACCTCGTATCTGGATCACGCAGTCGATTTCGATGGAGACGGGCGGCGCGATATCTGGTCGGACGATCCCACTGACTCGTTGGCCTCTGCCGCCGCCTATCTGGCACGACATGGCTGGATCAAAGGACAGCCCTGGGGGGTCGAGGTGCGACTGCCCGAAGGCTTCAACTATGCCACGGCCAAGCGGGACTATACTCTGATGCCGTCGGACTGGGCGGCCCGAGGTGTGGTTGGGCGCGATGGTAAACCCTTGCGCGACTACGGGCAGGCCGCAATCCTGCTACCCGCCGGAGGGCAGGGCGTGGCGCTGATGATCTTCGACAATTTCCGCGTGATTGAGGCCTATAACGGCGCGGATGCCTATGTGATCGGGATCGGCCACCTGTCCGACCGTCTGGCCGGGCATGCGCCGTTTCGGGGTGACTGGCCCCGAGGGGATCGGATACTCAGTTTCACCGAAAAGAAGGAGCTGCAAACCCGCCTGACCAATGCCGGGTTCGACACGCAGGGCATCGACGGGCGCACCGGGCCGAACACGATCAATGCGGTTCGGGCCTATCAACTGGCGCAGGGGTTGCTGCCGGACGGGTATCCGACGTTGAAGTTACTGGAACGGTTGAGGTGAATGCGCGCTGGCGTTTCAGGGAATTGGTGATAGCCTTCGCGAGATGCAGAAGGTGATCACATGACTATCGAAACCTGGACCATCTACGTCCTGACGGTGCTTGCATTGATGAGCACCCCGGGACCGAGCCAATTGCTGATGCTGTCAAATAGCGGCGCACATGGGTTCAAACGTGCGCTCTCAACGGCGGCAGGGGACCTGACCGCAAATGCGCTGCAGATGCTGGCCGCCGGTCTGGGCTTGGCCGCCATCGTTGCGGCCTCGGGCACTGCGCTGGCCGTCATCAAATGGGCGGGTGTTGCCTATCTTCTGTGGCTTGGGTTCATGATGATCCGTCGCGCCAAGCCGGACGATCCGCATCTGGATGAGGCCCGCCCCAAGGCATCCCTGAAAACCCTGTGGATGCAAGGCTTTCTGACCTCGGCGGCCAATCCGAAGGCGGTCGTGTTCTTTGCCGCTCTGTTTCCGCAATTCATCTCTGCCGACAGTGCCTTCTGGCCACAATTCCTGATCCTGAGCGCGACCTATATCGCGATGGATGGCGTGTTTCTGTCGGCCTACGGGTTCAGCGCAAGCTGGATTGCCAAGCGGTTCAAAGGAACCGCGCGTGTTTGGATCGAACGCACTGGCGGCGGCTTCATGATCGGCGCCGCCATCCTGCTTGGCCTCAAATCCATCGCGCAGAAAAAGCGGTTGCGCACGGCGATACCGGAGACGTTAGGTCGTCTCCGGCCAGTGTCAGAATGTCAGGACGCCGCCTTCATCAGCCCCTGCGCGATGATTTCTGCCTGAGCCTCATCCAGCGATTTGTAGATCCGCACAAACATCTCGTCGATATCCGCAGGGGTCAGGATCAGCGGCGGAGAGATGATCATTCGGTCGCCCACATGGCGCATGATCAAGTTGTTGGCAAAGCAGCGGTCGCGGCAGATATAACCCACGGTGCCCGGCGCTGACGCGAACTTGGCGCGGCTGGCTTTGTCCGGGGTCAGCGCGACCGAGGCCATCATGCCGACGATCTTGGCCTCACCCACCAGCGGGTGATCGGCCAGCGCCTCCCATTTCTGTTTCAGATAGGGCGCGGCCACGTCGCGGACATGCTCGACGATTTTCTCTTCTTCCAGAATGCGCAGGTTTTCCAGCGCCACGGCGGCTGCAACCGGGTGGCCGGAATAGGTGTAGCCGTGGTTGAACTCGGTGCCGCCAATGACCTCGGCAATCTCATCATTGACGATGGACCCGCCGATGGGCGCGTAACCCGAGCTGAGGCCCTTGGCGATGGTCATGATATGCGGCTTGATCCCAACGGTTTGTGACCCGAACCAGTTGCCGGTGCGACCAAAGCCGCAGATCACCTCATCCGCGATCAAAAGGATATCGTATTTGTCACAAATCCGCTGAACCTCGGGCCAATAGCTGTCGGGTGCAACGATCACACCGCCCGCGCCTTGCACAGGTTCGGCGATGAAAGCGGCTACGCGATCTTCGCCCAGTTCCTGAATCGCCTCTTCCAGCTCGCGCGCACGGGCGAGGCCGAATTCTTCGGGTGACATGTCGCCACCTTCGGCCCACCAGTTCGGCTGGTTGATGTGATGGATGTTCGGGATCGGGATGCCGCCCTGCGCGTGCATCCCCGCCATGCCGCCCAGCGAGGCCGACCCCACGGACGAGCCATGATAGGCGTTGTGACGGCTGATGATGATGTTCTTGTCGGGCTGGCCTTTCTCGGCCCAATAGGTGCGGACCAGACGGATATTGGTGTCGTTGGCCTCGGACCCGCCGGCTGCGAAGAACACGTGTTTCAGATCACCCGGAGCCAGTTCGGCAATTTTCGCCGCCAGCGCGATAACGGGGACATGGGTCGTTTTGAAGAACGTGTTGTAATAGGGCAGTTCGCGCATCTGACGTGCGGCCACGTCGGCCAGTTCATCGCGCCCATAGCCGATGTTCACGCACCACAGACCGGCCATGGCATCCAGAATCTCTTCACCGTCGCTGTCGGTCAGATAGACACCTTTGGCGCGCGTGATCACCCGCGCCCCTTCCTGACCCAGCGCCCCATTGGCGGAAAACGGATGGAGGTGGTGCGCCGCGTCCAGTGCCTGCAACTCGGCCGTGGGCATGTGATTGGTGATGGTGGACATCCTGAAACCTCCTGCAGCAGTTGGCACTCAGAATATGATCAAATTTTTTGCTGTCAATCGAATCGCTGTTGCCTAGGCGGTGGCCAGCGCGCCGACCATCAGCTCCATCCCTTGTTCGATGTCCTGCGCAGTGGCCAGGGCGGCTTTTTCGGCGTCTCCTTTGCGCAGGGCGGCAATGATGTCTTTGTGCCTGTCCGGCAGGCTTTGCGTTCCGAAACGCCCGCTGACAACCCGCAGCGAGGGGCCGAAGCGCAGCCACAGCCGTTCGGCCAGATCGCGCAGAATCGGGGCGTTGGCATGGGCATACAGCGCCTCGTGAAACGCGTAGTTCAATTGCAGGTATCCGCTGACATCGCCATCCGCGATCATACGATCAAGGCGCTGGTCCAACCGTTCCAGAGCGTCGATATCAGAAGGTTTTAGATTGGCTGCCGCCAGACGTGAAAGCTCTGATTCTATTGACTTTCTGGCAAAGATCATCTGCGCGATATCCGAGTCAGATACCAGCGGAACACTGACCCTGCGATTGCCCTGAAACACCAGTGCCCCGTCCGAGATCAGACGACGGATCGCTTCGCGTACCGGTGTCATCCCGACCCCAAGCGAATCAGTCAGTCCCTGGATCGTTACGGGCTGACCCGGAACCAGATCGCCGAACAGGATCTGCGATTTCAGTGTTTGGTACACCTGCTCATGTACTGGGCTTTTTTTGCCGTCCATCTTTGTCGTAGATGCCTTATTTTTGATCAAATCCAAGTGGTTCATTCCAATTTGCAAGCCGACAGCTTGCCGGGTTTGAACCGTCATGGAAGCATACTGCGTGCGGCTGAAAAACGCAAAACTTGATCAAATCCAAAAAACCGGGAAAATATCGGGACACTTGCAGGGAGAAGAAAATGTCAATCAAAACGCTGACACTGACAGCGGTCATCGCATTGGGGGTTTCGGCGGCCTTTGCCGACGAGGTGCGTGTCTACAACTGGTCCGACTATATCGATGAGGACCTTTTGAAGAAATTCGAGGAAGAAACAGGTCTGACGCTGATCTACGACGTGTTCGACAGCAACGAGGTTCTCGAAACCAAGATGCTGGCCGGTGGATCGGGCTATGATGTCGTGGTGCCGTCGGGCACGTTCCTTCAGCGCCAGATCCAAGCGGGCGCCTTTCAGGAACTGGACACAGCCAAGCTTTCGAATGCCGGAAACCTCTGGGATGTCATCCAGGACCGCACGTCGGGATACGATCCGAACAACGCCCATTCCATCAACTACATGTGGGGGACGACTGGAATTGGCGTGAATGTCGGCAAGGTCAAAGAAGCCTTGGGTGACGATGTGGCGCTGAACAGCATGGATCTGGTTCTGAAACCAGAAAACATGGAAAAGCTTGCCTCATGCGGTGTGCATTTCCTGGATGCACCATCTGAAATGATACCGATGGCGTTGCAGTATCTGGGTGAAGACCCGGACAGCCACGATCCGGATGTGATCAAGAAGGTCGAAGGTGTTCTGACCGCGGTGCGCCCGCATATCCAGAAATTCCACAGCTCGGAATATATCAACGCGCTGGCAAACGGGGATATCTGCGTCGCCGTTGGTTGGTCGGGCGATATCCTTCAGGCGCGGGACCGCGCGGCCGAGGCGGATAACGGGGTCGAGATTGAATACCACCCGTTTGCCGAAGGCTCGTTGATGTGGTTCGACCAGATGGCCATTCCTGCGGATGCGCCGAACCCGGAAGGGGCGCATAAGTTCCTCGATTTCATCCTGGACGCCAATAACATGGCCGCCGCGTCGAACTATGTGTACTACGCCAACGGCAACAAGGCCTCGCAGGAATTTCTGGCCGAGGACGTGATCGGCGATCCGGCGATTTACCCGGATGAGGCCACGATGCAGAACCTCTACATCACGACGCCATACCCGTCGAAAACCCAGCGGGTCGTGACCCGTCTGTGGACCAAGATCAAGTCAGGCACCTGATCATTCAACACGGGGCGGGTGGACCGCCCCGTGTTCATTTTGTCCGTAGAGATCGACGGGGGCCGCTTTGAATACCGAAGTCTTTGCGCCGTGGGATGACCCGCAGGCGAAACCACTTATCCAGTTCCAGAATGTGACCAAAAGGTTCGGCGGTTTTACCGCCATCGACAACCTGTCGCTGGACATTTTCGAACGGGAATTCTTTGCTCTGCTCGGCCCGTCCGGTTGCGGCAAGACCACGATGATGCGGATGCTGGCAGGGTTCGAGACCCCGACCGAAGGGCATATCATGCTGGGCGGTCAGGACATTGACCCGATCCCGCCGAACAAGCGGGCGGTGAACATGATGTTCCAGTCCTATGCCCTGTTCCCGCATCTCAGCATCTGGGACAACATCGCCTTTGGTCTGCGCCGGGACAACATGCCCAAGCATGATCTTGAAGACCGGGTCGAGGAAATGCTACGCCTGACCCGGCTGGAGCAATTTGCCCGCCGCAAGCCGCATCAGATCTCGGGTGGGCAACGGCAAAGGGTGGCGTTGGCGCGGTCACTGGCCAAGGCGCCAAGGTTGCTTTTGCTGGATGAACCGCTGGGCGCGCTGGACAAGAAACTGCGGCAGGACACGCAGTTCGAACTGATGGACATTCAGGAAAAAACCGGCACGACCTTTGTGATCGTCACCCACGATCAGGAAGAGGCGATGACCGTTGCCAGCCGCGTTGCCGTAATGGATCAGGGCAGGCTGATGCAGGTCGCCACGCCGGATCGCATCTATGAGACCCCGAATTCGGTCTACGTCGCAGACTTCATTGGCGATGTGAACATTATCGAAGGCCGCGCGACATCAAACGGTCAGGATACCTATCAGATCGACTGGGCCGAGGGGCAGGCCCCGCTGACCGCAACCTCGGACGCCGGGTTCTCGAATGGCCAATCCTGCCATCTGGCAATCCGGCCCGAGAAGGTGACAATTTCCGCCGACCGCCCAACAGACGCAATCAATGCCATTCAGGGCAAGGTGCATGACATCGCCTATCTGGGCAATCTGTCCACCTATCACGTCGAACTGGCAAACGGCACGATCATCAAGGCGCAATCCGCCAATACCCGTCGCATCTCGCGCCGGTCGTTCACTTGGGAAGACCCGGTCTGGCTGTCCTGGACAGCAACGGCTGCGGTTCTGCTGGCGAACTGATGCGCCGCGCCCTGCTGATTGCCGTTCCCTATGTCTGGCTGCTGGCGCTGTTCATGGTGCCGTTCTTCATCGTACTGAAGATCTCTCTGTCCGACACTGAACTGGCGATCCCGCCCTATACGCCGACGCTGGACCTTTCGCAGGGATGGGCCGGGATCAAGGACTTCTTCAGCCAGTTGGATTTCGAAAACTTCGTCTGGCTGACCGAGGATGACCTGTATTGGAAGGCTTATCTGTCCAGCGTCAAAATCGCCGTGATCTCGACCTTCTTCACGTTGCTGGTGGGCTATCCGATTGCCTATGGCATGGCCCGCGCGCCCGAGGAATGGCGACCGACGCTGATGATGCTGGTGATCCTGCCGTTCTGGACGTCCTTCCTGATCCGCGTCTATGCGTGGATGGGCATTCTGTCGAACGAAGGTTATCTGAACCAACTGCTGCTCTGGACGGGCATCATCTCGACCCCGTTGACGATCCTGAACACCAACACGGCGGTCTATATCGGCATCGTCTACACCTATCTGCCCTTCATGATCCTGCCGATTTATTCGGCGCTGGAGCGGATGGACGAATCCCTGATCGAAGCTGCCGAGGATTTGGGCTGTTCACGGCTGCAAGCCTTCTGGCTGGTGACCATCCCGCTGTCGCGTCCCGGCATAATCGCAGGGTGTTTCCTCGTGATGATCCCTGTAATTGGTGAGTTCGTGATCCCGTCCCTGCTGGGCGGCTCGGGCACGCTGATGATCGGTAAAGTTCTGTGGGAAGAGTTCTTCTCGAACCGCGATTGGCCCGTCGCCAGTGCTGTTGCGGTTGTCCTGCTGTTGATCCTGGTGATCCCGATTGTGCTGTTCCAGCGCAACCAGCAAAAACAGACGGAGGCCGAACAATGAGCAGATTAAGCTGGTTCAACACGGTCTCGCTGACGCTGGGGTTCGCCTTCTTGTATATCCCGATGCTGATCCTGATCATCTACAGCTTCAATGAAAGCAAGCTGGTCACAGTCTGGGCGGGTTTCTCGACCAAATGGTATGGAGAGCTGTTCCAGAACGAACAGATCCTGGATGCCGCATGGGTGACGTTGCGCGTGGCTGTATTCTCGTCAACAATCGCAACCGTTTTGGGTACTGCTGCCGCCTATGTGTTGGTGCGTGGAGGGCGTTTCTTTGGCCGTACACTGTTTTCGGGCATGATCTATGCGCCGCTGGTGATGCCCGAAGTCATCACCGGATTGTCGCTGCTGTTGCTGTTCATCGGCATCGGATTGGATCGGGGCATCCTGACCATTGTGTTGGCGCACACGACATTCTCGATGTGCTTTGTGTCCGTCGTCGTCTCGTCGCGGCTAGTGACGTTCGATCAGTCGCTGGAAGAGGCCGCACTTGATTTGGGGTGCTCTCCGGCGCAAGCGTTTCGTCTGGTGACCCTGCCGATTATCGCGCCTGCCGTGATCTCGGGCTGGTTGCTGGCCTTCACCCTGTCGCTGGACGATCTGGTGATCGCCTCCTTTACCTCAGGCCCGTCGGCCACGACCTTGCCAATGCGGATATTCTCGGCCGTGCGTCTGGGGGTCAGTCCGGAAATCAACGCTCTGTCGACGATCATGATCGCGGTTGTCACAATTGGCGTGATCACCGCCTCGTTGGTGACAAAACGCGCGATGATGCGGCAGCGACAAGATGAAATGGCTGCTGCCCGAACGGAATGAGGCGCATTTTTCCCGGCTATACCTACGGCCCCGGCCCGCGCGCGGGGTGTTGGTGGGATGAAACCAGCCCCAGCCCCGATTGGCCGGTGCAGAAAGGCGATCAGAGCGTCGATGTCGCCATAATTGGCGGAGGTTTCACCGGCGTCTCTGCCGCGCTGCATCTGGCGGAAGGCGGGGCCTCGGTCGCGGTGTTCGAAGCTGAAACACCTGGCTGGGGCGCCTCGGGTCGCAACGGCGGGTTCTGCTGTCTGGGCGGCTCAAAGCTGAGCCACGGGACCATGGCGCGCCGGTTTGGCGAACAGGAGGCGGACGCCTACGGGCAGGCAGAACAGAATGCGGTCCAGTTGGTCGCCGGGTTGCTGAACAAGCATGAGATCGATGCCGACACACATTCCGCAGGCGAAACCCAACTGGCGCATACCAAGCGCGCAATGACCCGTCTGCGACGGTACGCAGACGAGAACGGCACCCTGCACGAGGCCAACGACCTGCCCGCGTTGGGGCTGAACGGCCCGTTTCACGGTGGCTACACGACTCCCGTCGGCTTTGGCCTGAACCCGCGCAAGTATCTGTTTGGCCTCGCGCGCGCTGCGCATGATCTGGGGGTGCAGCTTTATCAGAAAAGCCCGGTTCAGCGCGTCCAGAAATCCGGGCCGGGGTTTCGGCTGACCACCCCCAATGGCTGTGTACAGGCCGACATGGTCCTGATCTGCACCAATGGCTATTCAAGCGAGGATGTGCCGGACTGGCTGTCAGGCCGGTATCTACCGGCGCAATCCACCGTTCTGGTCACACGCCCTCTGACCGAGGCAGAGAAGATGGCGCAGGGCTGGACCTCGGATCAGATGTGCTATGACACGCGGCATTTGCTGCACTATTTCCGATTGATGCCCGACGGGCGATTCCTTTTCGGGATGCGCGGTGGCCTGCGATCCTCGGACCGGGCCGAGGCTGCAATTCGTCACAAGGTGCAAAGGGATTTCAGGCGAATGTTCCCTGCCTGGGCCGGGATCGAGATCACGCATATCTGGTCGGGCATGGTGTGCCTGTCCCACGGTTTGGTGCCTTATGCGGGCCCGGTGCCCCGGCAACCCGGCCTGTTCGCGGGTTTTGCGTTTCATGGCAACGGCGTTGCAATGGGCACCTATTGTGGTCGGGCCTTGGCGCGATTGGCTCTGGGACAAGATGCCGGGCTGCCCGGTCCGATGACACAGCCTCCGCAGCGATTTCCCCTTGGCAGGTGGCGACGCGCGGTTCTGCCGCCTGCTTATGCGGCCATGTCGATCGCGGATTGGTGAGTTCGGATCAGCGCAGTGCCTCGATCTCAAGTTCCAAACCGTGCCGGTAATCCGGTGCACCGTTTTCCATCCGCCACAGACAATACGCCGCCATGCGCCAGGCGAACCATGGGTGCAACTGTCTGTACCGGGCCGTAATCGCCTTATCCCGATAAGCTGTCAGGAACCGTTCTGTCTGATCGGTCGCCAAAGGCGCCCCCCGGTATAGTTTCTGCATCGCCGGGGACAGGAACATCGCCAAATCCTCACAAGGATCCCCCAACGCAGGACATTGCCAGTCGATCAGGGTCAAGCCGGTATCTGCCACCAGAATGTTGCCCGGCACAGGATCGCCATGGATCAGGCAAACATCAGAAATCGGTTCGACCGCGTGTGAGGGCCGCAAGTCCAGCAGCGTCTGACGGGTTTGGGACGAACACCGATCAAGGATTCTTAGCCCGTGCTGTTCCAGATCCGCGCTGCCATTGCACCCTTCTGGTGCCGGAACCGGAAATTGCTGCCGGTGCAAATCCCAAAGCAGCTCGGCCACCGGCTCGGGCTCCTTGTCCCAGGGTGATCCGGGCGCGTGGTCGTAGAACACCCAGCGGTCCTGCTGGTGCCGCCCTGCGGCGCGCAGCCGAGGCACAAATCCGGTGGGTTCCAGCGCTTTCAGGCAGCGGGCTTCCAGTTCGGCATCGTTGCCAAACAGAGGGTTGCGCAGGGATGAGCTATAGAGTTTCAAAACCCTGTCGCAATCGCCGCCAAGCACCTTCCAGACCTGATTGGTCCGCCCGCCATATAGGGTCTCGAAACGCGCACCTTCATGAACCAGCGCTTTGTCGATCAGCTGCTGGACAAGGTCGGGCGGAGGTTTGGGCAGGTCGGGCAGGGCGTTAACCAGTTCTTCAAGCGAGTCGCGAATGGCCTAGCTTTGGCCCGCCCGGCCCGTCAGTTCAAGCGCCCGCGCGCACGGCTGTGACCTGATCGGTGGGAACAACCTGCCCGCTTTCAAGGGTCAGCAGGATCGACGCGTCTCCGATCTGGGCTTCTACCACCCGGCTGTATGAGGCGGCGGGCGTGTCCGACAACCGGTCACCATCCTGAAAACTGCGGAGCGTGGCCGTGTAGGTTCCGGGGGGCAGCGGATTGCCGTCGGCGTCGGTACCAGCCCAGATAAACTCGGTCTGATCCAGCGGCACATCTGTCCGGCTGACAACCGCGCCTTGTTCGTCCCGGATGATCATCGTCGCTTTGTCCGCCGCATCATCGGGCTGGGCGAACAAGGTCACGGGCGCGTTTTCAAACCGGAATCCCGCGGTCGAGCGCACGTCCATTCCAACCCAATTCGCCAGTTCGCCAAGGTTCAGACCCCCCATGCTGGCTGTCAGCGAGGACAGCAGATCATTGGTCTGCACCTGCTGCTCAACCATCGAAAACTGCGCAAGCTGCGAGGCGTATTCGGTGGAATCCATCGGCTCCAACGGGTCCTGATTCTGGGCCTGTGTGGTCATCATCAGCAGAAAGGTTTCGAAATCGGATGCAATGGCCGAGCTTTGAGTGCTGGCTGCCGTCTGAGTCTGGCTTGTGCTTTGCGCAAGCTGGGTTGGGTTTATCATTGTCATAACCTCATATCGATGCCCCTGCCCGGGGCCGATTTCTGTGGAATTGCATTTGTATGGACCGCCGCTTCTTCGGATGGCATCTCGACAAAGCCAGAGGTGTTGGGATCGCGCGCGTCCTGCCGAAGGTCCGAAGACGTACCCAGATCGACGGACAGATCGCCATAGCCAAGCTTCTGGAACTCGGCGTTCAACACGGCAATATGTCGGCGCATCAGGTCCAGCGTTTCAGGACGCTCGGCGGCAATCGTGACATAAAACCCGTCATCGCGGCCATTCAGTACGATTGAAACCCGCCCCAATTCTTCGGGGTTCAGTGCAATCTCGATCGCGCCTGACCCGGGCCGCGCCTGCACCGCCGCGGCCATTTGTCCGGCAATGGCCCGTGCGACCTCGGCCCGCGCCGTCTGTGCGGGCGCGCTGAGTGACGGGGCCGATTCACGCGAAGATTGCAACACCGGCTCATCGGCCATAACAGGCAGAGCCTCTGGTTTCTCGACAGGTCCCGGTTTTTCAACCTCACGAGGGGTGGTCGTCGCCAGAATCTGCATCTGAGCGGTGCTGGGAGGTCGATCCATTGGCACCTGCGACTGCGGTGATTTTGGCAGGTCGCTCGCGATCTTTGGGGCATCCCGATACATTGTCACCTGCCCTTTGGATGACAGCTCCGGCCCGTTTGTTGAACGTGCCGCGAAAGCCGATTCGACGGGCGTTCCAATATTCACCTGCGTGGCTGCAGGCGACGCATTGGGCGGGGCGTTGTTTCGCGTGTCCGGCTGCGGCACGGCTGCTTGTACGTCTTTGGGCGGGGCGGGGTCATGCAGGATCGTTGCTTGTGCCGCCGGGCCAGCTTCCAAAGTTTGCGGCACCGTCTGTGTGCCAATCGTCACTTGTGTTTGCACTGTTTTCCCCGTGGGCGGCGCCTGTTCAATGGCACGTTCGCCAACCGGCACCGGCTTGACCTCGCCCACAGCGAGCGTGGGGGCAGGAGGCTCGGCTTCGATATCGGGCCCGTCGGCGGCAATCTTGGCTTCGGGTAAATCAGCCCCTTCTTCTGTCACCTCGGGTATGGGATCTTGTTTCGGCGCAGAGTCCTGCTGATCCAGAATATCCTGAAACTGCGCCGTCTTTTTTGACGCATCCGATTCGTGCGTCGCAGCCTCGGGTTTGGCAGTCGATGTGGGCGCGTTTGTCGCCAGTGTCAGCGGGTTGGGCATTTTGCTCCGGCTCCGTCTTGTGTGACCTGAAATCTGCCCTCAGGAAGTTACATTTATTTTAACCGCTTTCCTCTTTGATCGAGAAAGTTCGATGCAATTTTCGGAGAAAGCAATGAAGGTTTCGGCCCTCCCCCCACCGGTTCCAACCACGGACAAGCTCAGGTCTGCAGCCGTTGAGCTTGAGGCCGCATTCCTGGCGGAGATGTTGAAATCCGCCGGTCTGGGGGAATCGCGCGACTCGTTCGGCGGCGGGGCCGGAGAGGATCAGTTCTCGTCCTTTCTGGTTCAGCATCAAGCACGACAACTGGCCCAGTCCGGCGGCGTCGGGCTGTCGGAACTTTTACTCAAATCAATGATGGAGCGCAGCAATGACAGCTGATTCCGATACGATTCTGATAAGGTCGCTGGAAGAGATTCTGGATCTTGAACGCGCAGCATTGGTTGACGGTGATCTGGATCGCCTGACCCTGATGGTGCCGGAAAAAGAAAAGCTGATCGGTGCGATCAACGATCTTCAGGTTCGCGACAGCGCCGAGTTGATTCGCGTTCAGCAAAAGGTCGAACGCAATCAGGCCCTGCTGAACAGCGCAGCAGACGGCATCCGCGCCGTGGCCGCCCGAATGGCCGAACTGCGCCGGGTACGCCAGGAATTCAGCACCTATGGCGCAGATGGCCAGCGCAACGGGTACAAGGTGCGAAGCCATGCAAAGCTGGAAAAACGGGCATAGCCGTCGGTTTGATTCAAATCCGAAATTTCCGGGTTGGGCGTTTTAGCACTCCGTTAGGGGATCACGGTCAAGAGTGTCCCTGCACTTGATGAACACAGGTGGCGCGAACGGCCTCAGGGTGCGTCGCACAGGTCAGAACGACAGCAAAGCCCGCAGGCATTGCGGGGTGAAACTGGGCGCAAAAGGCCCGAACGGAAAAGGATGAAAGCTATGTCCAGCATTCTGACAAACAATGGCGCAATGGTTGCGCTGCAGACCCTGAAGTCGGTCAACAAGAACCTTGAAATGACCCAGAACGCGATCTCGACCGGTAAGGATGTCGCGACCGCCAAGGACAATTCGGCCGTGTGGGCGATCTCCAAAGTCATGGAGTCGGACGTCAAAGGCTTCAACGCTATCAAGGACAGCCTGTCACTGGGCGAATCCACCGTTGCCGTTGCGCGGAATGCGTCGGAAACGGTGACCGACCTGCTGACCCAGATGAAAGGTAAAATCGTTGCCGCGCAGGAAGGCAATGTTGACCGCGCCAAGATCAATGACGACGTGACCGCCTTGCGCGATCAGATCGCATCGGTCGTCGGGGCCGCGCAGTTCAACGGTCTCAACCTGGTGGATGGGACTGCGGGCACCGTCTCGATCCTGTCCTCGCTTGACCGTGATGGCACCGGTGCCGTGAACTCTGCGTCGATTTCAGTGGCCAGCCAGGACCTGTCGATTGGTGGGTATACGGCCAAGGGCGTTCTTGCCGGTTCGGACGGTGCAACAACCGACAATGACGTGGCAGGCTTCACCATGGACCGCACCACGGGCACTGGCGACATTCTCATCGACAGTTCGACAGACAACTTCGAAGTCGGTGACAGCGTGTCGATCCGCGTTGGCGATCAGGAAGTGTCATATACGATCCAGGACAGCGATCTTGATCCGTCGGGAACCTATGACGAGAACTACACAGATGCTCTGGTCGCGGTCGGCCTGAAGAATGAGATCGATGCACTGGGTATCACGGGTCTTGCCGTTGATTATGACGCGTCCAGTGCGCCGAACACCCTGTCCTTCGCGACGGGTACCGCCGCTGCGGGTGCTGATGCGGATCAGGACATTTCTATCTCTGCTCAGTTCACCAACGCGGGTTCTGGCGGTCTGGGTGCGCTGAGCTCGATTGACGTGTCGACCGATGCAGGTGCAGCGGCAGCACTGGGCACGATCGAAACGCTGATCGATACCTCGATCGACGCGGCGGCGGCCTTTGGGTCCGTGCAGGGTCGGATCGAAACCCAGCAGGATTTCGTCTCGAAACTGACCGACTCGTTCAAGTCCGGTATCGGCTCGCTGGTTGATGCCGACATGGAAGAGACTTCGGCCCGGTTGCAGGCCTTGCAGGTGCAGCAGCAATTGGCAACTCAATCGCTGTCGATTGCCAACCAGGCGCCGCAGTCGATCCTGTCGCTGTTCCGTTAATTCCGGAACCTGGTCGGGGCGCGGGTTTCGCGCCCCGGCATTGACCGCATGAAGACGGCCTATTGGAAGGATTTCAAGTGACCCCGCAAATGCTTGCTCACAACGCCTACGCGCAAACCGCTGCACCTATTCGAACGCCGCGCGATACTGAATTCGAGGCGATCTCAAAAATCACGCGCCGTCTCAAAGCGGCCGCAGCACGCAAGTCAACTGATTTTGCCGGATTTGTTCAGGCCGTGCATGAAAACCGTCGTCTGTGGACGGTTCTTGCAACGGGCGTGTCTGACTCGGATAACGCCCTGCCCAATGATCTGCGGGCCCGCATTTTCTATCTGGCGGAGTTTACCGAACATCACAGCAGTCAGGTTCTGACCAACAACGCAACCATTGATCCCTTGTTGGAAATCAACACCGCAGTTCTGCGCGGGCTGCGTCAAGGTGGGGCCGCGTGATGGGGGGGCTGGTCCTGAAATTGGCCCCGAAAGAGAGGGTTCTGATCAACGGCGTTGTCATTGAAAACGGGGATCGACGCAGCCGGTTCTCGATCATGACGCCGCAGGCCAATGTGCTGAGGTTGCGGGATGCCATTCACCCGGATGAGGTGAATACACCCGTCCGTCGTGTCTGTTACGCCGCGCAGCTTGTTCTGTCCGGGGATATGGATCCTGTTTCGGCAAGACAACAACTGCTGCGCCGCGTTGAAGAACTGAGTCAGGTTTTCACCGATGCCGACAGCCGGCGCGTTCTGACAGAAGCAACCGATGCGCTGGTGGCCGAGCATTATTATAAATGTCTGAAATCGCTCCGCTCGCTATTGCCGAGGGAGGAGCGTTTGATGGCCTATCAGCAATGACCTTCCAACCCGTCATACCCACTGGCGGGCTGGTCGGCTGGCGTTTTCTACAACGCACGTACGATTCGCAGTTTCAGGCCTTCTCGACCTCGAACATCAACGAGCGAGAGACACGGTATTTTCTGGAAAACATCGGTCAGGTCGAAACAGCCGAACAACTGGTGTCGGATCGGAGGCTACTGCAAGTCGCACTTGGGGCGTTCGGGCTTGAGGGTGATCTGGATAACCGCTTCTTCATCCGCAAGATCCTTGAGGATGGAACCAGCGCCGATGATGCCTTGTCCAACCGGCTGGCCGACAAGCGGTATCGCGAGTTCTCGGACGCTTTTGGATTTGGCCCCGGTCAGGTGCGGCGGACCGGATTTGCATCGCTTATGGAACAGGTCGCACAGGACAACATGACCGCCCGTTTCGAGATCTCGGTAGGTGACTCGGATGAGTCCATGCGCATCGCCCTTTATGCGCAACACGCACTGACCGAACTGGCTGAGGCGGATACAAGCACGGACACGAAGTGGTTCGATCTGATGGGGTTGCCACCGCTGCGCAGCATGATGGAAACGGCATTGGGATTACCTGCGTCCTTCGGGCAGTTGGACATTGATACGCAATTGGTCGAGTTCAAAGAGCGTTTGTTCAGTCTGACGGGCTCAGAAGATTTGTCGCAATTCACGGATGAGGGCGCTGTGTCCCGCCTGACCGATACCTATCTTGCGCGCAGCCAGATCGCGCAGTTGCAGAACACGATCTCTCCTGCGCAGACCGCGCTGATCCTGCTGGGGGCCGGATAAGCCTATGATGGCCGAACAAGTCAGGGAAGGAACGTCCTGCGGCGAAATCGGGTTCGCCCCAGACTATGATTGCACCGCTAGTCGGACGACCCGGATCGAGGCACGGGCAAGCTAAGAATTCAGGATGTCATCTGCAGATGTACGCAGAGCATAGGATCTGACCGGTTTGGACACATTATGCAACGCGACCTCGCCCAAGGGCTGCGCATTTGCGCAGGCCGGCGCGATGTCTTCCGAAACTACGATGCGGTGCCCAACGGTTTTGCCGAACTCCCCCAACCGGGCGGCGACATTGGCAGCCTGACCGATCACGGTGAAATCCAACCTTTCGCGCGAGCCGACATTGCCATAGGTCACACGCCCATAGGCCAGACCGATCGAGCAATCGCAATGGGTGTCGGTGCCGGCTTGCCGCAACTCGCCCAGTCGTTCGACAATTCCAATTGCCGTACGTTGCGCGCTTTCTCGCGCGACCGCGGGGTCGTCGATGGCCGGAAAGACAGCAAGCACAGCGTCGCCGATGAATTTCAGAACTTCTCCCCCATTGCCGTGAACGATGCCGGATACGGTTTCGAAAAACTCATTCAGAAGGTTGATATAAGCCGCACGTCCCAATTTCTCTTCAAGGCTGGTCGAATTGCGCAGATCGCAGAACATGATCGCCGCATCAATCTCATCCCCGTCGCCGCGACGGATTTCACCACCCAGAACCCGCGCCCCGGATCGTTTGCCGACATAGGTTTCCAGCAGAACCTGCGCGTTCTCGCGCTGCATGAACACTTCGTAATACCGAGCGATCACGGCCGAGCATTCAAAAACCAGCCCAAGATTTTCGGTCGTGAAGCCGTTGGGGTGATCGCAGGTCAGGGTCAGAACATTGGTGCGCCCGTCCGAAAACGGCAGCGGCATGGCGACATAGTCCGTTGCGCCCTTGGCCCTCAAATCCTCCATGATCGGGAAACTGTTATGGGGGTTCTCGTCGTTCAGCCGTTGCCGCACGCCACCCAGCCCGTTGGAAACATGACGCAGCGGGCTGTTGATAAACGCCGGATGGTCATGGATCTCGTAGGTTGGTGCGTGGGTCAGAATCTCGGCCTGATCCTTTTCCCAGATATAATGCTTGCCCACGATCAGGGGATGAAGCGACCAGGCCAGAATGCTGAGGCGTTGAATCGCGATCCCGTGTTCCAGCATTTTCTCGGCCAGCGCTTCTGTAAACGCCTCGGGCGTATTGGCGGTTGAGGCACCGCGCATCAGCCAATCAATCAAGGGGCCGCTGATGTTCCCGTCATCAGGTTCGCGCAGTTGGTTCTGGCCCAGATCGATCTCGGTATAGGCGCCGGGCATGAACCCGATATGGCCCTGAATCGCGATGCTTTCCGGCAGCGCGTCTTCATAGGCCCAGACGGAATTGGTCAGATGCTCACCCGGCAGGTTGATGTCATGATAGGTCGCGGTGCCCTTGAACGGGCAAAAGGTCTGCAGTTCGGTTTCCGAACTCAGGTCCACGCACAAATCCGCGCGCGGGATGTAGAGGGTGGGCGGCAGCCGTGTCTCATACATCACCTTGGCATTGTGGCTCTCGGCCAGAAGAATGTCGTTCCGGTAAATGGCAATTCTGCCTTTCAACGGCTCGACAGAGATTCCGTAACCTTTGGGTCTTGGTGTGGCGTGGACGTTCATGATCGACCTCCCTTGCCATGGGGTCCCAAAATAATGGGGTTTTCCGGTCTTTATTCCAAGGGGCACGGCCCAGTTTTTCCGCTGCGCCGGGTCACACCATCTGGATGACGTCCTTTTCGATGGACAGCATATAGCCCTTTTTGGCGATATTCTTGACCAACAATTCGCTGACCATCTGGTTGCCCAACGCGTCGCGAAGGCGTTTGATACGGGTGGCCCCGGCTGCCTCGTCACAATCGGCTGCATCACGGCCCGAGATCATCGCCTCGATCTGGGCACCTGACAGGACCTCGTCGTCAAGGCGGGATTCGGCCAGAATGGACAGGGTTTCCATCGCGGCAGGGGTCAGTTTGAAGTCCATGTTGTTGAGGTAAACCGTGTTTTCCTCGCGGCTGATCAAAAGCGAGGTCACCTGAATCCCGGTGCGTTCGATCTGTGCCATGCGCCGGTTCAGCAGCACCAGCATCACCAGAAACACAAAGGCCGAAATCAGCATCGCGCAGGAAAAGACAAGCAGCACATAGATGACCATCCGATAGCTGGCCAGCGTATCGGCAAAGGCGGTGCCGGATTGGGCCAGAATCTCCAACAGCCGGATTTCGGCCTGCGTGGTCAGGTCGCTTTCGACAAACAGCCTTTCGACCCGTGCGTTGAAGGCGTTGGCGTCGGGCAGGGTCCAGAACAGAAATGCGGCTGCGGTCACGAGAATGGCCAGGATGGCAGCAATGCCCAGCCCGACCAGTCGAACCCCGGAGCGTCTTGCGTCAGAAACGGAGATAGAATTTTCCGGCATTGGCCTTCCTTTGATCCAACCCTTCCGGCCCAAATACCGACATGACGTTCAGCAAGGTCCAGCCGGACCCGCGCAGGCGCTGCGCGACCTCCTGCTTTGCCTGCCCTTTTTTGCACGAAGACACCTGCATCACGCCGTAGTGCAGGCGCAACGGATTGTCCTGTTTGGCCTTGTAGTCGGCATAGCAATCCGCCGCCAAAGCAGAGGAGCCCACCGATAACAGGGTCGCAATGACCAGAGAAGAGAGGATCTGTTTCATAGGCCGCATCCTGCGCATGGGTGGCCGGGATATTCAATAACATAAGGGGTTAGACGCGGCTGATATTCGATAACAACCGCGCGTTATTGCTTGTCTGAAGGGGGCGGGCCCAGTGTCGGGGCATCACATTCGCGGTCCTTAGCGGGTCCGCCCCAAGTTGCGAAAGGACATGCATCATGCACCGCAAATTCATCGCCCTGATCGTCGCCACCGCCATTGCCGTTACCGGCGTCTCGGCCTCGCAAGCGCGGGCTGCAGATACCGGGGACATTCTTGGCGGGCTGGCCGCCATTGCCATCATCGGCGCGGCGGTCAATCACTATAACAAGGAAAAGCGCAGGGATCGGCCGAGCCGCCAGTATCATCACGTGTACAAGGAACCGAAGATCGTGCATCCACATGTTCGTCCGGTTCCGAAACGTGTGGCGCGATATGACCTGCCGCACCGGTGCCTGCGGACAATCAAAGGCTACGGACCCAACCGGCAGTTGCTTGGGCCAAAATGCCTGAAGAAACACTACAGACATGCCAATAGCCTGCCCAACCAATGCAAGGTCGGTTTCTGGAACGGCAAAAAGGTCAAGCGGGGGTATGAACCCGCGTGCCTGCGCCAGCAAGGATACCGTGTGGTTTATCAGTAATCGGTCACGAGCAGGAGCGGTGCCGCAAGAAGCGCCGCGCAAGAGAGGGGGCGGCGCAAGCTGCCCTCTCTTTTTTCTTGCGGTCGGTCGTGAAACGCGGTTTGCCAAAGGGATGATGGTACCGAATTTTGAACTAGAGCAGGCCCTGCTGGACCGGGGGCATCTGCGTGTCGCAGGTGTTGATGAGGTCGGGCGCGGCCCGCTGGCCGGGCCGGTTGTGGCGGCTGCGGTGATTCTGAACCCCGTCGATTTTCCCGACGGGTTGAACGATTCCAAGAAACTGACCGCCAAGCGCCGCGCCGCTTTGGACACGGCCTTGCGGGACAGCGCCGAATTTGCGGTTGCCGAGGCGTCGGTGGAAGAAATCGACGAGATCAACATCCTGCGCGCCTCGCATCTGGCCATGGCGCGGGCGGTGGCGGCCCTGGACCCTGCGCCCGATTTTCTGCTGATCGATGGCAATATGATACCGCGCGGCCTGAAAATCCCTTCGCAGGCGGTGGTCAAAGGGGATGCGCGATCGGTGTCGATCGCGGCGGCCTCGATCCTTGCGAAAAACTGGCGCGATCAGGTGATGGTGGATTTGGCGCAACAGCATCCGGGCTATGGGTGGGAGACAAACGCCGGTTATCCGTCAAAACAACACAAGGAGGCGCTGCGAAATCTTGGTGTGACCCCACACCATAGACGTTCGTTCAAGCCTGTCCACAATATCTTGTATCAAGAGTAAATCGTAAGTCGCTGATTCAAAAAAGAAATTGACGCCGAATCGTCTTTGACTCATCCTTGTCTCAACCAAATGAGCGCAAAAGCGCCGTGGATACTTGAGGCAGTAAAATGACAACAACCACCAAAAAGGGCGCGAAAGCGCTCCCTTTAAACACGATTATATCCGGGGACTGCATCGATGTGATGAACAGTCTGCCCGAGGCGTCGGTTGACCTGATCTTTGCGGATCCTCCGTATAATTTGCAGCTCAAGGGGCAATTGCATCGCCCGGATAACTCTCAGGTGGATGCGGTTGACGACCACTGGGATCAGTTTTCCAGCTTTGGCGCTTATGACCAGTTCACCCGTGATTGGCTGAAGGCGGCGCACCGTCTCCTGAAACCCAATGGCGCGATCTGGGTGATCGGGTCGTACCACAACATCTTCCGCGTGGGTTCGGCCCTGCAGGATGCCGGCTACTGGATCCTGAACGACGTGGTCTGGCGCAAGTCGAACCCGATGCCAAACTTCCGCGGCAAGCGATTCACCAACGCGCATGAGACGATGATCTGGGCGTCCAAGCGCGAAGGTGCGAAATACACGTTCAACTACGAGGCGCTGAAAGCCCTGAACGAAGGCGTGCAGATGCGCAGCGACTGGGTGCTGCCGATCTGCACCGGGCATGAACGGCTCAAGGATGAAAACGGCGACAAGGCACATCCGACGCAGAAACCGGAATCGTTGCTGCACCGGGTTCTAATCGGCTCGACCAATCCGGGGGATGTGATTCTGGACCCGTTCTTTGGCACCGGCACGACCGGTGCGGTTGCCAAGATGCTGGGACGCGAGTTCATCGGCATCGAGCGCGAGGAAAGCTATCGCAAGGTGGCCGAGAAACGTATTTCCAAGGTCCGTAAATTCGACCGTGAGGCGCTGGAAGTCAGCGCCAGCAAACGCGCCGAACCGCGCGTGCCCTTTGGCCAGTTGGTTGAACGCGGCATGCTGCGCCCGGGCGAAGAGCTGTATTCGATGAACCAGCGCCACAAGGCCAAGGTCCGCGCCGACGGGACGCTGGTGGGCGACAACGTCAAAGGTTCGATCCATCAGGTCGGCGCACATCTGGAAAACGCGCCGTCCTGCAATGGCTGGACCTACTGGTGTTTCAAGCGCGACGGCAAGACGGTGCCGATTGACGTGCTGCGCCAGCAGATTCGCGCGGAAATGAACTGATTTCACGAAAACCGCCGGTGCCTGTGACCTGACACATGGCACTACGCCTTGCCCCGCCGATCATCCGGCGGGGTCTTTTGTTTTGGTCGCAGGAATGGTTGCATGGGATCATCCTGATACCTGGTACGAGAGCGACCCGTCATGACAGACACCAGCGCCAGCCCCTCGCGTTTTGAAAGGTTCTTTGTCACCCGGCCCGACAATTTCGATCTGGACAACAAATATACCGAAGCCGCGCTGGAACAGCACAAGCGTGAGGGGCTGGAACTGGCCGTTCGCGCCCGCTGGATCGCGATGGGGCTGACCGGGGTGTTGCTGATCTATCTGAACCCGCAGTGGGAGGTGTTGTGGTATCACTTCATCCTGCTGCTGCTCTGCGCCAATGGCTGGCTGATCCGCCGCGCGGGCCGGGTGGGGCAATCGCGGGCTGAGCTGTTGCTGATCTTTGTCGATCTGCTAATCATGACCTTGGGCATGATCGTACCCAACCCGTTCAGCGACGATGTCCGACCGCTGGCGATGCAGTACCGGTTCGACAATTTCCAGTATTTCTTCATCATTCTGGCGGCGGGCACGCTGGCTTATTCCTGGCGCACGGTGATTGCCATCGGGTCGTGGACCGCAGGGGTATGGACTGCTGGGTGGATCATTGCCTGGTGGATCGCCACCCCCTTCCCCGGGATCAGCGAGCGGGTGGCGGATGCGTTGCAGGGCTATCCGGATGTGGCCGAAATGTTGGATCCAAACAGTTTCCGGGCCGAACTGCGCATCCAGGAGGTGATCGTGTTTGTAATGGTCGCGGTGACGCTGGGCGTGTCCATGCGGCGGCTGAACCGGCTGTTGATGACCAATGCGGGGCTGGAACGCGAGCGGGCGAACCTGTCGCGCTATTTCTCGCCCAATGTGGTCGATGAACTCAGCCAGAATGACGAGCCGTTGAAACAGGTGCGCAAGGAAAACATCGCGGTTCTGTTCATCGATATCGTGGGCTTCACCAAGTTTGCGGCGGGTCGCGACCCGTATGAGGTGATCGAGGTTCTGCGCGGGTTCCATGCCCGGATGGAGACCGAGGTGTTTCGTCATCATGGGACTCTGGACAAATATCTGGGTGATGGGTTGATGGCCACGTTTGGCACACCGGTCCCGACGCCGCTGGATGCCACCAATGCGCTGGGCTGTGCGCGGGCGATGGTGGACATGATCGACCGCTGGAATCTGGAACGCCGCCGCGCGGGCGAGGTTGAGATTCATGTGGGGATCGGGGTCCACTATGGCTCGGTCGTGTTGGGTGATATCGGGGCCAACCGCTTGGAATTTGCGGTGATCGGCGATGCGGTGAATGTGGCTGCCAAGCTTGAGGCGATGACGCGTGACTATAAGGCGCGCGTTGTCGTCAGTGACGCGCTGCGGGCTCAGGCGTTGCAGGAAAGCCCCGCACACGCGATGGAAGGGTTCACCAGGCGCAGCGCTCAGGCCGTGCGCGGAGTGGCGGACCCCATGGATATCTGGGTGTACTGAGGGGCTCCCGCTCGTCGTTGCTGCATCACAGATGCAGCGCCTTTGGTTGGGCCGGGCAGCGCGCAGGGCGCGCTGCGGTCACGCATTTGGCAGGGGGTTCTGCGCCTTGTTGTAGGGATGCCAGTCGGTGATCTCGGGGTAGTATTGCCGCCGCCAGGCCCGGACGCGGGGGTTCATGACGCGCCGCCACAAGGGCGGGATCATCGCGGCCACGGTCATCACGGGGTAGCCATGGGGCAATTGCGGCGCGTCCTCTTGCGCGTGGTTTTGCAGCAGCGGAAAGCGCCGGTTGGGTTTGTAGTGGTGATCCGAATGGCGTTGCAGGTTGATCAGCAACCAGTTTGACGCCTTTTGCGAGGCGTTCCAGGAATGGCGCGGCAGAACATGTTCGTATTTCCCGTCGCCGATATGCTTCCGGGTCAGCCCGTAATGTTCGACGTAGTTCACCAGTTCCAATTGCCAGATCGCCACGCCGGCTTGCATCAGGAACAGCCCCAACCCGGACCATCCGCCGATCAGGGCCGCAAGCGCCAGCATTCCGCCCTGCAGTGCCCAATACCGCCAGAACGGGTTCGACGGGTCGGTCCAGGGGCGATCCTTGCGGGCCAGCTTGTCCCGCTCGGCCTTGAAGGCAGACATGAGGCATTGCAGCAGGACGCGCGGGTAGAACCGGTGGAAGCCCTCGTTATACCGCGCGGTCACCGGGTCGCGGGGGGTGCCGACATAACGGTGATGGACCAGCAGATGCTCGGACCGGAAATGGGAATAGAGGACCATGGCCAAAAGGATATCGCCCAGCCAGCGTTCCAGCCGGGATTTCTGGTGCATCAGCTCGTGGCTGTAGTTGATACCAACCGTGCCTGACAGGATGCCCATGCCAAAGAACAGCCCGATCTTGGACCAGCTTGACAGGTGATCGGTATGTGTCACGTACCAGATCAGGCCAAACAGGGTGGCAAACTGAACCGGCACCCAAAGCTTGGTCAGCAGGATGTACCAGCGCAGCACATTGTCTGGCGTTTCGGGATCGGCATTGTCGAGGTTAAGGCCGGTCAGGCGGTCCAGCGCGGCAAAGGCCCACCAGGTCGTCAAGGGGATTAGCAGAACCCACCAGCCGCCCGCGATGGCTGTGGCCCAGATCAGCGGAACCAGCAGAAAGGACACCCAGAAGGGCAGAGCCGTTTGCCAGCGGGTCAGGGTCTCTGTTGTGATCATCATTCGTGCTCCGAACCGGTATGGGCAGCCTAGCCGGGTGACCCAACAGGGCACAACGGGCTTATTGCCCGCGCCACAGATCGTGGGCCTTGCGCATCACGGTTGGCAAGTCGCTGGGTTTGAAATCGTGTTTGGGCAGTATCGTCAGGCCCTTCGGTGTTTCGTGGTCCGGCAGGTCCGCCGTCCAGATGCGCAAGACCAGATGGAAATGGGTGAAGGTGTGGCGCACTTCGCCGGGCAGCAGGTTCCAATCAGCAGAGAACGGAGGTGCCTCGGCTGGTGCATCCGACCAGTCCGAGCCCGGCCAGCCCAGCATTCCGCCCAGCAGCCCCTTGTCGGGACGACGTTCCAGCAGCAACGCTCCGTCCTTGCGCTGGGCGATGTAGACGTGGCCGAAGCGGGTGGGTTTAGGCTTTTTCGGGGTTTTCTTGGGCAATTCCGCTTGGGTTCCTTCGGCGCGGGCCAGACAGGGGTCACGCAGAGGGCAGATGCCGCAGGCGGGGGATTTCGGGGTGCAGATCGTTGCGCCCAGATCCATCACCGCCTGCGCATGGTCGCCGGGGCGCTGATCCGGCGTCAGCGCGGCGGCCTTGGCCTTCAGAACGGGTTTAGATCCGGGCAGCGGATCATGAATGTCATAAAGCCGCGCCATGACACGCTCGACATTGCCGTCCAGCACGGTCTCGGGCCGGTCAAAGGCGATGGATGCGATGGCAGCGGCGGTGTAGGGGCCGATCCCCGGTAGGTTCAGCAGGGCGTCATAGGTGTCGGGAAACCGCCCGTCATGCTGATCGGCCACGACCCGGGCGCATTTCAGCAGATTGCGGGCGCGGGCGTAATAGCCAAGCCCTGCCCATTCGCCCATCACCTGATCATCCGGCGCGGAGGCCAGGTCCTGAACGTTTGGCCAGCGCGAGGTGAAACGCATGAAGTAATCACGCACGGCAGCAACGGTTGTTTGTTGCAGCATTACTTCGGACAACCAGACGCGATAGGGGTCTGGCTGAACGCCTGCGGCACGATCCGCAGGCCCCACGCGCCATGGCATGTCCCGCGCGTGGCGGTCATACCATTCGAGCAACGCGGCGCTCAGGTCGAATTCAGGGCTGTCACGCAAGATTTATCTAACTCTCTGTCGGGTTTCGCTGGCACCTGCCGTTTCGCCCATTACAATAGCGGCGCAAGAGTTGGAAACCAGATGCAGCGCAGACGTTCTTCGACCCGCGGGTTCAAACGGACCGCGACATTGCTGAACGACCAGATCAGGCGCGCCGGGGAAAGCCGGGGCTTTGCCGTGTCGCGTCTGTTGACCCACTGGGCCGAGATTGTGGGGCAGGACACCGCCTCGATCGCGCGTCCGGTGAATGTGGGCTATGGCAAGGGCGGGATCGGCGCGACGCTGACCCTTTTGACCACAGGCCCGCAAGCGCCGATGCTGGAGATGCAGAAGGAACAGCTGCGCGGCAAAGTGAACGCCGTATACGGCTATAACGCGATCAGCCGCATTCGCATCACCCAGACCGCTCCGACAGGATTTGCCGAGGGGCAGGCCAGTTTCGATCACAAGCCGAAACAAGCGAAACCGGAAATAAAACCAGAAATTGCAGCCGAGGCAGACAAAGTGTCGCGCGATGTTCACGATGGTGATTTGCGCGCTGCCCTTGAACGTCTGGGCCGCAACGTTTTATCCAAACAGAAACGCTGAGAAAGGGCTGAGAATGAGCCGTATTGCAACCGTAATCTGTGCGGCTGTCGCCGTCGCCGCTGGCGGCTATTGGCTGACAACCTCGAATTCCACCCCCGCCAACCCGCTGGTTGGCAGTGCTATCGCGCAAGAGGCTGATCTGGACACCTCGACCATCGTCGAAATGGTGCAAGGGGCCGAGGACGCGCCGGTCGAGATCATCGAATACGCATCCTATACCTGCCCGCATTGTGCGAATTTCCATCAGGGCGCGTATAAGCAGCTCAAGAAGGATTTCATCGACACCGGCAAGGTCAAGTTCATCTACCGCGAGGTGTATTTTGACCGCTATGGTCTGTGGGCCTCGATGGTGGCGCGCTGCGCGGGTCCCGAGAAGTTCTTTGGCATCACCGACCTGATCTATGAGGGTCAGTCCGAATGGACCCGCGCGGGCGGCCCGCCGGAAATCGTGGATGAACTGCGCAAGATCGGGCGTCTGGCCGGGATCGATGGTGATCAGCTAGAGGCCTGTCTGCAGGACGGTACTCGCGCTCAGACACTGGTTGCGTGGTATCAGGAAAACGCCGAGCGTGACGATATTCAGGCCACCCCGTCCTTTATCGTCAACGGCGAGAAGGTGTCGAACCAGTCCTACGAGGATTTCAAGCGGCTGATCGAAGCCGAGCTTGGCAGCTAAACCCATTCCCGGTCAGCCCGTTCAGGGCTGGCCGGATCCATCAGGGCGAAGGTGCCGCCTTTAACAGCATCTCGCGCACAGAATCGGCATCTGCCACTTGCAGGCGCACCGGCAGGGTCACGACCTTGCGACGAAAGGCATCGGGCAACCGGACCGCATCCTTTTCCGTTGTCACCATCTGGGCACCCAAGGACCGGGCTTCGTTCTCAAGCCGGGTCATAAGGGCTGTCGTCAGCGGTTGGTGATCGTCCAAAGCCTCGGCCCGCAGCAGCTCGGCCCCTTGCTGGCGCAGGGTCTGGAAGAATTTCTCGGGATGTCCGATGCCTGCAAAGGCCAGCACGCGCGACCCGGCCCAGTCCATTCCTGTTTGCAAAGGTTCGACGACACCGGTCGCGTGCGGCACTGAAATCTGATCGCCCCACTGATCGGCAAATACCTGTTGCGCGGGGGCGTCGCCAAGGGACAGAACCAGATCGGCGCGTTTCAGGCCCACATCGACGGGTTCGCGCAAAGGCCCAGCAGGCAGGCACAACCCGTTCCCGAACCCGCGTTGCGCGTCCACCACGATGATCGAGAAATCCTTGGCGACCGAGGGGTTCTGGAACCCGTCATCCAGCACGATCACACTTGCGCCTTCTTGTGCGGCAGCACGCGCACCGGCGGCGCGATCCTTGGCCACCCAAACCTCGGCAAACATGGCCAGCAGCAGCGGTTCGTCGCCGACTTGCGCGGCCGAATGTTTGCTTGGATCGACCCGCACCGGTCCTTCCAGCGACCCGCCATGTCCGCGTGTGACGATATGCGGTTCGTGCCAGGCGTTGCGCAACTGTTCGACAACCCAGATCGCCGTGGGGGTCTTGCCGGTTCCGCCTGCATTCAGATTGCCGATGCAGATCACCGGAACGCCCGGATTGACCCCGGCATCGGCTGCAACGCGGCGCGCGGTTGCCGAGGCGTAGATACGACCCAGAGGGGCCAGCAGCCGGGCCCGCAGGTCCAGCTTGTCGGGGCCGGTATTCCAGAACTCAGGTGCTCGCATCATCTGCACTCCGCTGGTCCAGCGCTTCCTGCACCATCTCGATCAACTGGTCGGCCTGCGGCGCGCCTTCGGTGATCATTTGCCATCCTGCAAGGGCCATGCCCGCCGCCTGATCGGGGGCCAGAAGCTCGACAATCGCATCGCCCAATTCGGTGGCGGATTTCACCATGCGTGCCGCCTTGACCTGTTTCAACTGATCGTAAAGCTCTTGCTGGCTGTGCACAAAGGGGCCGTGCACAATGGCCGATCCCAATGCAATCGTCTCAAGCGGGTCCTTGCCACCTGCGCCACGTTCAAGCGAACTGGCCATGAATGTGACGGACGAGACACGTTGCCAGAGGCCCAGATCTTCGGGCTCGGACGTCAGAATGACCTGAGTCGTGTCTTCGATCTTGTCGCCCTGATCCCAGTACGCACAACGCAGATCCATCGATTCAAGCCGCCTGTGCAGCGGTCCGGCTTCGCGCATATCGGCCACATGCAGCACCAGCGCCAGACGCGGCAGCATCCGCATCGCCTGACGATGGGCACTGAGAACCGAGATGAATTCCTTGTCCTGCACCCAGGCCGCCAGCCAGACGGGCCGACCCGAAAAGATGTGATTGATCTCAATAAGCTCGTCTTCGGGCCAAGGTTCCGGGTTGGGGCTGATTTGCAGGGGCGGAGATACGGCAACCTTGGCCGACGCAACACCCATGCGCCGGATCTGGCGTGATGTGTCTTCGGATTTGGTCAGGATTCTGTCAAAGCAATCAAATGTATACCGGGAAATGTCCGGCAGCCACCGCGCGGTTCTGGGGATCACGATCTCCAGCGTCGCCTCGATCAGGATCAGCGGTATGCCCCGTTCCTGAGCGCGGGTAATGATGTTGGGCATCAGGCCGCCGCCAACCCACAGCCCCATATTCGGACGCCAGTGGCTCAGAAACCCGCGTGCCGCGCCGGTGTGCTCGACCGGCAGGGAGACAAGCGGATAGGGCGTTTCGGCCCATCGTTTCAGGTCGGCCTTTGGCGGTGCGGTCAGCAGGATGGACAGGCCGGGACGGGCCTGTTGCAGACGGTGGCAGAAGTGATTGATCACCCGCAGCCGGTCCTGATCTGCGATGTGGATCCACATCAGCTCGCCCTCGGGGCGCGGCAGGTCGGGCTGGCCATTGCCGTTGGGAACCCCCCACGACAGAACCCGATAGGCCGCAAGGCTGAGAGAGCGGGGCTTGCTCATCCGCTGATCCCGGGGCCGTTCGGGTCCAGTTGCTCGGATAGCTGGTCGTGCAGGGGTTTCCCGGCGGCGATGACCCCGTTCAGGCGGGGATGGGCATTGTTGAAGCGCAGCGGTTGGCCTGCGCGGTCGGAACAGATGCCGCCCGCCTCGCGCACGATCAGGTCGCCTGCCGCGATGTCCCATTCCCAACTGGGGCGCAGGGTCAGCATCCCGTCGAACCGGCCCTGCGCGACCAGCGCCATGCGATAGGCCAGCGACGGGCGATAGGCCCGCGTGAACGACGGGGGCTGGCCCTGACGCCAATGATGGGGCGCGAGGTTTGGTTTGGCCGCCAAAAGCTCGGAATCGTCCAGCGTGGCGGTTGTTGCGATGCGGATGGGGGCGCCGTTCAGCGTGGCCCCCTGACCCTTGGCTGCGGCGTACAGCAGGTCGCGCAGGGGCAGATAGATCACCGCTGCCGTGACCTCACCCTTCTCAGCGATGGCCAGCGAATGCGCCCATGTGCGGGCACCCTCGGCAAAGCTGCGGGTGCCGTCGATCGGGTCGATGACAAAGACGCGGTCGCGGTTCAGCCGATCCGGCGTATCCTCGGTTTCTTCGCTCAGCCAGCCGTAATCGGGGCGGGCTGCGGGCAGGTGCTGCTCCAGCATGGCGTTGACGGCCAGATCGGCCTCGGTCACCGGCCCGGCCCCGTCGGGCTTGTCCCAGCGTTGCGCCTGCGCCCCCGAATAGCGGGTTGCGATCTTTCCGGCCTCAAGGGCTGCGTCGATCAGAAGTGGCAGATCAGTTGCCGGCAAGCGTCATTCCTTCGATCAGCACCGAGGGGACGACCCGCGACAGGTAAGCCCGCGCGTCATTGGCCGGGATCATCCGTTTCAGCATGTCGTGCAGATTGCCCGCGATGGTGCATTCGTTGACCGGGTGCGTGATCTCACCGTTTTCGACCCAGAACCCGGAGGCCCCACGCGAGTAATCGCCGGTATTCGGGTTGATCGTCGATCCGATCATCGACGTCACCAGCAGGCCGGTGCCCATGTCGCGGATCAGGTCCGCGCGGCTTTGGTCACCCTGGGTCAGGCTCAGGTTCCAGTTGCTGGGCGAGGGCGGCCCCGACACGCCGCGTGTGGCGTTCCCGGTCGAGGCCATGTCCAGCTTGCGCGCGCTGGACAGATCCAGTGTCCAGCCCGTCAGAATGCCGTTTTCGACAATCGCGCGGCGGCGGGTCGGCAGACCTTCGGCATCAAAGGGGCGCGAGCCCGAGATGCGCGGGCGGCTGGGGTCTTCGATCAGGGACAAATGTTCGGGCAGAACCTGCTTCCCAAGGCTGTCTTTCAGCCACGAGGCCCCGCGCGCGATGGCGGCACCGTTGCTGGCGGCCAACAAATGCCCGATCAAAGAGGATGAGATACGTTCATCAAACAGAACCGGAAAGCTGCCGGTCTCGGGTTTGCGCGCACCCACAAGGGCCACGGCGCGTTCGCCCGCCTTGCGACCGATCTCCTGCGGGTCGCGCAGGTCGGACTGGAACGTGCGGCTGTCGCCGTCATAATCCCGCTCCATCCCCGTACCTTCGCCCGAGATCGCAACGCAGGAAGTCGAGCGATAGCTGCGCGCATACCCGCCTGAAAACCCGTTCGTGGCCGCCAGAAAAATGCGGTGGGTGCCATAGCTGGCACCGGCATCGGATACTTGCGACACGCCCGGCACGGCCAAGGCGGCGGCTTCGGCAGCAAGCGCATCCTGCATCAACGCATCTGCCGCAGGTTCCGGGGTGGGGTCGAACAATTCCAGCGCGTCGATGTCCCAGCCATTGGCCAGTTGCGCGGCATCGGCCAACCCGGCAAAGGGGTCCTCAGGGGCCTCTCTCGCCATGGCAACGGCGCGTTCGGCCATCGCGTTCAGGGTTTCGGGACGATTGTCAGAGCTTGAAACGATGGCCTGCCGTTTGCCCACGAACACGCGCAGCCCAAGATCGGTTCCTTCCGAACGTTCCGCATGTTCCAGCGCCCCGCCGCGCACTTCGACCGAGACCGACGAGCCGTCGATAACAATCGCATCGGCCGCTTCAGCCCCGGCTTTGCGGGCCGCATCCAGTAGGGATTGGCTGATTTCTTCTGGTGTGCGCGTCATGGGGCCTCCGGTTTGACTGCAATGGACCTAGCCTTGCACAGCCCGTCTCGCAAGACCCGTGACCGAATGGTTTTGTGACGTCTGCACCGTAGGTCAAGGGCAAGGGCGCGCGGTCACGCCCTTGCCCGATCACATTTACTTAATACGCTGACCATTCGCCAGAATCTGGCCGTCTTCGGTGAATTCGATGGTTGAATTCAGCGTGTCGGGCTCATCCCCCGGCACCGCCATCATGCCCATCATCATCCGGGCGCCCAAGGCATCGCTGTCGGACATCAGGCCCATTCCGATCAGCTTGTCGATCAGTGCATTTGCCCCCACCAGTTGAAGGTTCGCGACACCAGCCGGGGCGGGCATGCCGAATTCCTCGGTGTTTGCGTTGTCGAAGGTGAAATCGCCGTCACCGGTCAGTCTTGCCCCAACCAGCGAAACCAGAAGCTCGTTGATCTTCAGCGAGTGCAGCTCGGCCGGAATCTCGCCTGTTGCTTCGAACTCGGCGGCCTCTTCGGGATCGAAGATGTTCATCAGAACTTTGGCGGTGCCGCTGGTGTCCAGCGCGATGGTCGCCGGATCGCGGGGCAGAGTGCCTGCGGGGTCAAACATGCTCCACAAGATATCCGACATGGTGAAATCGGTCAGGTTCATCGAGAAGCCAAACGGCTTGACCTCATCCGAAGGTTGAACCGGAATCTCAAGTTGCAGACCGGCTTTCTCCATCGCGGCTTCCAATGGGAAGGGCAGGTCCGCCGTTGTCACCGCCAGCTTGGTATTGTTCTGCTCGATATCATAGGCAATCCGCTCGGCATCCATGCTGGCCGCAAAGCGCCCGCCTTCGGATGAGCTGGCCATGTTGAACTGCTCACCCTCGCTGACGCCGCTGATATCGGTCTTGCCCGAGGCATAGGTGAAATCGCCCGCAAAGGCGAAACCGGCAGCGTACAGCGCCTCAGGATCGCTGAGGTCAAATTCCAGCGGCAGGATGTTTTCACCCGCAAACGTCAACTGGTCCATTTTGCCGACAAACAGGCCGGAATCGCCGTTCTCAGGGTCTTCGAACTGGATGTCGTAGGACAGTTCGGCGGCTTCGAACGTCTGATCGATTGTGCGCTCATCACCGATCAACATGCGAGAGCTTCCGGACAGGTCGGTCATGTCAAAGCTGACATTCAGAGCATCATCGGGCAGGGCTTCGTCGCCAGCCTGCAACTCGCCCAGAACGATGCTGAGGGTGGATGCGGAATAGTCATAGGTCATGTCTTCGGGCGAGCCGGAAACAACCATGTCCAGATCGGTCTGCGAATAGATCAGGTCGACCGAGAATGCCTCATCTTCGGCCGTGCCCGAGATTGTCATCGGGAAGCTGTCGGGAAAGCCGATGCTGACGGTGCCATCGCCGTTTTCGGTCAGTGTCATTTCCGGCATGACCATCTGGAACTGACCGTCATCTTCGGGGAAGGTCATCGACAGGGTCATGTCCGCGATTGTGGTCACGTCCCCGGCGTTGCTTTGATCGCCGGTAATTGTATAGCCCATCGACTGGAAATAGTTCTGCCAATCGGCCCAGACATCATTTGCAGTCAGGTCGGCCCAGGCGCCTTGGGTGGCAACGGCGTAAGCCAGGGCTGCGCCGCAGCTGCGGCGAAGGAAAACAGACATAAGGTAACCCTTCTTGATCAATTTGTGGCGCATGGTCGGGGTTGCGGCGGGTATCGTCAAGGGGCAAGGGCTGGACGCCTTCCCCGTTTCCGCGCTACGGCTTTGGACAAGGACCAGCCCACGGATTGAGGAGGGGGAAATGCAGGGAAAAACAGTACTCATAACAGGGGCCAGCCGGGGAATCGGGGCCGAGGCGGGGCGCGTTTTTGCCGCAGCCGGGGCCAATGTCGCGCTGATTGCACGCAGTCGTGATCAGATTGATGCGCTGGCGGCTGCGCTGGGGGATAACGCGATTGCGCTGGCTTGCGACGTCAGTGATTTCGCGCAGGTCGAACAGGCGGTGGCCGATTGCGTTGCCCGCTTTGGCGGTCTGGACGTGCTGATCGGCAACGCCGGTGTGATCGAGCCGATCTTTCACCTGTCGAACGCCGATGTTGCATCCTGGAGTCAGGCCATCGATATTAACCTCAAAGGCGTCTTCTACGGCATGCGCGCCGCCCTGCCGGTGATGCGCGCCGCCGGGGGTGGTACGGTCCTGACCGTCTCGTCCGGCGCGGCGTCGAACCCTGTTGAGGCTTGGAGCCACTATTGTTCCTCGAAAGCGGGTGCGAAGATGCTGACCGAATGCCTGCATCTGGAAGAGGCGCATAACGGTATCCGCGCCATGGGTCTGTCGCCGGGCACGGTGGCTACGGACATGCAACGTGTCATCAAGGCCAGCGGCATCAACCCGGTCAGCCAGTTGGATTGGGATGTTCACATCCCGGCGGACTGGCCCGCGCGGGCGCTGATGTGGATGTGTTCGGCGGACGCCGATGAGTTTCTGGGATCCGAGATTTCCCTGCGCCAGGATGACATCCGCCAAAGGATTGGTTTGACGTGATTGAATTGACGAAGGACGACGGTCTTTGGACCGTCACGATCAATAACCCGGGCAAGGCAAACGCCTTGACCGGAGCGATGCTGACCGAACTGGCCGAGATTGCCGAGGCCGCGACCGAGGCCAGCGCCCTGATCCTGACAGGTACCGGCAAAGTGTTCAGCGCCGGGGCCGATCTGGACGAGGCGCGCGCCGGGCTGGCCACCTCGGATATATGGGAGCGCCTGTCGGGTGCGATCGCCGCCTTGCCCTGTCTGACAGTAGCCGCGTTGAACGGGACGCTGGCCGGTGGGGCCAACGGGATGGTGCTGGCCTGTGATCTGCGCATCGCGGTGCCCTCGGCCAAGTTCTTCTATCCGGTGATGAAGCTGGGCTTTCTGCCGCAACCGTCCGATCCCAAACGCATGGCGGCCCTGATTGGCCCGGCGCGGACCAAACTGATCCTGATGGCAGGGCAGAAGATCACGGCAGAGGAAGCCTATGCCTTCGGTCTTGTGGACCGCATCGTCGCGCCCGAAGACCTGATGCCCACAGCGCGCGAGCTGGTGGCGGACAGTGTCGCTGCAAAGCCCGACATCGCCGCTGGCATCGCCGAGCTGTGCCGATGAGGTTGTCCGCGCTGCGATTGCGCGTCGCCGATCCGGATCGCCTGGCCGGATTTTACCGGAACGCGCTTGGCATGTCGGTGCGGGCCGAAGGGCAAAACCGCCGCGTCGGCTATGACGGGCAGGATGCGGATCTGTTGCTGATGCCAGGTGGCGGCGGGTACGCCCATGATCAGGGGCAACGATACTGGAAGATCGGGATTACTCTGCCCGATGTGGACGCGGCGGTTGAGGCGTTGAGCAAACAGGGCCATGCTGTCAGTGTCCCGCGCCAGTTTCTGGATATCGGCTACATGGCCCATCTCAGCGACCCCGAAGGCTTTGTGATCGAACTTCTGCAACATGATTTCGAAGGCAACCGGCCCGAAAATGCAGCCGATCCCGCGAACCCGTTCGCGCAGGCGCGGGTCGGTCAGATCACCCTGCGTACCGGCGATATAGCCGCCGAGGACGCGTTCTGCCGCGCCCGGGGCATGAAACTGCTGTCAATGCAGGACGTCGCCCCATACGGGTTCGATCTGCATTTCTACGCCTTCACGCAGGATGCCCCGCTTGATCCCGACCCGTGGGCAGTCGGAAACTGCGAATGGTTGTGGAAGCGCCCCTACACAACGCTGGAATTTCAGCACATTCAGGGCGCGCAATTCGCACCTGTGCCGGATTACAAGGGGTTGGAGTTCGAGGGCTTGGCCCAGCCGGTTTCGGATGCCTTTGGGGATCCCGTCCTGCCCGGCTGATCACCGACCGCGCCGTTTGCCCGGCACTTTCGAACGAAAACCGGGCGGGCGTTTGCGGACCCAGTTCAGGAATTTCGCAAGCCTGGGATGCGCACCCAGGGCCTCGACCGTGTTGAAACTGCGCGCCAATTCGGCCTCGGTCAGCGTGGCGTGGATTTCCTTGTGGCAGATCTGGTGCAGCAGAACGGTGGGTCCGCCCTTGCCTCCTTTGAGTTTTGGGATCAGATGATGCAGGCTGCCGCCGCCCTCGGGGATCGGGCGGTCGCAAAGCGGGCAGATCGGATCGCTGTTCGTCATGATCGGGAATGATGCGCCCGTGGGCGATGAAGGCAAGAGGGTGAGAATGGCGCAGGCAGTGGTGATCGGGGCAGGACCCGCCGGGTTGATGGCGGCGGAACAGCTTGCCCGGGCCGGTCACGCGGTTCTGGTGGCCGAGGCCAAACCCTCGGTCGCGCGCAAGTTTCTGATGGCGGGAAAATCGGGGCTGAACCTGACCAAGGATGAGCCTTTCGAGACCTTGATCCAGTCTTATGACGAAGCCGCCGACTGGCTGCGCCCGATGCTGGCCGAGTTCGGCGCGCAGGCGGTTCAGGACTGGGCGCGCGGTCTGGGGCAAGAGCTGTTCACCGGCTCAACGGGCCGGGTATTTCCGACTGTCATGAAAGCCTCACCCCTGTTGCGCGCGTGGCTGGCCCGCCTTTCAGACGCGGGCGTTGAGATCAGGACGCGCTGGCGCTGGACCGGGTGGCAGGGCGATGTGCTTACATTTGACACCCCGGACGGGGAACACAGCCTGACGGCGGACGCAACAATCCTTGCGATGGGCGGGGCCAGTTGGGCGCGATTGGGATCGGACGGTATTTGGGCGACCCCCCTTGCCGACAAAGGTGTTCAAATCACCCCGTTTGCCCCCGCCAATGCCGGTCTGCTGGTCGACTGGTCCGACCACATGACACCGCATTTCGGCGCGCCGATCAAAGGTGTTTCCCTGCAAGCCGGGTCCTTGCACACACGCGGCGAGGCGGTGATCTCGGCCCGCGGGCTGGAGGGCGGCGGCATCTACACCATCTGCAAGGCGGTGCGGGATGGGGCGCCATTGACGCTCGACCTGATGCCTGATGTGTCGCAGGACGACGTGGCGCAGCGCCTCAGCAAACCGCGCGGCAAGGCCAGCCTGTCCAATCACATCCGCAAAGTTCTGAAATTGGGGCCGACCCGAACGGCGTTACTCATGGAGTTCGGGCGACCTGTCCCATCCGCACCCGATAACTTGGCCCAACTCATCAAATCGCTGCCGGTGCATCACGCGGGCCTGCGCCCAATGGACGAAGCCATTTCTACCGCAGGCGGCGTTTCGCGCGCGGCCCTGACCGATGGCCTGATGCTGACGGCCCTGCCAGGCGTTTTTTGCGCCGGAGAGATGCTGGACTGGGAAGCGCCAACAGGCGGCTACCTGTTGACGGCGTGTCTGGCCACAGGGCGCTGGGCCGGTCGATCCGCAGCGGAGCGGCTAATGCAGAACCGCCCTGATTAATTGAGTTGGGCCAGTTTCTTATAGGCAGGCCGATTCCGCATCTCTTTGCCGTAGGCTTTCAACACGTCCGAATCCAACGAAAAGCCCGCGCCCTTTGCCCAACTCATGCAATGTACCAGCAGGATGTCGGCGATGGTCATCTGGTCGCCCATCAGGAACGGACCCTGGAACCGTTTCTCTAACCGCTTGAAATTCTGATCGAACTCCCATTTGGCGGCCTCGCCAATCTGCGGCAAACGCTTGTCCTCGGGCAGGATGAACCCGTGCCGTGCCGCAACCCACAGGACCGCGTCCAGCTCGTCCAGAATCGCGTGGAACACCGAATCCTGAACAGCGCGTTCAGGGCTGCCCGCCGGGAAGGTGAAGGCCCCGTGTTTGTCGGCCAGATAGGTCATGATCGCGGAACTGTCCGAGATCACATGATCGCCGTCCACCAGAACCGGAATCTTGCCGCTGTGGTTCAACGCGGCAACCTGTGGATCTCGTGGCCCGACATTGACCAACTCGTACGGTTGCCCGAGCTCTTCCAGCAACCAGATGACGCGCGAGGCGCGGCTTTGGACGCGTCCATAGATCTTGTACATGCTGATCTCCTGCCATTTGCTGGCCTGAGTGTGGCCCGGAACGGGCAGGGGTCAAGACAAACGCAGGGTCAGCGCGACCGGGCGAGCATTGCCAGACGGATCATGGCACGTTCGACCAGCGCCATCGCCGGGGCTGTTTGCCCGGCAGAGCGCAAGGACAGGTCGGTATCGGTCAAAACGGTCAACGCCGTCTGCAGCTTGGGCGCACCCCACCCTTGCGCTTGCCGTAGAATGCGGTCGCGGCGTTTGCCATAGACCGGCGGCCGCAGCTTGCCGATGCCCTGCGCCGCACCGCCGGGGTCCGAGGCGCAGGCATAAAGTGTGCGAAAATGCCGTGTCGCTCCGATGCACAGTGTTACCCCGTTGGTACCCTGCGCCTGCAGACGCCGGATCAGCGGCCCGATCTCACCGGCGCGGCCCTCGGCGACCACGTTCAGGACATCGTCCAGCGCCGCCTCGGTCGAGCGGGGGGCGCAGGCTTCGATGTCCTCCAGGTTGAGTTCGCTGTCATCTCCGCGCTTGAACAGCGACAGTTTTTCAACGGTCTGGGCGAAATCGCCGGGGCTGAGGCTGACGGCCAGTTCGTTCAGCGCCGACATCGCGTCGCGCGGCACGTTCCGCAATCCGGCCTGTGCCAGTACACGCTCGACCTCGGCCCGCGAGGGTGGGTCGTCATAAATGCCCACCGCATAAGCCGCCGGGTGCGATTCGAAGGCTTTGCGGATTTTGGAACTGGGTTTCAGCTGCCCAGCGGTGACAATGATCTGGGCGTCTCCGGGTGCCCAATCCTCTAGTGCGGCCAGGATCGAAGGGGCGGCGACATCCGTGGCTTCTTCGACGAACACGGCGCGGGGGCCGGGGAAGAAACCGACCGCTTTGACCGCATCCAGCAGCAGGGCCAGATCGCCGCGCAGATCGCTGCCGGGCATCCGGGTCAGGCGCATTTCCTCTTCGGCATTTGCGCCCAGCAAGGCTGCCAGCACCTGCTGACGCTTCAGCGCCACCCGCATGGCATCCGCGCCGTAGATCAGCAGGCCGGTCTTGTCTGCATCCGGTTTGGCGAAATAGCCGTCAGCCTCACGCGGGCTCAGCTTCATGCGGTCAAGCCCGGCGTGGCGTAAAGGCGATTGACGATCTGATCCGACAGAATCGTCATCAGGCGCCGTGTCGCGTCGCGTTCATCGGCGAGTGTGGAAACCGTTGAACCAGACGCCGAATAGCCCACGAAATCGGTGACGGTGCCCGAGGCCACGATCTGCCCCGAGGCGTTGGAGCGCAGCGAATACTGCGCCCGTCCGTTGACCGTGTAGCGGTTGGTTTCGTTGGTTGTGGTGATGGCCGCGCTTTGAATCTGGGTAGAGACCTGCACGCTCAGCTTGTAATCCTTACCGGAGGTCGCACTGCGCCCCAACTGCTGTTCCAGATTCTGAACCAGAAGGAACGTGTTTTCGTTATTTGGTGCAGACAGTTCGACCTTGCCAAACAGCGCCGATCCTGCCCCGCCCGGAGCGTAAACCGGTTGAAAGCCGCAGGCAGCAAGCGCCAGCGGCATCAACAGAAAACTTCTTCGGTCAAACGACGACATTCACGATCCGACCCGGGACAACGATCACTTTCTTCGGGGCCGATCCATCCAGCGCCCTTTGCACAGCTTCGGTGCCAAGCGCGATTTTTTCAACCTCGTTCTTGTCCATGTCCTTCGGAACGCTGATTTCGGCGCGGCGCTTGCCGTTGATCTGGATCGGCAGGGTGATGGTGTCATCGACCAGCATCGCCTCATCGGCCACCGGCCATGGCGCAGTTGCCACCAGCCCTTCGCCGCCCAGCAACTCCCAGAGTTCCTCTGAAAGGTGCGGGGTCATCGGCGACATCAGTTGCGCCAGTGTCTTGGCGGCCTGACGCTTGGCGTCGGTGCCCGCTTTGGATTTGGCCAGCGTATTGGTAAAGGCGTAAAGCTTGGCAATCGAGGCGTTGAAGCCAAAGGATTCAACCCCGCCGGTCACATCATGGATGGCTTTGTGCATCTCGCGCAGCAGGGCCTCGTCCTCGGCATTGGCCGGGTTGTTCGACTCGGCGATTTCCGAAGCGATGCGATGCACACGGGCCAGATGTTTGAACGCGGCCTCGGCCCCGGCGGCGGTCCATTCAACGTCCCGCTCGGGCGGCGAATCGGACAGCACAAACCAGCGTGCGGTATCTGCGCCAAAGGCCGATATGATGCTGACCGGGTCCACCACGTTCTTCTTGGATTTCGACATTTTGGCCGAGGGGATGATCTCGACCTCGGTGCCGTCGGCCAGTCTACCGTCGGTCACGTCCTCGGGCAGGTGATAAACCGGGCGCCCCTTGGCGTCGCGGGTCTGGTAAATCTCATGCGTCACCATGCCTTGCGTGAACAGCGCGTTGAACGGTTCGATGGCCTTTTTCGGCAAATGACCGGTGATCTGCATCGCCCGTGCGAAGAAACGGGAATAAAGCAGGTGCAGAATCGCATGTTCGATGCCGCCGATATATTGATCGACATTCATCCAGTATTCGGCCTCGGCCAGATCGGTGGGCGTTTCCGCGCGCGGGGCGGTGAAACGGGCGAAATACCAAGACGAATCGACGAATGTGTCCATCGTGTCGGTTTCACGCTTGGCCGGGGCACCACAGGACGGGCAGGCGCAGTCGCGCCAGGTCGGGTGGCGGTCCAGCGGGTTGCCCGGTTTGTCGAATGTGACATCGTCGGGCAGGCGGACCGGCAGATTCTCTTTCTTCTCGGGCACCACGCCGCAGGCATCGCAATGCACAACGGGAATCGGGCAACCCCAATAGCGCTGACGGCTGAGACCCCAGTCGCGCAGGCGGTATTTGGTGACACCTTCACCCCAGCCCGCCTTTTCGGCGAAATCGACGGTGGTGTTGATGGCCTCTTCGCCCGTGGCCTCGGTCAGGCCCCCGAAATGGTTCACCCAGCGCACCTTTTCGGTCTTCGGCGGCACAAAGGCGATCTTGTCGACCGGCGTGTCATCGTCCAGCGCAAAGAAGGTATCGATCACGGGCAGGCCGTATTTGCGGCAGAAATCGAGGTCGCGCTGGTCATGCGCCGGGCAGGCAAAGATTGCCCCGGTGCCGTAATCCATCAGGATGAAATTGGCGATCCACACCGGCAGCTCCCAATTCGGATCCAGCGGGTGGCGCACGCGGATGCCGGTGTCATAGCCCAGCTTTTCTGCCGTTTCGATGGCCTCTTCGGTGGTGCCGCCCTTGCGGCATTCGGCAACAAATTCAGCAACTTCAGGGTTCTCAGACTCCAGCGCCTTGGCAATCGGGTGATCCGGCGAGATGCCCACAAAGGACGCACCCAGCAGCGTGTCGGGCCGAGTCGTATAGACAGTGATCGGCTCACCCCCATCGGTGCGCTCAAAGCCGAATTGCAGGCCACGCGACTTGCCGATCCAGTTCTCCTGCATCAGGCGGACCTTGGCGGGCCAGTTGTCGAGCGTGTCCAACGCATCCAGCAGCTCTTCGGAATAATCCGAGATCTTGAAGAACCACTGCGTAAGCTCCCGCCGTTCCACCAGCGCGCCCGAGCGCCAGCCGCGCCCGTTTTCCACCTGTTCGTTGGCCAGAACAGTCATGTCGACCGGGTCCCAGTTCACCACGGCGTTCTTGCGGTAAACCAGCCCGGCCTCGAGCATGTCCAGAAACAACGCCTGCTGCTGGCCGTAGTATTCCGGGTCACAGGTGGCAAACTCGCGCGACCAGTCGATCGACAAGCCCAGAGGTTTCATCTGTCCGCGCATGTCGGCGATATTGCCATAGGTCCAGTCTTTGGGGTGGCCGCCGATGGCCATCGCGGCGTTTTCGGCGGGCATCCCAAATGCGTCCCAGCCCATCGGATGCAGCACGTTATGCCCGGTCGCCAGCTTGTGCCGCGCGATCACGTCGCCCATCGTGTAGTTGCGCACATGCCCCATATGGATGCGCCCCGACGGGTAGGGGAACATCTCAAGCACATAGTATTTCGGCTTGTCCGCCTTGTGGTTGGCGGTGAAGATCCCGGCCTTGTCCCAGGCCTCTTGCCATTTTGCTTCGATTTCGGTGGCCGAGTAGCGCGACATCATGCGGTCCTTCGTGAATGAAAACGCCGGGTCAGAACCCGGCGTGGTCTTAGTGCGAAATTCGACGGGTTGCTAGAACTTACTGTCTGCAATGCGTAGCTGACGCGCGCGGGACAGGATCGCATCTTCAACCGCGCGCGAGGTTGCCGCGCTGACGGGTGCACCGCCGCTGGACTGCAACGCAACCGACAAGGACCGCGCCGCAAGCGCCGGGTCGCTGATATGCACGGTTGCCCGGTACGAGCGCCCTCCGCCCGGAGGGGTGCCGTAACCCGTTACAATTACGCCGGTAAACGGATCCACCTCTTGCACAGGCAGGAAACTGAGAACGTCCAGCGATGCGGCCCACAGGTAACGGTTCACATTCGCTGTCTGTTCAGCACCGCTGCGGTCGAACACATCCCAAATGGTCGAACGGTTGGGGTCGTTCAGTTCCCGTTCAGCGGATCGGGTGCTGTCCGTATCGTTGTAAACCGGGTTCGGCGCAGCGCCGCGATTCGGGCCGCAGGCGGAAACGGCGGCGGTAATTGCAATCAGACCCAAAATCGTCGGCAGGCGCATCGTCAGCAGATCCTGTTTTCACTTGCTATATATCGTCGGGGGATACTCCTAACTAAGGTCCCTGTGTGCAACAAGCCTATTCTTTATGAATTGTCAGTGTGATTGCCGCCTGACAGGCCCCAAAACCGACTGTGGCATCCTTGCACCAATCTGATCCCAATGAACCGCCCCCTTTTATGCCAAGCTTGCGCAATGGGGGCAAAAAGAGCGAAACGGTGTCCGTGCTGAGACATATGCCTTGGTATGTGTCGAGTAGATAAAACTTTTGAAACCGAGGGAAACAAGATGAAAAAAGTTCTCTTCGCAACGACGGCGCTGATCGCGACCGCAGGCGTTGCAGCAGCTGAAGTGAAATTCAGCGGTTATGGCCGTTTCGGTCTGGGCTATCTGGAAGATCGCACAGGCACCGTGGACACCGCTGCCGTTCTTACCGGCACTGGCACTGGCAATGTGGAAGGTGTTGACACTGACGAAACCATCCTGGTCTCGCGTTTCCGTCTGAACATCGACGGCATCGTTGAAACCGACGGTGGCGTACGCTTTGAAGGTCGTGTTCGTCTGCAAGCTGACGAAGACGCAGGCAATGGCGAAGCAAACGCGGCCAGCCTGAACGGCGCGCGTTTCTCGGTCATCTTCGGCGGTCTGCGTGTTGACGCGGGCAACGTTGCTGGCTCGTTCGACAACCTGGCAAACTACTACGGTAACGAGCCTGGTCTGGAAAACTTCATCGGCCAGTACTCGGGCGTTGACTACAGCTTCCTGGGTTACGACTCGACCGGTGATGGTTCGAACGCTGTGTTCTTCCAGTATGCAGTTGGCGATTTCGCGTTTGGCGCATCATATGACCAGCGCACCTTTGGTAACGTAGCTGGCGATCCGACTGCGGGCACCACCGACGCCGACCGTTGGGACATCAGCGCGACCTACACGTTCAACAACATCACTGCCGCTGTGGCCTATGGTCAGACCAGCGACATTGGTGCGCTTGACAAGCAGAGCCTGACCGTTCTGACCCTGGGTGCAGAATTCGGTGACTTCTCGGGTACTCTGTTCGTCGCGGACGATGACGTTGCAAACGATGACCGCAACGGTACCGCATACGGTCTGTCGGCTGCTTACAACGTGAACGCAGCAACCACCCTGACCTTCGCCTACGGTGACGGTTCGGCTGACGACGACCTGCAGCAGTACGGCATTGGTGCCATCTACGACCTGGGTGGCGGTGCATCGCTGCGCGGTGGTATCGGCAACCAGAAGCGTGGCGACGGCGACAGCCAGCTGCGTGCTGACTTCGGTGCACAGTTCAACTTCTAAGTTGCTCTGAACCGAACGGTTCTTGGGGCGGGTCTATGGACCCGCCCTTTTCTTTTGCCCGCACATGGTGTTCTGTCGCGCCAAAGACAGATTTGAGGAACGCCATGTCCCTGCAAGACATCACCGCCCGCATCACAACGGCCGAATCCAAAGCAGGCCGGGACCCCGGGTCGGTCAAACTGATCGCCGTATCGAAGGTTCAGCCGAATGAACGTGTTCGGGCCGTATTGGAACAGGGCCACCGCTGTTTCGGTGAGAACCGGGTGCAAGAGGCGGCGGGCAAGTGGCCCGCGTTCAAAGAGCAGTTCGACGGGATTGACCTGCACCTGATCGGACCGTTGCAAACCAACAAGGCACGACAAGCGATGGAGTTGTGCGACGCGATCCATTCCGTCGACCGTCCGAAACTTGCCAAAACCCTGGCGCGGCTGGCGCAGGAGATCGGGTTCTGCCCAGACCTGTTCGTTCAGGTGAATACAGGGGAAGAGGAACAAAAGGCCGGGATTCTCCCGACCGACGCGGATGGGTTTATTGCGGAATGCAAGGCTCTGGACCTGCCGGTTCGGGGGCTGATGTGCATCCCCCCGGTTGAGGAAGAGCCCGCGCTGCATTTTGCTCTGCTGGCCAAAATTGCTGAACGCAACGGGTTGAACGGCCTGTCCATGGGCATGAGCGGTGATTTCGAACAAGCCATCGTCCTTGGCGCGACCCATGTGCGGGTCGGCTCGGCCATTTTCGGCGAGCGGGTCAGGCCTGAGGAATAATCAGCCGCGTGCCCGGTGCGATCCGCCGGGCGATCCAGTGCAGATGATCGCGACGGAAGGCCACGCAGCCTTCTGTCGGATAGCCGGGCCTGCGCCATTGGTGAACAAAGATGGCCGACCCCGCCCCCGGCACCGCATTTGGCCAGTTCCAGTCGGTTATCAGAACCAGATCATATAACGGATCCGCCCGGCGCAGCTTTTCATGGCTGAAGGCGTAAGGCGTTGAAACCAAACTGTTATACCGGCTGTCGGACATGTCGTCGGACCACAAATCCGTCGGGCCGATGGGCCGCGCCCAGGAACAGGGTGCAGCCATCCGATCCGGGCGATACAGCATCCCGACAATGCGGTGCGTTCCGGTTGGGGTGGCCCCGTCACCTTCGCGTTTCGCGGCGCTCAGACCCCCTTTCCCAATCGAACAGGGAAAGACGCGGCCCAGAAACCGGACGCCGCGTGGGGTCCAGACCAGATCGCCCGGTGTCACAGTAAATGCCCGGATTTCGCAGCCTTGGTGGCCAAGTAGCCGCGGTTATGCGCTGTCTCGCCCACTTTCAACGGCACGCGCTCGGTCACTGCGATGCCGGTTTTCTCCATCATCGAAATCTTGGCCGGGTTGTTGGTCAACAGACGCACCGAGCTAAAGCCCAGCGATTTCAGAATGTCAGAGCCCAGCCGGAAATCACGCTCATCGTCTTCAAAACCTAGCCGATGATTGGCCTCGACAGTGTCAAACCCCTGATCCTGAAGGAAATATGCGCGCATTTTATTGGCCAGGCCAATCCCGCGCCCCTCTTGATTCAGGTACAGCAAAACGCCTGCGCCCTCAGCCCCCATTTGCGCCAGCGCGCCCCGCAACTGCGGGCCGCAATCGCATTTCAGACTGCCCATCAGGTCGCCGGTAAAACAGGCCGAGTGCAGGCGCGTCAAAACCGGTTTGTCGCGATCCGGACGGCCGATTTCTACGGCGTAATGCTCCTCGCCACCGTCTTCGGGGCGGAACACATGCAGGCGACCGGCCTCGGACACCTCCATCGGCAGACGCGCGGCAACAACCGGATGCAGGGCGCTGCGATCCGCCAGATGAGGGGCCGCACGCGTGTGATCGATGCAGGTGAGGCCGTGCTGTGCCGCAAAGGCCAGGCCGTCCTCAACCGGCATCACAACAACTGCGGGCAGCAGGCGTGCCGACTTGGTCAGCGCGATGGCAATGCGATGCAGGTTTGCGTTCCCCTGCCGCTCGGTCATCAGGGGGCCCTTCATTGGCGCGTTCAGATCGTCCGAGGGATCGGCAACCGCCTGCACCCAGTCAATCTCAACATCTGCCGGGATCACAACCCGCGCCAGATCCCCGTCATAGGCGCGCGCTTTCAGCGTCTCGGCCCGCCGTCCGGTGATCGCGACCACAGGTGTCCCGCCAAGCCTGCGTAAATCCGCCAGACGTTGGGGGCTGAGCGTCTCGGCCGCAAGCGCCAACACACTGACGCCGCTGTCGTCGGTCAGGGCCACAGGCACGCCCATGCGCAGGTCAGCCCGGGCGCGGGCCAGCAGCTCGGTGATGTCGGGGTTCAGACTCATTGATAATGCCCAATCGCGTTCGGCGGACTTGTAACGGTTTCCAAAAGAAATGTGAAACATTTCCGCCGCGTCTGACACGATGGCGTGAGACGGGTGCAGCAAAGCTTGTCGATTGCATCTTCTACGCGCAAGTGATGGAAAAGGCTTAGGAGGACCGCGAAATGGCTCAGCTCAAGAAAATCCTGCTGGTGGATGACGACGAAGACCTGCGCGAAGCGCTTAGCGAGCAACTGGTGATGACCGAGGATTTTGACGTGTTCGAAGCCTCTGATGGTTCGTCAGCGATGGAGCGGGCCCGCGAGGCGATCTACGATCTGGTCATTCTGGATGTGGGCCTGCCCGATACCGACGGGCGAGAGCTGTGCCGCCTGATGCGCAAACAGGGCGTCAAAAGCCCGATCCTGATGCTGACGGGCCATGACAGCGACGCCGACACGATCCTGGGCCTGGATGCCGGTGCCAATGATTATGTGTCTAAGCCCTTCAAATTCCCGGTTCTTCTGGCCCGCATCCGTGCGCAACTGCGCCAGCATGAACAATCCGAGGACGCCGTATTCGTTCTTGGCCCGTACACCTTCAAGCCGGCCATGAAGATGCTAATAACCGAGGAAGACCGGAAAATCCGTCTGACCGAGAAAGAGACCAATATCCTCAAATTCCTGTACCGCTCGACCGATGGCGTCGTGGCACGCGATGTGCTTCTGCACGAGGTCTGGGGTTACAACGCCGGTGTCACCACCCACACGCTGGAAACGCACATCTACCGTCTACGTCAGAAGATCGAGCCTGATCCATCGAATGCACGCCTTTTGGTCACAGAATCGGGTGGATATCGCCTTGTATCGTGATCCGAGGTGGATTGATTTGGATCAAAGTGATACTCTGGCCTCATAATTAGGTTACTCCCAACCCGCGCATGTCCGGGTTATGACATGCACCTCCCTGTTGGACTGCCGGGCCTGATGGCCCGGCTTTTTTTGTGGGGAGTTGATTTATAAATGTCCGCTTTGAGCCCAAACTGTACCTTGCCCTTTCGAGCTGCGAGCGCCCGCAGCGCGGTAAATTTCGCATCTACTCAGTTCTTCACCCCGCGAGGCAGTGCAGATAGTGCCCTGTCATCAGCGCTGCTTCGGTTTTCCGCAGAGAGTGGTGTACGCGTAGTACTCAGTTGCTGAGCCTTACTTTTTTCACACTCATCCCGCGAGAAAACAGCACGTAGTCAAAGGTTTTTGGTGAGTACGCTCCGTGCTTAAAATAGAACTTGGTTGATCTGAAAGCGTTAGCTTGAAGGGGCTGGTCATATCGGCCCTTCATTTCGACCCGTCCATCCAACCAAACGGTAACATCGAAACCGCCGTTACCATCGAAGTTTATGAGGACTTTCAGTTCTTGTTCTGTCCCATCAAACCTAAGCCTGCCCGCAGATGGTTGCCGAGTCAGCTTTCCATATATGCAACCGCCGTTCGTGAACTCAGTGTCGCTCCAAAGCTCCATTCTGCCATTCGATAGAACCGTTACCTTGAGTGGCGGAGCGCACGAACGCCGCCCATCGTGCAGTTGGAAGATATCGAAGCGCTTTGGGCGGCTGCTTGTCATCGATACCCTTGAAGTAAACAGATAAGCCCCTTTCACATTTGGTTTCACATGTTTTGTAGAGATTTCAGCACGTTGCTGCCAAGATCCTCCTCGGCACCTGTTTGAACTGGTGGTAAAGCGCCAGTCCTTACCTTTCTTAGTGATCGCTCCTTGGTCGACTCCGCAAGAAATCGACCAGTTGTTAAGCTGGTTCGCTTGCGCGGGGGAAGCAACAAAGAGCACAGACGCTAGGGCCGGGAATGTTACGACCAACAACAGTCTTTGCAACCACATTGCGCTGGCACCTATCAGATCTTAACTCTGCTAGTCAGATATTTGCTGTCTTTCAAGAAATTCTCAATACCAAAGCGGTCATACTTGCCAAAACTTCAAACCTATGAGCAACACCTTCCTTGCCCACACTGCCGACCTAGTTATCCGCGCCTGTTGTGTAGTGAATTATAGGCTGAGATAACGTTGACGCTGAGAAACGACCGTTTTTGACAAAGGCGAAACCTGTAAAGCGGGCCTTGGCGCAGTCGCAGCGAAATGGTGCTTTGTCCGCTTAACTGCGATTCAGGTAACGAAGTTGTTCCGCGGCCTTTTCTCATGGCACCTGGTTCTATGTCGCGCTAACCTCCGCCCAATCGCGACAGAGGAATCCCGACCCATGCCCTTCACCCTTGCCACCTGGAACATCAACTCGGTCCGCCTGCGCGAGCCTATCGTGCTGAAATTGTTGCAGGAAGAGGCTCCGGATGTGCTGTGTTTGCAGGAATGCAAGTCTCCGGTCGAAAAGATCCCGACCGAAGGGTTTGCGGAACTGGGGTATACTCACATGGTTGCGCGCGGGCAGAAGGGCTATAACGGCGTTGCCATCCTGTCGCGTCTGCCGATGGAGGAGGTCGGAGACAAGGATTTCGCAGGTCTCGGCCATGCCCGTCACATTGCGGGACGGTTGGAAAACGGCGTGACGATCCACAATTTCTATGTGCCGGCGGGTGGGGATGTGCCGGATCGTGAGGTGAATGAGAAGTTCGGGCAGAAGCTGGATTACCTCACCGACATGCGCGACTGGTTCCATGCGGAAAAGCCCGAGAAATCCATTCTGGTCGGCGATCTGAACATCGCCCCGCGCGAAGATGATGTCTGGTCGCATAAACAGCTGCTCAAGGTCGTTTCACACACGCCGATTGAGGTTGAGCAACTGGCCGAGACGCAGGATGCGGGCGGTTGGGTCGATATCACCCGGCAGGACATTCCCAAAGGGCAGCTCTATAGCTGGTGGTCCTATCGCGCCCGCGACTGGGATGCGGCGGACAAGGGGCGGCGGCTGGATCACGTCTGGGCGACGCCGGATATCTCGAACGCGGGCCATTCCAGCCGTATCCTGCGCGAGGCGCGCGGATGGGAAAAGCCCAGCGATCACGCGCCCGTCTTTGCAAGTTTCGATCTGTAACCGGGAAACTCAGCCCTTGGTTTCTGCGCCAAGCGGTTGCATATAGGGCGCAAGTTCGAACGAAAGAGTATTTGCCATGGACCTTCTGAACCCGTCAGACAGCACCCCCGCCACCGATCTGATCAAGGACGGCTCTGAGGCCACGTTCATGGCCGATGTGGTCGAGGCGTCGCAGGACATCCCGGTGATCGTGGATTTCTGGGCACCGTGGTGCGGCCCGTGCAAAACGTTGGGGCCATTGCTGGAAGAGGCCGTAACCGCCGCCAAGGGTGCGGTGAAGATGGTCAAGATCAACGTGGACGAGGCGCAGATGATTGCGTCTCAGTTGCGGATCCAGTCGATCCCGACCGTTTACGCCTTCTTCAAGGGACAGCCGGTTGACGGGTTTCAGGGCGCTTTGCCAGGGTCCGAGATCAAGGCCTTTGTGGACCGCGTGATCGAAGCGGCGGGCGGCGAAAGCCCGGGTGGTCAGTTGGAGGATGCGGTTCAGGCCGCCGAAGAAATGCTGGCCGAAGGGGCCGCTGTAGATGCGGCGCAGACCTTTGCCGCCATTCTGGGTGAAGACCCCAACCATGCAGCGGCCTACGGCGGGCTGGTGCGCGCGCATATCGCATCGGACGATTTGGACCAGGCCGAGGCGATCCTGAACGGTGCCCCGGCCGAGATTTCCAACGCGCCCGAACTGGAAGCGGCGCATGCGCAATTGGAATTGGCGAAACAGGCGGCAGATGCAGGCCCGGTGGCTGAACTGACCGCTGCGGTCGAGGCCGAGCCCGACAACCATCAGGCCCGTTTCGATCTGGCGCAGGCGCTGCACGCCAATGGCGATGTGGAAGACGCCGTGGCGCAATTGCTGGAATTGTTCCGCCGGGATCGCGAGTGGAATGACGGTGCGGCCAAGGCTCAGCTGTTCACGATCTTCGACGCGCTCAAGCCCAATGATCCGATTGTTCTGAACGGGCGGCGCAAGCTCAGCTCGATGATATTTGCCTAATTCCTGATCAGAGCTACACTCGGGTACATGATGCATCCCGCCGACCTGCCGGAAACGGTATCCGTTTTCCCATTGCCCGGGGCGCTGCTGCTGCCCCGTTCGCCCCTGCCGCTGCATATTTTCGAGCCGCGCTATCTGCAAATGGTGGATGACGCGCTGAAGACCAAGGAACGGCTGATTGCGATGGTCCAGCCGAACCCCTCGGTCAACGATGACACCAAGTTGCACCGCATCGGATGCGCCGGGCGCATCACCCAGTTTTCCGAAACGGAAGATGGCCGGTACCTGATCACACTGACTGGCATTTCCCGGTTCCGCATCAAATCCGAACTGGACGCCTTCACCCCGTATCGCCGGTGCGAGGTGTCGTGGGACGGGTTTGATCGCGATCTGGGAAAATCCGAGAACGATGATGGGTTCAATCGGACACGGTTCCTGACCCTGTTGGAACGATTCTTCGTATCCCGCCAATTGTCCACCGACTGGGGTTCGCTGAAGGATGCCGATGATGAGCTTTTGGTGAATTCCCTGTCGATGCTGATGGATTTCGACCCGGAAGACAAACAGGCCCTGCTCGAGGCCCCATGCCTGCGCACGCGGCGCGAGACCCTTGTGACACTGATCGAATTCGCCCTGCGCGGCGGATCAAATGAGGAAACATTGCAATGAGTGATCCAGCTAACGCGTTTGACCGCCATATGCTTGAGGCGCTGATTTGCCCGCAGACGCATACAACACTGCACTATGACGCGGAAAAGCAGGAACTTGTGTCCAAAGCCGCAGGTCTGGCCTTTCCGATCCGCAACGGGATTCCGGTGATGCTGGTGGATGAGGCGCGTCCGCTGGACTAAATCGGGCGGCCTTGCAGCAGTTTCGGCAGATCGCCAGTCAGACCTGCCGCTTCACGCACGAATCCGCGCCGCAATCCGGGCAAGGATCCGACGATCCCCATGCCGATATCGCGACCGATCCGCAGCAGCGGATTGTCGTTTGAAAACAGCTTGTTGAACACATCCGTCGCCATCGCAAGCGAGGCTGTGTCAAAGCGCCGCCACTCCTGATACCGCTGCAATACAAGGGTCGAGCCGATCTCTTCACCCCGCCGTCCGGCCAGTGTCAGCACTTCGGCCAGCGCGCCCACGTCGCGCAGACCGGCGTTGAGGCCTTGCCCGGCAATCGGGTGCATCCCATGCGCCGCATCCCCAACCAAGGCCAAGTGATCCGAGATAAAGGAATTGGCGATGGTCAGGTTCAGCGGATAGGTGAAGCGGTCGCCTTGCAGGCGGATGTCACCCAGAAAATCTCCGAATCTGGGCCGCAGAACCTGTAGGTACTCGGCCTCGGGCAGCGCGTTGATGCGATAGGCGGTGTCGGTGCGTTCGCTCCAGACGATGGAACTGCGATTGCCGGTCAGTGGCAGAATCGCCAGTGGCCCGGGGGGCATGAAGAACTGATGCGCGACGCCGTTATGGGGCAGGTCGTGCTCGATGGCGCAGACAAGGGCGGTTTGACCATAATCCCACCCGCTGCGCTTGATGCCCGCCCGCGCCGCCGTACCGCTGCGCCGACCGTCGCACCCGACGACCAGTTGCCCTGCAACCGTGCTGCCGTCATCCAATGTCAGGGTGACGCCGGATGTACCCGTTTCCTGCGCCACAACGGTCTTGCCGCTGATCTGGGTGATGCGCTTTTCCTCTGCCATCGCCTCAAGAAAGGCGCGGCGCAGGTGGCGATCCTCGACCATATAGCCCATCGGGCCTTCTTCGATCTCGGCATGGTCGAAATGCATGAAAAAGGGCGACGGGCCGGAACCGGCATGGCCGTCGGTCACCTTGATTTCGAGCATCGGCTGGGCGTGGTCGGCGACCCGCTCCCACACACCAATCGCGTCCAGCAACCGTTTCGAAGCCAGCGCCAGCGCATAAGATCGCCCGTCAAAGTCTGCGTCTGTGCGGACCGTCTCGGCCAGAGAATCAATCACGCTGACCGTGTGACCGGTTTGCGCCAAGGCCAGTGCCAGAGCGGGGCCGTTCAGGCCGCCGCCAACGATCAGGATATCCGATGCCCGTGTCATGCCCTGCAATATGCGCGCCCTTTCGGGATTGTCCATGTGCGGTCCTGTCGCTACCGTCCGGTTCAGGCGGAAAAGAAGGAGGGGTGAGATGCAGGAATGGCTAACCATGACGGCCTGTGATCTGGGTCGGGGCATCGGCATGGGGCAGATCGACCCGGTAGACCTGACCGAAACCTATCTGACCGCCATTGACGCCCACCCCCATCGCGACCGCATCTATGCCCGTGTCACCCATGACCGCGCGCGGGCCGAGGCGAAGGCCGCAAAAGACCGCGCCGCCTTGGGCTTGCGCCGGTCCCTGCTGGATGGCGTTCCGATCAGCTGGAAGGATCTGTTCGATACGGCTGGTATTGGCACCGAGGCTGGATCGGCCCTGTTGAAAGGCCGTGTTCCGGATGCGGACGCCGTGGTCGTGCGCAATGCCACATCCATGGGCGCGGTCTGTCTGGGCAAAACCCATATGAGCGAACTGGCCTTCTCCGGTCTTGGCCTGAACCCGATCACCGGTACCCCACCTTGTATCGATGATGAAGATGCTGTGCCGGGCGGCTCATCCTCGGGCGCCGGGGCCAGTGTTGCCTGGGGTTTGGCCGCCTGTGGGATTGGGTCGGATACCGGCGGGTCGGTGCGTATCCCGTCGGCGTGGAACAATCTGGTGGGTCTGAAAACCACCGCGGGCCGGGTCAGCCTTGAAGGCACTGTTCCGCTATGTCTGCGGTTCGATACGGTCGGCCCCTTGGCCCGGTCGGTCGAGGATGCGGCGCATGTTCTGGCCTTGCTGGAAGGCGGTACCCCCGCCGATCTGCGCGGCGCGTCTTTGGCGGGTCGTCGCTTTGCGGATCTGCAGAATGTCGCGAAGGACGATCTGCGCGACGCCCCGCGCGCGGCCTATGAGGATGCGCTGGCCCGTCTGGCCGATGCAGGGGCCGAGATCGTCCCGCTGGACGTGCCCGAGCTGAATGACGCGATGGGCCTGACCGGAGTGCTTTATACAACCGAGGCTTATGGCTTGTGGAAGGACGTTATCGAGGCCAACCCCGAGGCAATGTACCCCGAGATTTTGGAACGGTTCCGCATGGGTCAGGCTTTTTCAGGCCCCGACTATGTTACGGCCTGGTCCAGGCTCAAAGCCTGCCGTGCCGCATGGGACGCAGCTACTGCCGGATTTGATGCCGTTCTGGCCCCGACCGCACCGATCCTGCCGCCCAATCTGGACCGGTTGTTGAGCGATCACGACTATTACGTGACCGAGAATCTGCTGGCCCTGCGCAACACCCGCATTGGCAATCTGATGGGGCTGGCGGCTTTGACTTTACCGACCCAGACACCCGGTTGCGGGCTGATGATGTTGGGCTATCCGGGGTCCGAAGAGGCCCTGTTGCGGCTGGGCTCAGCGGCGGAAACCGCATTGGCGTGAATGCCACAATCCCCTGATTCGGCACCTCTTTGTCTGGACGGGGCGGGGTCTGATCTGTAATCTGCCAAAAAAGACGGGGCGAAATGACCCCGATATTGAGGCAGTAGTTATGATTTTCCCCGAGCGGTTTTCGAACCTACCGGAATATGCATTCCCGCGTCTGCGCACCCTGTTGGACCATCACCAGCCGGGGGGTGACGTGATTCACATGACCATCGGCGCGCCGATGCATGACTTTCCCGCATGGGTGACGGATGTGATCACCGAAAATGCGGCGGGGTTTCAGGGATACCCACCGAATGAAGGCTCGCCCGAGTTACGTGGGGCAATCACCGACTGGATCAAGCGCCGTTATGGCGTGAGCATGGACCCTGACACCAACGTCATGGCGCTGAACGGCACCCGAGAGGGGCTGTACAATGCCGCAATGGCCCTGTGCCCGGAACAGAAGAACGGCCAAAAGCCGGTCGTTCTGTGCCCGAACCCGTTTTATCAGGTCTATATGGTCGCCTCGATCTCGGTCGCAGCCGAGCCTGTTTTTGTCCCTGCCACAGCGGCCACCGGACATTTGCCCGACTATGCGGGCCTGCCCCAAGACGTGCTGAACCGCACCGCCATTGCCTATATCTGCTCGCCCGCCAACCCGCAGGGGGCCGTGGCATCGCGCGATTATTGGGCCGAACAGATCGCCCTGGCAGAGAAATACGATTTCCGCATCTTCGCCGATGAATGCTATTCCGAGATTTACCGGGATGAAGCCCCCACGGGCGTGCTGACCGTCGCGCAAGAGATGGGGGCCGATCCTGAACGGATCACCCTGTTCAACTCACTGTCGAAGCGGTCCAATCTGGCTGGTCTGCGGTCCGGTCTGATCGCGGGCGGGCCCGAAACGATCAAACGTGTCAAACAGTTGCGCAACTATGCCGGTGCGCCTTTGCCGCTGCCGCTGCAGGCTGCAGCCGCCAAGGTTTGGGCTGATGAGGCGCATGTGGTCGAAAACCGCGCGCTCTATCAGGAAAAATACGCCATTGCGGATGAGGTCTTTGCCGGTGTGCAGGGTTATATGCCGCCCGAGGCTGGGTTTTTCCTGTGGCTGCCCGTTGAAAACGGCGAGGAGACCGCATTGAAGCTGTGGCTGGAGACCGGAGTGCGGGTCCTGCCGGGCGCATATCTTTCTCAAGGCGATCCGGGGCAAAACCCGGGCGAGCACTTTATCCGGGCCGCTATGGTGGCCCCAAAAACAGAGTTGCAGCGCGGGCTGATCACGCTCCGCGACTGCATCTATTCGTGAGGTACGAGGGCAAAATGGCATCATTGAACGCGCGCAACCGCGATCCGCTACTGGACAGCACGACTCAGGCCGCGATCGAGCGGCGCAGCAAGGAATTGATCGGGATCGCCCTGATCCTGCTGGGCTTTGCCGCCGCGGCGATGATCTGGTCCTACACGCCGGACGATCCGAACTGGATGGTCTCGACCGATGCGCCGGTGCAGAACTGGATGGGGCGGATTGGTGCCTCGATTGCCGCGCCGTTGTTCATGATCGTTGGCTGGGGTAGTTGGGGTATTGCGCTGGTGCTGATCGGTTGGGGTGTGCGATTTGCCGGCCATTTCGGCGAAGATCGTGCCGTTGCCCGTTTGATCTTTGCCCCGATCTGGATCGCAATTGTCTCGGTCTACGCCGCGACTCTGGTGCCCGGTGCCGAATGGCGCGCGACCCACAGCTATGGGCTGGGCGGGCTGTTTGGCGACACCGTAATTGGGGCGTTGCTGACCCTTTTGCCGATTTCCTCGCATTTCCTGGTCAAGCTGATGTCGCTGGCCATGGCCGTCGGGATGATCGCGCTGGGTGTCTTTGTGCTGGGCTTCACCAAGGTTGACGTGCGCCGCGGAACGCGTGCTTTCCTGCTGGGTCTGGTGATGGCCTACGATCTGTTGATGAACCTGCTGGGCCGTGGGGCCTCGGCCACTGCGCAGGCCGCGCGGGATCGCCGGGCGCAGTGGAAAGAACACCGCGCCGCGCGGGTTGAGCCGGTTTTGAATGATGAGATTGCCTTTGGGGATCCCGTCTTTGAAGACCTGGAAGAGGAAGCGCCGGAACCTGCCCCAAAAACCGGCCTGCTGGCCCGTATGCCCGCCCTGATCCGCCGCCCTGATCCGATGCCCGAACCCGAACTGGTTGAGCCCATGCCGGTCGAAGGCTTCGATGAAATGCCGGGTGAGGATCGCATCCGCTCGAAAATCTCGGCCGCTGTGCGCAACCGCAAGGTGGCAACCGGTGAGGTGACGCCCGAGCCCGATCCGAACCTGCCGCTGACCAAAGGCCGTGGTCGCGGGCCGGACCCGTTGATCCTGAACGCAGGGCCAACAGGTGGCCTGCCGCCTGAACCGCCTATGACCGCGCCCGAGTGGCAGGAGCCTCTGCATCAGGACTTCGCGCCCGAGCCGGATTTTGACGATGACGCCGTGTTCGAGGACTCCCCCGAACCCGCGCCGCAATCGCGCCCGGCGATGAAAATCCCGGTGGCCGAGCCGCGCAAGCCGGTGGTCGCACAGCCGGTGCGCCGCGCGCCGCAACCATCCCGCCGCGCGCAGGCCGAGGCGCAACCGGCCCTGTCTTTCGAAGAACGGCATTCCGATTTCGAACTGCCGCCGCTGGGCCTGTTGTCGAACCCGGCCAGCATTCAGCGCCATCACCTGAGCGATGAGGCGCTGGAGGAAAACGCGCGGATGCTTGAAAACGTGCTGGATGACTATGGCGTCAAGGGTGAGATCGTCAGCGTCCGCCCCGGCCCGGTTGTCACCATGTATGAACTGGAACCGGCCCCGGGCTTGAAAGCCAGCCGGGTGATCGGTTTGGCCGACGATATCGCACGCTCGATGTCGGCGCTGTCGGCGCGGGTTTCGACCCTGCCGGGCCGTTCGGTGATCGGGATCGAACTGCCCAATGAAAACCGCGAGATGGTGGTGCTGCGCGAAATCCTCGCCAGCCGTGATTTCGGCGATGGCAACCACGCGCTGCCGCTGGCATTGGGCAAGGATATCGGCGGTGAGTCCGTCGTGGCGAACCTTGCGAAGATGCCTCACCTTCTGATCGCGGGGACCACGGGTTCGGGTAAGTCGGTGGCGATCAACACGATGATCCTGTCGCTGCTCTATAAGCTGACGCCGGATGAATGCCGCCTGATTATGATCGATCCCAAGATGCTGGAACTGTCGGTCTATGACGGCATCCCGCACCTGCTGTCGCCCGTTGTGACCGACCCGAAAAAGGCGGTTGTCGCCCTGAAATGGGTCGTGGGTGAGATGGAGGATCGCTATCGCAAGATGTCCAAGATGGGCGTGCGTAATATCGCCGGTTACAATGGCCGTGTGAAGGACGCTCTGGTCAAGGGCGAGATGTTCAGCCGCACGGTGCAGACCGGGTTCGACGACGAAACCGGCGAGCCGATGTTCGAGACCGAAGAATTCGCCCCCGAAGCGATGCCCTATATCGTCGTCATCGTCGACGAGATGGCCGACCTGATGATGGTTGCGGGTAAAGAGATCGAAGCCTGCATTCAGCGTCTGGCGCAGATGGCGCGTGCCTCGGGCATTCACCTGATCATGGCCACACAGCGCCCGTCGGTTGATGTGATTACCGGCACGATTAAGGCGAACTTCCCCACCCGGATTTCGTTCCAGGTGACCTCGAAAGTCGACAGCCGCACAATTTTGGGCGAGATGGGTGCTGAGCAACTGCTGGGGCAGGGCGACATGCTGTATATGGCGGGCGGTGCCAAGATCACCCGTTGCCATGGCCCCTTTGTCTCGGATGAAGAGGTCGAGGAAATCGTTAACCACCTGAAACAATTCGGCCCGCCGGATTACATGAGCGGCGTGGTCGATGGCCCGGCCGAAGAAAAGGCCGACAATATCGACGCCGTTCTTGGGCTGAACACCGGTGGCAACACCAATGGCGAAGACGCTCTGTACGATCAAGCGGTGGCGATTGTGATCAAGGATCGCAAATGCTCGACCTCGTATATCCAGCGGAAACTTGCCATCGGCTACAACAAAGCCGCACGGCTGGTTGAGCAGATGGAGGACGAAGGCGTTGTTTCGGCGGCAAATCACGTCGGCAAACGCGAAATCCTCGTCCCCGAGCAATAGGATATTTAATAACAAGGGCAGAGCGCATATCTGTGAAGCATGAAACAGATTGCTTTTGCCCTTGCTTTGACACTGGCCGCACCTGCGGCCTGGGCGGCGGATAAGCTGCCGCTGTCGGAAATCTCAAATTACCTGAACCAGCTGAAAACGGTTCAGACCAGTTTTACTCAGGTCAACGATGATGGCTCGCTGAGCACCGGTAAGCTGTGGATGCAGCGACCCGGTAAAATGCGGTTCGAATATGATCCGCCGGACAGTGCGGTGGTGCTGGCACGTTCCGGCAGTGTCATGATCTTCGATCCCAAATCGAACCAACCGCCCGAACAATACCCGCTAAAGCGGACACCGTTGTCTCTGGTTCTGGCGCGGAATGTGAACCTTGGTCAGGCCAATATGGTGGTAGGGCACGAGTTCGACGGCACGGCGACCGTGGTAACGGCGCAAGACCCCAAGAACCCGGACTCGGGCCGGATTGAGCTGATGTTCACCGACAACCCGGTCGAGCTGCGGAAATGGGTGATCCACGACAACGCAGGCACCCAGACCACGGTGCTGCTGGGCCCGTTGACCGAGGGTGGCAGGCTGAATCAGGATCTGTTCTCGAACAGCAAAAGAAGTGGGTCAGCTGATCGCTGACCCCTTCACCTCAGTACCGGCAATTTGCCAGTTGCGACTGATACAGGTTCGCGCGCGCGTCCACATCGCTGGCCACGTTCAGCAGCCATGATTTCTTGTTGTGGCTGCCGCGGGCAAAGCCCGTATGACCTTCGTGATAGGCCAGATACTGATTGCGCGTGTCGGCGGGGTGGATGCCGTTCCGCTCGTAGCTTTTGTTCATGTACCAGCCAATGAAATCCGACGCGTCGCGAATGCGATCCCGCTTGGCGCGGCGTTTGCCGGTTTCGCGCTGGTACTGCTCCCACGTGCCGTCCAGCGCCTGACCGTAGCCATATGCACTGCTTTGACGGCCCATCGGGATCACGCCCAGAACATAGCGATGCGGCGTGCGCGCATCGTGGCGATAGCGGCTTTCCTGATAGATCGTGGCCATCTGAACGTGAACGGGAACGCCCCATTTACGCTCGGTGCTTTTGAAAGCCCGGATATAGTCGGGCTTTTCGCGCGCAATGCTGCACGCGTCGTTCAATCTGCTGGGCGGCTGTTTCGAGCCGCCCCCACAGGATGCCAAAAGCAGCACCCCTAGGAGTACGAAAAGAATTCTGCTCATGTGCCTCGTGCCTTTTTTCAGGCATTCTAGCGCAGATTGAGCGCTGAGGAAATCACAATCGCTACAGAATCAGCGCCAGAACAAGGGGTAACGCTGCGACTGACAGCAGGGTCGAGACCATGACCATCCCCGCAACGGCATCTGCGTCGGCCTGAAACCGCTCTGCCAGCAGGTAGGACGTGACCGCGACGGGGGTGCACATCTGCAATACCAGCACGCCAAAGGCGATGGCTTCCAGGTCAAAAGCGGACGCTATGGCCCAACCGAGGGCAAAGCACACCACCACTTTCAGGATCGACAGCCAGATGGCTTGCCCCAGACTGCGGGTGGTCAGGCGCGCGATGGCAACGCCCAAAGTGACCAGCATCATCGGAACCGCCATTTGCCCTAGCAAATCCAATGTGTTGGTCAGAAACAGCGGGGTTTCCCAATCCTGCCACAGGAACAATGCCCCAAGCAGCGTTGCCCAAACCATCGGTTGCCTGATGACCTGCCCAAACGCCCCTTTGCCTGCGACAAGATAAATGCCGTAGGTAAAGGAAAACAGCGCCGTCACCGACAAGAAAATTACGGCATATCCCAGCCCCGCCTGTCCAAAGGCAAAGATGCATAACGGCAGGCCCAGATTGCCGGTATTGCCAAAGATCAAAGGCGACAGGTAAGTGCGCTGTTCCAGCCTCAGAACCCGAACGATCCCCCAGAACACGACCGCCAGACCAAGGTTGGCGACGATGGTGGCCACGGTGAATCGCGACAGGTCGCCACCCGGTATTTCGGTCTGCATCAGCGCCACGAAGATCAGGCTGGGCACCGCCAGCATCATGGCGAAACGGGTGACGAATTGCAGGCGGTATTCAAACCCCAGCTTGACCCAGGCAAATCCAATGCCCGCCAGAATAAACACCGGCGCGACAATTTCGAACACTGTCAGTAGAAGGTTCACAGACTGTTTCCCTGAATTTCAGATCAATGATTGGATTTTCCGCCCGGAAAGAGGTAGTAACTGCTTTGGGGGCTGAAACAATGCTAAAGACACATGCCAAGTACGGCTTGGGACAAGTAGTGCGACATAAAAAACATCCCTTCCGAGGGGTGATTTTTGACGTGGACGCGGAATTTTCCAACACCGAGGAATGGTACGAAGCCATCCCTGAAGACAGTCGGCCGATCAAGGATCAGCCGTTCTATCATCTGCTGGCCGAGAATGATCAGTCCTTCTATGTGGCTTATGTTTCAGAACAAAATCTGATCGCCGATCAATCGGGCGAGCCGGTAGAGCATCCCGATATTCCCAATATGTTCGGGCCGTTCGAGGACGGGTCCTACCCGCTGCACTTCCATCTGAACTGATCCACCGGGCCAACCCGGCCCGGACGCTGATGTCCCTAATATCCCAACGCACACCCGTCTTTGCGCGGATCGCTTGCGCCCTCTAACACGCCGTCGTTTCGGATTCGGATTGCCTGCGCGCCGCCAAGTGGGGTTTCTGAAATCTCAACAGTGTGCCCAAGTTGCGACAATTGTTGCGCCACCTGTTCTGAGAACCCGCGTTCCAGTTTCAACACACCCCCGTCGGCAAAGGCGCGGGGGGCATCGATGCTGTCCTGTAGGCCCATGTCGAAATCCGTGAGGTTTGACAGGAAGCGGGCATGACCGGTCGGCTGATACGCGCCGCCCATGACCCCAAAGGGCATCATCACGCGGCCGTTTTCTTGCAGCATTCCGGGGATGATCGTGTGCATTGGGCGTTTGCCACCACCCAATTCATTTGGATGGCCGGTGTCCAGAGTGAAACCGGCCCCGCGGTTCTGCAGCAGAATGCCGTATTTCTGGGATGCGATGCCCGATCCGAAACTGTGGAAGATCGAATAGATCAGCGAAACTGCCATCCGGTCGCGATCGACCACCGTGAAATAAACGGTGTCCTTGTGAACGGCTTCGGTTAGCGGCGCTGCTGCTTGCATCGCGCGTTTGGGGTCGATCATGGCGGCCAGCGATGCGGCGATTTCGGGATCAAGGAACCGTTCCGCGCGGGCCATATGATCCGGGTCCGCGATAAAGCGGTTGCGGGCGTCATAGGCCAGTTTGGTGGCTTCGGCCTCGATATGAACACGCTCAGCCCCGAATGGGTCCATGCTGGCCAGATCAAAATGCTTCAGGATGTTCAGCAGCAGGATGGCCGTCGCCCCCTGACCGTTGGGCGGATGTTCGACCAGATCGATGCCCTGATAGGTGCCGCTCATCGGGTCGGTCACGGTGCATTTCGTGTTCGCGAAATCATCCGCGCCATGAACACCGCCTAGTTGGGTCAGCGCCGAAAGCATATCCTCGGCAATTTCACCGGTGTAGAAGGCGTCGCGCCCGTGCTTGGCAATCTGGCGCAGAACCTCGGCCTGACCCGGAGACCGGAAGACCTGACCGATCTCTGGGACGCCGCCGTTGATCAGATAGTGCTGCCTGGCGGCCCCGTGCAGAGTGCGCGCGCCGCGTTGCCAGTCAAAAGCGACCCGGGGCGCAACCGGTACGCCGAGTTCGGCATAATGAATCGCCGGTTGCAGAATGGCGTCCAGTCCCAGACGACCTTCGTTTTCCGAAAGATGACAGAACGCATCCACCGCGCCGGGAATGGTGACGGCGTCAGGGCTGGTCAGAGGTACCGCAGCCAGCCCCTTGGCGCGCAAAGTCTCGGCATCCGCCAGTTCCGGGGCACGCCCGGAACCATTCAAAGCGCGGATCCTGTCTTCACCTGCCCGGTTGAACAGCACAAAGCAATCGCCGCCCAAACCCGTCATCTGCGGTTCGCAAATGCCCAACAGGATGGCCCCGGCAATTGCGGCATCCATCGCATTGCCGCCCTGACCCAGAATATCCAGCGCCGCCTTTGCGGCCAGAGGATGCGACGTTGCACATATCCCTTCGGTTGCCAGAACTTCAGACCGGCCCGGCAGATGCAGATCCCGCATGGTATTCCTCCTCCCCATCGACGGGTCGAACCTAAGACGAGGCCTGTGTTTGTCCAGTAATATTAGGGAGAGAAGTTCCTCGGCGCCGTTCACTGGGTGGGGGCTGTGACACTTGGCGCCGAGGGAAGCTATCTGAGCTACAAGTCACTGTATGACGGGGGTTTGCGGCGCGACAATGGTTCGAAAAAGGCCTTATTATGGCTATTGCTTGCCGGTCAGTCTTGCGGATCGAAGTCGAACCGCAGCGACAGGCGGTTACATCCGTCCCGCCTTTCATACCAGATATCGCTGGTTAGCTGGTGGATCAGAAACCAACCAAATCCGCCTTCGGGCAGGTCCTGAACGCCTGTCTCGACCGAAGCAGGAACCCCGTCGGGCAGTTTGTAGCCGGGCAGGGGATTGCCGGTATCGGAAATCAGGATGTCCAGCCGGTTGTGGTCCAGCCTGCAGGTCACCTGCACTTTGGCCGGGGCGATGCCCGCATAGGCATGTTCGACCACGTTGTTGATCGCCTCAGCCAGCGCGATCTTCACATCATCCGCCATATGCGTCGGCAGCCCCTGCCGTGACAGGCCGGTGCTGAGTTGCGAAATTCCCGCGCTCGCTTCGGCCTCAGTGGCTGGGAAGGTCAGTTCAAGGCAGGTTTTGGTCCCTATCGGCTTCACGCAGTCCACTCCGCCCAGATCAGTCGATGGAACCGGCCAGGGCGTCATCCAGGGTGGCAAACAGATTGAACACCGTGTCCATGCGGGTCAGGCGAAACACCTTTTCGACCACCGGTTGCAGCCCGGCCAGATCCAGCCTGCGCCCGGCCCCAAGCTGCTTCATCGAGGCGACAATTGCGCCCAGCCCGCTGGAATCGATAAATTCGACCCCGCCAAGATCCAGCACCACCCGGTTGCATCCCGTTTCGGTTGCGCGCCGCATGTCTTCCTTGAACTGAATGGCGATGGCGGCGTCGATCCGGTCGGTCTGGACCGTGATGATCTGAGTCTCACCGGATGTTGTAGTGGTCAGGCCCATGTTTGACCGCCCTCTTTCCTGGAATTGCTTCGTAGAAATACGCTAGACGGCAAATCTTACCATTCGGTATGCAGAAGCCGGAAAATGAACAAAGGAAGACCGTGATGAATGAGGTTGTGATCGCGGGGGCCGCCCGCACGCCGATGGGTGGATTTCAGGGCATGTTCGACGGGGTCGCAGCCGCGGATCTGGGCGGGGCCGCAATTCGCGCCGCATTGGTACAGGCAGGCACCGAAACCGTGGACGAGGTGCTGATGGGCTGCGTTCTTCCCGCAGGACAAGGGCAGGCCCCGGCACGTCAGGCCGGTTTCGCCGCCGGTCTGGGCCAAGAGGTGCCGGCCACGACGCTGAACAAGATGTGCGGATCGGGCATGAAGGCGGCCATGATGGCCTTTGACCAGATCGCACTGGGACATGCCGATCTGATGGTTGCGGGCGGAATGGAAAGCATGACGAACGCCCCCTACCTGCTGCCGAAAATGCGCGGCGGCGCGCGTATCGGGCACGGTCAGGTCGTCGATCACATGTTCCTCGACGGGCTTGAAGATGCGTATGACAAAGGCCGCCTGATGGGCACCTTCGCCGAAGACTGTGCCGAATCCTTCCAATTCACCCGCGAGGCGCAGGACGAATACGCGCTGCAATCCCTGTCCAATGCTCTGGCGGCGCAGGACAGCGGCGCGTTCGACGGCGAGATCGCCCCGGTCTCGGTACGCACCCGGAAAGGAGAGGTGATTCAATCGGCGGATGAGCAGCCAAAATCAGCCCGGCCCGAAAAGATCCCAACCCTGAAGCCGGCTTTCCGCAAGGATGGCACGGTGACCGCTGCCAATGCCTCATCGATCTCGGATGGCGCGGCGGCGCTGGTTCTAGCGTCTGCCTCGGCTGCTGAGGCACAGAATCTGTCCGTTCGTGCGCGTATCCTTGGCCATGCCAGCCACGCGCAGGCCCCGGGCCTGTTCACCACAGCCCCGGTTCCGGCCGCGCAGAAACTTCTGGCCCGCATCGGCTGGAGCACTGAAGATGTTGACCTTTGGGAGGTGAACGAAGCCTTCGCCGTTGTCCCGATGGCCTTCATGCATGAAATGGGCTTGCCCCGGGACAAGATGAACGTGAACGGCGGGGCCTGCGCGCTGGGCCACCCCATCGGCGCGTCTGGCGCTCGGATCATGGTCACACTGCTGAACGCCCTGGAGAAACGGGGCCTCAAACGCGGCGTCGCAGCGATCTGCATCGGCGGCGGCGAAGGAACGGCCATCGCCATAGAACGCAATTGACCCTTCTTCTTGTTTCAAATACGGCGGGGGTGAATTGAGCCAAAGGCTCAAGAGGGGGCAGCGCCCCCGCCCCCAAGAGACAAAAGCGCAACCATGACCGCCGATTACGACACGCTTGCCAAAACCATCGCCGCGCTGACAGAAGGCGAGACCGATCAGGTTGCCTTGATGGCGACCATCGCCTGCGAAGTGCATCACGCCGATGATCGGTTTGACTGGACGGGCTTTTACCGTGTGACTGAACCCGGGTTGCTGAAGATCGGCCCGTATCAGGGCGGACATGGCTGCCTGACCATCCCGTTCGATCGCGGTGTCTGCGGTGCTGCGGCGCGTACGGGTGAGGTACAACTGGTTCCCGACGTAGATGCGTTTCCCGGCCATATCGCCTGTGCCTCCTCCACCCGGTCCGAGCTGGTCTTGCCCGTGCGGGACGCCTCGGGCGAGGTGATTGCGGTGTTCGATATCGACAGTGATCAGCCTGATGCGTTCAACGATGCGGACGCGGATGCGCTGGGCACAATTCTGGCGCGGGTCTTTGGCTGATCGCCACATCCGGTTCCGCCTGCCCCGACCCGTCTGACGCCTCTTCACCTCAGGTTCTTTAAACCTGAGCTTGTGCTGCCAAGTACCGGAAAGGTCTGAAAGACCCTTTCTCGTCGGCGGATTCGCGCGCCGTCAAATTGAGAATCTTCCCTGTTTCTGCTATGAATCGACCTGTCGGATTTCTATTTTCACCGGCATTTTTTATTTGTTTCAGGAGTATTTTGTTATGGCAGGTATGCATCACGGCCTTACGCGCATTGATCAACTCACCAAGGTTTGTCTCAGCGGCGCGGGCCCCTCCAGACCTTTTGTGCAGACACTTGGGCGTCTCAAGCCACCAAACCCGGTTCATATCGTCAAAATCACCCATGCGGATGTGATCCATGCGCTGGACGACTTGTCCCAGTCCATGCGAGCCAAGGAAAACCATGATGGCCCGGCGGATGCGGGCATGACCTTTCTGGGTCAGTTCGTTGACCACGACATCACACTGGATGCGACATCGGCCCTGGGCACCCGGATCGATCCGGCCACCATCCCGAATGTCAGAACGCCCAGCCTGGACCTCGACTGCGTCTATGGTGCCGGGCCCGAGGCGTCACCGCATCTCTATGGAGCCGGGGATCAGGACCATATGCTGATGTTCGGGCGCAAGGAAAACCATCTGGATCTGGCACGCACCTGCGCGGGCAAGGCCCTGATCGGTGATCCGCGCAACGACGAGAACATCATCGTCGCACAGGTGCAGGGCATCTTTATCGAGTTGCACAACATCCTGATGAGCAAGCTGATCGAGGGCGGGTCCGAGGCCAAGGATATTCACGCCTGCGCCCATGAAGGGATCAGTGCCAAAATCTGGAAGGATCACGTATCCCCCGGATTAAGCAACTTTCAGGAAGTGCGGCGGTTCATTCGTCTGCACTACCAGTGGATCGTCTGGAACGAGTTGCTGCATGCCTTCGTCGAAGACAGCTGCCTGACAGCAGCGATGAAACGTCCGATCTTTGGCTGGGATGCGCCGGTCATGCCGGTTGAATTCACCGGTGCTTGTTATCGTTTCGGCCATGCAACGACGCAATTCGAATACAAGCTGAACGCGTCCGGCAGCCCCGTCAGCCTGTTTGCAACGCAAGGCTTCGGCCCAAGGGACAAGGCAGCCAATATCGATATGGACTTGTATTTCTCGATGAACGGCAAGACCGCGTCGCAAAAGGCCCGACCGGTTGGTCCCAAAATGGGCGCACCGCTGCTGGAGCTGCCCTTTGTCACCGGCCAGATCGCGTTGGAGGATATCGGCGAGACGCTGACCGAGGCGCAATCCAAGAACCTGGCGCTGCGCAACATGATCCGCGACCGTTACACCTATCAACTTGCCAGTGGTCAGCACTTTGCCGCGCATCTGGGAACCGCCCCCGTTGCCGTACCGCCAGAGCTTGCCGCCAAAGGGTTTCAGAAAACGCCCTTGTGGTTCTATGCCCTGCAAGAGGCTGAGCAGCATGGGCACGGCAAACTCACCGGTGTTGGCGGTCTGATCGTCGCCTCGGTCTTTGCCAATCTGCTGCAACGGGATCCGACGACCTTTGTGCATATTCCCCACTTCACGCCCTGGCCGGGATTTGGTGGCCAGCCGTCCTGTATGGCCGGCATTATTGCTTATGTCGAAGCCAACCGGGGGCATATCCGCGATCCGCACAGTCTGATGTGTGGCTGAAGAGGTGTGAAAACCTGTCGGGCATCCGGTGCCCGACAGGTCCAACGATACTGTTACCGGCTCGATGAAATTGCGTGAAAAAATGCTTTGAAATTTCACGAACCTCTGGCATCGTGAAAAACAGGGAGAAATTTTCACGAGATTCGGAGCGGCCAGTGAACAGCCAAGCCCCCCAAAGTGCCACATTGGGTGCCGATATTCGCGCGCTGCGAAAGGCGCGTGGGTTGACGCTGACCGAGATCGCGGCACGTTTGGATCGCTCTGTCGGGTGGCTCAGCCAGGTTGAACGCGACAAATCCGACCCGTCGATTTCCGACCTGCGCCAGATTGCGGAATCGCTGGGCGTGCCAATGTCGATGCTGTTTGCGCATTCTGCTGTTCCCAGCGACGAACAGGGCTATGTGGTGCGGGCCGGAACCCGCAGACCCATGGGATCGGATGAAGAGGGCCTGATCGAAGAACTGCTCTCGCCCGATCTGACCGACGATTTCGAAATGGTGCATTCCACCTTCGAGCCTCGGTCGCAAATGCAAACCCCGGCCAACCGACCGACGCAGGAGGTCGGGTATATGGTATCCGGCCATCTGGACCTGACCATCGGCAGCCGCCAGTTCACGGTGGGACCGGGCGATAGTTTCCGCATCAAGCATGAACCCTATCAATGGGCGAACCCCTATGATGAGCCCGCCGTGGCGATCTGGGTCATCGCCCCGCCGGTGTATTGATGAGAGCGTATTGATGAGCTTTGAGGCCTGGACCATATTCGCGCTGTTCTGGGTGGTGTTCGTCACTACGCCCGGACCAAATGCGGTCAATTGCATCTCGAACGGTATGAGCCTGCCGTTTCCCAAGGCGATGCTGGGGGTGTTGGCGATCCTGACGCAGGCCAGCGCGTTTTTGGTCCTGTCGGCGCTCGGCATCACCGCGCTGATCACGGCGTCTCCGACCGGATTCTTCATCGCCAAACTGGTGGGGGCTGGGTTCCTGATCTGGGTCGGTATCCGTGGCTGGATGAACGCCACCAAGCCCGCGCCTGCATCTGAACGGCCCGCTCGGCATGTCTATCTGCACGCGCTGGCGGTGGCGACGATCAATCCCAAAAGTGTGGCCGGATATCTCGCCGCCTTTTCGCAATTCGTGCAGCCGGACGTGCCGATCTGGCAGCAAATGGGGGTCATCATGCCCACCGCGCTGGTCATCACCACGCTCAGCTATACCGGCTTCACACTGCTAGGCGCGCTGATGGGCAAGGCGGCGCTGGGGGCGGTGTTCAACATATGGGTGCGCCGGATCATGGCCGCCTGTTTCATCATCTACGGCGTGTTGCTGGGCACCAGCTCCACACCCGTTGCAAGGGGGTAATCACATGCACAAGGGTTCCTGCCTGTGCGGCGCGGTCGCCTTTACCATCGATGGGGATCTGTCGCCACCCTCTGCCTGTCATTGCGGCCAGTGCCGTAAGCAATCGGGCCATCACTGGTCCTCGACCTCGACCCATCAGGACAACCTGAGTTTCACCGCCAGCGACACGCTGCGCTGGTTCCGTGCCTCGGACATTGCCCGGCGCGGGTTCTGTGCCCAATGCGGCTCGTTCCTGTTCTGGAAGCACAATGATGAGGACACGATTTCGATTTCCATGGGGGCGTTTGATGCGCCCACCGGATTGATGCTCTCGCAGCATATCTTTGTCGCCGACAAGGGCGATTACTACGACATCACGGACGATTTGCCCCAACGGGCACAGTAACAGGGATCAAGACGAATGAGTGATTTTCCGACAAAAGCCCGCGTGGTTGTTATCGGTGGCGGTGTGGTGGGGACCTCCTCGCTGTATCATCTGGCCAAGAAAGGCTGGACCGACTGCGTTCTGCTGGAAAAGAACGAACTGACCGCCGGGTCTACATGGCACGCGGCAGGGAACGTGCCGACCTTCTCGACCTCGTGGGCGATCATGAACATGCAGCGCTATTCGACCGAGCTGTATGCGCGTCTGGGCGAGGAAGTCGATTACCCGATGAACTACCACCAGACCGGATCCATCCGTCTGGCGCACACCAAAGAGCGTGTGCAGGAGTTCGAGCGCGCCTGCGCCATGGGCCGCTATCAGGGCATCGAGATGGAGATGTGGACTCCCGAGCAGGCCAAGGAGAAATACCCGTTCCTGGAAACCCACGATCTGGAAGGCGTGCTGTTCGACCCCAGCGATGGTGACATCGACCCGGCGCAGCTGACGCAGGCGCTGGCCAAAGGCGCGCGCGATATGGGCGCGAAAATCCTGCGCTTTACGCCCGCGACCGGTGTGACCCAACATGAGGATGGCACCTGGACCGTCAGCACCGAAAAGGGCGATATCGACTGCGATTACGTGGTCAACGCCGCCGGGTATTACGCGCAGCGCGTTGGTGAGTGGTTCAAGCCCTATGGCGGGCGCACGGTGCCGATGATGGTGATGAGCCACCAGTATCTGCTGACCGAAGAAATCCCCGAGATTGAGGCTTGGTCGAAGCAAACCGGCAAAAAGCTGCCTCTGCTGCGCGACGTGGATGTGTCTTATTACCTGCGTCAGGAAAAGCACGGCTTTAACATCGGCCCATATGAGCCCAACTGCCGCGCCCATTGGGAGACCGACTCTGACCCGATGCCGGACGATTTCAGCTTCCAGCTCTGGTCCGACGATCTGGACCGGATCGAAGACATCGTCGCCGACGCGATGGAGCGTGTGCCGCTGTCCGGTGAGGCCGGAATCTCGCGCATCATCAACGGCCCGATCCCCTATGCGCCCGATGGCCTGCCGCTGATCGGCCCGATGCCCGGTGTGAAAAACGCGTTCGAGGCCTGCGTCTTTACCTTTGGCATCGCGCAGGGCGGCGGTGCTGGCAAGGTGCTGGCGGAATGGATCGTCGATGGCCACACCGAATGGGATATGTGGTCGGTCGATCCGCGCCGCTACACCGACTACACCGATCACGATTACTGCGTGAAAAAGGGGATGGAGGTTTACGGCAACGAATACGCCATGCATTTCCCCCACCACGAATGGCCCGCCGCGCGCGACAAGAAACTGTCGCCGGTGCATGACACGGTCAAGGAGCTGGGCGGTGTCATGGGCGCCTATAACGGCTGGGAACGCGCCAACTGGTTCGCGCAGCCGGGCGACGACACCTCGCTTGACGCCACGCACACATGGGGCCGCTCCGGTCCGTGGGAGAGCCGCATCAAAGAAGAATGTGAGGCCGTGCGCGACCATTGCGGCGTGCTCGACCTGCCGGGTTTCTCGCGCTTCATGGTCAAGGGCGAGGGTGCCGCCGAGGCGCTGCGCGGTCTGGTCACGGGCGGTCTGCCCAAGGCGGGCCGGATGAACCTTGTCTATATCTCGGACGACCGGGGCCGCATCCTGACCGAGATGTCCTGTATCCGTCTGGGCGAAGATGAGTTCGTGATGATCACCGCCGCCACCGCGCAGTGGCATGACCGCGACATCCTGCTGAAGGCGATGCCTGCCGGGGTGTCGGTCGAGGATGTCACCACCACCCGCGACACGCTGATCGTGACCGGCCCGAAATCGCGCGAAATCCTGTCGGGTCTGACCGATGCGGACCTGTCCACCGGATGGCTGACCCACCAGTCGGCCACCGTTGCAGGCCAACCCGCCTATCTGATCCGCGTGTCCTTTGCCGGTGAACTGGGTTGGGAGGTTCATGCCCTGAACGAGCATATGCCCGCGATCTACGGTGCGATCATCGACGCCGGGGCCAAGCCGTTTGGCATGTACGCGCTGAACAGCTTGCGTATCGAAAAGGGATACCGCGCGTGGAAAGGCGATCTGTCGACCGATTACTCGCTTCTGCAAGGCGGGCTGGGGCGGTTCGTCAAGCTGGACAAGCCGCAGGACTTCCCCGGCAAGGCGGCGATCCTGAACGAAAAGCAGCAGGGCGTGAAGAAGTCGTTCGTTACCCTGACGGTCGAAGCCGGTGAGTGTGACGCGCCCTATATGTCCTGCATCTGGCAAGGCGATCAGATTGTGGGTGAGACGACCTCGGGCGCATGGGGTTATCGCGTGGGCAAATCCATCGCGCTGGGCATGATCAGGACCGAGCTTGCCAATCCCGGCACCGAGCTTGAGGTCGAAATCTACGGTCAGAAACACCGTGCCGTGGTACAAGAGGACCAACCGCTTTGGGACCCCGAGAACGAGCGGTTGCGCGCGTAACCCCGTACGGAGATCGCCATGAGCAAACGATACGCCAAACTGGGGCCCGGAGAGGGTCCCAACTATGACTGGGAAAACGACCACACCTTCGTGAAGGTGTCGGGTCAGGACACCGGTGGCGCATATACGCTCATGGAAGACAATCTGAAGGCCAGCTTCGCGCTTGGCCTTCATCGCCACGACAGCCATGCCGAGACCTTCTATTTTCTGGAAGGTGCGGTGGATTTCTACGTCGATGGCGACTGGCATCGGTGTATGCCGGGCACGACGATGCATGTCCCGCCCGGGGTGCCCCATGCCTGCCGGGTGGCCGATGCGGCCCCCGCCAGAATGCTGATGATCTTCCAACCCTCGGGCTTCGATGGCTTTCTTGCGGAACTGGCCGGGATGGATGAGGCTGACTTTGCCGATGAGGCCAAAATGGCCGCGCTCAACGCGCGGTACGACATTGTGCCGATGGGTCCGGTTCCGGCGCATCCCGATGCTGCGGGCTGACAGATGACTTTGCCCGAAACCATGTCCGGCGTTTACCTGACCCGTCACGGCGGGCCAGAGGCGCTGGAATGGCGGCAGGATATTCCCGTTCCTCAACCCGGTCCAGGGCAGGTGTTGGTGCGCGTCGCGGCTGCCGGGGTCAACAACACCGATATCAACACTCGGGTTGGCTGGTATTCCTCGGACGTCACAAGCGCCACCGGGGAGGTCGATCAGGATGTCGAGGCCGGCGGCTGGGGCGGTGCGCTGCACTTCCCTCGGATTCAGGGCGGTGATCTGTGTGGCATCGTCGAAATGGTTGGCGCGGGGGCAGGGTTCAAGCCGGGTCAGCGCGTGACTTGTCCGATCAACCTGCCGCGCCCACGTCCGGGTCATCCGCAGGGGTTCATTGCCCTGGGGTCCGAGATCGATGGCGCGTTTGCGCAATATTGTCTGGTTGAGGCGGATGATCTTTATGACGTCAGCGGCTCGCCCCTTTCAGATGAGGAAATTGCCGCCATTCCCTGCGCCTTTGGCACCGCCGAGAACCTGCTGACCCGGGCGGGCGTGACTGCGGGCCACAAGGTCCTGATCACCGGCGCATCGGGCGGCGTTGGACTGGCTGCCGTGCAACTGGCCCGCCTGCGTGGCGCGTCGGTCTGGGGCGTGACCAGCGCGGCCAAGGCGGACGTGGTGAAGGCTCAGGGTGCGGTTCAGATATTTGACCGGGATGCCGCTTTGCCCGCCGACATGTTCGATGTTGTGATCGACGTGGTCGGTGGCCCGGCTTGGGCGGCGCTGATCCTGGCGCTGAAACCCGGCGGGCATTATGCGGTCTCGGGCGCGATTGCCGGTCCGATGGTTCAGGCCGATCTGCGCGACATCTATCTGCGCGACATTACCATCCACGGCTGCACCTATCAGGCGCCCGAGGTGTTTGGGCGTTTGGTCGAGTTGATGAATGCCGGGCGCATCAAACCGTTGATTTCCCGCACATACCCCTTAAGGGACATCATCACGGCGCAAGAGGATTTTCAATCCAAGGCGCTGCCTGGAAAACTGGTGCTGATCCCGTAAGGAGCTGGAAACATGGCCGATATTACCCTTCTGGATGGCTCGATCGGGCAAGAGCTGGTGAAACGCAGCGGGAAACGCCCGACGCCGTTGTGGTCGACACGGGTGATGATCGATCACCCCGAACTGGTGCACGACGTTCATGCCGAATATTTCCGGCGCGGCGCGACCGTGGCAACGACCAACACCTACGCCGTTCATCGTTCGCGTCTGGTGCGGGAAGGGATCGAGGATCAGCTTGCAACCCTGGTTGAAACAGCCGTCGCGCAGGCAAACGCCGCGCGGCAGGGTACGGCAGGGCGGGTGGCCGGATCGCTCGGCCCGCTTCTGGCAACCTACCGGCCTGATCTGAAACCTGACCCCGAGGATGCGGCACGGAAGTTCGGCGAACTGGTCTCGTTGATGGCGGACGACGTAGATCTGTTTCTGATCGAAACCGTGTCTTCAGTGCTCGAGGCCGAAGGCACCCTGCGCGGCACGGAAGGCTGCGGCAAGCCGGTGTGGCTGGCCCTGTCGGCCATGGATGATGACGGCACGCGGTTGCGCTCGGGCGAGCCTTTGGAGCTGATCGCGCCTTTGGTTGTGCAGTACCAACCGCAGGCGTTGCTGATCAACTGCACCCGGCCCGAGGCTGTTCCCGCAGCACTGGACATCCTGTCCGGTATGGGGTTGCCCTACGGAGCCTATGCCAACGGTTTCACCCATATTGCCGACGGGTTTTTGCAGGATGCGCCAACCGTTGACAGCCTTCAGCAGCGCCATGACCTTGGCCCCGACGCCTATGCAGATCACGCGATGGCTTGGGTGGAACAGGGGGCCACGATTGTTGGCGGATGCTGCGAGATCGGCCCGGACCATATCGAGGCACTGGCCCACCGCCTTGTGACTGCCGGTCATCAGATCGTCTGAACCGAATGGGGGCTGAATGAAAAAGAAAAACAATTCAGCTTCGGGGGATCAGATCGCTGACCCGATCCATTTTGACATTCTTGTCGCGCCCGGATTTGTGCTGCTGGAACTCGCGTCACTTGTGGATGTTCTGCGCATTGCCAACCGGGTGAGTCCGACGCCGCCATTCTCGTATAGCTACCGATCTCTGCGCGGCGGTGCCGTGGCCAGCAGCAGCGACGCGACAGTCGCGACCGAGGTCGTGTCGGCGCACCCCAACGCGGCTTATCTGTTCGTTATCGGCAACTCGAACCCGGACCACCCGGATCTGTCCTTGGGGCGGATCGTCTCGGACTATACCTATCGCGGTGCGCAGGTCTTCCTGCTGGCCGAAGCCGCCAGCCGGTATATCGATGAACAGGGCACTGCGGATCTGGCAACCCATTGGGAAAACGCCTCTTTCCTGCGTGAACGCGGTGCCCGGTTCGAGGCCACGCTGTCCATCGCCACCGAACGGGGCGGGGTGGTGACCTGCGCGGGTATGAGCGCGACCACCGATATCGCCCTGTCTGTGATCGGTGGCCATATCTCGGGCCCGACACAGATGACCGTGGCCGACATCATGCTGCACGAGAACATTCGCGACTTTGCGTCGATGCAACCCTTCTCGGGCGCGAAAACCACGGCAACAGGTGATGCCAAGCTGGATCAGTGCATCAAGCTGATGCAGGCGAATATCGAGGACCCTTTGCCCATTCACGAACTGGTGGACGCGCTTGGCATTTCGAACAGATCGCTTGAGCGGAAGTTCAAGGCCTTCTTCGGCACCACACCCAACGGGTTCTACCGTGAAATGCGATTGGCCAAGGCCAACAACCTGCTGCTGAACACCACCATGAGCGTTCGCGAAATCGGACTGGCCTGCGGGTTCCCGAACGGATTCTCCTCGGTCTACAAAAGTTTCTTCGGCGTCACGCCTTTCGTGATGCGTCGGCAAAAGAGACAATCCGCACAAAGATGATTTTTGCGGATGCGGTGACGTTTTTGATGGATTCTGTGTCGATCTTTCGTGTCATGCAGATGAAAACCTGACAAAGCGGAGTCGTCAGAATGGTTGATCTTCCCAACAAGGCCCGCGTGGTCATCATCGGCGGTGGCGTCGTCGGATGTTCGGTCGCGTATCACCTGACCAAGAAAGGCTGGAACGATGTTGTTCTGCTTGAACGCAAGCAACTGACCAGCGGCACCACATGGCACGCGGCGGGCCTGATTGCGCAGCTGCGCGCGACGGCCAACATGACCAAGCTGGCGAAATACAGTCAGGAGCTTTACGGCGCGCTGGAAGAAGAAACCGGCGTTGCCACCGGGTTCAAGCGGGTCGGCTCGATCACCGTGGCCCTGACCGAAGAACGCAAGGAAGAGATTTACCGTCAGGCCGCCATGGCCCGCGCCTTTGGCGTCGAGGTCGAGGAAATCTCGAACGAACGGGTGCAGGAGATGTACCCGCATCTGAATCTCGACGGTGTCACAGGTGCCGTTTACCTGCCCCTGGACGGGCAGGGCGATCCGGCAAACATTGCGCTGGCGCTGGCCAAGGGCGCGCGGCAGCGGGGCGGGATCGTCAAGGAGCGGATCAAAGTCACCGATATCGTCAAGCAGGGCCGCAAGGTCACGGGTGTGGACTGGGTCGCCGATGACGGCAGCGCCTCGGGTCACATCGAATGCGACATGGTGGTGAACTGCGCAGGCATGTGGGGCCACGAAGTTGGCCGCATGGCCGGCGTGAACGTGCCGCTGCACGCGTGTGAACACTTCTACATCGTCTCGGAGCCGATCGACGGCCTGACCCCGTTGCCGGTGCTGCGCGTGCCGGACGAATGCGCCTATTACAAGGAAGACGCGGGCAAGATGATGCTGGGCGCGTTCGAACCCAACGCCAAGCCCTGGGCGATGGATGGCATCCCCGACAGTTTCGAGTTTGACCAACTGCCCGAGGATTTCGACCACTTTGAGCCGATCCTTGAGGCCGCCTGCGAGCGGATGCCGATGCTGGCCGAGGCGGGGATTCATACCTTCTTCAACGGCCCGGAATCCTTCACGCCAGACGACGCCTATCATCTGGGTATTGCGCCCGAGATGGACAATGTCTGGGTCGCCGCCGGGTTCAACTCGATCGGTATCCAGTCCGCCGGTGGCGCGGGTATGGCGCTGGCCGAATGGATGGACAGCGGCGAGAAACCGTTCGATCTGGGTGACGTGGATATCAGCCGGATGCAGCCGTTTCAGGGCAACAAACAGTACCTGTATGAACGCTCGAAAGAGACGCTGGGCCTGCTTTACGCCGACCACTATCCCTATCGCCAGAAGGCCACCGCGCGCGGTGTGCGCCGGACACCGTTCCATCATCATTTGAAGGAGCAAGGGGCCGTGTTCGGCGAACTCGCGGGTTGGGAACGCGCCAACTGGTTTGCCAATGAAGGGCAGGAACGCGATTACCAGTACAGCTGGAAACGCCAGAACTGGTTCGAAAACTCGGCAGTCGAACACCGGGCGGTGCGAGAGAATGTCGGCATGTACGATATGTCGTCCTTCGGCAAAATCCGCGTCGAAGGCCCGGATGCCGAGGCGTTCATGAACTATATCGGCGGCGGTGATTACGCGGTGCCCAATGGCAAGATCGTTTACACCCAGTTCCTGAACCGCTCGGGCGGGATCGAGGCTGACGTGACCGTCACCCGCCTGACCGAGACCTCTTATCTGGTCGTCACCCCGGCGGCGACGCGTCTTGCCGATCAGACCTGGATGCAGCGCAATGCCGGTGGTTTTAACGTGGTCATTACGGACGTTACCGCAGGCGAGGGCGTGCTGGCCGTCATGGGCCCGAACGCGCGCAAGCTGCTGGAAAAAGTCTCTCCGGCCGATTTCTCGAACGCGACCAACCCGTTTGGCACCGCGCAGGAGATAGAGATCGGCATGGGCCTGGCCCGCGCCCATCGCGTGACCTATGTGGGCGAGCTTGGGTGGGAGGTATATGTTTCCTCCGACATGGCAGGCCATGTCTTTGAGACGCTGCATGAGGCCGGTCAGGACATGGGGCTGAAACTGTGCGGTATGCACATGATGGACAGTTGCCGGATCGAAAAGGGCTTCCGCCATTTCGGTCATGACATCACCTGCGAGGATCATGTGGTTGATGCGGGCCTTGGCTTTGCCGTCAAGGTCGACAAGGGCTGCGACTTTATCGGGCGCGAGGCTGTGATCGCGCGCAAGGAAAGTGGGCCGAAGAACCGTCTGGTGCAGTTCAAGCTGACCGATCCCGAGCCATTGTTGTTCCACAATGAACCGATCCTCCGCGACGGCGAATATGTGGGCTATCTGAGTTCGGGCAACTATGGCCACACGCTGGGCGGAGCCATCGGCATGGGTTATGTGCCCTGCGAGGGCGAGAAAGCAGCGGATGTTCTGGCCTCAACCTACGAGATCGACGTGTGTGGTGTGAAGGTCAAGGCAGAAGCCTCGCTCAAGCCGATGTACGATCCAAAATCGGAACGTGTGAAACTGTGACGAAGGGGGCAGGGGGCGCTGCCCCCGCCGCCCGTGCCGGGCGACTCCCCCGGGATATTTAGAGCCAGATGAAGCAGGGGATCCGGACTTCATCTGGCCCCAAATATCCCGGAGCGCGAGGCAGAGCCTCGCATTCGCAACAGCGCCTTTTACGCGACGTTCGTGGGTGACCCATCACAATTCGTTATGTGGGACTTCACGGTTTTCAGAGTTTTCAAGCGCCGCTGATCTGCCGTAAACCGGTCCGGTATCATCCGGAGTTCCCCCGTGGCAGACACGCCCGTACCTTCCCAGAACGTGGACACGCCCAAGGGGCTTGCTCTGGCTGTCACGGCCTATGTTTTGTGGGGGTTTCTTCCGCTTTACATGAAGGCGCTGGATCATCTGGGCCCCTTCGAGGTGGTTGCACATCGTGTGATCTGGTCAGTGCCGGTGGCGGGGTTGTTGCTGGTTGCTCTTGGACGCACGCGGGATTTGAAGGCGGCGCTTGGCAATCCCAAGATGCTGGGCATGGCCGCTGTGACGGCAGCGCTGATTTCCATTAACTGGGCGATCTATGTCTGGGCGATTTCAACCGGCCACGCGCTGGATGCCGCTTTGGGGTACTATATCAACCCGCTGTTCAGTATCGCACTGGGTGCCCTGCTGTTGCGAGATTCGCTGACGCGTACGCAATTGCTGGCCATCGGTCTTGCGGCGTTGGGCGTTGTGGTTCTGGTTCTGGAAGCCGGGCGCCTGCCATGGGCTGCGCTGAGTCTGATGGTGACCTGGGGCTTTTATGCGTTTTTCAAACGATCTTTACCGATTGGCCCAAATCAGGGTTTTCTGCTTGAGGTTCTGATCCTGCTGATCCCCGCGCTGGTCTATGTGACCTGGCTGGGTGTTCAGGGCTCGGGCCATTTTGGAGTGAGGCTGTCGGACACGCTGTTGCTGTCCTGCGCAGGGGTCGTCACCGCAGTGCCGCTTTTGGTCTATGCCAACGGGGCCAAGCTGGTGCGCCTGTCGACGATGGGAATTCTGCAATATATCGCACCCACGATGATCTTCATCACGGCTGTAACCGTGTTCGGAGAACAGATCGACCGGGGCCGCATGATCGCCTTCCCGCTGATCTGGTCGGCTCTGGTGGTGTATTCGATCCCGATGATCCGGCAGGCGCGGGCTCAGGCCTGAAGCAAAAGCCGTGCGGCTTTGTCGGCCCAGATCGCATAGGCTTTGGGGCTTGGATGGTACCCGTCCGGCGCAGCCAGTGCCGGATCGTCGGGTAAGTCCAGTGTCAGATGCTTGAGTTGCGGGTGGGCCGCTGCGACCTGTTGCAATCCGCGATCCAGCCGGGCGGATTGGCGCCCCAGAACCCAGGCCAGAGGATGTGGCAAGGCGGGAAAGCGGCTCATCCGGGGAACGCCGGTCACCACAACCTTGCGCGCGCCAAACCGTTGCGTCAGCAGTTTCGCCAACTGGTTCTGCCGGTCGAGGAAGCGACGGTATGTAACCCCACGGGTCACGTCATTGACCCCAAGCGCGGTGACGACGGCGTCGAATTCGCCCTGAATCCCAAGCAGGCGGTCGATCGTGTCCTGGGTCGTGTGCCCCGTCGTGGCCTCCAGCCGCCATTCGACCGCGTGATGCCGGGACAGTCGGTTCACCAGTTGACCCGAAAGCGCCTGATCCTGCGTGCCCGCACCGACCCCGGCGGCAGAGCTGTCACCCGTGATCAACAGACGCAGACGCGGCCCGCGCCCGGTGCGCCCTTCGCGCGGCCCGATGGGTTCGGGCAACATCTGGGCCTTGCGGCGCACGGTCAGCCCTTGAACTGCCAGAACAGGCAGCAGAGGCAGGCGCAAAATCTGATCGGCGGCAATCGGGTTTGGCATGTTCAGCTGAGCGCGGATTTGAATTCCAGAAAGCGCGGGTCGCTCATTACGCGGGCCATCATCGCCTCACGCAGGGCTCCGATGGTCTTGTGGGGGCGCATGGCGACCTCGAATTGCTGTATCAGGCCATCGTTGTTCAGGGTGATCAGGTCCACGCCGACTGCATCCAGATCGCCGACCTTGCATTGGAACTCCAGCGCCCAATCGTTGCCGTCGCCCATGACCCGGCGATAGCGAAAATCGGAAAAAACCTGTCCGACGTGACCCAGCACAGCCGCAACCGGGGCGCGGCCTGTCCACGTGCTGTAATAGGTCGGTGGCATGAACCGGACGTCTTCGGCCAGAAGCTCATGGATCAGCGTCTCGTCGCCCTTGGCGACAACCTCTTGCATACGTTGGATTGTTGGATGCATGTCCTCTCCCCTTGCTGATCTCAAAGGTTTACGATCACTGCGCGGCACGCAAGGACGACGTTGCGGGAAGGGGCACTCTGCGATAGGCACAGCCGCATGAGCGAGACCTATGATCCCCCCCAGACACCGCTGGATATATTGCACGAAGATGCGCAACTGATCGTGGTGAACAAACCCTCGGGCCTGTTGTCCGTGCCGGGGCGGGGCGAGCATCTGGCCGATTGCCTGCTGACCCGGGTACAGGCGGCGTTTCCGCAGGCCCTGTTGGTGCACCGGCTGGATCGGGATACCTCGGGCGTGATGGTGTTTGCCCAGACACCTCATGCGCAGCGGCATCTGAGTATGCAGTTCGAGCAGCGCCAGACCCGAAAAACCTATGTCGCGCGCGTTTGGGGGCACCTTGAGGCCAAGACGGGGACGGTAAACTTACCGCTGATCGTCGATTGGCCCAACCGACCGCGCCAAATGGTGTGCCATGAGACCGGCAAGCCGGCCGTCACAGATTGGCGCGTGGTGAAATACGACGGCGACACGACGCGCGTGCGTCTGTTTCCCAAAACCGGACGGTCGCATCAGTTGCGGATTCACATGCAAGCGTTGGGCCACCCGATTCTGGGTGACCCGTTCTATGCCGAAGGTGCGGCTCGGGATTACCCGCGCCTGATGCTGCATTCCGAGGAGTTGCGATTGAAACATCCCGAAGGTGGTGTTTCGATGAAATTCAGGGCACCTGCGGATTTCTGATCTTAAACGGCGCTGCCCCACAGCATTTTCAGATTGCCGAGAGAAAAGCGCCGTGTGCGTTTGCGCGGCGTTGCCTTTTCGCAATGCCGCGCGGATGCCAGTTCGCGCTCGATCTCAAAGGCGCGCAGGCTGTGGTCCTGTGACCAGCGGTCCAGTTTCAGGGTCATCATCACGTGATTGTCGCGGCTGGGCATGGTTGCCTCCTTTTCTTGTGCTGACCCAGCCTCGCCCAATACTCCTGACACCACCCTGTCAGGGGGCTGTGCTAAAGTGTCAGTACTTGTCACGGAGATCACCATGCGCCGTTCGTCCCGATTGTTTGAAATCATCCAGATCCTGCGTGCCTCGGATGTGCCGGTCACGGCGGATGCGCTGACTGAACGGCTGGAGGTGTCGGTGCGCACGGTCTATCGCGACATTGCCGAATTGCAGGCCCAGCGCACGCCGATCGAAGGCGAGGCCGGGGTCGGCTACATTATGCGGCGAGGCTATGACCTGCCGCCGCTGAATTTCGATTCCGAAGAGGTTGAGGCGCTGTGGGTGGGTCTGTCGATGCTGGCCCGAACAGGCGACAGCCACCTGCAGCGGGCGGCCAACCGGATCTGCCAGAAGATCGACGCGCTGCATTGCCCGGCGGACTGGCTACAAGTCGCAACCTGGGGAGCACCGGTCGATGATCCGGCCAAGGGTTGCATTCCGGTCGCGCAATATCGCGAGGCAATCCGGGCCGAGCAGAAGATCCGCATCACTTATGTCAGCGGCGAAGGCCAACGCTCGGAACGGATCGTCCGGCCCGTGGCCCTGATCTATCACATCGAATGCACCATGCTGGCAGGGTGGTGCGAGCTGCGCAGCGCCTTCCGGCATTTCAGAACCGACCGTATCTGGGCCTGCGAGGCTACGGGTCAGAGCTTTGGCGGCCAGGGTGCATCCCTGCGCGATCTGTGGAACGAACAGGAGGGTGTGACCGCAGCCCAGTAACCCGTCTTGGCGGGGAATCGCCGACCTCACCGCATTGTTGCTTGAGCCTGCCTGCAGACGCCGTGATATACTGCGCTGAACAAGGCAAACCCGAACAAACGGGGGCCAGAGCAGAAGGTGACATCATGACGATTTCCAAGTTTTTTATGGCAAGTGGGCTGTGCTCGGCGATGGCATTGGCGGCGTGTACCGATCCGGGCACGCTGAACCTGCCCAGTGATCCCAACCAGAACGCCAGACAGGGCGCCATTATCGGTGGGCTGGTCGGCGCGGGTGTTGGCGCGATTGCCAATGATTCCGACCCTCTGCTGGGTGCATTGGCCGGAGGCGCCATTGGCGCGGCGGGCGGTGGCCTGATCGGCAATCAACTGGACAAGCAGGCGGCTGAACTGCGCCAGCAACTGGCCAATGACGGGATCACCATCGTCAATGCCGGGGATCGCCTGATCGTCACCGTGCCGAATGACATCACCTTTGACACCGACAGCGCCACCGTGCGCCCGGCCCTGCGCGCCGATCTGACGCGCGTTGGCCAGAATCTGGTGAACTACCCGAATTCGAACGTGCAGATCATCGGGCACACAGACAGCGATGGCGACGCCGCCTATAACCAGGGCCTGTCCGTACGTCGTGCGAATGCGGTGGCCGATATTCTTCAGGCCAACGGTGTGAACTACAACCGCATTCGCACCATCGGGCAGGGTGAGAACAACCCGGTTGCCTCGAACCTGACACCTGCGGGCAAGGCACAGAACCGCCGGGTCGAGATTGTGATCGTTCCCAGCGGCAACGCCTGATCGCGCAGCACCTGTGCAAGAAACGGGGTTTGGATCGAGCCTGTCCCGGTCTAACTATGGGGAAACAACGAAACGGAGTTTCCCCCGATGTCCAACCCCACGCTGCTGGGCCTGTCCGGGTCCCTGCGCCAGAACGCAACCAACCGCAAATTGCTGCGCGAGGCCGCGCGCCTGTTTGACCCCGCCAGCTTTGTCGAAGCCGATCTGAACCTGCCGCTTTACGATGGTGATCTGGAAGAGGGTGAGGGCATCCCGGCCATGGTCCAAACGCTCAGGGATCAGATCGAGCAGGCGGATGCGGTGATCATCTCGACCCCGGAATATAACAAGGGGCCGTCGGGCGTTTTGAAGAACGCGCTGGATTGGGTCAGCCGGACCGAGGGCAACCCATGGGCCGACAAGCCGGTTGCCGTGATGTCGGCGGCGGCGGGCCGCGCGGGCGGGGAACGGGCGCAGATGATCCTGCGCGCCTATATGGTGCCGTTCCAGCCGATGATCCTGCAAGGCCCCGAGATTCATCTGGCCAACAGTTCGAACGAATTCGACGAACAGGGCAGGCTGGTCAGTGCGCGGTATGAAAAGTCACTGGGCACCCTGATGCAGAAGCTGCGTGGCCTGATCGCATAACGCGCGGTCGCGGCCGCCCCACCGGTGGTGCCAGTGTTACAGCGAGGCTTCGGGCCGGAAATCATCCGGGATCGTGTCGCGCTCGTCCAGGATCAGATCGGCCAAGACCTCGGCCACCTTCGGGGCCATGCCGAAACCGATCTTGAACCCTCCGTTGGCGATGAACTGCCCTTGGTGCAGCGGGTGTTCCCCAAGCATTGGCGCGCGGCTTTTGCTGCGGGGGCGAACACCGGCCCAACGCTCGATCACTTCGGCCCCGTGCAGCACGGGAACCGCCTGCATCGCCCGTTCGATCACATCGTCCAGCGCGCTGTCGGTGCTGGTGGGATCGTCGTAACCGCGTTCCGAGGTCGAGCCGATGGCCAGAGTTCCGTCCGCATGGGGTACGATATGGATCGCATCCGCAAACAGCTGCGGCACCGGGCCCGCATCAAACCGCAACAGCGCCGCTTGCCCTTTCACGCCATTGCCGACCGTTTTGCCGAAAGCGTCGCTCAGCTCTTGCAGACCGGCCAGCCCGGTGGCGTGCACGACGTGGCCAGCATCGGGTGCGTTGGCGACAACCTCGACCCCCATGACCGCCAAAGCCGCCACCAGCGCGGCACAGGCGCGGCGCGGGTGCATGCGGGCGGTCAGGGTGTCATGGATGACATAGCCGGTCGGGCTGGGCGGGGACCATGATCCGGCCTCAGCCACGTCGATCACCCTCCACGCGGCCCGGCCCTGCCACAGTTCCTGTGCCGTGAGTTCCCGCGCGCGCGCCAGATCAAGGCTGCGCTGGTCCGCAATTGGCTGGATGCGCCCCAGCCGCCCGTATCCCGCTGAAACGCCCCCGACGGCCTCGACCTGCGTCCAGAAGGGTTCGGCCATGATCAGGCTGTCGAACTGAAAGGCCTTCTTGGCGTTCCAGTTCTCGGGCACGTGCGGAGCCAGCGCCCCGACCAGACCGCCGCTGGAGCCCGCGCCCGGGCCAAAGGGGTCGACAACCTGCACCTTCGCGCCGCGTCGCGCGCAGGTCCAGGCGATGGACAGGCCGAAAATCCCAGCGCCGCGGACCGTCACATCGACCATTGCCAAATTCCTTTTCCTTGTTCAGTGTCGCGCCGCTTAGCTACAGGATTCCCCGATGGCAGACCAGCGCGCCGAGGTCACATGGACCGAGGATCAGATACCCGTCTCGGATCGTTTCGACGACCCATATTACTCGCTGCAAAACGGGGTTGAAGAGACGCGCCATGTGTTCCTTGCGGGCAACGACCTGCCTGCGCGCTTTGCGCCCGGTTTTCACATTGCCGAACTGGGCTTTGGCACCGGGCTGAACATGCTCACCGCTTGGTCGGTATGGGAGCAGTCAGGTCACACGACACCGCTGAGGTTCACAAGCTTCGAAGCGTATCCGATGGAGCTCGAGGACATGCGGCGGGCCTTGGCGGTATTTCCCGAATTGACGCCCTGGGCGGATCGATTTCTTGCACAATGGGCGGGGGGTGGATGCCAGTTGGAAACGCTGGACCTGACCGTTGTCGTAGGCGATGCGCGTCAGACCTTGTGCGACTGGCAGGACAAGGCGGATGCGTGGTTTCTGGATGGCTTCTCGCCCGCCAAAAACCCCGAGCTTTGGGGCGCGGACCTGATGCAGCAGGTCGCCGACCACACGGTCAATGGCGGCACCGCCGCAACCTACACCGCCGCCGGATTCGTGCGGCGGGGACTTGAGGACGCCGGTTTCGACGTGACCCGAACCCCCGGCTATGGCCGCAAACGCCACATGACACGGGCGGTCAAAGCATGACGCAGCAAAACAACGTCCGTGCAGGCATCGCCCTGATGATCGGTGCCACCATCGTCTTTGCTTTGCAGGACGGAATCTCGCGCCATCTGGCCGGGACATACAACACCTACATGGTTGTGATGATCCGCTATTGGTTCTTTGCGGCCTTCGTTATCACTCTGGCCGCGCGGTCATCGGGTGGGCTGGGCGCGGCCACACGAACCAGTCAACTTGGGCTGCAGATCTTTCGCGGCATCCTGCTGGCAGGTGAGATTTGCGTCGCCGTGTTCAGCTTCACCGTTTTGGGCCTGATCGACAGTATGGCGGTCTTCATCTGCTATCCGCTGCTTGTCGCGGCCCTCAGCGGCCCTGTGTTGGGCGAAAAGGTGGGTTGGCGCAGATGGGCGGCGATTGGTGTTGGCTGTATCGGGGTCCTGATCATCCTGCAACCGGGCGTCGGCGTGTTTAACCCATGGGCCATCATCCCGCTGATCTCGGCCCTGATGTTTGCCCTGTATGGCCTTCTGACGCGCTATGCCGCGCGCCGCGACAGCACGGCCACCAGCTTTTTCTGGACCGGCGTGTCCGGCGCAGTCGCAATGACGCTTGTCGGTATGTGGTTCTGGGAACCCATGGCCCCGCGCGACTGGGGCTGGATGGCGGTTCTGTGCGTCAGCGGCGCGCTTGGGCACTGGCTGCTGATCAAGTGTTACGAAATGGCCGAGGCCAGTGCAGTTCAACCCTTTGCCTATTTCCACCTCGTCTGGAGCGCGATCCTGGGCATCTCGATCTTTGGTGAGGTGCTGCGCCCCGAAGTTGTCGTCGGGGCCGCCTTTGTCGTGGCGGCGGGCCTGTTCACCCTATGGCGCGAACGCCGCCAGAGTTGACCCGGTCAGTTCTTGCGAGAACGGGATCGGCAGGGCCGGTTTACCCAGCCGCGCCCGATAGACCGGCAGGCTTTCGGCCACACGCATCACATAGTTGCGGGTTTCGCTGAACGGTATCGTCTCGATCCAGTCCACCACATCCACCTGCCCCCGGCGCGGGTCGCCATAGCGCTGCATCCACGAAATGGGTCGCCTTGGCCCGGCGTTATAACCTGCCGCCATCATGACCACATTGCCGTTGAAATCCGCCGCCAGCCCGGACAGGTAGTTGGCCCCCAGCTTGGCGTTATACTGCCAGTCCGAGGTCAACCGACCGGTCTGATGCCCGCTGAGTATCCCCAACTCCTGCGCCACCAGTTTCGCTGTGGCGGGCATCACTTGCATCAGTCCCCGCGCGCCCGCGCCGCTGATCACTACCGGATCAAACTCACTTTCGCGACGGGCAATGGCCAGCGTCATTTCCTTGGCCATTGGCAGGCCCATATCGGCGACGGGATGCACCGGGTAATAAGCCGCTGGCAGAACCGTCCCGGTGGTGGCCGCCCGCTTGGCGATCATCACCGCCAGATGTGGTTCGTTCAACTCAATCGCCAGATCGCCAAGCTGATTGGCCTGAACCGGGTCGAGGCCTTCGACCAGATGGGTCAAAAACCGTTCCGACAGATTGTCCTCGCCCGCTTTCAACAGCAGCAACCCCGCCTCAAGAACGCTGGAATCGGCGAACCCCGCCTGCCGCCAATGCGGTGCACGGCGCGGGGTGGCCAGTTCAGGATCAAACGGGCGCCCGATCTGTTCAGCCGCCAGCAGTCCGTAGAATGAGGTCTGATTGTCGGCCCCGACAGCATAGGCTTCATAGGCTTTCTCGGCATTGCCCTGCGCGGCATAGGCGCGGCCCAGCCAATACCCTCCACGCCCTTTCGAGATTGGGGACTGCACTGCGGTCGAGAAATTCTGGAAATGGCGCACGGCAGTTGCCGGGTCGTCCAGCCTGCGCAGGGCCAGAAATCCGGCCAGCCATTCCAGATCGGCATAGGCATAGCCCATCTCAGGCGTCATATGGTGGTTTGCGGCGATCTGATAGGCCCGCGCGGCGCTGCCCTGCCGCATCTCAAGCCGCGCCAGCCTGCGCCGCCCTTCGGCCCATTTGTCCGGCTCACCCAGGGCTTCGGGGCTGGTCGATCGGGCCAGCATCAGATCGATGGCGCTGTCGTCCAGTTCCTTCCGGTCGCGCCAGACAAAACGATCAAAGGCAAGTCCCGGCGCGTCCGCGACCGTCTTTGGAACCGCCGCAACCTTGGCATCGACCCCCGGCGCGCGCTTTTGCAACGCGATCCGAGCCTCGGCCAGTTTGCGGTCATCTGCGCCGACCAAGGGCAACATCTGCGCTGCGCTGACCAGATGACCATCCCATAACATCCGGTCCAGCCGCGCCGCATGATGAGGCTTCAACAGCTTGCCGAAATTCTCAAGGTAATCCTTCTGCAACCCGGACCCCATCGGCATCGTGCGCCATGCGGTGACGATATCGGCCTGCGCCTCGCCCTGTTGCCCCTTGGCCATCAGTGCCACGGCATGGTTCAACGCGCCTTCCGCTGTCTGTGGCGGTGTGTCGGCATAGAACCTAAGAACCCGATCGGGGTCCGCGCCCGTAAAAGACGGCTCGCTTTTCCGGCGCAGCCAGGCCAGGCCGGGCCAATCCGGGCGGCGATCCAGAAACACCAGCACATCGCCGGAACTGCCAAACCCTTGCCGCAACCAGTGCCAGACAATGATATCGCGCGAAACAGACCCGCGTTGCCCGGACACGCGCAGCGCCTCGTTCCAGTCCCCTTTGCGCATCTCGCTGAGCCCGGCACGCAGATCGGCGGCGGCGTCTGCCTGCGCTGGGTGTGTTGACAATGTGGAATACAGAATCACGGCCACCAACAGGCCCAGAACGCGTGTCATGCCTTGCATTTCCCAACCAACCAAGGATAGAGGCTGTGAGGATAAACCTTGCGCCGCCGGGATCAACTCACAAAGCCTAAATCGTGATGGCCCGCGATGTAAAAAACACGAAAACTGCACCCTAAGGAGCGTGTCATGTTCAAAGGCTCTATGCCAGCCCTCGTCACCCCGTTTACAAACGGCGAGTTGGACCTGGATACGCTCAAACATCTGGTCGAATGGCAGATCGAGTGCGGATCGACCGGGCTGGTGCCGGTGGGCACCACCGGGGAAAGCCCGACGCTCAGCCATGATGAGCATGAGACGGTTGTGGAAGAGGTCGTCAAAGCCTCGGCAGGCCGTGTGCCGGTCATCGCAGGCGCCGGATCGAACAACACGGTTGAGGCCGTGCGCTTTGTGCAATTCGCCAAGAAGGTCGGCGCGGACGCGGCTTTGGTCGTGACACCCTACTACAACAAGCCAACCCAGCGCGGTCTGATCGAACATTTCGCGGCCCTGCACGAGTGTGCAGACATTCCGATCATTATCTACAACATCCCCGGCCGCTCGGTCATTGACATGACGCCCGCCACCATGGGTGAGCTGGCCAAGTTGCCGCGTATCGTCGGCGTCAAAGACGCCACCGGCGATCTGGCGCGGGTCAGCCAGCAACGCGCCAGCTGCGGCGCTGATTTCTGCCAGCTGTCGGGTGAGGATGCGACAGCGCTTGGCTTCAACGCCCATGGCGGTGTCGGCTGTATTTCGGTGACCGCCAATGTGGCCCCGAAACTCTGCGCCGAATTCCAGCAGGCCACCTTGGCGGGCGACTATGCGACAGCTCTGGCCTATCAGGACCGCCTGATGCCACTGCATGAGGCGATCTTTATCGAACCCGGACTGGCGGGCGCAAAATACGCGCTCAGCAAACTGGACCGCTGCAGCGAAGAGGTCCGCTTGCCGCTGACCACGCTGGAAGACAGCACCAAAGCGGCCATTGACGCAGCCATGGCCCATGCCGGTCTGATCTGAACCAAAACAAATCCAAGCAAAAAGGGCGGCCTCGATCCCCGAGCGCCGCCCTTTCTATTTCAGCCCGGATCCAAACTTCATCTGGCTAAAAATATCTCGGGGGGTGAATTGAGCCGCAGGCTCAAGAGGGGGGCTGGCCCCCCTACCTATCGCTTGCCATAATAAAGCCCGACCACATGTTCGGCCTGCGCAAAGAACAACCAGCGCGACATTGCAACGCCCGCCAGATGAGAGGCCACCGCCAGCAGCGCAAACAAATGTTTCACGATGACGCCCTCGACCGGCAGGACGATCAAGAGAAGCGGTAGGACAAACCCCAGACCGAACGACATCACACGCAGCTTCTGCGCATGTTTGCGCCCCACCACATGCACGAACTCGCGCAGCAGGTAGTTGGTGCCGGTATGGGGTGGCTCAAAGGCCCGGACATCTCCGCGCGTGCCCAACCCGGTCGCGGTTCCAAGGTTTGTTCCGGACCGTGCAAAGGCGCTGTCGCCTTGCTGCCAGTACAGAATCTGGATCAGCGCCGCGATCAGAAGCAGCGGCCAGGCGATTGAGGTTTGCCCGGCCAGCAAGGCCCCACCGGCCAGGCTGAAACTCAGAAACATTGCAGGGGTCAGTTTCATGTTCCAGCGCGGGATGGTCTTGAGCTGGGTGTAAATCATCGACGTGGTGAACACGGTCGCGAGCGAGAACAGCGAGCCCAGCAGTCCAAGCAAGCCCCACCGCTGACCCAGAAATACCGCGCCAATCGCATAAAGCCCCATGACGATCAGCGCGAGAACGGCACACCAGCCTTCACGGCTGAGCCAGCTGGAACGCCATTGGGTAAAGGCCTTCCAGGCCCGTTCCGGGTGACCAAGGTGAAAGGTCGAGGCCATCAGCCCGCCGACGGCCAGCGCATAGGCAATGGCAAAGAAGACAAAGGCCACCACGCCCGAGACGTCAGGCAGGCCGAGCCCCAGAAAGAACAACAGACCAAAGCCCAGACCGGACAGGGTGGTAAAGATGATGACGGATGGTGCGGGATGCATCAGCTTGTCCCTCCGGGCAATTTGTCGAGGGCTTTGTCGAGCCAGCCCATGAAGCCTTTGGGTTCTTCGGCCACGGGGGCCAGAAGCGGGGCCAGAATATCGATCTGATCCTCGACTGTGTCCTTGGGCCGTGGCGGCAGGTATTTGTTGACGGGTTTGGTGCCCATCTCGGGCATCAGGTCCATGCCGTCACGTTCGGCCACCAGTTTGCTGACATCGCTGTCGGGATCGCCCAGGTCGCCGAAATGGCGGGCTCCGGCCGGGCAGGTGCGCACGCAGGAGGGCACGCGGTCCACCTCGGGAAGGTTTTCATTGTAGATACGGTCGACGCAAAGGGTGCATTTCTTCATCACACCTTCGGCGACGTCCAGTTCGCGCGCGCCATAGGGGCAGGACCAGGCGCAGAGCCCGCAGCCGATGCAGTCGCTTTCATTAACCAGAACGATCCCATCCTCGACCCGCTTGTAGCTGGCCCCGGTGGGGCAGACGGTGACGCAGGGGGCGTCTTCGCAATGCAGGCAGGATTTGGGGAAGTGAATCAGTTGGGCATGACCTTCGGCGGGTTGCACCTCGTATGAATGCACCCGGTTCAGGAAGGTGCCTGACGGGTTTGCGCCGTAAGCGTCCTGATCAGACAAGGGCGCGCCGTAATTTTCGGTGTTCCAGCCCTTGCAGGAAATCACGCAGGCGTGGCAGCCGACGCAGGTGTCCAGGTCGATGACCAGACCCATTTTGCGGTCAGTGGATTGAGGGAGATGGGTCATGTCAGTGAACCTCTGCTTATGAGGGCGGGGGAGGGGGCCAGCCCCCTCTTGAGCCTGCGGCTCAATTCACCCCCGAGGTATTTTTGAACAGAAGAAGAATGGAGTTGGGTCATTTTCCAACCTTCCATGCAATGTCCTTCGGGCCAGTGCCGACGGGTGACTTGATTGCGTCAAATTCAGGCTGGCTTTCGGTATCTGGCGGAAGGCTGGCCTTTTCGATTTTCACCTTCAAGTCGAACCACGCGGCTTGACCGGTTACCGGGTCTGAATTGGCCCACCGCATGCCGTCGCCTTTTGCCGGCAGCAACTCGTGGATCAGGTGGTTCAGCAGGAAGCCCTTTGTCGCCTCAGGCGCGTCTTCTTGCAGGGCCCAGGCACCTTTGCGTTTGCCGATTGCGTTCCATGTCCAGACGGTGTTTTCGTTCAGCGCTGCCATTTCCATGACCGGCACGGTGATCTCGCCATGCGGAGAGCTGACCTTGGCCCAGTCGCCGTCCTTCAGCCCGTGTTCGCGCATCAATTTGGTCGGTACATAAAGCGGGTTGCGCCCGTGCAACTGCCGCAGCCACGCGTTCTGGGTGCCCCAGCTGTGATACATCGCCATCGGTCGCTGGGTCAGGGCGTTGACGGTGAAGCCCTCGTTGCCCTGCTGGTCGGTTTCGTACCAGATTGGCAGCGGGTCCATCTTGTCTTTGATGCGCTGGCGCAGGTGTTCGGGCGGCTGGCGGTCGCCGTGACCTTCGGCGGCAAGCTGGAACTTGCGCATGGGTTCCGAGTAGAGTTGGAACAGATAGGGTTGCGGGCTGTCGTAGAGGCCCATGCCCACGGCCCAGTCCTGATAGGCCGTGTTCCACGGCTTGTAGTAATCGGCACCTTCGGGGATGTGGGCCACATAAAAGCCGCCATTTTCGATATAGCGGTTCAGCTGGTCGGGATTGACCTCGCCTCGCCCTTCCTTGTCGCCGGTTTCACCGCGGAATCCGGCCAGCGGGCCGATATTCGGGCGGCGTTCGTGGTTGACGATATAGTCGGCATAGTCCTTCCACTTGGCGCTGCCATCCTCGTTGGTGAAGCCGGGCAGGTTCATGCGGTTGGCAAGCTCGATCAGCACCGACTGGAAGCCGCGCACGTCGCGGTCGGGTTCGATCACCGGCCAGCGGATTGCGTCGGCAGCGGCGTCGGCCTCGCAGATCGGGCGGTCCAGCAGTGAGATACAGTCGTGCCGTTCCAGATAGGTGGTATCCGGCAGGATCAGGTCGGCATAGGCCACCATCTCGGACGAATAGGCATCCGAGTAGATGATGTTCGGAATGACGTAATTGCCGTCATCATCCTTGGCGGTCAGCATCTCCATCACGCCCTTGGTGTTCATGGACGAGTTCCATGACATATTCGCCATATACATGAACAGCGTATCGATCTTGTAAGGATCGCCCGCAGCGGCGTTCGAGATCACCATATGCATCAGCCCGTGGGCCGACATCGGGTTTTCCCAGGTGAAGGCCTTGTCGATGCGGATGGGGTTGTCGTTGTCATCCAGCAGCAGATCGTCGGGGCCGCGCGGAAAGCCCAGATGCGGCCCGTTCAGGGGACGGCCGGGACGGCGGTCGCCATGGGGGGTCGGGTGCGCCTCGACCGGTTTCGGATAGGGCGGTTTGAAGCGGAAGCCGCCGGGAACCTCGACCGTGCCCAACAGGATTTGCAGCACATGCAGCGCACGACAGGTCTGGAAGCCGTTGGCATGGGCCGAAATCCCGCGCATCGAGTGGAAGCTGACCGGGCGACCGATCATTTTCGAATGGGTTTCACCTCGGAAATCGGTCCATTCATGGTCCAGCTCGATCGCCTCGTCAAAGGCGACGCGGGCGATTTCGGCGGCGATGGCGCGGATGCGGCTGGCCGGGATGCCACAGCGCTCGGCCACGGCCTCGGGGGCGTGATCGTCGGACAGGTATTTTTCGGCCATCAGGTGGAAAACAGGCCGGTGGGTCACGCCATCCTTTTCGTAGGTGGCCGACAGGTCGGGGCGGACGCCCGGTTTGTCAAAGGCTGTTGGTTCGCCCGTTGCCCGGTCGATCACCAGCGGTTTGCCGTCGGCATCGCGCAGGAACAGGCCTTTTTCTGGCCCTTCTGCGGCATTTACCAGAACCGGAGCATTGGTATAGCGGCTGAGGTAATCGAGATCGATCTTGCCCGCCTTCATCAGCACATGGATCAGAGACAGGATGAACAGCCCATCGGTGCCCGGTGTGATCCCGACCCAGTCATCCGCCACAGCGTTATAGCCCGAGCGGATCGGGTTCACGCCGATTACCCGTGCGCCGCGTTTCTTGATCTTGCCGATGCCCATCTTGATCGGGTTGCTGTCATGGTCTTCGGCCACGCCGAACAGCATGAACAGTTTGGTGTGGTCCCAGTCGGGCTGGCCGAATTCCCAGAACGCGCCACCCATCGTGTAGATGCCGCCAGCAGCCATGTTGACCGAGCAGAACCCGCCATGGGCCGCATAGTTCGGGGTGCCGAAATTCTGCGCCCAGAATGAGGTGAAGCTCTGGCTCTGATCCCGACCGGTGAAGAAGGCCAGTTTCTGCGGCGCGGTTTCGTGCAGCTCGTTCAGCCAGCCGACGGCGGTGCTGATCGCCTCGTCCCACTCGATCTCGCGAAATTCGCCCGATCCGCGCGGGCCGACCCTGCGCAGGGGTTTGCGCAGGCGCGAGGGTGCGTTGACCTGCATGATCCCGGCACTGCCCTTGGCGCACAACACGCCCTTGTTGACCGGGTGATCGCGGTTGCCTTCGATATAGGCGACCTTGCCATCCTTCATATGCACATTGATGCCACAGCGACAGGCGCACATGTAACAGGTGGTCTTCCGCACCTCGTCCGAGACTTTGGGGCTGGTGTCGATAACGGGCTGGTTCATGTACGTCCCTTTTGCTGGTTATCAGACCCTCCTGGCATTCCGGTCAGGTCAAAGTCGTTGTGTCGCCCGGTTTTTGCCCGGACTGGTTCTAGGTTTCAGGCTGTTGCGCCTGCACCGCCGTCACTGCGATCATGTGCAGCACATCGTCGGCAGAGCAACCCCGAGACAGGTCGTTCGCCGGTTTGGCCAGGCCTTGCAGAACCGGCCCGATGGCCTCGGCCCCGCCGATGCGCTGCGCGATCTTGTAGCCCAGATTGCCGGCATCGAGGTTGGGGAAGACAAACACATTCGCCTGCCCCTCCAGAGGGGAATCCTTGGCCTTTTTGCTGGCCACTTCGGGCACATAGGCGGCGTCGAACTGCAACTCTCCGTCGATCAGCAGATCCGGGCTGGCGGCTTTGGCGATGCGGGTGGCCTCGATCACCTTTGAAACTTTGGGGTGATTGGCGCTGCCGCTGGTCGAGAAGGACAGCATGGCAACGCGCGGCGCGTCTCCGGTCAGTACATGGTAGGACGCAGCCGATGCCTGTGCGATCTCGGCCAGTTCCCGTTCATCGGGATCAACGACCAGACCGCAATCAGCAAAAAGATGAACGCCCTGAACCGCGTGGTGGTCGCGATCATAGATCATCAGAAAGAAGCTGGACACCATATGGGCGTTTGGTGCCTTGCCGATGATCTGCAACGCCGCGCGCACCGTGTCCGAGGTGGTTTCAACCGCGCCACCCACGGTGCCATCAGCCAGCCCGAGATGGACCAGCATCGCGGCATAGTTCAGGCGGCTTTTGATCAAGTCCTGCGCCTTTTCGGGCGTCATGCCCTTGTGCTTGCGCAATTCATAATAGGCCGCGGCGAACCGGTCTGTATGGGGCGAGGTGGCCGGGTCGTGGATGTCGATCCCGTCAACATCTGCTCCGCCCATTTCCGACAGCAGAGCGGTCACTTTGGCCTGATCACCCACAAGGATGATGTCGGCGGCGTTTTCGGCACGCGCTTTCAGCGCACCTTCTACAACACGTGGATCATCGCCCTCGGCAAGGGCGATGATCTTTTTGGAACTGGTCGCAGCCCCAAGAATTTGACGCAGGGGCTTCACTGCGATCAGGCCTCGGCTTGCGGGGTCATGTCTGCGCCGTCGATGCCTGCAACAGCAACCGGCTTCTTCATCGCGTCACGGCGGAAGGGCTCACCCAATTCCTGGTTGATCATGGCTTCGATCAGGGTGGTGATGCCGTTCTTCTGATCCTCGATGGCCTGGTTCAGCGCTGCGGTTAGCTCGTCCTGAGTGCGTGCAACGACACCTTTCAGACCACAGGCCTGCGCGATACCGGCGTAAGACACTTTGGTGTCCAGCTCGGTGCCGACGAAGTTGTCGTCAAACCACAGGGTCGAGTTCCGCTTTTCCGCACCCCACTGGTAGTTGCGGAAGACGATCTGAGTCACGGCGGGCCATTCTTCGCGGCCGATTGCGGTCAGTTCGTTCACCGCGATACCGAATGCACCGTCACCGGCGAAGCCCACAACCGGAACGTCCGGCTGGCCGATTTTTGCGCCGACGATGGCGGGCAGGCCGTAACCACAGGGGCCAAACAGGCCGGGGGCCAGGTATTTACGGCCTTCTTCGAACGCAGGGTACGCGTTGCCGATGGCGCAGTTGTTGCCGATATCGGACGAGATGATCGCCTCTTTCGGCAGCGCGGCCTGAATGGCGCGCCACGCCATGCGGGGGCTCATCCAGTCAGGCTTGGCTGCACGGGCACGCTCGTTCCAGGTCGTGCCCGGATCGTCATCCTCGTGGGTCATCGAGGTCAGTTCCTGCGCCCATGCGGATTTCTTCTGGGCGATGCGGTCCTTACGGGCCTGACGGCCTTCGTCACCGGCAGTGCCGCTCAGGCGGGACAGGATGCCGTTGGCCACTTTGGCCGCGTCGCCGATGATGCCGACGCTGACATCTTTGGTCAGGCCGATGCGGTCAGGGTTGATGTCGACCTGAATGATCTTGGCGTTGGCGGGCCAGTAGTTGATGCCATAACCGGGCAGGGTCGAGAACGGGTTCAGACGGGTGCCGAGGGCCAGAACCACGTCAGCTTCGCTGATCAGCTCCATACCGGCTTTCGAGCCGTTATAGCCCAGAGGACCGGCAAACAGCGGGTGTGAGCCGGGGAAGGCGTCGTTGTGCTGGTAGCCAACGCAAACCGGGGCGTCCAGACGCTCGGCCAGGGCTTTCGACGCTTCGATACCGCCGTCGGCCAGAACAACACCGGCACCGTTCAGAATGACAGGGTTCTTTGCGTTCGACAGCATTTCGGCCGCCGCAGCAACCGCATCTTCACCGCCCGAAGGACGTTCAAAGTCGACGATCTTGGGCAGTTCGATGTCGATCACCTGGGTCCACATATCGCGCGGGATGTTCAGCTGCGCCGGGGCGCTGGCGCGCTTGGCGTTCATGATCACGCGGTTCAGAACCTCGGCCACGCGCGACGGGTCACGTACTTCTTCCTGATAGGCAACGCAGTCTGCGAACATGCGCATCTGCTCCATCTCCTGGAAGCCGCCCTGACCTATGGTCTTGTTGGCCGCCTGCGGAGTGACCAGCAGAACCGGGGTGTGGTTCCAGTAAGCGGTCTTAACGGCGGTCACGAAGTTGGTGATGCCGGGGCCGTTCTGCGCGATCATCATCGACATTTTGCCGGTGGCGCGGGTGTAACCGTCGGCCATCATACCGCCCGAACCCTCGTGGGCGCAGTCCCAGAACATGATCCCGGCTTTCGGGAACAGGTCCGAGATCGGCATCATCGCCGAGCCAATGATCCCGAACGCATGTTCGATCCCGTGCATTTGCAGAACCTTAACAAAGGCTTCTTCCGTGGTCATTTTCATCGGTGCGCTCTCCAATCATGAGTGAATTGGGCCGGGTGCATTGCCCAGCCTTTGATATGGTTTTGGCGCATGGGTGCAGTCGGCGTTAGGGCCAGACGGGAAAGCGGAATATATCCAGTCTGGACCTAACCAGCCCGGATTGAATCGGCAATTTGCTTGATCCCGGGGGCGATGCGTTCGGGCGCAATCGAGGAATAACCCAGCCGGTAGTAGTTCTTGGGGCGGTCTGCGCCCGAAAAGAAGGGCTCGCCCGGTTCGATATGCACGCCCTGATCCTGCAACCTTCGGGCAAGCTGCGTGGTGTCGATATGCTCGGGGGCCTTCATCCAGATGGAGGACCCACCCAGCAGCCCGCGCCCGGCCACGCCCAGCTTATGAGTCTGCACGGCGTCATCCAGCGCGGCCCGCCGTTTTGCCAGCGCGTTGGACATGCGCCTGATCTGCGCATCGTAATGCCCAAGCGACAGGAAATAGGCCGCCGTACGCTGCACATGCCCCGGCGGGTGGCGCAGCACCAGCGACCTTAGCGCGCGCGCTTCGCGGATAAAGGACTCGGACCCGACCATGTAGCCAAGCCGAAGCCCCGGAAACAGCGATTTCGAAAAGCTGCCGACATAGATCACGCGCCCGTCGCGATCCATCGACTTCAGCGCAGGGGACGGCGCGCTCAGGTAGGCCATCTCGAACTCGTAATCATCTTCGACAATCATCGCGTTCAGGGCACGGGCGCGTTCCAGCAGTTCGGTCCGGCGGCTGACGGGCATGGTTGCGGTTGTCGGGCTTTGATGGCTGGGGGTGGTGAAAATCACATCGGTGCTTTCGGGCAGAGCCGCAGGCGGCAGCCCGTCGCTGTCCACGCGGATCGGCTCGATAGTGCAGCCCGAATGGGTCAGCAATTCCCGCAGCGCGTAATAGCACGGGTCTTCAATCGCAGCCGTGCGCCCGCGGTCCAGCAGGATACGCGAGGCAAGCCACAGCGCATTCTGGGCCCCCAGCGTGATCAGAATCTCTTCGGGTCGGGCGGTGATGCCCCGGCGTGGCAGAGTGTGGCGGGCAATGAATTCGACCAGCAGCGGGTCGTCCTGATCGGCATAGTCAGCGGTCAGGGAATCAAAATCCTTGTGCCCCAGTGCCCGCACCGCGCAGAGCCGCCAGTTGGCGTGATCGAACAGCGTCCGGTCGGCCTGCCCGTAGATGAAAGGATAGCGATATGTGCGCCAGTCGCTGGGTTTGGCCAGCATGTCACCGCCGGAAAACCGGCGCGCGAGCGCATTGTCCCAATCAACATTTTCCTGGCTGCGCTGAACCGGCGTGTATTTCGGCGGCACGGGCGCATTCTCGGACACGTAATAGCCGGATCGCCCCTTTGCGGTCAGGTAGTCATTTGCCAGAAGCTCGGTATAGGCCAGCGTGACCGTGATCCGGCTGACACCCAGATGCGCCGCCAGTTTGCGGGATGAGGGCAGCTTTTCTCCTACATGAAACCGCCCGGACAGGATGCCCTCGGCGATCATCTGCTGGATCTGTGCCTGCAGCGTGCCTTGCCCGTTAAGCTCAAGAAAGAAGGTGTCGATTGAGATTGCCATAGGCGCTTATAGATTGGACTTACTGGCGGGGCAATCTGGACTTACGGTTTTCCCGAAAATTTGCGGTGGCGGATTGACTGCCTGAGGGAATCAATCTAAATAACTAGTAATCTAGTTTAATGGAGAAGTCAGATGTGGGAAACAGCTGCCGCAGGGTTTTCGGCCATGGGGTCCGAGGCGCGGCTGAAGGTTCTGAAAACGCTTGTCCGGGCCGGTGAAGCCGGTCTGACGGTGGGCGAAATCCAGAACCGCACGGGAATCGCGCCGTCGACTCTGGCGCATCACCTGCGGTTTCTGGCCGCTGGTGGCGTGGTCGAGCAGGAGAAGATCGGGCGCAGCACGATCAACCGCGCCTGTTTTGACGAGTTGCGAAATCTGGCGCAGTTCATTCTCAGCGAATGCTGCGCCGATGAGGTAGGGAAGGCCGCGAACGATGGCTGAATTGACGCAAAGCCCGAAAGTCTCGGCCAAGGCCATGTTGGATCTGATCAAGACACCCTGGGCGCTGATTGTTGCGATTCTGGCGCTGGTGGCGCTGTCGGATCCGGGCAACTGGGTTGAGGTTGTGACCTTTGCGGCCAAAGCGCTGGCGCATACGGGCCAGTATATCCTGTTTGCCGTTTTGCTGCTGTCCTACCTCAAGGCCACGGGGGCCGAGGTCATGGTGGCGCGCGCGTTTGAGGGGCGTGAAACCCGGATGATCTTGCTGGCTGCCCTGTTTGGCGGGCTTGCGCCGTTCTGTTCCTGCGAGGTCATTCCTTTCATCGCGGGGCTGCTGGCGCTGGGCGCACCACTGTCCGCCGTGATGGCGTTCTGGCTCAGCTCACCGCTGATTGATCCGCCGACTTTGTTGATCACGGCAGGCGCGCTGGGCTGGCCCTTTGCTATTGGTAAGGCCGTAGCCGCCGTTGCGCTTGGCCTGTTCGGAGGATTTGCTGTCCGCCTGCTGATGCGCAGCGGCGCATTTGTCCAGCCCTTGCGGGAATACAAGCCCGCCGGATGCTGCGGCTGTGGTCCCAAACTGGACGACAAGCCGGTCTGGAAATTCTGGCAGGAACCCGAGCGCCGTCAGCGATTCCGCTCTGAGTTCGTGCATAACGGCGTCTTCCTGCTGAAATGGCTGGCGCTGGCCTATGTTCTCGAAGCACTGCTGGTCAGCTACGTGCCCGCCGACCTGATTGCCCGCGTTGTGGGCGGTGAAGGCGTGCTGCCCATCGTGGTTGCGGCGCTGGTTGGGATGCCGGCCTACCTGAACTCTTACGTGGCACCGCCGCTTCTAGCGGGGTTGATGGAGCAGGGGATGACCGCAGGGGCCGCGATGTCATTCATGGTTGCCGGTGCGGTCAGTTCGATCCCGGCTATGGCGGCAGTCTGGTCGCTGGTGAAACCGCGCGTCTTCGCCACCTATCTTGGCCTTGGGGTCGGCGGGGCAATCGTCGCCGGGATCCTGTTCCAGATGATCTGAACGAAAAAACCGCCCGGCGCATGGTCCGGGCGGTTTTTTGTTGGGTGCGACCCGGATCAGCCGGGTTCGCAGAACTTGGGAAGTTTGAACCGGTATCTGGGCTCGCCGCTTTCCACGTAAACCCGTTTTTCGACACAGGCGCTGGTGCCAACCGTCTGGGACACTGGCGCTTCGGTCGAAGTGATCGACGCAGCCGTTCCGTCCGGCAACCGGACCGAGGCGATGACGCCGTTCTTCAGATCACCATTGATCGCGGTTGCGGACAGCACCGGTACGGTCATGAATGAGTGATGTTCGTGCTTGCCATCATCCCCCAGCAGGTAAAGACCGCTGACGATGATCACCATCACCACAGCCGCTGCCAGACCCAGCCCCCAGGTTTTCAGAAAGGCATAGATCGACACGGCGCGATGCGGGCCGAAAACTGCAGACAATACGCTCAGCATGAGGTTCCCTCAGGACAGTGCCCCGGCCGGATCGGGCCGGGGCTGGCAGGATCAGGGGCGCAGATCATCCTCGTCTTCCTCATCCCCGCCGCCTTTGGGCAGGTTGAAGAAGCTGTCGGCGTCCACGATCGGATCACTGTCTTCTTTCTCGTCTTCAGGGTCATCAGACAGCGAGAAGGTTTCGAGCCCTTCAATGGCCGTCGGAATCTTCGGAGCCGCGTCCATCTCAAGCGACTGCTCGGTCGAGACCAGCTTGCGGCGCTCATCATCGCTCATGACGCCGCCTTCGGCGGCTTTCTTCGCGGCTGCCTTCTGCACCACGGCGTCAAGTTCGGACTGTTTGCACAGGCCCAACGCAACCGGGTCGATGGGCTGCATGTTGGCAATGTTCCAATGGGTGCGTTCGCGGATCGACTGGATGGTCGGCTTGGTGGTGCCCACCAGCTTGGCGATCTGACCGTCGCTCAGTTCCGGGTGGAACTTGACCAGCCACAGGATCGAGTTCGGACGGTCCTGCCGTTTGGACAACGGAGTATAACGCGGACCTCGGCGCTTTTCCTCGCCAGCCGCAGACGGGTTGAACTTGAGCTTCAGCTTGTGCAGCAGGTTGTTCTGCGCGGCGTCGATCTCTTCCTGCGTCAGCTGGTTGTTGGCAATCGGGTCAAAGCCCTTCACGCCAGCAGCCACATCGCCATCGGCGATGCCCTGCACTTCCAGCTCGTGCATTCCTACGAAATCCGCGATCTGCTTGAAGCTGATCGTGGTGTTATCCACCAGCCATACGGCGGTAGCCTTGGCCATAAGCGGTTTTGCCATCAGCCCGTCTCCTATACATACATCTGTCCCGTCGCCGGAATTCGGCGGCCCCGAGGTCTTGGGGCAGGTTTCCGTTGTCGGGGAACTTGGCCCGTATATAGTCGCGCAACGGCCAGAAGGGAAGGGCCGAATGCGCCCGGCTGTTGGTTGGGCACAACGCCACCCGCTTCAAAACCTGTCACGCCCCATCACGTCGTGGTGTGATCTTGTGTTCCGGGTCGTGAGGTTTTGGCTAATATTGATTGATTACAGCCGCTTAGTAAGGTTTCTGTCACGAGCGCCGCAATTTGACATGACCCAGGGCCGGGATCATATGGCGGGACCACGCCAAACAGGTTCGTTCTGTTCAGCCAGGATTTCCAAATCGTCCCTGACCAACACCTAGGTGCCGCATAGCGCTGCGGCCCGGTTGCGCGTGCCCGCATGCGATCCGGCTGGGTCCTTTGGAGATCACCTGAACAGGAACCCAAAAAGGATACCTCACATGACACGCACAAGCAGCCTGCTCAGCTTGCCGTTCTTCGTTCTGGCCACCGCCGGATTTGCTCAGGACAGCCGGTTTTCATCCGAAATCAGCGTCGAACTGGAAAGCGACTTTACCTTTGACGCCGACGATCCAGATGCCGAGCTGACCGATACCTTCGCCACCATCGAAGGCGCGTTCGGTTATCAGTTCACAGACCGGTTCTCGCTGCAATCAACACTGGTGTTCGAGCCGGTCGAAGACGCCACCAATGACCGCTTTTTCGAAGATCAGGGTATTTACGCAGAAGAGCTGTATTTTGGTTATGATTTCGGATCAGCCGCAGTTGCACTGGGTAAATTCAACCCTAGTTTCGGCCTTGCCTGGGATCTGGCACCGGGCGTCTTTGGCGTTGATTTTGCAGAAGATTACGAGATCACCGAACGGGTCGGTGCCTCGGTCAGCGTGCCATTCTCGGGGCTGGGCGGAGAGCATGCGCTGACGCTGGCTGCCTTTACCACGGATCGCACATTCCTCAGCAACTCTTTGTTCACCGAACGCGGGCAAGCGCGCCTGGAGGATGGCGGCGTGTCCAACACCAGCGACATCGAATCCTTCACCCTGTCGCTGGCGGGTGAGATCGACAACACGGCCTACACGCTTGCGGTGCAGGAACAGGCCGCCGGTGAAGGCGATCAGGCCGACCAGTCCGGTGTTGTCTTCGGGCTGGTTCATCTGCTGGACGCAGGCGGCACCGAGGTCGAGCTGTTGGGCGAGGTTGTCTATTTCGACGAATTCGACGGCAGTCCGGACTCGGCCACTTACGCAACGCTGGGCGCTGCGGTTCCGGTTGGCCCGGTCATTCTGTCCGGCGTCTTCGCCGTGCGCGATTTCGAAAACGCGCCGACAGATACGCTGGCAACGGTATCTGCCGAATGGCCGCTGGCGGACAATCTGGGTGTGTCGCTGGCCTATCGCTATGGCGATGAGGAGGGTGTGCAAAGCCAGACACTGGGCGCGCTGCTGGCTTATGAATTCTGAACCCCTGTTGGCGCGCCGGACATTCGGCGCGCCGATTCTGTGGCCAGAATGGGCCTTGCCTTACGCGCTGGTTTGACGGCTAAATTGGCCGATACCCAAGGCTACAGGCGCGATACCCCTCATGCAGTCATTTCTGGCCTTTCTTGCAGCCGCATTGGCATTTGCCGCCACAGTGGTAACCCCCACAGTTCTGAGAGCAGATGGCGAACCTGCCGGAGAATTTGACTACTATGTCTTGTCGCTCAGCTGGTCGCCGAACTGGTGCGCCCGCGAAGGGGATGCGCGTGGGTCCGACCAATGCGATGCGCGGCATGATCACGGATGGATTCTGCATGGGCTATGGCCGCAATTCCATCAGGGCTGGCCGTCTTATTGCCGCACGCCCGAGGCTCAGCCGTCCCGCTCCATGACCCGCGGGATGGAGGATATACAGGGCAGCGCTGGTCTTGCATGGCACCAGTGGAAGAAACACGGAACCTGCTCGGGCCTGTCCGCGCCTGCCTATTTCGCCCTGTCGCGAGAGGCATACGACCGTGTTCAGCGGCCCGAAGTGTTCCGGAAGCTGGATGCAACGGTCAAACTGCCCGCGTCGGTGGTGGAAGATGCGTTCTTGAAGGCCAATCCGGGGCTGGAACGCGACATGATCACCATCACCTGCAAGCAAGGCTATATCGAAGAGGTCCGCCTGTGCCTGTCCCGCGAACTGGACCCGGTGCCCTGCGGGCGGGATGTGATCCGGGACTGCACCGCCAAGGACGCGCTGTTCGATCCGGTACGTTAGAGCGTCTTGTTCTGACACTCCCGCGCGTATTCCAGCGCCTTCGCGGTACCTTTCAGATCAATCGCCATCACGGTTTCGCCTGCGGGGTTATAAACGGTCATCGTCTTGTTCTGCGCAATTGCCGCGACAAAATCCCGGTCGGTGAAAAACACGGTCGCGCCGGGGACGCGATCCTGTTTGAAGCCGATTGCGGTGGCGTCAAAGCTCTTGCCGTCGAGCTCGAACCGGATCGGATAGCTTTGGCCGGATTCGATCTCGCCCCAGGCCTTGTTGAACACGGTGAAATACCCGCGATTGTCCAGCGCGTCATAGCCCAACCGCACGACCGAGAGGTCCTGATACACCGTCTGGATTAGGCACCCGTTTCCAAGGGCCGGGTCCATCATGATGTTCCAGCCTTCGACAAAGCCTTTGTCGACGAGTTGTTGGGCGAGGGTGGCGGTTGCGGTGAAGGCGGCGAGGGTGAGGGCGAGAAGGCGGGTCATTATGTTTTATCCAGAATCAATTTTAGCTCAGTCAGAACTCTATTTGACACGCAAAGCTGAACAAAGATGTTATCTAGTTGCTGTGCCGGATCATTGGATTGACCGAACCTAATTCGGATGTGAGTTTTTACTGAACGCCGGTTTTTTGCACCGGCAAAAGCAGTTTGATCTTCAAAACAGGTATTACCGAATGCTAGCAAGCAGGTTTCTTTTTGTGCTTTGTACTTTTTCCGCAGCAGCGGTTTCGTCGGTCTCCGCAGATTCCAACGATTACAAAAAGTATTTTTTAGAACCCCATGAGTATTGCGAAACCTACGAATGCCGAAAGGGGCCATCTCTGTTTGATCCACCTATCTGGGACCAAGAATGGCAGCCGTTTGAAAGTTCGGATCTTGCAGTTTGGGGAGCAGATGTCTGCTTGGGTTACTTCCTGACCAAAAGTGAAAGCGCTTGGAATGGCGGGACACCTGACGGCAAGGAAGGAGACCACCACGGGTTCTATCTTGTTTTAGGTGATTTCGCAGCTCGATTGCACGTTTTTGACTGGCCCTATGCAACTGAGGGTAGCCCATATGCGGGCTACGGTGTTTACAACTGCGAGAACACAAGTTGGCCCGAGCTGTTATTGGACGGGACGCGCGTTGAGGAACTAAAGAAGTGGGTTGAGCACAGGTTGTCCGAAGCAAACGGGTGGGTCGGTAGTATTGACGGTTTTGAAGGGTCCCTAAAAGGTTCGTTCAGAAATGAAACGCTTGGTTTGACGTTAAGGATAGAAAACCTAGGCGGTATGAGGATCAGCTTTAGGGCGGATTATTTTGGACCACCAATCTTAATTGACGAAACGGACGGCATGTATTGACGCTTGCCTCTCATGTCCGGTTACAACTCCTTCCGCGCCCTCAGCGCCGCTGTAATCGTTCCGTCATCCAGATAGTCCAGTTCTCCCCCAATCGGCACACCCTGGGCAAGTGAGGTCAGGCGCACCTGCCCCTCAAACTGGTCCGCGATGTAGTGGGCGGTGGTCTGGCCATCGACCGTGGCGTTCAGGGCCAGGATGACCTCGGTGATGCCTTCGGCCACGACGCGGTCCTTAAGGCGGGGGATGCGCAGCTCGTCCGGGCCGACCCCGTCCAGCGCAGACAGCGTGCCGCCCAGCACGTGGTAACGACCTTTGAACACCCCGGCGCGTTCCATTGCCCAGAGGTCGGCAACGTCCTCGACCACGCACAGCTCTCCTGTCGCGCGGGCCTCGTTATTGCAGATGTCGCAGATGTCGGTGGTGCCCACATTGCCGCAATTCAGGCATTCGCGGGCGGTGACGGCGACCTGCTGCATGGCGTCCGAAAGGGGCGTCAGCAGCAGGGCGCGTTTGCGGATCAGGTGCAACACCGCGCGGCGGGCCGAACGTGGGCCGAGGCCGGGCAGCTTGGCCATCAGGTCGATCAGGTTGTCAATGTCGCTGTTCGAACTCACGGCCTGTCCTGTGTGACGCCGGAGGAGGCCTCCGGCGGGAGTATTTGGGAAAAGATGAAGATCAGAACGGCAGCTTGATATCTGCGGGCAGACCCATGCTTTCGGTCAGTTTGGCCATCTCTGCCTGCGAACGCTCGGCCGCTTTGGTCTGTGCGTCCTTGATGGCGGCCAGGATCAGGTCTTCGACCACTTCCTTGTCATCGCCGTTGAAAATCGACGGGTCGATGTCCAGGCCTTTGAGTTCGCCTTTTGCGGTGGCGGTTGCCTTGACCAGACCTGCGCCGGACTCACCGACCACCATGATGGTGTTCAGTTCTTCCTGCATGTCGGTCATTTTGGTCTGCAAATCCTGTGCGGATTTCATCATCTTGGCCATATCGCCCAGACCGCCGAGTCCTTTGAGCATCCGAATTCTCCTGTATCTTTGCTTGATGCCTAAATACGGGCCGCAAAGGCATGGCACAAGGGGTCAGAGATTCTCCCGCCCGTCGTCAAGGTCTTTGGCAAGACCTTTCCTTCCGTTGGGCCCGGCAGCGCGCAGGCCTTGCCCGCGCGCTGC
>NZ_JBQFVZ010000010.1:0-64892 GCF_056540025.1 Ruegeria sp. AP12
AACCTCCGAATGCCCACCGTCTCTCCGATGCGTCTCCGCCGCTTCCGCCGCGTCCCAGCGCCTCAGCAGCGCCGGTGAAGGGCGTTCTAAGCATAACCTTTCATAGCCGCAAGCAGAAAAATGCATTCTGGCGCATTTTTTTGCATAGCCAATGAAAATGTATATTTTTCAATTGTTTAACCACCCACCAAACACCAAGCTCTGCACCAGCCCGGTACTTGTGGGGCCTCGCAGTCGCTGTTCCGAACCAAGGCCTACACAGTCCACCACTATATATAGGGCATCGATGGCCACCGACTACTAGGCTACGCGACTCGGTGTGGTGAATCGGCCTTGCTCAACACCGCATGAATCGATGAATCGGGATAGTTTCCCGCGCCCAACGGCATGATGTGCGCAGGATAGATTTGGGTAGCATTGAAAAGCCACCCCGACACCGCACCCGACCTTGCGCATTTCTGCGCGATGCGCTCTGGTTCCCAGGGAATGAGCAATGACGATAATGCGGGACGGATATGACCCTCACCCCCACTTTTCCTGCTATACACAATGTCGGCTTTGACGGGGCCCTGGTGACGTTTGCAGACACTATGTCGGATACCGCAAACCGGGCCGCGCTGGCGTTTCGGGCCGCGTTTGATGCCTTGGGCCTGAGCGGGGTTGTTGAGACCTCGGCGTCTCTTGGATCGGCCTATGTGCGGTATGATCCGCAGCAGCTGACCTATGGTGAAATCTCAGCCTGCCTCCATCAGCTTTTGGAACAGCAGGATTGGTATGCGACGCCCTTGCCGACGGGGCGCAGGTTGTGGCGGGTTCCGACTGTGTATGGCACCGATCTTGCCCCGCAACTGGATGAAGCGGCAGCCGCCGCCGGATTGAGCACCGCCGAGGCCATTCGCCGCCTCAGCCAGTCCCGCGTGCGGGTTCTGACGATTGGCTTTGCGCCAGGTCAGCCTTACCTCGGCCCCCTTGGGCCCGAGTTCGACATACCGCGCCTGCAAGAGTTGAACCCGATGGTGCCTGAGGGGGCCCTGGTCCTTGCGATCTCGCAGTTTGTTCTGTTTTCAGGCCCCACACCGACCGGATGGCGGCATATCGGTCAAACTGCGTTCCGGTGCTTTCGGCCCGAGATGGAAGAGACCTTCACCCTGAGACCCGGCGACGAATTGCAGTTTGATCCCATTTCGCGTGACGAATTGCAGAACATTCGCTCGAACAACGAAGACGGCCTTGGCGGCGCAACGTGTCACGAGATTGCGTCATGAGCCTGATTGTTAGACGTATCGGCCCCGCATGCACCATTCAGGATCAGGGGCGCACGGGGTATCTGGATCAGGGGCTGTCCCGGTCCGGGGCCGCCGACATTCTGGCGCTGCATGAAGGCGCGGCCTTGTTGCGGCAAAGCCCGGACTTGGCCGCGTTGGAAATGGCAGGCATGGGGGGCGAGTTCGAAGCCACTCAGCCCGCGCAGGTCGCGCTGACCGGCGCGCCTATGCAGGCCAGTATCGATGGCGCGCCAGTTGTCTGGAACGCATCTCATCATCTGGAACCCGGGCAACGCCTGACGATTGGTGCGACCCTGCAGGGCAACTATGGCTACCTGCATGTGGGTGGTGGCATCGATACCGATGTTTTTCTTGGCTCACGCGCCACCCATCTGACGGCTAAAATCGGGCGCGCGGCCGAGGCGGGCGATACGCTTCCCGCGGGGCCGGATGCAGGCGAGGCCGGACGCAAGCTGCCCCCCAGCGACCGGTTCAACGGCGGCACATTGCGCGTTGTGGCCAGCTTTCAAACCCCACTGTTTGATGACACGACGCTGGACCGCTTCACGCAAACCCAGTTCCGGCGGGGTGCCCGCGCCAACCGGATGGGCATGCAGATGGAGAGCGACGGTGAGGGGTTCACCGCGAAAGGGCAGTTGAATATCCTGTCCGAGGTGATCACCCCCGGCGACATCCAGATGACTGGAACCGGCAACCCGTTCATCCTGCTGCCCGAATGCCAGACGACAGGCGGTTACCCCCGGATTGCAACCGTGCTGCCCAGCGATATGCCGCGCGCCGCGCAAACCCCGGCAGGTGGCTCGGTCCGGTTCGAATTCGTGACGATGGATCAGGCGATGGAACTAGATGCGGCCTTTCGGGCGGATCTTGCCCGCCTGCCGGGACGCGTTGAACCGCTGGTGCGCGACCCGCATGACATTCCGGACCTGTTGTCCTACCAATTGATCGGCGGAGTGATCTCTGCCACCGACCAAGGAGACCGTTAGATGCCGCGCGTGGATCTGAATGCTGATATGGGCGAAAGCTTTGGCCCGTGGAAGATGGGCGATGACGAAAGCCTGTTGAAGATCATCACCTCAGCCAATATCGCCTGCGGGTTTCATGCGGGCGACTGGGACGTGATGGCCAAGACAATGGCCTTAGCCGCCGAGAACAATGTGGGCATTGGCGCACATCCGGGCTTTCCCGATCTTCAGGGCTTTGGCCGGCGCAATATGAAAGTGCCCCATGACAGCCTGCGCAATCTGGTGCGGTACCAGCTGGGCGCGGCGATGGGCATGGCGGCTGCTGTTGGCACCAAGGTGCGGCATCTGAAACTGCATGGAGCTTTGGCCAATATGTGCTCGGTCGATGTCGACATGGCGCGGGCCTGCTATCAGGGGGCGCTGGATGTCGATCCGGAAATCATCATCATGGTGCTCGCCGTCACAAAGCAGGAAGAAGCGGTACGCGAGCTTGGCTGCAAATGGGTGGGCGAGATCTTTGCCGACCGTGCCTATAACGACGACGGCACTCTGGTCGATCGCAGCCGGCCCGGCGCGGTGATCCATGACCCCGAGGTTGCCGGGCCGCGCATCCTGAACATGGTTCGCGAGGGCGCGATCATCACTGAATCCGGCAAACGGCTTGAGACCTCAATCGATACGATTTGCCTGCATGGCGACGGGCCGACGGCTGTGCAGATTGCCCACTCGATCCGGGAAAACCTGATTGCGGGCGGGGTCGAGGTGACAAAGTTCACCAGATAGCCATCTGGCCGTAATCCAGGCGGTCCAGGGTCTGGCTGTTGCCCGAACGGGGTTCAGCGCCTAGCATGCCTGCAAGTGCATGTTCTGAATACCGTTATTGCAGCAACACGCTTGCAGCCAGATTTCCGCAAGGAGGCGCCAATGTCTTTCGATCTGATGTCTTATGAACCCCGAGGCGACAAGAAGAACTCGGACTTCTTTCACGAATACCTGCCGATGATCTATGAACGGCGGACAAGTTCGGGGATCGCGGATCAGGTTGGCCCCATGCGGGCGATTGTCATACAGGTCGAAACCGCCGCTCTGTTCGATACCTTGGTCGAATTGTATGTGATGACGCCCTATCGCCACTCGGCCAGCTATTTGGGGAGGACACACAAGTTCTCGGTCCTGCATTCACATGCCGATTACCCGGCACTGATAGTGATGGCACCGCTGAGCGAAACATTTGAAGACTTCATCCCGCGTATCAACCGCATGTATCCGCTGGCCCGCAATACGCCCCAAACCCGGTATGTGGGCGAGGTCTTTGCCGCCAGCGATCTAGGCGCGCTTACCAAGACGCTGGAAGATCAGAACATTCGGTTCGAGTATGCGGGCGACACCGAGAACCCCTTTTACACGCTGGACGGGTTTCGGTTTACCACCCCGTCCGATTTCACCTGCAATCGGGTCGGTTACTCGACGCTGGATTTCAATGATCCAGACAGTCTGGGCCTCGGGGATCGCGTTCTGCTCAGCGATGCCGAGAAAGCGAAACTGGATGAGGCGGCCGCGTTTGCCGAGGACAGCAAGATTGGGCCACTGATGCTGGGGATCGACCACCTTGCCACGCGGGTTCTGGCGGGTGAGCGTGAGGATGCGATCCTCGAATTTCTGACCATGGTGCCCTATTATTTCTGGGGCGCATACAACATCTTCGACATGAACTCGTCCACCAATGTGAACCGCAACGCCAATGTGGATGACGACAAGAAATCCCCGGCCAAGGTGTTCACCGCCAACAACACACCGTCCTTTGTGAATTCCTTCGCCAAGCTGCCGATGCCGACCGAGGATTTCGTGCGCAATTTCGGCCGTCGCCTGCACCACATGGCGGTCGAGATACAAGACGGCGATCATGGCGCGGGCGAGAAGAATGTCGATTTCGTCGTCAACACGCTGAAAGACAAGGGCGTGCCGTTCCTGGCGCATGTGGTGGGTGAGTGCAAAGATGATCCGAACCTGAAACAGATCTTCTCAAAACACTCGAAGAACACGCTGCTGATCACCGAATATATCGAACGCTGCCACCACTATGACGGGTTCTTTACCAAGGACAACGTGGCCGCACTAACGGCGGCTGCCGGGCAGGATGAGCAGTATGAACATGGGCATGTGTTCGACTGACATTCCCGGATGAAAAAAGGGCTGCGAAACCTCGCAGCCCAGACCCATCAGGAGAGAATATGCCGGGTCTTATGACGGCCCGATCATGAAACAGGTAACATTGCGCGCCTGCAACCGGCGGCAGGCCAGATCGGCCTGTTCGCGGGTCATGCCCTGGAACGTTGCTTCGAACCCTTTCGAGCTTTGGTTAACCTTGCGCAGCGTGCCCTCCAGCGTGGTCATTTCCGACAGCGCTGTTTTCAGCAAGATCTTCTCGGCCTCATATCGCGTGGTGTAGCGACCGACATTGACGCCCCACAGATGCCCGCCGGATGTGGACAGGCGGGTGACGACCTCCTGCTCGGGTTCGGGCTGTTCCGCAGGTTGTGTCGATGCCTGAACCAGGTTGTCGGGCCGCAATGCAGGGCGTGTGTCCGAGCTTTCGACCGGAGGAGCGGTGGGTGCAATATCAGCCTCGGCAATTGCCGCAGCGATGCCGCTTTGGATACGGTCACGATCCTGATCTGCCGTCTCGGCGATTGCGCTGGCAACTTGCGTGGCCGCGCTTGGACGCAGAACCGGGCGCAGGCTGGCTTTGGGTGCTCCCCTGATGCTGGCCACCTGAGTCGATCCGCCAAGCCCCGTATTGCCCGCATAAGAGGGCCGCGCAGGTTTGCGGATCGGCGCGCGTGACGGCGCACGACGGAAGCCCATATCCAGCAATTCAGCCACCTTGGCGTTGCGCGAGGCGCTGGATTTGCCGCCAAATACGGTTGCGATGATGCGCTCATCCTTACGCTTGGCCGAGGCTACAAGGTTAAAGCCCGCAGCACGGGTGTAGCCTGTCTTGATCCCATCCGCGCCCCGGTATGCGGCCAGCAGGCGGCGGTTCGTATTGGGAACCGTCTTGATCCCGGCATGGGTCGATTGGCGCGAGAACAGGTTGTAATACTGCGGGTAATCATACAGCAGATGACGCCCCAGCGTGGTCATGTCGCGCGCGGTGGACAAATGCCCCGACTCGGTCAATCCGTGTGCGTTCTTGAAGGTCGTGCGGCTCATGCCCATGGCCTTGGCCGTGCGGGTCATGCGACGCGCAAAGGCGGCCTCGGACCCGCTGAGCGCGATGCCGATGGCGGTTGCTGCGTCGTTGGCCGATTTCACAGCCGCCGCGCGAATAAGGTACCGGAAGGCGATGGTCTGGCCCGAGCGCAGGCCCAGTTTCGAAGGTGGCTCTGCCGCCGCAGCCCGGGTGATACGAACCGGGGTATCCAATGTGATCTCGCCGTTCCGCACCGCCTCGAACGCGATATACAGCGTCATCATCTTGGTCAGCGATGCCGGATGAAGTCGGGTGTCCGCGTTGCGGGAATGAAGAACCTCGCCCGTGCGGGCATCGATCACCATGGCAGCGTAGGGTGCGGCCAAAGATTTAAGCGGCGCAAAAGAAAGCACCATCAACAATGCGATGAGAAATAAGCCCATTCGGGCCGGAACTGTCCGCCGAATCTGCACGATCTTTGCCTCTGTCTGCCTCGCGCCGCCGGGTTTTCCCGGTCAGCTAAAATTTATTCTGCTTGTCAGAAAGGCTAACACAGGGGCCGTGTGAAATAAACCGAAAGCTGCGGTTTTCGCAGTTTCGTTATGGTCCGCATCCGCAGCTATATCTAGGCGCGGCGCGACCTTGGCCCTACTACATCGGCGAAGTTGGCGGGAACGTGGCGTATCCCAAAGCGGATTTTTCGGAACTGAGGCCGAATGGCAACATTACCCGAGTTCCTGGATCAGATCGCTGAGATCGCCCAAATCCCGCAGCTCACGGAATCGCGGATCATCAACGGGGGCGTCGGCATGCTCGACCTCCCACACCAGTCCATGCGGCACGTAAACGCCCCAGGAACCAGCCTGAATCGGGGCCACAACATCCGACCGCATCGAGTTGCCGACCATCATGGCCGATGCCGGGCCATCGCCATGTACGGTGAAGATCGACCGGTATGTGTCGGCTGTCTTTTCCGAGACAATTTCGACCGCGTCGAACAAGTCGCCCAACCCCGACTGGGCCAGTTTACGCTCCTGATCAATCAGATCGCCCTTGGTGATCAAAACAACGCGATATTCGTTGGTGACCGCCTCAACGGCTTCGCGGGCATGGGGAAGCAACTCGATCGGATAGGCCAACATCTCTTGCCCGGCTTCGATCAACTGACGGATCACGGATGCAGGCACACGATCTTCGGTCACCTCAATCGCCGTTTCGATCATCGACAGGACAAAGCCTTTGATGCCGTAACCATAGTGACGGATATTGCGTTTCTCGGCGGCCAGAAGACGCTCCATCAGGTGATCGCGGTCGGCGTGGTCTTTCAGCAAGCTGGCGAAATGCGCCTGCGTCAGTTGAAAGAACCGTTCGTTATGCCAAAGGGTGTCATCCGCGTCGAACCCGATTGTGGTCAGTTTTTCCACCATTCAGAATACGCTCTCTTCCTCTTTTCTCTGCGCCCATCGACGTTATATAAGCGCTCAGATAAACCCAATGCCTGAATCGGACAGAAGCGCGCGATGCTGGAAAACCCCTGGATGATGTCTGACAAATCGGATGACGACGCCGACTCGTCCGTTCTGGTTCAGACGCGGCCAAAGACCAAGCGCCCTCCGCTGTATAAGGTGTTGCTGCTGAATGACGACTACACACCGATGGAGTTTGTGGTTCACGTTCTGGAACGTTTCTTCGGCATGACCCATGCGCAGGCGTTCGAGATCATGCTGACCGTGCACAAGAAGGGCGTCGCCGTTGTCGGCGTGTTCAGCCACGAGATTGCCGAAACCAAGGTGGGTCAGGTGATGGATTTTGCTCGCCGCCATCAGCATCCGCTGCAATGTACAATGGAGCGCGAAGAGTAAGCCCCGCGCTGCTGTTCGACGCATTCGAAGATGTCCCCTCGCCTCGATCTCGCCTTGCAAAGCGGTTTGACGCTGTCACACCCGCTGACAGTGATCGGCCCGACGCCCGAGCAGGATCTGTCCGACCTGCCGCGTGATACGCAGGTCGTGCAGCCGTTCAAACCGTTTCACGATCACTTTGCGTCACTGGGCTTTGCCGCAGTAGCCGAAGCTGACGCCGCCTATCAGGACGCGATTGTGTTCCTGCCCCGCGCCAAGGCTCTGGCCCGCGCGCTGATCCATCAGGCATGCACCCGCGCCGGTGGCCTGGTCGTCGTCGATGGTGCCAAAACCAACGGCGTGGATAGTATCCTGAAAGACGTGCGCAAGCGTGTGTCTGTCGAAGGGCCGCTGTCCAAAGCGCATGGCAAGATATTCTGGTTCCATTCCGAGCCTCAGGCTTTTGCCGATTGGGCCGCGCCGAAAACGCAACTGGTCGAGGGGTACCGGACTGCGCCCGGCGTATTCTCTGCGGACGGCATCGATCCAGCCTCGGCGCTTCTGTTGCAAACCCTGCCCGCAAAGCTGGGGCCACGTGTTGCCGATCTTGGGGCCGGCTGGGGGTATCTGTCAGCCGAATTGCTGAAGCGCGACCGCATCACATCTTTGCATCTGGTCGAGGCGGATCATGTCGCACTCGGCTGTGCCCGCGCCAATGTGACCGACGACCGGGCCGCGTTTCACTGGGCAGACGCTGTGACGTGGAAGGCCAGCGAGCCTTGCGATACCGTCATCATGAACCCGCCCTTTCACACCTCGCGCAGCGCTGATCCCGCGTTGGGTCAGGGGTTTATCACCGCTGCCGCCCGCAACCTGACCCGCAATGGCGATCTGTGGATGGTCGCCAATCGCCACCTGCCCTACGAGGCCACGCTGGCCGAGACTTTCGCGCATGTGGAAGAGGTTGCCGGTGACAATCGGTTCAAGGTCTTTCATGCCTCTCGCCCTCGACGCTGAGGCCCGTTAACCTGCCCCCAACTCAGGAGGATTCGGATGTCCTTTTCCATAGCTGGCAAGACAGCAATCGTCACAGGCGGGGCCAATGGGATCGGGCTGGCCATTGGACGCCACTTTGCCGATGCCGGGGCGAATGTGATGTTCGCCGATATGGACGAAAAGCGTCTGGTCGAGGAACTGGGCGAGCAGGCAGATGACAGCAATATCCGCTATTTCGCAGGCGATTTGCGCGAGAAACTGACCATCGCCAACCTTCTGTCGGCCACGCTGGACGCGTTCGATCAGGTGGACATTCTGATCAACGGCGCGCGGCAGGTGATCCCGTCCGATCCGCTGGACCCCGATGACGACTCGGTCCGCTCGCTGCTGAACCAGAACCTGATGCCCGCGTTGCGTCTCAGCCAGTTGGTGGCCAAGCGCATGATCAAACAGGCCGGGGACGAGGACGAAAACCCGGCCGGATCGATCATCAACCTGTCCTCGATTGCCGCCCGCCGAACCCATCCCGATCTGATGGCCTATTCGGTGTCTACGGCTGCGCTGGATCAGATGACACGCTCGCTGGCCGTTGCACTGGCCCCGAACCGGATACGCGTGAATTCCATCGCGCTGGGATCAGTCATGAGTGCATCCTTGCAGTCCACGCTCAAGGAAAACCGCGACTTCCGGGATGACATTGAAAAGCATACCCCGCTGGCCCGTATCGCTGCACCCACCGAATTGACGGAAACGGCCCAGTTTCTCGCATCCGACGCTGCCGGCTTCATCACCGGGCAAATCCTGACAATCGACGGTGGCCGGACCCTGCTGGATCCTGTTGCCGCGCCAGCTCACTAAGACCTCATGTTCGATACAGAAAAAACCACTGCCTCTGCCTGGTTCCGTCAACTGCGCGATGACATTGTTGCCGCCTTTGAAGCGCTGGAAGACAGCCACGACACAGGCCCGTTCTCGGACGCCCGACCGGGTCGGTTCGAGGTCAAGGAAACCACCCGCCACTCCGAGGATGGCTCGGACGCAGGCGGCGGTCTGATGTCGGTGATGCGCGGTGGGCGTGTGTTTGAAAAGGTCGGGGTCAATGTCTCGACCGTCTTTGGCACGCTGGGCGAACGCGCGCAGCAGGCAATGGCGGCGCGCAAGGGTATCCCCGGAATGACCGAAGACCCGAGGTTCTGGGCGTCGGGCATCAGTCTGGTGGCGCATATGCAGAACCCGCATATCCCGGCGGTGCATATGAACACGCGCATGTTCTGGACCCCGCACGCCTGGTGGTTCGGCGGTGGATCGGACCTGAACCCCTGCATTGAGTATGATGAGGACACGGCCCATTTCCACGCGACGCAAAAGGCCCATCTGGACCCGCACGGCCCCGGCCATTACCCGCGACTGAAAGACTGGGCCGACGAATATTTCTACATCCCCCACCGCAAACGCGCCCGCGGCGTTGGCGGTATCTTCATGGATGATTACTGCACTGGCGACTGGCAGGCCGATTTCGCCCTGACGCAGGACATCGGCAAAGCCTTTCTGCCTGCCTTCCTGCCGCTGGTTGAAAAGCGCCGGGTGCAGTCATTCTCGGACGCCGATAAAGAGACGCAACTGGTGCATCGCGGCCTCTATGCCGAATACAATCTGGTCTATGACCGAGGCACGAAATTCGGTCTGGAGACCGGGCATGACCCGGATGCCGTGCTTATGAGCCTGCCGCCTCTGGCGAAATGGATCTAAAGCTCAGAACCCGAAATCTATGAAGTTGTCATAGCAGTAGTTCTGCGCCGAGGATGCCGACATATTCTCGCCCACCCGTTTGACGGTGATCGAGTATCCGGGGTTCGTATCCGCACCAGGCGGCGGGGTCAGCGAGAACTCAACCGTCCGCACACCCGGCTCATAGGCTTTCGAGATGTAAATCCGCTGGTTGTTCGGCACGCCCAGCGAACGGATCGCAAAATCGCCAATGCCACACCAATAGTTCACAGGGGCGGACGAACCGATGGCTTTGACGCTGTAGGTTCCCTCACCGACCTGAGTGATCTCGGTCCGGTACTGGGGCTGAACGCTCAGGCCAAATCCGACAGCTTGCGCCAAATCGGGCATAACCATCCCGCCTGTGACCAAAAGAGCTGATAAAAGTCTCATAGGCAAAACACCCTGAATGAACTCCGTTCTCTGTCAATAACATAGATGTCGTGCAGCATGAGTAAAGCGGTCAGAGGACCCCCTGTCATTTGTCCTGCAAGATCCGCCCGCCAACATCCTGTGGTGCCAGCGCAACGGTTTTGATCACCGTATGGCACGCCACGCCGGGTTGCAGACCCAACGCCGAGACCGAGCGTCGCGTGACCCGCGCCAGAACAATGCCCGCTGGCGTTTTTACCGACACAATCGCCCCCGGCCCATCACCCGCGCGGATCGAATCCACCTGCCCGCTCAGCACATTCAGGGCCGACAGACCCTCGGGCGGGTTGCTGGACAGAATAACCTCTTGCGCGGGGATACGAATGCGCAGGGTTTCCCCGACCTGATGCGCGATGCGCGGCAGGAACAACCGCTCGCCACCGGCATCCAACTCGGTCAAACCGTCAGAATGATGTTCCCGCACCCGCACCTGCAGCACGGCCCCCACGGCGCGAATACCGGCAGGGGCGACGGACGGGTCGGACAGAACCTCGGACGCCGGACCGTGACGCGCCACCTTGCCGTCCTGCAGCGCGACCACCGACGTCGCAAGACGCGCAACCTCGGCCGCCGAATGGGTAACATAAAGGATCGGGACCGACACTTCATCGCGCAGGCGTTCGAAATAGGGAAGGATCTCAGCCTTTCGCGCGTCATCCAACGCGGCCAGAGGCTCGTCCGCAAGGATCAGGCGCGGGCTGGCCAGCAAGGCCCGACCGATGGCAACGCGCTGTTTCTCACCGCCCGACAGCATGGCCGGACGGCGATCCAGCAGATGACCGATGCCCAGCATCTCGATGACCTTGTCGGGGTTTTCCCGCTTTGCCTTGCGCTGTGCAAACCAGCGGCCATAGGCAAGGTTCTGGCGCACGGTAAGATGCGGAAACAGGCGCCCCTCTTGAAAGATATAGCCCAGACGCCGTTTGTGCGGGGGCAGCCAGTTCTGGTGATCGGTGTCGAACAAAACCCAATCATCCACGGCGACCCGACCGGCCTGTGGCCGCAGCAACCCGGCGACGGCGTTGACCACCGTGGTTTTGCCCGACCCGGAGCGTCCGAATAGAACCGTCACCCCCGGCGGCGCGTCAAAGGTCAGATCCAGATCGAGCCCCGGCAGGCTGTGTTGCAGGCGAACAGAAAGGCTCATGTCCCGGCCACCCGGGCAGCGGCGCGGCGCCCTACATATTCCGAGAGCAGCAGCGCAGACATGGCGATGATGATCGAAATAATCACCAGTCTGGTCGCAGCAGCCTCACCGTCCGGCACCTGCAGGAAGGCGTAAACGGCCGAGGGCAAGGTCTGGGTCTGCCCCGGAATGTTGGACACAAAGGTGATTGTGGCCCCGAACTCTCCCATCGCTTTGGCGAAGGCGAGGATCGAGCCCGCAATGATCCCCGGCAGGATCATTGGCAGGGTCACGGTCGCGAATACCATCAGACGCGAGGCCCCAAGCGTTGACCCGGCCTGTTCCAGCCGTGGGTCGACAGCTTCGATCGACAGGCGAATGGCGCGGACCATCAGCGGAAAGGCCATGATCCCTGCGGCCAAAGCCGCCCCGGTCCAGCGAAACGCGACGACAATTCCAAACTCGGCCAGAAACCGGCCCATCGGGCCCTGAATGCCGAAGGTCAGCAACAACAGGTATCCAGTGACGACAGGCGGCAGGATCAGCGGCAAATGCACCAACCCGTTCAAAACCTGACGACCCGGAAACCGCCAGCGCGCCAGCGCGTAGGCCACAAATATGCCGAATGGCAAAGTTGCCAGCGTCGCCCAGAAGGACACCCGCAATGACAGCTTCAACGCCTCCAATTCTGCCGGACCCAACCACTCCATCTGCGTCACTCACCCGGCAGGGCAAAGCCCTGGTTCAGAAACACGACCTCAGCGTTCTTGGTCTGTAAATAATCCAGAAACCCTGCGGCGTCTTTGTTGGCAGCACCGGTCAAAGCGGCAGGGTAGATAATCGGTTGATGCGCCTCGGGTGGTATCGTGCCCACAACGCCGACACGCGTTTCAGCGATAGCATCAGATCGGTAGACAACCCCTAGCGGGGCTGCGCCGGTTGCAACCAAAGCCAGCGCGGCGCGGACATTGTCCGATTGCGCCACCTGCCCCTGCACCGCATCCCACAAGCCAAGAGTCTGCAACGCCTCTTTGCCATAAATGCCCGCAGGCACCGCGTCCACCAAAGCCATGGCCAGATAACCACCCGCCAGTTGACCCAAGAGATCATATCCGGGTGAAAGCTGTCCATCCGACGCCCGGCCCGCCGGTCCAATCAGAACCAGCCCATTTGCCAACAGGTCCACCCGCGATTTAGAGTCGATCCCTCCGCCCCCTTGCAGCGCGTCCATCCAATCTCGGTTTGCAGAAATAAACACATCCGCCGGAGCACCCAATTGAATCTGGCGCGCCAAAACCGACGAGGCCGCATAAGACACGGTCACATCCACGCCCGTCTGCTGCGTGTAGTCCGACGCAATTTCATCCAGCGCGGTTTTCAGGCTGGCTGCGGCGAATACCAGTATCCCCTCTGCCCCGGCCCGTATCGGAGCCAGCAGAACTGCGATCAGAACCATAAAGGCCAAAACTGTTCGGCGGGCCATTGAAAGGGCCATTAAATCTCCCGGCTGGAAAGTTACCATCCTGTTTGGGAATATCGGAGGCTGCATGGGCCACGCAAGCGCGTTTCCTGACGCACTTTGGATAAGGTAGAAAAAACTTCGATCGGACAACGTTTTTGGCCAAAGGCCCAGGCATTGGGCGTGCGGTCCTCCCACCGTTCCCGGTGAAACAAATCTATTCAAGAAATTCCACCCGACCCTCTTGCGCCCGCGCGCAGGCTTGGCTACATGCACCGTCACGGGTGATTAGCTCAGTTGGTAGAGCGCTTCGTTTACACCGAAGATGTCGGGAGTTCGAGTCTCTCATCACCCACCATCCCCATCCCAGCACTGCACCAGTGGATTGCCTGACAGTCACCTCGCCGGTTTCTGCGCGCGGGTTCCGGCCCGCGGTGATGGGTCCGATGGGTTTGTTCAACTCTGATATCCGTTCCGCGGCGGCAGCTAACCTGTGGGCGAACACGCGGCTGAAAACGGCTGTCGATGCGTTGAAAGGCTGAGAGCCGGGCCAACTTGCCCAAAATGAAATTGGCCACGCCTAGTCGACCAGCTTCATGCACACGCTTGCGTTTCTATCGCGAATAGAACCCATCACGAAGCTCTTGCCTGAGGCGCAAACGCTCGGGGTATTCCTTCAGAAACTGCTCGGGCGGTTTGCCTTCCCAGACTTGCGCGTGGACCCGCATCTTGTTGCCGCCATAGATCTTTGCAAGGTCTTCGTTGGAATAGCCACGCGCCCAAAGATCATCGGTAATCGCGGCCAGAATTTTGGCAAGTTCGCCGTTGCCGGTCGCCCCTTTGTTGAAGGCATCGATCATGTACCCTCCGTCATCGTACATGCTCGCGTTTGCAGTCGCGAACTCCACGACCAGTTCGAGCGAGAACATGTCATCCGTTGCGATCCCGACATGGTCGACGCCCACAAGTTGAACGTAGTAGTCGATCATATCAGCGGCTTGTTTGGGAGAGATATCCTCGGGCCAGACACCGTCCATCATCCATTCGGTGAATGTCGGAGAAACATATCCCCCCGATTTGGCCGCGCGCAGCGCCTCATCATCGGGAATCGCCCGATAACACCCGCGCGGCGTGGCATTGGGTTCGGTCGCATAAAGACCGGCAGGGACTGAATGCGTGTAAACATAGGGTACACCGGGGTAGGTCTCATCCATGTAATCCATGGCGTCATTAGCTGTTTTGGAACCAGTGTGGCTGAGGTCCAGCAGGATACCGAACCGCACCATTTCATCAATGACAGACTTCCCCCAAGGGGTCAGCCCGATGTCGCGCCCGTTATAGGCCGCCAATTGCCCTGATCCGGTTCAGAAGATGTCGTTGTAGGCCAGGATCATACTCTTGATCCCCATATCCTTGAGCAGGGCCATCTTCTTTAGATCGCCGTCCAGAATCGTGGCCGTTTGGCTGTTCCAGATGACCGCCGTCTTTCCTTGAATATGGGCGGCTTCAATATCGCGGGTTTCGTTCACGATCAGGTAGTTTTCCGGTTGCTGCGCCATCGCCGCGCGGAAATGGTAATGCTGTTCAAGAAAAGTCTCAAAGGACATATCCGCCGCAGCGAGCGTCATCTCATGCCCCGTGATGCCGTTTTCCCGGGCCCGTGTGAAGTAAGTGTGCAGCTGCTCATACTCGGTCCAACCGGTCCCGTAAGGGCTGGCCAACATGCCAAGCACGATTGTGTCCTGAACAAATTGCTTCGCTTCATCTGATGCGTCCCATGTCTTGCTTTCTTCGCTTGCGTGCAATGCGCCAGCAAAAGCAAAAGCGACTATGCTTGCGGTCAACAGAGTCTTCATTGCGGTACCTCCAGATAGAAATCCAAGACAGATGCTGCATGAGACCCGCATCAGAAAACGATCCGGGTTCGTAGACCTATCAGCGTGATGCTGTCCTGATCGGGGTTATCGAGCGGGTTGGAAATGAACTGCAGCGATGGAGTGATCTGCAGCCCGGGTGAGATTGAAAAGCGATAGAATGCCTCAAGCGTGAACTGTGTGCCGTCTATGCCTCTTGCCTCGGCCCAATTCAGGCCAAGCCCGGCCAGATCGGTATTGCGACCGTAATAGCCCAAACCGGCCGAGACCGACCGGTCATAAAGCGCGGCTGTCCCTTTTGAGGCCCCGGCCCGAAAGAATGGCATCCATCTGTTGTCGATAAACCAGGCCGCGGAGAACGCGGCGCCATAGTCCTCCGGACGGCTGCCATCGTCGGCTGCATCCGCATGCCAAAGGGTCAGGTGGATATTGTCGAAGTAGATGCGATCAAAGCCAGAGGTGTAGCCAAGTTCGAGTGATTTGAAGAGTTTGCCATCGCTGAACACATCGAAATTTGGATCAGACGGGTCGGCGTTTGCGTCAGAGACACTGGCGACGGCATAGACGTTTTTGCTGAGCTTTATCCCACCGGCAACGCCAAGACCTTGATTGGGCGTGTTAATGGTCGGGTTGGTGTTGAAGGACAGGTTCTGGAACCCACTATAAGGGCTGACCAGCCCGTAGATATCCACAAAGTCCGTCACGTCGATTTGCCCGATTTGCAATGTCCAAGAGCCATCTCTGGCCCTTTGGGTCCAGAACAGGTTGGTCAACAGCAAACCGTTGTCGTTGAATGCTGTTCCCGTAATCGCGCGCGCGCCGCCATCCAAGCCAAGAAACTGCGGGGAAACATCCGTGTAACTGTGCCGGTGTTCGATCTTGAACGTCAGCGAACCCCGTTCAGTCGCCTGCCAACTGCCATAGATACGCGCAATTCCACTGGCCGCTTCGCCGGTTCCCGGATCAGCATTCGTTGTTTGGCCCAACGCCAGGTAATCAATGTTGAACCGAAACCCGTCCTCGGCCAGCCTGTCCTTCCACTGGAACCAGCCAGCAGCGATGTTGCGCGGAAAATCCGACCGGTACTGCGGGTCGGTCAGACCATCTCCAGGCTCAAGATCAGCTTCAACGGAAGAGGGTCCGGATAATCCCTGCGCCATCGCTGAACCAGAAAAAGCAAAACAAAATAATGCAAGCAGGATTCTGATCATTCCGATGCGCGCGCCCCGCCCGTCTTGCGATTACCCGCCGCACGGATGCGATCGGCGGCACGCTGTTTCCATTCCAGACTGTCTGACTCAGTCTCCAGCGTTTCGACTGTATCCGTCTCCAACTGGAAAGTCGCACTCATGGGCATCAAGCCATCCACGACCATCATGTTCTGAACCGAAGGGTCAATCGTCAGCGTTCCTGTAAGTCTCACCGGTTCATGAAAATAGCTGGGCGTCCAATCGCCGTTCAACCGTACGCGGATCATCTGGTTCGGCGGCGGCGGGGGCATGTGACTGCACATCCCGCGTTCCGGAACCAGATACACCACAGATCGCCCGTCAGGATCGGTCGGGGCTGGAATGGCAAAGCCCGCAAGTGTGATTGTCTGGCCATCGAATTGCGGATTTCCTTGTGTGCCAGCCTTTCTTCGGCGTTCTGTCACAACCTCTCGCTGATCGAGCAGCCAGTCGACATCAATTCCGTCTGCCGACAATGCGCCCTCGGTTTCAGTCAGCAGCTCTTGCCATTTCTGCCTTTCCTCAACGCTGCCGACCTTCTGTTGCAGTCTGCCGCGCAGGCGCACGACGAAAAGGACATCGTCGAACTGTTCGGGGGCAAGATCGCGATACGGGTCGTCAAAGATCTGCGTTGACGGATCCGGCAGGTCAGACCAGTCCAGCGAAGTGCCGGATGCCGCCATGGCGGAATGACAACCCATTCCTAGCGTTGCGATGGTAAAAACTTGAAGCCATTGGCGCATGAAACTCTCCAACGTCTATCTACCGATCAATCCAGTGTGTTTTTGTAGATCACGCCGTCTTTCATAATCAGACGGATCGTTTCAGGGCTTTCGGGCCTCGGGTCTGCGCCGAACCACTGGTCGCCGGTGCCAACGACCGAGAAATCCTCAAGCGGGTTGCCGTCTATCAGCAGGATGTCGGCATAGGCGCCTTCCTCGATCACGCCCAGTTTTCCTTCCGGATAGGGGTTCATGAAATCACCGCTAAGTGCCGCGATCTCGCCACCTACCGAAGTCAGGGTTACCATCGACGCATAGGGGCCGAAGAAATGGTTGTTCAAGTGTTTCTCGTAGGCGATCTGGATGTTGCACGCTTCGACCGAGCCGACACAATCGGTTTGGAAACCGCGCGGCGCCGGACATTCCTTCATGCTTGGAATGTAGGCTTCGAAGGTTGCCGAGGCTGATTTGGCTTTTCTCAAACTGTTGGGGTTGTTTTTCACGGACGGAACGTCAAGAAGCCCCGGATCAAATGCCGTGATGTTCGTCGTGATGTAGGCTCCTTTTTCTTTCATCAAAGCAGAAATTTCGCAGTCAAAGTGAAAACCGTGTTCAATGGTTCTGACCCCTGCATTCAAGGCATTGATGATCGCTTCTTTGCGGTAGGAATGTGCCATGACATAGGTGCCGTACTCGTTGGCAACCTGAACAGCGGCCTCAATCTCTTCCTTCGAACCGGCGAGCAACTGCCATGGATCGAATGCCGAAATCACCCCACCCGATTGCATGAACTTCAGTTGCGTGGCACCCATGCGCAAGTTGTTGCGGCCATACATGTAAATTTCGTCAACACCGTTGACCTGTTGGGCCATATTCAGAGTGCCAAAATTGGTCACCCCGCCCGGCGGAGATGTGAAGGATGCGAAATCGGCGTGACCACCACGTGTTCCGAGAAATGCCCCGGAAGGATAAAAGCGGGGGCCGACGATTTGGCCGGCGTCTATTGCGCGCCGCAGCCCGCCGCCAGCGCCCCCGGCATCACGAACGGTCGTGAAGCCCTGCATCAGGTACATTTCGGCCATCCGGGTCCCGTGGATGGCGAAATCCTCCCAGGTCGAGTTGGTTTCCATCTCAGCAATCGATGGCCCCATGAGCATCAGGTGCGCGTGGTTCTCGATAAAGCCCGGTGTCAGCGTGCGCCCGCCGCCGTCGATCACGATGGCATCAGGGGCATCGATAGCATCCGTTGAAACCGACGTGATCAGATTGCCTTCGACCAGAACACTGGCATTCTCGATACGCTGTTCGTTGACACCGTCAAAGACGTGGACGTTGGTAAACAGCGTTTGAGGTTCCGCTTGGTCCTGAGCCTGTGCGGGCGCCGACACTGTCAGGGCCGCCGCAAAGATCACCGTTGTGCGAAGGGGCAATTGTAAGCCGGGCATAGGGTCTCCCTTTCATATTCACCAATTCCTAACTGTAGCCCGGAAATTCTTGGCCCGGTTGCCAGTTTCGAATTAGGATGTTCGAATGTGACTGTAAAAGTGGCCACTGAACAAACCGACAAAGGGTGACAAGCTTGCCTTTCAACTCCTCGACTTCGGAACATAGCGAAGGCTTTATCCGTCTCGCTTTGGCGGCTCCGTTTTTACAATATCTCACTGACCGCAAGATCAATCCGCAACCCGCCCTGGATCAGGTCGGATTGAAGGCTGAGCTGCTGTCTGACCCATCTGTCTATGTCCATTCAGAGCTGGTCTATGGTCTGATAAATGCCTTCGCGGACTTGGCCGGGGATCGGTATCTTGGGTTGAACGTGGGGGAAACGTTCGACCTGCAGGCGTGGCCTCCGTTCGCTCAGGCCCTGCAATCGACACATACCCTATTCGAATTTTTCGCCCGTTTCGTGGGGCTTGTCCCGCGCGAGTCCAATTCTGTAAGGCACAGCCTTGTCGTTGACGCGGACAAGGCGATCTATCGGATCCAGAGGCAACAGGAACCAACGGTCCCACCTGTTCAGGTGACCGGCTTCGGCGCCGCCATCTATGTGCGCCTCTTGCAGACCGTCGTCGGATCGTCATGGGATCCGTCCCGAGTGCGATGGGAAAGCAGATACATCAATGGCCTGCCCATTGGCTACAAGGGGATTGAGATTGGTCTTGGAACCGATCCCGGAATGCAGATCAGCTTTCCTGTGGAATGGTTGTTTTTGCACCATGTCTCACAAGATGCCACCACCGCTGAGTTTTCACCCCGGCGGCACGAGGAAGTAACTGTGGTGGCTGCTTTGCGATCCGTCCTGCGCGACAAACTGGACGAAACCAATCTGGGGCCAGAGGTGGTGGCCGGGCTGTTGGGTATACAGCCCGAGCGGTTACTGAAAGCACTTAGGCACCAAAGGACAACCTTGACCCGCGAGGTCAAACGGCTGCGTGTCGATGTGGCCAAAGAGCATCTTAGAGAAAACAAGAGGACAATTGCCGAGATCGGTCTCATGCTTGGTTATTCAGACAAGTCCCACTTCACGCGTTTCTTTCGCGGCCAGACCGGCATGACACCGACCAAATTCCGCCTTGGATCGTAACGCACAGCAGCCATAGCGCCCCGGCGTCAGTCGGCGCGTGTCAGACCCTGGCTTCCCGCGCCCCGGGCATTGGCTGGGTCGATGAGCCAAACCAAAGAGGTGCGTCCCCTTCTGACCATGTCGGGTATTTTGTCATAACCTGTTCGAAAGATGTGCTCTCCAGAAACCGCTTCAGCCAACCGATCAGATTCGGCCAAGGCTGCGCGTCGAACCACGGTTTGTCGATAAAGGCGAACTGGCGCACGAAAGGCAAAATGGCCAGATCGGCCAGAGTTGGACGTTCGCCAAACAGCCAGCGCTGTCCGTTGAGTTGCGCATCAAGCTTTATAAGATGCGCTGACGCTTTTCCGCGTTCGGTGGCGGGGTTCAGATCCGGATACCGCGTTGCGTATTTCGCGTGATCCAAAGCCGCCTTGAACGGGCCGTCATTGGTTTCGATCAAATCCCAACCTGCCTGTGGCATGTCCAATAGACGGGCCGGGTCATTCTGGTTCAAGGCCCAGAGCATGACCTCAAGGCTTTCATCCAGCACCCCGTCATTCATCCGTAGGGCCGGAACCGTGGCCGAGGGAGATGTGTCCAGAAAGGCCTCGGGTTTGTCCCGCAACAGGATTTCCCGCAATTCGACCTGCACACCGGCGCTGAGGATCGCCAGGCGTGCCCGGATCGCGTAGGGGCAGCGGCGAAAAGACCAAAGGATCGGCGGGTGGGCCATGATGCAAATACCCTTAACGGAGACAGGTGCACCTTGCACTTTGCGACACCATGCGCAACCGCCGCAAGACGCCAGTATCAGCGACGCGCCGGGTGATCGGCGCGTCGGGGTACCCGATTTATGCCTTTACCCTAACCCTCGACAGCCTGCCCGTCCGCATCGAAGAAACGCAGTTTTTCGGGAAGGAAATGCAGCCCGATCCCGGTTCCTGCGGTCAGATCCGTATCGCCGTTCAGACGAACCGTCACTTTCTCTTCAAAGCCGCAATCGACGATCAGGAACGTATCGGCACCCAGATACTCGACCACCTCGATGGTGCCATCCGTCTGACCTGCACCGGGGGCGACCACCTCGATATGTTCGGGGCGGATGCCTACGCGGGTCGCTTCGCCCGACAGGTCGAACGTGCCGGACCCGCCGTTGTCCAGATGATAGGCACCATCCCGTGTTGTGCAGGGCATGATGTTCATCTTCGGGCTGCCGATGAACTGGGCGACAAACAGATTGGCCGGGCGTTCATACAATTCGCGCGGCGTACCGACCTGAGCGATCTTGCCGTATTCCAGCACCACGATCCGGTCTGCCAGCGTCATCGCTTCGACCTGATCGTGGGTCACATAGATCATCGTGCGTTTGAGGTTCTGATGCAGTTTCGCGATCTCGTACCGCATCTCGACCCGCAACGCGGCGTCGAGGTTCGACAGCGGTTCATCGAACAGAAACGCGGTCGGATCCCGCACGATCGAGCGCCCGATGGCAACGCGCTGCCGCTGGCCACCGGACAGATCCTTGGGCCGCCGTTCCAGAAACGGTTCCAGTTTCAGAACTTCGGCCGCCCTGCCGACCTGCTCGTGAATTTCGGCCTTGGCGACCCCTGCGACCTTGAGCGAAAAGCCCATATTCTCGGCCACGGTCAGATGCGGATAAAGCGCATAGGACTGGAACACCATGGTCAGACCCCGCTTGGAGGGCGGATGATCCGTGACGTCATTGCCGTTGATCAACAGCTCACCGCGCGAGATATCTTCAAGCCCGCCGATCATGCGTAACAGCGTGGACTTGCCGCAGCCGGACGGGCCGACAAACACGACGAACTCGCCCTCTTCGATCTGCAAGTCGATGCCTTTGATGACCTGCGCGGTGCCAAACCACTTTTCGACGCCTTTAAGTTCGATGCTACCCATTAGGACCTCCCTGCCCAGTGCAGCCAGACAGCGGCTGTCCAGGTGAATGCGTTACCACCAGCGGGGCTGCCGGTTGTTGGATCGAAGTATTCAGCAAACCCAAAACTCGAGATCAGCTCGGCCGTTTTGCGGCGCAAGTGGTCTGCTTCGGCTGTATGGCCCATGTCTTTCAGGCCAAAGCCGATCATCATGTTCATGATTGCCCAGGTCGGCCCGCGCCAATAGCGGCGGGCGTCGAAGCCGGGCATGGTTGGATCGTAACTTGGCACCGGATGCGGGACGGTGTTCAGCACCGTCCTGATCCGGTCCAGCATGGCATCCGAGTCGACACCCGCGAACCAGCACATATAGGACGCGTTAGACACAGTGCCCGACCATTCGCCCGAATGGGCATCGCGCGAGTCGAAGGACGCAAGATCCTCGTTCCACAGCGACAGCGCGCCGGCCTCAAGCCGCGCTATGTCATCCGCCAAACCATCGGCATTCAGATGCAACGCCTCACTGACCGCCAGCAAATCCCGCGCGGCGCGCAATGTGGTGAATGTCATGGTCGGGTCAGCCACGCGGAACGGGTTGTCCGCCAGCAATCTCTGCTGATCCCATTGGGCATCGCGTCCGATCTGCACCAGTTTGATATAGCGGTCATAGTCGAACTTGGTCGGGCGATCCTCGCTGTTCACATGGGCTGTATCGCGGCGCTGGTATTCACCAACATCGGATGCGTCCATGCGCGCCATGGTCTTGTCCCAGTCGGGCGCATTGTCGCGACCGGCCTCCCAGGGATGGGTGGTGCATACGGCGTCATGCTCGTCCAGACGCCATTTCACGATCCAGCGATGCCAGGCCAGCATGGCCGGAAACAGCGCCCGGATGCGCGCCTCACCCGCGTCTGGGTCTTGTTCCCAGATTTTGCGCGCCATCGTCGCGGCAATCGGCGGCTGGATGATACCCGAGGACGGGATCGGCCCATGGCAGCCCCACACATCGGGGCCCGGGAAATAGCCGTCATCCTGTTGGTGGAACAGGATATGCGGCACCATGCCGTCATCCCACTGGCCCGAGAACAACGTCTCAAGCTCGACCCAGGCGCGGTCGATGTCGAACTCGGCAAAACCAAGTGCGGCAATCGCGCTGTCCCAGTTCCACTGATAGGGATACAGCCCTTCGGTGGGGATGGTGTAACCGCCGCGATCATTGGCAACCAGAATGTTGCGCGCCTCGCGGTCGGGGTTGGTATGTTGGTTCATTTCGGTCATCCTTTGACAGACCCCGCAGTCAGGCCCTTGGTCATGAAACGTTCAAGCCCCAGGAACAGCGCCATGATCGGGACTGTGGCAATCACCGCACCGGCCATCAGGTGCTGTCGGGGGATTTCGGAAGAGTTCAGCATCGTCACCCCTCGGGTCAGGGTGAATTTCGACGGATCGTCCAGCAGCATGAAGGCCAGCAGGAATTCATTCCAGGCGATCATGAAGACGTAAAGCGACACAGATGCCAGCGCAGGCAGGCTCAGCGGCAAGGTAATCTTCCAGATCACGGCCAGACGCGACAGGCCATCCATCAGACCGGCCTCTTCCACCTCAGTCGGAAGACCCCGGAAGTAGCCTTGCAGCATATACAGCGCGACCGGGATCGTCGTGACCGGGTAGATCATCACGATGCCAAGGATCGAGTTGCGCAGGCCGGTCAGCGAGAACGCGATGTAGATCGGCAACGCCAGAACGATCATCGGCACCATATAGATCAGCAGGATCGAGCGTGAGAACGCCTTTTGCCCTTTGAACCGGAACCGCGCCACCGCGTAAGCCCCCGGAACACTGAAAGCCAGCGTGATGAACACCGTCAGGACCGAAACGTAGAACGAGGTCCACAGATAGGTGCCGAAGTTGAAGTCCCGGAACAGCTCGGAATAGCTGCGCAACAACGCCCAGCCCTGTGACAGATCAACCGAGAAATCCAGCGGGTTCTGCAACAGCGCCTGCTGTGATTTCAGGCTGGTCATAACCATCACGTAGAAAGGGATGATGACAATGGCGGTGAAGAAGATGTAGCCAAAGCCGGTGCAGAACCGGATCACCGCGTCCTCGAATTCATGACGGGTGAGTTCGCCGAACGGCAGCTCTTTCAGGATTTCCGCCATCGACAGGTGCATCACCACCGCAAGCGAAATCACGGTAACCAGCGTGGCTTGCAGGGTGGTGTCCGATCCGATCAGAACCGGGCCAAAGCCGGTCAGGCAGGACAGGCACAACAGGGCCGACACGCCCAGACGTGCCGGGGCATGGCGTTCCGGGAACCGGACATAGGCCAGGCCCGCGACCGCGCCCCAGATCAGGCTCAGCAGAACCTGCGGGCGGAACGCCGCCCCTGTTGCGAAGGACATGGTGACCGCGATGGTGGTGGCAATCACCACCAACCAAAGCGCGCCCAGTACGGGGCCAGTGACAAAGCCGTTGCGCATCACAAACCCTCCTCACGGCTGATGAATTTGAAGAAAACAAAGCTGAAGGCGATCAGGCACAGCAGGATCACCACAGCCACGGCCGCGCCTGCCCCGATGTTCGAGACCGCAAAGGCCTGTTCATAGACATTCACGGTCAGCGTGCGGGTGCCCGCGTTGCCGCCGGTCAGCAGGAAGATGTCGTCGAACTTGTTGAACGTCCAGATAAAGCGCAGCAGGAACAGCACCGACAGGATACCCAGCAGTTGCGGGATGCTCAGCAGCCAGAACTTCTGGAACGGTGACGCCCCATCCATATCCGCCGCCTCATACATGCTGGAATCGATGGACTGCATCCGCGCCAGAATGAACAGGAAGGACAGCGGGAAATAGCGCCATATCTCGAACACCGTGACCATGATCAGGGCCAGAGGGCGTTCGCCGAAGAAGTTGATTGGATCACTGGTCAGGCCCATCTGCACCAGCAGCGCATTGGCCGAGCCCGAGAAAGGATCGAACAGCGTCACCCAAGTAAAGGCAACGGCAATGACAGGCGCCACATAGGGGAACAGGTACAGGCCGCGGATAAAGCCCTGCCCTCGGAAGCTCTTGTTCAGCAGCAGCGCCGCGAACAGGCCCATGACCAATGCGCCAATGGTGCCAAAGACCGTGTAGAACAGAGTGACCCACAGCACGCCCCAGAATTCAGACCCATCAAATACGCGGGCGAAGTTTTCAAGGCTGAATTCGAAATTCGTCAGAACGCTCGGCCCGCTGCCGGTGGTGGCCGGTTCGGACCCTTCGACCAGATCCTCGAACACGTCCGGGTCGCCATCGACGGAGACAGGGATGCGGATGCGCTCGCGCTGACCGCCTTCCAGCGTTCCGAAATCGCAGAACAACTCTTGCCCGTTCAGGGCACAGGGCGCTGCGACCTCGCCAATTGGTGCAACGCCATCCGGCAACACATCGCTGAGGGTCACGCCTTCGATGGCGATCTCTTGGCTGGAATTGCGCAGGCGGTATTCGATTTGCAGATCGTCGCCCGATCCGCGCAGGCTTTCGCGGACAACAGGCGCGGGTGGGCGCAGGTCGGACAGCGTGAAGGGCTTGAAGCTGATCCAGATGATTGCCAGCAAAGGCAGGATCACCACAAGCGATACACTGATCACGGTCGGAGCCAGCAGCGTCCAGGCCAGACGCGCCTCGCGTTTGGCTAACGCCCCGGTTCCGGTCGGTGGGGTGGCCGAAGACATTTGGGATACCTCGAAGGGATGGGGGCAGCGGCGCGAACGCCGCTGCAGTGCCATTGGAAGGTGGCGTTACTCGACCTTGGCGAGTTCTTCGTTCATGGCTGCAACAGCAGCTGCGGCGTCAATTTCGCCGTCGATATATTGACGGACAACGCGGTTAATCGCTTGGCTGTTGACCATTTTCGAGGCCAGCGCCAGTTGGCCTTCGGCCACGCCCCAGCGCTGGGCCACGTCCAGACCGCCGACGATTTCGTCGATCATGGCCTGTTCGTACAGCTCACCCAGCGGCGCTTTGCGGTCGACACCTACAGGCAGATCCGCCCACGCCTCGGAAAACGCAGTCGGGTTGTCGGCGTTGCCGCGACGGACCGGGAATTTGCCCTCGGGCGCGATGGCCAGTGTTTGGGTATAGCCTTCGTCCATGGCGAATTTCACGAACTCCATCGCCGCATCGGTATCCGCGTCGTTGGTGATGCCAAAGTACCGCACATCGCCCCAAGCCGCACCGTCAGGGTTCGACGGGCCCGACAGTTTGGTCACGATGCCGGTCTTGCTGGCCAGATCGCGCGAGGTCGGATCGTCGTTGATGGTCGGCGGGGCGCTGTCACGCAGGCCGGCCAGTTCGTCCAGAATGAAGGGCGACCAGATGATCATCGCGGCCTTGCCGTCAAAATACAGCTCGCGCGACTGCTTCCAATACAGCTCACCCGGAGGTGACGCCTGCGAGATGGCTTTGTAGAAATCCAGAACCTCGGTGGTCTTGGCCTCATCCAGCGGCTGGAACCCGTCAGGACCAACCGGTGAGACGCCATTGGCCAGGAAGACATGCTCCAGCACCTGGCTCATGAAGTTCTCGTCAACCTTGGTGGCCGAGACAAAGCCATACATCTCGGGCGGGTTATGCAAAGCCTCCAGCGCGGCCTGAATGCCCGCAAAACTGTCCGGCGCATCCAAACCGGCCCCTTCGAACAGGTCCTTGCGATAGACCACCATCTGGGTCCATCCATCCACCGGAACAGATGCGGTTTCATCGTTGAACGCAGCCATTCCCAACGCGCCAGGAGCGAACGTATCTGCCCCCAGCTCTTCGATCACTTCGGTTGCGGCTTCGGTGTCCAGAATTCCGGCCTCGGCCCAGGGCAGCGCGTATTGCAGCGGGTGATAGACCACATCGGGCAGGTCCCCGGCGGCAAACGCGGCTGTTGCGCGCGTGCCCAGATCGCTTTCGGTGATCGGAATGACCTCGACCGTGGTGCCTGTTTCGGCTTTGAACTGATCGGCCATCTCTTGCTGCTTGGCCAAACGCTCGGGCTGTTCTTCGGTGGTCCAGAAGCGGATCGTATCCGCCTGCACGGACATCGCGGTCAGCGCCAATGCCAGGGACGAGCCTAACATCAGCTTGGCTGCTTTCGGCGTGAGTTTCATGATTGGTTTCCTCCCAATTTACTTTCTGTCGTCTCTTTGATTTTCGTTGCCAGCGCGTCCGAGCCCAGCAGCGGCGGACCGTCCGAGGCCCGTTCGATCAGCATCGCCTCACCCAGCTCGCGCAGTGTGCCCGGTGCTTCGCCCCGGATCTGACGGATAAGCAGGGTGGCCAGACGCTCACCCGCAGCGCGAGAATCGACGCTGAAGGTTGTCAGGGCCGGGTTGGCGTACTGGCACTCCGGAACACCGTCATATCCGGTCACCGAAACGTCCCGGCCAATCTGCAAGCCAAGGTCAGCAGCAACGGGATAGAAGCCCAATGCCGCAAGATCGGTGGCAAAGATGATCGCAGTTGGCGGACGGTTCAGCGCCATCAGGGCACGCGCTTCGATTGCGCCCTCTTCGCGTGTCCGCGCGCCTTCGCGGATCAGATCGGGGTCGAATGGCAGGTCGGCAATGCGCAGCCCTTCGATATATCCGTCCCGACGCAGATGGCTGTAGTTGAACTTGGGATCGCTGCCGACATAGCCGATGCGCGTATGCCCATGGCTTGCCAGCCGCAGAACCGACTTGAGCATCGCGGATTCGCCCGAAATATCGAACCACGAGATATCATCCGGCACTTTGGCCCCGCCATAGCCGGTGCGCCCATAAAGGATATGCGGCACGCCCAGATTGCGCAGGAACCGAACCCGCGCGTCGTTGACGGCGGTACGCGGCAGGATAAAGCCGTCTGCCTTGTGTTCCTCGACCAGACGGCCAAGCACCTTGAGCGTGTCCTGCTCCGAATGCGCCGTTGAAATCGTCATGGTCCAGCCGAAACCGCTGGCCGCCTCGCATGCGCCTGCCAGAAACTCTTGCAGGAACGGGTTGTGACCGTCCGGCTCATCTGTGTTGAGCACCATGGCCAGCGCCCGAACACGCCCGGTCCGAATGGCCTGCGCGTGGCTGAGCGGGCGATACCCAAGCTTGCGCGCCATGGTTTCGACCCGCTTTCGGGTGGTTTCGGAAATGTCCGGATAACCGTTCAAAGCCCGCGAAACCGTGCTTTTGGACAAGCCCAGACGGGCCGCAAGTTCATTGATCTTTACACGGCGCGAAGATTGCGGATTTTCACCCGCCGTTTCGTATTGCCGATTTGTAAGATTCGCTCCCATGTCTTCATTTTTTGTTGCCGAAACCGGTTTCGGCAACAGAAAATCTTATCAGCCGCGCTGTAGCGCCAATCAAGGGCACAACTTCACGTGGTAGGAATGCAGGATTTTCCGGAGTTATCAGCCGGCCTCAGCCGGTTGTTGGAGGCAACGCCACTTTTGACGAAACGGAACAGTTAACCCGCGTCACCCCCAACTTTGGATATCCTGGACAACTCTCTCGGCATTGTCCGGGATGATCAGGAATTAAAGGCACTCGGCCAGGGTCTTTGCCATGTTCCGGATGACCTGAGGGTACAGGTCCACGCCGGGTTCAAGGTCCGAGCCCAGCGGGTCAATGACGCCGGTATTCGCGTCGGTGCCGCCCAGAACGGTTTCAATGATCCCCGGATTGAACTGCGGCTCGGCCAGAACGCAATCGATCCCCTCTTCCGTGATCCTGCCCTGAATCTCGGTAATCCGCGCGGGGCTGGGATCGGCTGCGTCGCCAATCGAGATCGCACCCGAGGCGGGCAAATCAAACGCGTCCTCAAAGTACTGATAGGCATCGTGGAAGACGATAAAACTGCCGCCGCGAACGGGGTCCAACATCTGTGCAACCTCGGTCGAAAGCGCCTCAAGCTCTTCCCGCCCGGCGGCCGCATTGGCGAAATAGGCACCGGCATTATCAGGGTCTGCCGTTGACAGTTGGGCCGCGATCTCGTTCAACCAAGTTCCGGCGTTTTCGGGCGACAGCCAGGCGTGCGGGTCATGCGCGCCATGGTGATGGCCGTCGTGATCGTCATGGTCGTCATGCCCCGCATGGTCTTCATGATCATGGTCATCATGATCCTTGGCGTCGGCATGATCATCGTGGTCGTCGCGATCGTGGTCGTCGTGACCATCCAAGTCCGCATGATCTTCGTGATCATGGTCATGGTCTTCATCTTTGGCATGATCATCGTGGTCGTGATCATGGTCATGATCGTGGTCATCATCCTTGGCGTGATCTTCATGATCGTCGTGATAATGGTCGTCATGATCGTCATCCGCGTGGTCTTCGTGGTCATGATCATCATGGTCATCATGGTCCCCGTGATCATGCGCCTCAAACAGCGCGCTTTCACGGAAATCCAGCAGAACGGTGCCGTCGGCCTCAAGCAGCGTCGTAACAGTTGCACCTTCGGCCAGTGTTTCGACTGCGCTTTCCATCCAGGGCGTCAGATCCTCACCCAGCCAAAACACCAGATCCGCCTCTTGCAGCGCCTCAGCTTCGGATGGGCGCAGGTTGTATTCGTGCGGGGATGCCCCGGCCGGGATAATCAGGTCCGGCTCGCCAACACCTTGCATGACCCGCGCCACAAGCGAGTGCACCGGCGCAATATCAACTGCCACATTCGGCACATCGGCAATCGCCGTGCCCCCCATCAACGCGGCTGTGATCGAAACGGGAAGGAGCTTTCTGGACATCGGGAACCCTATGTGATTTTATAACGTTACCAGCGAAATACATGATATATAATAACATGACAAGTGAGACACCGCCCGCCACGGCCGAAGGGGCCACCCTGCTTGGGTTCAACAAGCACGACCACGCCTCGTGCGTTGAAACCGGATTGGCCAATGCCCAGGCGCATTGCCAGGCAGAAGGGCTGCGCCTGACACCTGTGCGGCAGAAGGTTCTGGAAATGTTGCTGCAAGAGCATCGGGCGCTTGGGGCCTATGCGATTCTCGACCGTTTGCGCGAGGAAGGGTTCGGGTCGCAACCGCCGGTGGCCTATCGTGCGCTGGACTTTCTGGTCGAGCATGGGTTTGCCCATAAAATCGAGCGACTGAATGCCTTTGTCGCCTGCGCGCATCCCGGGGCTTCGCATTCCCCGGCCTTCATGATCTGCCGCAAATGCGATGCCGTGGCCGAGGCGTATTCCGCCCCCGCCAAAGGCGCGCTAGGCGCTGCCGCGCGCGCCGTCGGGTTCGAGATCGAACGCACCGTCGTCGAAGCCGAAGGCATCTGCCCCGACTGCACCGAGAAAGCCTGATCATGACTTTGGTTTCTGTAAAGGATCTCAGCGTCCGCTACGGCGCAAACACCGTATTGCGCCACGTAAACATGGCCGTTGAGCCGGGCGAGATCGTGACCATCGTGGGTCCGAACGGGTCGGGCAAAACCAGCCTGCTGCGCGCCATCATTGGCGCGACCCAACCCGCTGCGGGGCATATCACGCTCAAAAAAGGGCTGCGGATCGGGTATGTGCCGCAAAAGCTGCATATCGATCCGACGCTGCCGATCTCGGTCGAGCGGTTCATGCGCCTGACGGATCGGGTTTCAAAACAGGATTGCGCGGCGGCCCTGAAAACCGCCGGTGTCCCGGACCTGCTGAAACGGCAGATGTCGCAGCTGTCCGGCGGTCAGTTTCAGCGGGTCATGCTGGCGCGTGCGCTGATCAACCGACCCGAAGTTCTGCTGCTGGATGAAGCCACTCAAGGGCTGGACCAACCCGGCTCTGCCGCCTTTTACCGCCAGATCGAAAACGTGCGCCGGGAAACCGGATGCGCCATCCTGATGATCAGCCATGAACTGCATGTGGTCATGAGCGCGTCGGACCGCGTGATCTGTCTGAACGGTCATGTCTGCTGCGAAGGCTCGCCCGCCGTGGTCGCCTCGGCCCCCGAATACAGGGCGCTGTTTGGCACCGGGACAGGCGGTGCATTGGCGCTGTATCGTCATGACCATGATCATGATCACGAACATGATCATGGCCCGAACTCTCAGGAAGCTGCAGAATAATGCTTGATGATTTCATGACCCGCGCAACGCTTGCTGGCGTTGGTGTGGCCTTTGCCGCCGCCCCGCTGGGCTGTTTCGTCGTGTGGCGCAGAATGGCCTATTTTGGCGATGCAACCGCCCATGCCGCAATTCTGGGCGTTGCCCTTTCGTTGACCTTCCAGATGTCTGTGTTCACCGGGGCTTTGGCCGTTGCTTTGGTGATGGCGCTGGCAGTCACGCTGCTGTCCGGCAAAGGCTACGCCATGGACACGCTGCTGGGTGTTTTGGCCCATTCGGCACTGGCCTTCGGCCTAGTCGCCGTCTCGTTCCTGTCCGGGGTGCGGATCGACCTGATGGCCTATCTGTTTGGCGATATTCTGGCCGTTTCCAAAAGCGATCTGGCCGTCATCTGGGGTGGAGCCGCTTTGGTGGTGGCGCTGATTTCTTGGCGTTGGTCCCACCTGCTGACCGCGACGCTGAACGAGGAACTGGCCTATGCCAGCGGCTACAACCCCAAGCGCGAGCAGTTGATCCTGACCCTGTCGCTGGCGGTAACAGTCGCGGTTGCGATCAAGGTGGTCGGCGTGCTTCTGATCGCCGCCATGCTGATCATCCCAGCCGCCGCCGCGCGCAGTCTGGCGCGATCGCCCGAGTCCATGGCCGTGATTGCCGCCCTTATCGGGACGACCTCATCGATCGTCGGCCTGAGGGCGGCTTATGTGTTCGACACGCCAGCCGGCCCCTCAATCGTCTGCGTGGCGGCTGTGCTGTTCGCCTGTTTCAGCCTGCTGGGCTGGCAAGGGCGCAAGACCTGATCAAAGCTCAGGACAACCGCGCGCCGCTTTGGTCGAACATGTAAACGCTCTGCGGATTGAAGGCGAGGCGGATGTCCTGCCCTTCTTCGACCCGATGCTGCCCGAAGAGGCGGGCGGTGATCTGGTGATCCCGAACCTTGGCAATGACATTGGTGTCGCCGCCCAGATGTTCGACATGGCTGACCTTGGCCTGAAGCGTGCCGTTGTCGTCCAGCACCAGATCCTCGGGGCGCACACCCATGGTCCTGTCATCCCCGTCCTGCATCAACCCGGCGGGGAAGAAGTTCATCGAAGGTGAGCCCAGGAACCCGGCAACGAACTGGTTGGCCGGGTTGTTATACAGCTCCATCGGCGAGCCGATCTGTTCGACGCGCCCGTCACGCAGGACAACGATCTTATCGGCCAAGGTCATCGCCTCGGTCTGGTCATGGGTGACGTAAATCATCGACCCGCCAAGCTGACGATGCAGGTTTGCAATCTCCAACCGCGTATTCATGCGCAGCGCCGCATCAAGGTTGGACAGCGGTTCGTCAAACAGAAACAGCTTGGGCTCGCGCACAATGGCACGGCCGATGGCGACCCGCTGACGCTGCCCACCGGACAGCTCGGACGGGTAGCGGTTCAGATAGGGGCCCAGATCCAGCATCTGGCTGGCCTTGGCGATACGCTCTTCGATCACCGCCTTGGACTGACCTTCCTGCTTCAGGGCCAGCGTCATGTTCCCGCGCACGTTCAGATGCGGATAGAGCGCGTAGCTTTGGAACACCATCGCGATCCCGCGTTTGGACGGTGGGGTCAGATTGACCAGCTCATCGCCGATCCGCACCTCGCCCGAGGTTGCATCCTCAAGCCCCGCAATCACGCGCAGCAGGGTGGACTTGCCACAGCCCGAGGGGCCGACGAAAACGACGAACTCGCCCTCTTCCACGTCAAGATTGATGTCTTTCAGAACGTGAACCTCACCAAAGGACTTGTTCACATCTTTCAGGGTCAGCGCGGTCATGTGGCGTCCTCCTTCAGAGATACAGGGTGGCCGGTGCGAATGCTTTCATCCGCGGCCAGGCATATGGCCAGCGATTGCACGGCGTCGTTCATGTGGCGCGTCAGGTCGATGTCGTCCGTGATGGCGCGCAACATGTAGGCCTGCTCGGCATCGCAGAGCTCTTGATGGCCCGGCTCATCCGGCATCTCGACGGTGCGGTCCCCATCCTGCCTGTGCACAAGAATGCTGCCAACCTTGGTGTGGCCGTCGATATCTGCAGACGCGCCTTTGTTGCCATCCGTGATCGAGACCGATCCGTTGGGCGAGACGATGTCTTTTACGAAAAACGCTGTCTCGGACATCATCGGACCCCAGCCGGCCTCGTACCACCCGACTGAGCCATCGGCGAAGACGACCTGAAACTGGCCGTAATTATACATCTCTTCCGGTATCTCGTCGGTCAGGCGCAGGCCCATGCCATGCACGCGGACAGGATCGGCATCGGTGATCTGGCACATGACGTCGACGTAATGCACGCCGCAATCCACAATCGGGCTGGTGGTCTGCATCAGCGCCTTATGCGTCTCCCACTCCGCGCCCGAGGATTGCTGGTTCAGGTTCAGGCGGAAGACATATGGCCCACCCAGCCCCCGCGCCTCTTCGATCAACCGAATCCACGACGGGTGATGACGCAGGATGTACCCGACGACCAGTTTGCGCCGGGTGCGCTGCGCGGTTTCGACAACCCGTTTGGCATCGGCCACGGTCATGGCCAGAGGCTTTTCGACAAACACATGCGCCCCTGCCTCCATCGCCTTGCAGGCATAGTCCACGTGGGTGTCGGTATAGGTTGCGATAACGGCAAGGTCCGGAGTGGTGTCCGCCAGCGCCGCCTCGAAATCGTCAAACGCGGGATACCCGGCCAGATCGGGATGCGAGACCTCTCCGCTGCGGTTCACCAGGCCAACAATCTCGGCCTTCGGGTGGTGGTGATGGGCCAGCGCGTGGCTCAGGCCCATATTCCCAAGACCGGCAACAAGAACACGGATCATTTGACAGCCCCCGAAGTCAGACCGCGGATCAATTGCCGCGAGAAGATTACGTACAGGATCAACACCGGCAGGATCGCCATCGACAGGGCCGACAAGACTGCGTTCCAGTCGGTCACGAACTGGCCAATGAAGACCTGAGAGCCCAGCGTCAGCGTTTTGGTTTCCTCAGCCGGGGCAAGGATCAGCGGGAACCAGAGGTCGTTCCAGATCGGGATCATGTTGAACACCGCAACCGTCGCCATGGCCGGGCGCACCAGTGGCAGGACCAGCCGGAAGAAGATCGCGTATTCCGACAGCCCATCGACCCGGCCCGCGTTTTTCAGATCGTCTGAAACCTGCCGCATGAACTCACTGAGGATAAACACCGCCAACGGCAACCCCTGCGCCGTGTAGACCAGGATCAGCGCCCATAGCGTATTGACCAGACCGGTGGCGACCATCATCTCAAGGATCGCAACGGTGCCGATGCGGATCGGGATCATGATGCCCAGCGCCAGATACAGGCCCATCAGCAGGTTGCCTTTGAAACGGTATTCACTCAGCGCGTAGGCCGCCATCGCGCCGAACAGCAGGATGAGGAACAGCGACGCGACCGTCACGATCATCGAATTCTGGAAGTAGAGGAAAAAATCCCCCTGCTTCATGACCGTCTGATACCCGATCAGCGAGAAACTGTCGGCATCGGGCAAAGCCAGCGGCTCACGAAAGATCGCTTTGCGAGTTTTGAAACTGTTGATCAGGATGACAAAGACCGGGAACAGCGCGATCAGCGTGTACAGGATCAGCGCCCCGTGCATCCCGAATGCGTTCAATGGATTCGTACGCGCTTTGCTCATAGCTGATACCTCCGCATCCGGGTCTGGATACCGAACAGGTAGATACAGACGCCCACCAGAATGATCGCGAACATGGCCCCTGCGATGGCCGATCCCATATGCGGGTCGCCCAGTTGCAACTGGAAGCCGAAGAAGGTGCGGTACATGAAGGTACCCAGAATGTCGGTTGAGAAATCTGGCCCGGCCAGCGCGCCCTGCGCGGCATAGATCAGGTCAAACGCGTTGAAGTTCCCCACGAAAGTCAGGATCGAGATAATCCCGATCGAGGGCAGGATCAGCGGCAGTTTGATCTTCCAGAACGCGGACATTCCGGTGATGCCGTCTATTTCTCCGGCCTCAAGAATCTCTTCGGGTATGGTCAGCAGCGCGGCATAGATCAGCATCATTGGAATACCGACAAACTGCCAGACCGAGATCAGCGCCAGCGTCGTCAGGGCGTATTCCTCTTTGCCCAGCCACGGCGCGAACAGAAATTTCAGCCCGACCGCATCCAGCATTGATGGCGCGATGCCCCAGATGGGTGACAGGATCAGCTTCCAGGCGAACCCGACGATCACAAAAGACAGGATCGTTGGGATGAAGATGGCCGACCGATAAAGCGCAGCAAAGCGCAGGCGCGGATGGCTGAGCAGCGCAGCCAACGCGATGCCGATCGGGTTCTGTACCAGCATGTGGATGAGAAAGAACCAGAAATTGTTGCCCAGCGCGTTCCAGAATTGCTCGGCCCAGATGGGATCGAAAAACAGCGTTCTGAAATTGTCGAGCCCGACAAACACCCTCTCCTGATCGATGCGCGAATACAGCGCCAGACGCAGGGTGTTGAACAGGGGAAAGATCATCACGGCGGTGTAGACGATCACGGCTGGCGCAAGGAATACGACGATATGCCAGCGAATGCGGCCGGGGTTCATGGTTCGATCTCCGGGGGTAGAAGGACCCGGGCGACAGATGCGCCCGGGATGTGTGCAACAGCGGTGGGCTTACTGATGCGGCGCGTACCAGCTGGCCAGACCATCCTGAAGCTGCTGGCCCAGCTCGTCCGGTGAGGCACTGCCCTTGATGGCGGCAACCGAGGCACCCCAGGTTTCATTCTCAAGGTTCGGCGTACCGCGCGACAGAATCTGATAGGTCGAACGGATCGTGCTTTCACACTCGCCACGCCACCCGACGATTTCCTTGGCAAGCGGGTCTTCCAACTCGACCGGGGTCGAGGACAGCGGGAAGAAACCCGGCAGGGCATTGCCAAAGATCTCGGCGAATTCAGGGCTGGCAACCCAGGCCAGGAAAGTGCGCGCGGCCTCGGAATTTTCGCTGGCTGCGTTCATTCCAATGCCGATATCGGTGTGATCCGAGATGTAGCAAGTGTCGCCCGCATTCTGGACCGGCGGCTTGAACGCGCCCATCTCGAAATCGGCCTGCGCGTTGAAGCCCGAAATCTCCCACGAACCGGCGGGATAAATCGCTGCGCGTCCCAGGGTGAAGATGTTCTGACTGTCGGGATAGGTCTGCGCCTCATACCCGTCGCCCAGATAATCCGCCCAGCGCGCCAGCGTCGCATAAGGCGCAGTCCATTGCGCGTCGGTCAGCTTCTGCTCGCCCGCGATCAGAGCCAGACGGCCTTCTTCGCCCTTCCAATAGTTCGGGCCGATATTGTTATAGCCCATGGTGGCCGCTTCCCACTGGTCATTCGTGCCCATGGCCATCGGGATGTAATTGCCGTCTTCCTTGAAAGCATCGAGCACCGCAAAGAACTCATCTTCGGTGGTCGGAGCCTCAAGACCCAGTTCAGCGAAGGCATCCTTGTTGTAGATGAACCCGTGGATCACCGACGCCATCGGCACGCAAAAGCTGGCCGATCCGTCATCCGTCTGCCATGCCGATTTCGCCACGTCCGAGAAGTTCCCCATCGCATCCAGATCAGACAGGTCGGTCAGGTGCCCCGCCTCATACAGCGCCAAAGAGGCATCGAAGGGACGGCACGTGATCAGATCACCCGCAGACCCTGCGTCGAGCTTCGAGTTCAAAACGGCATTGTACTCGGCAGGTGCAGAGGGCGTGAACTGGACCTTGATGCCGGGATGCTTGGCCTCAAAGGCCGGGATGATCTTGTCCTGCCACAATGTCAGGTCATCGTTGCGCCAGCTTTCAATGGTCAGCGTGACGTCCTCGGCATAGGCGCCCGTTGCCACAAGGGCAGTGGTGGCCAGCGCCAGCGTTAGTGAATTGCGTTTCATCATAGTCCTCCCAAGTTATTGTCATTCAAGCCGCGATAACGCGGCCCGCAGGTTTCCTTCGGTTTCATGAAGCAGCGCATGGGCCGCATCGGGGGCAACCCCGTTTGCCACCAGAACAGCGGGCTTGACCTGCCCCCCGATCTGATCCAGCGCGGCGGATGCCGCAGCAACATCAACGCCCGCGATCCGCGCCACCATAGACGCTGCACGCGCCCGTAGTTTTGCGTTATCGGCCCGCAGGTTGACCATCATCCCGTCATGAACATGGCCCAATTCCATCGCCATCAGCGTCGACAGCATGTTCAGCGCAATTTTCTGCGCCGTCCCCGCGCCCATTCGGGTCGAGCCGGACAGCACTTCGGGCGGCGTGCTCAGGCAAATCGCGTGATCCGCGAGCTCCAGCAAGGTCGAGCCCGCATTATTGGCGATCCCCACAACGGCGGCCCCTCGGGACCGGGCGATCCGGGCGGCTTCGACGGTAAAAGGCGTCGTGCCGCTGGCCGAAACGCCGATCAGCAGGTCGCGCGCCGTCAGGGTCTCAAGATCACGGTCCAGCCCGGCGGTATCATCCTCGGTTGCGCCCGGCATTTCGACGCCCGTTGGCAAACCGCCCGCGAAATGGATCTGCAACTGCGCAGGCGGGATCGAGAAGGTTCCGCCCAACTCCTGCGCATCTGCAGCCGCCATCAACCCGGAAGACCCCGCCGCCGCATAGTGCAGGACGCCACCGCCACGGAGGGTCGTCGCCATCTGCGCCGCTGCGGCAGCAATTTCGGGAACGGCAGCCCGGACCGCCGTCGCGGCCTCGATCTGTGCATCCGCCAGCACAGCCGCAACATCGGCCAACGGGCGTGCATCCAGCCCCTTTGCCAATCCGTGCAACGCTTCTGTCTGTGTGGAATGCACCTGATTCCCCCCCTCCAACTCCGGAAACAATACCTTTATAATACCTTTTGTCCACAAGAATCTTTTTGAGACCTTCCTGGCGATAAAATACAGGCGATTTTCGCGTTTTTGGTATTTAAAAGGTATTTACTTACCCGCACAGGTATCTTAATGGAGTCTCCTATGGCTGCCGAATCTCAAACCCCAATTCTCGCCATCGATGGCGGAGGCACCCGGTGCCGGATCGCGCTGGCGCAGGGGCAAACCGTGACCTCGGTCGAGACCGGATCGGCCAATGTATCCAGCGATTTTGACGGCACCGTCCGGTCGATTGTGCAAGGTTTGGACTTGCTGGCAGCCAAATCCGGCCTGCCTCAAGACGTGATCCACAACACACCGGCCTTTGTCGGGCTGGCAGGCGTGACCGGGCCAGCCATCGCGGATCGGTTGCGACAGGCCCTGCCCTTGTCGCACCTGCGCATCGAAGACGACCGGCGCGCCGCTTTGCGCGGCGCATTGGGACGGCAGGACGGCGTTCTGGCCCATTGCGGGACGGGGTCGTTTTATGCCGCACAGTTTGGTGCAACCGCGAAATTCGCAGGCGGTTGGGGCCCTGTTCTTGGGGACGAAGCCTCGGCACAATGGATCGGCCGAAACGCCCTGCGCCTGACGTTGGAAAGCGTGGATGGTCGCATTCCGGATGCCCCCGTGGCCCAACGTTTTCTGACCCAATTCCAATCCCCAGCAGGGCTTGTTCACTTCGCCTCAACCGCCCGCCCGCATGAGTTTGGCGAATTGGCGAAAACCGTCACCGAACTGGCGGCAGAAGGCGATCATCTAGCCCAATCCACCATGCAGGCCGGAGCGGATGAGATTGAACGCAGCCTGAAACAGATCGGCTGGGCGCCCGGACTTCCCGTCTGTCTGACCGGCGGGATCGGCCCGGAATTCCGCGCGTATCTGCCGACCTCGATGCAGGACTGCGTGACCCAACCGCTCAAGTCGCCTCTGGACGGCGCTCTGTCATTGGCCCGTGATTTCGCTGAGGAGGTCATCGCATGAGCGCCATCGAATTCCTGCGGTCTAAGACCTGGCTCGGCGAAACCGGCGGGCCACGCTATGTGCAGCTCAGGCGGCGTCTGGAAGAAGGCATCGCCTCGGGTATCCTACCACCGAACTCGTCCCTGCCGCCCGAACGCGAACTGGCCGAAATTACCGACCTGTCCCGCGTCACCGTCCGCAAGGCCATTCAGGAACTTGTCCGTGAAGGTCTAATCGAACAGCGGCAAGGTTCTGGCTCGTTCATTCGCGAACCGGTGACACGGATGGAGCAGTCGCTAAAGCAACTGACTTCATTCACCGAAGACATGACCCGGCGGGGGATGGAGACGACCTCTCGCTGGCTGGAACGCGGCGTGTTCATGGCTACACCCGAAGAGGTGGCGGCGCTGGATCTTGCCACCGGCGATCAGGTCTCGCGCATCTATCGCCTGCGCGAGGCGGATGGGCGCCCGCTGGCACTGGAACGCGCCGCGCTGCCGCTGGATTTGCTGCCCAATCCGACCGAGGTGTCCACGTCCCTGTATGATCTGCTCGCCAAGTCCGGCAACCGCCCGACGCGCGCGGTGCAGAAAATCTCGGCCATCAATCTGGAAGCGCGCGAGGCCGAGTTGCTGGATGTTGCCGAAGGGGATGCCGGGTTGCGCATCGAACGCACCTCATTCCTTGACAGCGGGCGGGTCGCGGAACTCACCCGCTCCATCTATCGCGGCGATGCGTATGATTTCGTCGCCGAATTGCGCTTGTAGACCGGAAAGGCCGATCTGAATGCCACATCAAATCACGCAGATGCGCCGCGAGATTCTGGAAATCCCCGGCGCTGTCGACAGGCTTCTGACCCAGGGCGGTGACGCGATCGCGCAAGCCGCCGATACGGCGCGGCAGATCGACCCGCGCTATTTGCTGTCCGTGGCGCGGGGGTCTTCGGATCACGCCTGCACTTATCTGAAATACGCCAGCGAGTTGATCCTGAAACGCCCCATGGCATCGGTCGGCCCATCCGTCAGTTCGATCTACGATGTCGCGTTGCAGGCCGAAGGCGCCCTGTGCATCTCGATCTCGCAATCCGGGCAAAGCCCCGACATCGCGCGCATGACCGAAGTGCTGGGCAAGACCGGCGGATTTACGGTTGCGATCACCAATGACTCGACGTCCCGGCTGGCCGGAATTGCCGACACCACGCTGCCGATCCACGCAGGCCCCGAGCTGAGCGTCGCGGCAACGAAAACCTTCGTCACGTCACTGGTCGCGGGCCTTTGGTTGATAGCCGAAATCAAAAAGGACGCCGCGCTGATCGCAGCGATCATGACCCTGCCGGAAAGGCTGGAGGCGGCGACCCAATGCGATTGGTCCGCTGCGGCAGAGGCCGTCGACGGCCGATCGTTGTTTACGCTGGGCCGGGGGCCAAGCTGGGCGATCTCGAACGAGGCCGCGCTGAAATTCAAGGAGACCTGCCTGATCCACGCCGAAAGCTATTCATCGGCCGAGGTGCTGCATGGCCCGGTCTCGATCGTCGAGCAGGACTTTCCCGTGATCGCCTTTGCTGCCGCAGACGCAGCTGAAGACAGCGTCGCGCAGACGGCGGACGCAATGGCCGCCAAGGGCGCGCGCGTGTTTGCCCTGTCCGACAAGGTCAACACGGCGACGCGCCTGCCTTATGTGCGAACCGATCACTGGCTGACCGACCCGATTGCGGCCATCGTTTCGTTCTACGGGATGGTTGAAACCGTGGCGGTCCAGCGCGGGATCAACCCCGACACGCCGCGGCATCTGAACAAGGTAACGGAAACGGTATGACACAGGATGTGGCGACATTCCGGAATGGGCTTGTTTTTGACGGGTCAAAGCTGTGGCAGAACCACGCGCTGCGGGTCGTCGATGGGCGCGTGGCAGAGTTCGGGCCGGATACGCACATCTCTAACGCGGGACGTGTCGTTGACCTTGGCGGAGATATTCTGAGCCCCGGTTATGTCGATCTGCAGGTCAATGGCGGCGATGGGCTGTTGTTCAATGACGATCCCTCGGTAGACACGCTGCGCCGAATGGCCCGCACCCATCGCCGGTTGGGGGTCACCTCGCTGCTACCGACACTGATTACGGATACCGCCGATAAAACTCAGGCTGCCATAGATGCTGCCATCCAAGCCCTTCGCGCGGGTATTCCCGGCATTGCCGGTTTGCATCTGGAAGGGCCGCATTTGTCGGCTGCCCGAAAAGGCGCGCATGACGCCAGCCTGATCCGACCGATGGGGCAGCAAGATCTTGATGCCTTGCTGTCTGCCGCCGCCAATTTGCCCTGCCTGAAAGTCACAATCGCCCCGGAATCCGTGTCCGAACAGCATGTCAGCACGTTGACCGAGGCCGGAGCGCTGGTTTCGCTGGGGCACACAGACGCCGGTTTCGACACCTGCATGCGCTACTTCGCGGCTGGCGCGCGCTGTGCGACGCATCTGTTCAACGCCATGAGCCAGCTGGGCAATCGCGAACCGGGGTTGGTTGGCGCGGTTCTGGCCAATGGTGCGGCCTCGTCCGGGTTGATTGCCGATGCCGTTCACGTTCACCCGGAGACAATCCGCGCCGCGTGGGCGGCCAAGCGCGGGCCGGGTCGGCTGTATCTGGTCAGCGACGCCATGGCTGTGGCCGGGACACGCGAAACTGAGTTCCAACTGAACGGGCGCACGATCCTGCGTCGTGACGGGATCCTGACGTTGTCGGATGGCACTTTGGCGGGCGCTGATCTGGATCTGACCACAGCACTGGGCGTGATGGTCAACAAAGTCGGCATCCCGCCAGAGGACGCCTTGCAAGCTGCAACCTCGGTCCCCGCCGCCTTGATTGGACAGCAATGCGAGGGCCTCAAGATCGGTGAGGGCAAGTTGTCGGGTATGATCCGCATCGCCTCGGACTTCTCATCAGTCTCCACGTTCGACTGACAATGACGTGCAGGACAGGGATGACCCATCCCGCTCAGGTCCTTATCAAATCTTATCGCCGCGCGATCTGCGACCAAACAAGCTGTTGAACCCGCGCACACCGGTGCCTATCGTGCGCCTCTGAAGGCCTTCAATCAGGACGTAGCTCATGACCGATCAAACCCCTCATCCCATGTCCCCGCAGGATTGCCTTGTGGCGATCATGGTCGCGGTCTCCGCATCGGACGAAAACATCCGCACGGCTGAGCTGGTCAAGATCCAGGGCGCGGTGAACATGCTGCCGGTCTTTGCCGGGTATGACGCGGACCGCACCCGGCATGTCTCGCAAATCGTGTTCGACCTGTTCGAGCAGGAAGATGGTCTGGACGCCTTGTTTGGCCTGATCCGGGACAACCTGCCCGAGCGTCTGAATGAAACCGCCTATGCGCTGGCCTGCGACGTGGCCGCTGCCGACGGATCACTGGCCGAGACCGAGCTGCGCCTGCTGGAAGAAATCCGGTATGAGCTGAGCATTGACCGCCTGCACGCCGCCGCCATTGAGCGTGGCGCACGCGCCCGTCACGTGGTCTGACGGTTTCAACTGCCGTAAAGCGCGCCCCAGCGCTCAATCAGCGCCCGTTGCAATTTGCGCGACCGCCGGTTCCAGGCACGCGCGCCCTCGGGGCGTTCGCGAAGGGCACGCGGGATCGTCGCGCGGTGATCGACATCTGCGGTAAAGATCGCAAAGGCCAGTTCCGATCCATCCGCCGTTGTCAGAAAGCCGCCCAGACCTGAAACGAAATTCAACGTCCCCGTTTTGGCGTCCACCTTGATCGGATGATCCTTCACGGGCCTGCCGTTCTTGTCGGTCAGGGAAAACGGCTTCAGCAAGGGCCGCAACGCCCCGGTCTTGCGCGCCTGCACAAAGGCCGCAACCAAAGCCCCCGGCGCCATACGCGATGCGTCGCCCAGCCCGGAATGATCCACCATTGCAATCTGATCGGCACCATAGGTCTCAAGCGCCCAGCGGTTCATCTCTGCTGCCGATTTCGCAAGGTCCTGCGGCATCACCCCGCGCGCCTTGGTCGCCGCCATTCCCACCATCTCGGCCGTCAGATTGGTCGAGTATTTCAGCATTCCGCGCAGGATAGTGTCCAAGCTGTCGCTTTGATGGACCACCAACGTGGTGCCTTCCGGCGCCTCGCGTGTGATTTCAACCCGATCCAGAACGATCCCGTTGGCACGGGCCAGAGTTCTGAACACATCCCCCGCATAAAGCGCAGGTTTGCGCACCGGCAACCAACGTGCGCCACCATTGCCCAAGGCCCCTTTGGCGACGGTCCACCGATCCTGCCGCGCACTAGGTTGATAGGTGTAAATCGGCAGGCTGCGCCCTTCGACCCGCATCGTTGCCATGTCAACATCCGGGCGATACTTGGCGGTGCGGGCATCCATTGTCACGTCGTAATCGGTGCCGTCCCGCTTCCATTCGAAATGAACCCGGTTGAAATTCAGTGAAATACCGCTGATGGCCGGGCTGTAGCCCAGATGATCCGGCTGTCCGGGATCGATGCTGAACACGAACGGCAGCGCGCCGTCATAGACCTTGAACGCACCGCGCACCTCAGTAATACCCGCCTCGCGCAGATTGGCCGCCATCGAGGCCAGATGGTCGGTGTCCAGCAACGGATCGCCTCCGCCTGTCAGAATCAGATCCCCCTGCAATATGCCGTTTTCAATCGGCCCATCCGCGATCAGGGTTGTTTCAAAGCGGTGATCGGGTCCAAGCACGTCCAGCGCGTAAAGCGCCGTCAGCGCCTTGCCCACACTGGCGGGCGGCAATCCCATCTCTCCCTGAAATGCCTCAAGCTGCGCACCGGTGCCAACATCGGCCACCGCGAACACGACGTCGCCTTTCAGACCGGCCGCCCGGACAAGACGTTCGGCGCCGGTCAGCTGCGGCCCGCGCGCCTGCGGCCGAAGCGAGACCAAAGGGCCCTGCGCCAATCCCGTCGCCGGGATCAGGGACGCCCCGATACCCCCCAGAAAAAACCGTCGTGAAATGCGATCAACCATGGGGCAATTAAAATCCCAGAGATTAAAATCAGACAACCATCGCATGATAATATGCAGGTGATGTGGCTATTCCGGCAACACTCCGTTGCGCCAATCGCCGCGATTGCGCAACTCGGTCGAGCTGACATCGACCATCGGTACATTCACGAAACACCAGGCCGGAGCCTGTGCCCGCCCCAGCAAATGCCGCGCCTGCCCGTCGATCCGGTAGCGGGCATAGAGTCGCGCCGCAGGCGACATCCGGGCACTGATCCGATCCCCCGGACGCGCCACCACACCCACCGGCACGCTGTCCATGATCTGCCGCCAGTCTTTCCAGCGATGAAACTGCGCCAGATTATCGGCCCCCATCAGCCAGACGAATTTGACCTGCGGATATAACCGGCGCAGCGCGGCCAGAGTGTCCGCCGTCGCTCGCGTTCCGGTCAGCGCCTCGATATCCGTGATCTCGACATCCGGGTGCTGTATGACCCCCCGCGCGGCCTCAACCCGCTGCGCCAGAGGGGCCGGTCCGCGCTCCTTCAACGGGTTCCCCGGAGACACCAGCCACCACACCCGATCCAGCCCAAACGCCTTCATCGCCTCAAGCGTCACATGCACATGGCCCTTGTGCGGCGGATCAAAAGACCCGCCGAACAACCCGATCACCTGCCCGGGCCGCGCATATGGAATGTCGTATCGCTCCATCCCACGCTGATGTTCAGAACTGGCGGGCGTTGTCAATCAACCGGTTGCACCGCATCACCCAGCTTGACGCGCCCGGGCCGGAGGACTTCCGCACACCAACCACCATGCCCCCGCACGGCAGAATAACCCCCTTTGCCCAGCGCCTCCTCCATCCGGCTGCACGGCGCACAAATCACGGTAAAGCGCAGAGCGGCCTCGCCCACCTGCACCTCTCGCCCCTTTAGCGCCGCCAGATTGATCCCGGAAACCACCAGATTGCGCCGCAGAATCTCTGGCGCGACCGGCCCCTGCCCGAGATACGACCCAATCGCCGCCAGATGCTCTTGCTGGATCAGAGTCACCGCCCGTTTGCCTGCGCGGCTGCGGTCGCCGGTGAGGCCGACCTCCGAGATCACCGCTTCTTTCGCAGTGACCATTGCGGCCCGCCGGTCAGGGCGCAACCCGATCCATTCGACGCTCCCCGGCTGCGACCAACCTGCTATCAACTCTGCCAGTTCAGACAATTCGCACCCCTTGTTCAGCCAAACCTGTTTAAGTGAGTCCGACACCAATCGAAATTCACAAAAGCACCAGCTTGCCCCGCCCGCCCGCCTCAGATATCCAGCGGTTTAACCCAATTTCCCCGACCCAGAGGACGCGACATGGCCGCCTATCAATATGTCTACCACATGCAGGGTGTCTCAAAGACCTATCCCGGTGGCAAGAAGTGCTTTGAAAACATCCACCTGAGCTTTCTGCCCGGCGTGAAAATCGGTGTTGTCGGCGTCAACGGCGCGGGTAAATCGACACTGATGAAAATCATGGCCGGTCTGGATACCGACTTCACCGGTGAGGCATGGGCCGCCGAGGGTGCCAAGGTCGGCTATTTGCCGCAGGAACCGCAGTTGGATGAATCCCTGTCCGTCCGCGAAAACGTCATGCTGGGCGTGGCTGCGAAAAAGGCCAAGGTCGACCGCTTCAATGAGATCGCCATGGAGATCGCCGAGAACTACTCGGACGAGCTGATGGAGGAAATGACCACCCTGCAGGACGCCATCGACGCGGAAAACCTCTGGGACCTCGACAGTCAGATCGACGTCTCGATGGAGGCGCTGCGCTGCCCGCCGGACGATGCCAAAATCGCCAACCTCTCGGGCGGTGAGAAACGCCGCGTGGCGCTCTGCAAGCTGCTGCTGGAAGCGCCCGACATGCTGCTTTTGGACGAACCGACCAACCACCTGGACGCCGAGACCATCGCCTGGCTGCAACAGCACCTGATCGACTACAAGGGCACCATCCTGATCGTCACCCACGACCGCTATTTTCTGGATGACATCACCGGCTGGATTCTGGAACTCGACCGTGGCCGGGGTATTCCTTACGAGGGCAACTATTCCGCATGGCTGGAACAAAAGGCCAAACGGCTAGAACAGGAAGCGCGCGAGGACAAGTCCAAGCAGAAAACCCTGCAGCGCGAATTGGAATGGATGCGTCAGGGTCAGAAGGCCCGGCAGGCCAAATCCAAGGCCCGGATCAACGCCTATAACGAGCTGGCAGACCAGTCCGAACGCGAAAAGCTGACCCGCGCCCAAATCGTCATCCCCAACGGCCAGCGCCTCGGCGGCAAGGTGATCGAGGTCGAGGGTCTGTCGAAACACATGGGCGACAAGCAACTGATCGAAGGGCTGGACTTCGCCCTGCCCCCCGGCGGCATTGTCGGCGTCATCGGCCCCAACGGCGCGGGTAAATCGACGCTGTTCAAAATGCTGACAGGTCAGGAACAGCCCGACAGCGGCACCATCACGCTGGGCGACACGGTCGAGCTGTCCTATGTCGACCAGTCCCGCGACGACCTTAAAGACGGCGACACCGTGTGGGAGGCGATCACAGGCGGGGCCGAGATCATCCAGCTGGGCGACGCGCAGGTCAATTCCCGCGCCTATTGCTCGTCCTTCAACTTCAAGGGCGGCGACCAGCAGAAGAAGGTCTCGTTGCTCTCCGGCGGTGAGCGCAACCGCGTCCACATGGCCCGCCTGTTGAAAGAGGGCGGCAACGTCCTGCTGCTCGACGAACCCACCAACGACCTCGACGTCGAAACCCTGCGCGCGCTGGAAGACGCGCTGGTCGACTTCGCCGGCTGCGCCGTCGTCATCTCGCACGACCGCTTCTTCCTCGACCGGATTTGCACGCATATTCTGGCGTTTGAGGGTGATGCCCACGTGGAATGGTTCGAGGGCAACTTCGAGGATTACGAAGAGGACAAGAAGCGGCGGTTGGGACCGGATGCGTTGGAGCCCAAACGGTTAAAGCATAAGAAGTTTGCGCGGTGATTTCCGCTTGAAATCAATGTTCTAAATTCCCATTTGGGGTTTATGAACACCGCTTTTCGTTTCGCAAAATGGTCGCTAGCGGCAATTGGGGTGCTAGCGACTTTCATAGGTTTGTATGAGTACTTTTGGGCCACAAGAACTGCACCCTACCTCAACACGCACATTACATCTTGTTCACCCGAACAAGTCAGCGACGGCTTCGGAAATCGCGAAGCTGAAAGACAGGAATTTCTTCAATTCTTGAACGATAATGCATGGTCTTTGGTAGTTCTCGACCTCATCGTGGATCATGATGCGTGCGATCATCCTGACGCCATTTACTACTCAGAAGAGTTTCCGGACGTGGTGGAGTTCGAACTTGGACATGATGACCGCTATCTTCCAAGTTTGGGAAATCAGGGAGAATATCGGCAGGTAGGTGACTTTCACGACGGATCGTGGCACTCCACCGTCAGATTCGAACAAGAACGCTTCTTTGACGACGTCATCGCCAATAGTAGTTTTGGCGACGATAACGGCGCACATGGGGTCGTCGGCGTGTTCTTTATCTCAAACATGAGCCACGAAGAAGGATTCAATCGGTATGTGATTGTCCCGGTTCGCTATTCGTCGAAGAATGCGCTCGTTTTTTCCTGTACCGTTGCAATTGAAAGCTCCAGCAGCAAAGTCGCACGTCTTGGAGCATATATCTCCGAGTGCCTTTTCTAGCAAGCGTAGGATGGGGTTTCACCCCATTACTCACTCAACGACCCTACCCGAACACCCGCACGATCTGTTCCCGCGCACCAAACCACTTCCAAACCCCAAACTCTCAAATGATGGGGTGAAACCCCATCCTACGGCTCTCCGAACGCGCCATCAGTGACCACGCCACTCCACTCCGGATCAACCCGACTCGCACGAATATCGCGATGGATTGACGAATACGGCCAATCGGTCGGGCGCTCGACAAACCCGTGCTTCACCGGATTCCCCCAACAATACGCCATATGATTGCGGTAATCCCTTTCGTCCCGAATCGTATGCTCCCAAAACCGGCGTTGCCAAATCCCGGCGTCTCCCTTCGCGATTTTAGACTCCGTTCGTAGGGTGGGGTTACACCCCACCATTCCCGACACCTTCGCCCCGCGCGTAAACCGCGCCTTGATCGCTCCCCACCGCGTTGAATAATCCGCATCCCCCGGCGGCAGGGTCCAAATCGCGTGCAAATGATCCGGCAACACGACAAACGCATCACACCAGAACGGTCTCTCACGTTGAGTCACGGCAAAGGCCGCGCGCAAATGTGCAACGTCTCGCACCAACAAATCCGATGATCTGTCGGCCAGTGAGACAGTGAAGAAGTACTTCGCTCCGGGTATTCGAACGCGGCGATAGTTGCTCATGCGGGCATCCTGCCGCACTCATGGCTACCAAATCGTTAACCAAATCCACCCTTGCCACATGCCCACCCCAATGCCATATGCAAAGGGCTTACGTTTTTCTATTTCGACCTACTGTCTCCTTCCACGGCGCTCAGTCATTCGATCCAGACTACGACGCCAGGCTGCCGCATCCACGTGGGCAGCACCAATCAGGAGACAACGGATATGCCCGCAGGCACCGTAAAATGGTTCAACACCACCAAAGGCTACGGCTTTATCGCACCCGAAGATGGCGGCAAAGACATCTTCGTTCACATCTCGGCTGTCGAGCGTTCGGGCCTGACAGGTCTGGCCGACAACCAGAAAGTCACATACGAGCTGCGCTCGGGTCGTGACGGGCGCGAAAGCGCAGACAATATCGAGCTGGCCTAAGCCGGTCACAGGGTGAGGCGCAATCCTCACCCTTTTTTCGTGCGGCGCAGCGCGCGAGCGAAACACATCACGTTTTCGTTATATTTGCCCTAGAAATGATATTTGCCCTAGAAATGACCAGATTTGCTATCATCCTGACAGTATAGTCATGATTGCATTGGTCATTTGAAGAGGCTCACCCATGTTCACACGCCGTGTGTTTCTTGCCGGAACGGCTGCCAGCCTGCTGCCGGGTATCGCCAGCGCCAAAAAGGCGGTCGAGTATGATCCGACACCGCAATTTGTGCGGATCAAGAAGCAATTCGTCCCCGGTCAGTTGCTGGTCGTGCCCCGATCCTTCTACCTCTATTACGTGACCGAACCGCGCAAGGCGATCCGTTACGGCTGCGGTGTGGGCAAGGCGGGACTGGAGTTCACGGGCACCGCAACCATCGACGTCAAGAAGGAATGGCCCACGTGGCGGCCCACCGATGAGATGATCGAACGTGATCCGGTGGCTTACGCCAAGTTCAAGGACAACGACTATGTGCAACCGGGCGGAGGGGACAATCCTCTGGGCGCTCGTGCACTCTATCTTTTCCAGAACGGGGTCGATACCTATTTCCGCATTCATGGGACGACGCAGCCGCAGACCATCGGGCGGGCGGCCTCGAACGGCTGCATCCGTATGCTGAACGAACATGTGGTCGATCTGTATAACCGGGTTCCGATTGGAACGGTTGTAACCGTGGTCTGACCGGCTGGTCAGGGCGCGGCCCAGTCAACATCTGTTGCTTCTTCGATATGCAACAGCCCGTCTGGCCACGGGCGCGTTAACTGTTTGGCCTGATCTTCCAAGCCGGTCAGCCATGAATCGATGCCTGCGCGATCCAGCAGCACACCCATCCGGTGGTGGATGGGTTTCACGTCGCCATTCGGCTCGCAGGTGACGGCTGCAAACTGATCGACCTGCAACCCGCCCGGGGCCTGCCATGTATCGGTAATCGCCGCGAAGAACAGTGGCGCACCGTCAGCCGACAAGATACGCCACGCTGTCTTGCGGCGTTTCTCTCCGGTCCATTCGTACCACCCATCCACCGGGATAACTGCGCGGCCAACGCCCTCAAACGCGGTCTTGTCGAAGACGGTCTCAGAACGGGCGTTGATGATGGTCTCCATCACCGGGCGCCCTCGGGCGTTGACCCGACCGACCGGAATCATGCCCCAGCGCATCGGCACCAGCCCGGTTTGCGTCAGCACCAGCATCTCTTGACCAGGCTGGATGTTGCTGCGGGGCGGTTGTTCGGGGACATCCGCCGAAACTCCAAGCAAATCGGCGATTTCGGCGATAGGTCGCGTCAGAAAGAACCGTCCCGGCATGAGCTACCCTTGTTCTGCGACCTCGTTGGCCAGTTGTAGCACTTTTGGCCCCAAAGCCTCGACAATAAGGGCGACGCCCTTGGCGTTGGGATGAATGCCATCGGCCTGCATGAACGCGCCAACAGCATTCGGATCGTCAACCGCCGCCAACCCTTCAAAGAAACTGTCAGCATAAAACGTCTGATATTGCTGCGCCAAATCGGGAAAGATGCTGTCAAAACTTTGCTTGTAGTCCGAGCCATAGTTGCCGGGGGCCTGCATACCCACCAGCAACACCTCAACTTGCCCCGCTTCTGCCGTGGTCAGGATCTTCTCGAGGTTTGCCCGAGACACATCCGGGTCGATCCCGCGCAGCAGATCATTGCCACCCAGCGCGACGATCATCCCATCCACCTCGGGCGTCAGGGTCCAGTCTACCCGCGCAGCACCACCCGCCGTAGTGTCACCCGAAACACCCGCATTGATCAGCCGGACATCCGCACCTTGCGCTCGCAACCAGCGTTCCAGTTGCGAAACAAACCCGTCCTCTTCAACCAGCCCATAGCCTTGCGTCAGCGAGTCCCCCAATGCGGCGATAATCACAGGTTCGGCTGTGGCCGCAAAACCGCAGCTTGCAAAAAGGCCTGCGATCAAAGTCTTGCGCAATGTCATAACCGCTCCATATCCCACAAGTGTTGCCTCCGTTTGGAAAGATCTATGACTCAGCCTGTTCTCTCGCTCCAAAATGCTGCTTTGTCGCTGGATGGCAATGCCGGGCGCGTGGATATTCTGCACGGCATCACGCTGTCGGTAAACCAGGGTGAGACTTTGGGGCTGGTCGGGCCATCCGGATCGGGCAAGTCGTCCCTGCTGATGCTGATGGGTGGTTTGGAACAGGCGACCGGGGGGTCGGTCACGGCATTGGGGCAGGACCTGACAGGGATGGATGAGGATCATCTGGCGCGGTTCCGGCGGGATACGATGGGGGTGGTGTTCCAGAACTTCCACTTGATCCCGACCATGACTGCGCTTGAAAACGTAGCAACGCCGCTGGAACTGGCCGGTCACAAGGATACCTTTGCCAGGGCCGAGGCCGAGTTGGATTCGGTTGGCCTGTCGCATCGGCGCGACCATTATCCGGCGCAGTTGTCGGGCGGTGAGCAGCAACGCGTGGCACTGGCCCGGGCCTCGGCCCCGCGCCCGCAGATCCTGCTGGCGGATGAACCCACGGGAAATCTGGATGAGGCGAACGGTGCCGCCATTGTCGATCTGCTGTTTGGCTTGCGCGACAGACACGGCGCAACACTGGTTCTGGTGACGCACAGCCATACGCTGGCCGACCGGTGCGACCGCGTTGTCCGCCTGCGCGACGGGCGCATTGCCGAGGATGCGCGGAAAGAGGCTGCAGAATGAGCCTGCGACTGGCCGGGCGGCTGGCGCGGCGGGAACTGCGCGGAGGTCTGCGCGGATTTCGCATCTTTCTGGCCTGTCTGGCCCTTGGCGTCGCGGCCATCGCCGCTGTGGGATCGGTCCGATACGCCATCCAGACCGGGCTGACACAGGAAGGCGCGGCGCTGCTGGGCGGCGACGCCGAACTGGAATTCACTTACCGTTTTGCCACCGCAGAAGAGCGTGCATGGATGGAAAACACTGCCGAGGCGGTCTCGGAGGTTGTCGATTTCCGGTCGCTCGCGGTTGCCCCGCTTGACGCGGGCACTGAGCGCGCGTTGACGCAGGTGAAGGCCGTTGATGCCGCCTATCCCTTGCTGGGTGAGGTTGGGCTGAACCCTGACATGCAGCTGTCTGATGCGTTGGAGGGGCACAACGATCTGCCGGGCGCGGTGATGGAACAGGTCCTGATGGACCGGCTTGGCCTTTCGGTGGGCGATGTATTTGCGCTGGGAACGCAGGATTTCGTTCTGAGGGCCGCCCTGACCGCCGAGCCTGACGGGGCCGCAGACGGGTTTGGCCTTGGCCCCAGAACGCTGGTTCGCACCGCAGATCTTAGCGCGTCTGGCTTGTTGGAACCCGGCACTTTGTTTTCGACCAAATACCGGTTGGACCTTCCGGAAACGGCCGATCTTGAGGTAACCGCAACCGAGGCCACCCAGACCTTTGAAGGCACCGGAATGCGCTGGACGGATGCCCGAAACGGAGCGCCCGGCATTGCCGAATTCGTCGGGCGGCTCAGCTCCTTTCTGGTTCTGGTGGGCCTGTCTGGCTTGGCCGTGGGCGGTATCGGCGTGTCCGCCGCGGTTCGGGCGTACCTATCGCAGAAAACGGAAACCATAGCCACACTACGCACATTGGGGGCGGATCGGGCGACCGTGTTTCAGACCTATATGATCCAGATCGGGCTGTTGTCCGGGATCGGCATCGTAATCGGATTGGCCCTGGGTGGCTTGGCCCCTGTCCTGCTGGCCCCCATCATCGAAAGCCAATTGCCCGTCCCGGCGGTGTTTTCGATCTATCCCCAACCCCTTGCCGAGGCTGCGCTGTATGGCTTGCTGACAGCGTTTCTGTTCACCCTCTGGCCGCTGGCCCGAACCGAGGAGGTGCGCGCCGCCACCCTGTTCCGCGACGCCCTGACCTCGGCCCGGCAGATACCCCGGTTGGTCTATGTGCTGGCCACCGGGCTGGGTCTGGCCATTCTGATCGCGGCGGCGGCGTGGTTCAGCGGCTCGGCGCGGCTGACGCTTTGGACCAGCGGCGGGTTGGTCGGGGCGCTGTTCCTTTTGTCACTGGCCGCTTTCGCAATTCGCTGGCTGGCCCGCAAGGGCGTTCCGTGGTCGCGCGGCCACCCGCCACTGCGATGGGCGCTAGCCGCCATCTCGGACCCACGCGAAGGCGCGGGGTCTGTGGTTCTGTCCCTTGGTCTGGGCCTTTCTGTGCTTGCTGCCGTGGGCCAGATCGATGGTACATTGCGCAATGCCATCTCGGGCAATCTGCCGGACGTTGCGCCATCATATTTCTTTGTCGACATCCAGAAGGATCAAATGCCCGGTTTTACCGAGCGTCTGGAAACCGACCCCGCTGTCAGTCGCCTTGAAAGCGCGCCTATGCTGCGGGGGATCATCACCCGGATCAACGGTCAACCCGCACGCGAGGTTGCAGGCAGCCACTGGGTTCTGGAGGGAGACCGGGGCGTTACATACTCTGCTCTCCCGCCCGAGAATGCGCGCATCACGGCAGGCGATTGGTGGGCTGAGGGCTATGCAGGTGACCCCCAGATCAGCTTTGCCGCCGAAGAGGCCGAGGAAATGGGCCTGAAACTTGGCGATACGCTGACCGTGAACATTCTGGGCCGCGACATCACCGCAACCATCACATCCTTTCGCGAGGTTGATTTTTCGACCGCCGGCATCGGCTTCATCATGTCGATGAACCCGTCGGCGTTGGCGGGCGCACCACATAGTTTCATCGCAACCGTCTATGCCGAAGAACAGGCCGAGGCCGCCATCCTGCGCGATCTGGCTGGTCAGTTCCCCAATATAACCGCCATCCGGGTGCGCGATGCCATAGACCGTGTCTCGGGCCTGCTGGCAGGGCTGGCCTCGGCAACGTCCTATGGGGCGGGGGTTTCGCTGCTGACCGGGTTTCTGGTGCTGATCGGCGCGGCCGCTGCCGGTGAACCGGCCCGCCGGTACGAGGCTGCGATCCTGAAAACAATCGGGGCCGACCGCCGCCGCATTCTGCTCAGCTTCACCCTGCGTGCGATGTTGCTGGGGGCTGCGGCAGGCTGCGTCGCCCTGCTGGTCGGTATCTTGGGCGGCTGGGCTGTGGCGACCTATATCTTCGACACCGGGTTCGCGGTGATCTGGCCCTCGGCACTGGGCATCGTGATCACAGGGGTCATCGTCACCCTTGGCGCAGGGCTGATCTTTGCGCTGCGCCCCTTATCCGTCCGACCCGCCCGCATTCTGCGCGCCAGCGACTGAGTTTAACGCATACACGCGACCGGCTGCAGGATTTTCAGCAGCGGATCATTATCGCAGACCAGCGCATCCAGCGTGATGTCGTCGAGCGATGCGTAAAACACCTCGGCGGCGTCCTGCAAGGCCACCCGCAAGCGGCAGGCGTCGGTCAGCGGACAGGTATTGTCGGCATCCGCAAAACACTCGGCAATCGGCAGCGATCCTTCCACATGCCGGAATACGGCACCAATGCGAATCTGATCCGCCGGGCGTGCCAGAGACATGCCACCATTCCGGCCGCGCTGCGTGCTCAGATAATCCAACTGTCCGAGTTGATTGATCACCTGCGCCAGATGGTTTTCCGAGATGTTGCACACTTCGGCGATCTCGGATTTCGTCACCAGCCGCTCCGGGTGCGCCGCGCAATACATTAGCAGGCGCACAGCAATATTCGTTCGTTTGGTAATCCGCATATGGGCCTCCCTCACATAATGATGCAGCCTTATTGCATGTCCGGGAAAAAAGCGGTTTGACATACATCAATCGATCGAAAGGCGCGTTCGCAGATGGCAGACCCCTATTTCTTTGGCTATGGCAGCCTTGTGAACCTGGCCACCCATGATTTTCCCGACCCGCGACCGGCAAAACTGAAGGGGTGGCGGCGGGCCTGGAAACATACCGATCTGCGCCCGGTCGCCTTTCTGACGGCGGTTCCGGACCCCGAGTCCGAGATCGAAGGCATGATCGCGCATGTTCCCAAGAACGACTGGGCCGCGCTGGACGAAAGGGAATGGGCCTACGACCGGATTCCCGTGACACAATCGGCCACACATCCGCTGACCCATGATGTTGAAATAGCGGTCTATGCCGTCCCGCAGGCCCGGCATAATGCGCCGACCGATCACCATCCTTTACTGCTCAGCTACATTGACGTTGTGGTGCAAGGGTACCTGCGCATTTTCGGACCAGACGGGGTGGACCGGTTCTTTGCCACGACCGATGGCTGGGACGCACCTGTGTTGAATGACCGGGCCGAACCGAGGTATCCGCGCCACCAACAACTCAAACCGGACGAGACTGCCTTTGTGGATGACCGCCTGCAGCGCGCGGCGGTGAAGATCATCCAACCACAACAACAAAAAGAGGCAGACGAACTGCCTGCCTCTTTCAAGTTCTAAATTGTCAGCGGCATTCAGCCCCGCGCGCGGATCACCTGCAGCAAGGGCAGCAGTGCCGCCATTTCAGGCCCGCGCTCCATCCCCGTCAGCGCCTTGCGCAGCGGCATGAACAGGCCCTTGCCTTTGCGGCCCGTCGCCTCTTTTACCGCTTTGGTCCAGGTGCCCCAGGTCTCACCATCAAACGGGCCTTCGGGCAGCAGCGCCATGGCGTCCGAGATGAACTCCCGGTCTTCATCCGCGATCAAGGGCTCGGCCCCATCCCGGCACAGTTCCCACCAGCCTTTCAGATCGGACAGAGTGGTGATGTTTTCACGCGCCATGGCCCAGAACGGCTCGGCCAGTTCGGCAGGAACACCCGCATCGGCCACAGCATCAGCAACTTCCGCCAGCGGCAGCGATTGCAAGTGTTTCGCGGTCAGCGGGAACAGGTCCTGCACGTCAAACTTGGTCGGCGCAGCCCCAAAGCGGTTCACATCAAACCCATCGATCAACTCGGCCATGTCCGAGCGCAGCTCGACCGGATCAGACGACCCCAGCCGCGCCATCAGGCTCAGCAGCGCCATCGGCTGCACGCCCTGCTCGCGCAGATCGCGCAGGGCCAGCGTGCCCAGACGTTTCGACAGCGCCTCACCCTGCGGGCCGGTCAGCAGCGAATGATGCGCGAAACGCGGACAAGTTCCGCCCAGCGCCTCGATGATCTGAATTTGCGTCGCCGTGTTGGTCACATGGTCCGAACCGCGCACCACGTCCGTCACACCCATCTCGGTATCATCCACCACAGACGCAATCGTATAAAGAACCTGACCATCGCCACGGATCAGCACCGGATCGGATACCGAGGCCGCATCGATCGAGATATCGCCCAAAATACCGTCAGTCCATTCGATCCGTTCATGATCCAGCTTGAAGCGCCAGACGCCGTTGCCGCGCTCGGCCCGCAGCGCCTCTTTCTCGGCATCCGACAGGTTCAGCGCAGCGCGGTCATAGACCGGCGGCTTGCCCATGTTCAGTTGCTTCTTGCGCTTCAGATCCAGCTCGGTCGGCGTTTCAAACGCCTCGTAAAACCGGCCCATCTCACGCAGCTTGTCGGCGGCTTCGGCGTAGCGGTCCAACCGGTCCGACTGACGTTCAACCTTGTCCCAGTGCAGACCCAGCCATTCCAGATCCTGCTTGATCGCATCGACATATTCTTCTTTCGACCGCTCGGGGTCTGTGTCGTCGATGCGCAGGATGAACGTACCGCCTGCTTTGCGGGCGATCAGATAGTTCATCAGGGCGGTGCGCAGGTTGCCCACGTGGATGTATCCGGTGGGCGACGGGGCGAAACGGGTGGTTGTCATGGATGTCTCCTGTTGGCGCGGCTCTTGTCACAAAGGCGCGATTTTGTCCAGCAGGGGTTTCGAATCGGTCGCACCATACCCAGCTTCAAGATCGCGGGGCGACAACCATGGAACACGTAATGTTCATCCAATTGCGCGCCAAACCGGGCTATACACTGGCGCACGACCCGCAACGAACTAACTTATTATCTGGCGTTCTGACAGGGAGACGAAGACATGGCCATCAACTTAACACGCAGAGCGGCCCTGGGCGCCGCCGCAGCCCTTCCATTTGCATCCGCAACAACCCCGCTTTTGGCAGCCGGGGCCGAGACCAAGGCGAACTCGACCATCGCAAGATCGTTCCAGTTGGGCGATTTCACCGTCACAACGCTGCTGGACGGCAGTCTGCCGCGCGATGGCGCGCAAGAGATCTTTGGCGGCGGTGCATCCGACGAAGACTTTGCACGCGTCTCGGCGGAAAACTTCATTTCGCCCGATGTTGCGCAGTTCTTCTTTACGCCGACGCTAGTGAATACGGGGGCCGAGCTGGTTCTGTTCGACACCGGGCTTGGTCAGGGCGGCATTCAGGCAGCCCTGGCAGATGCCGGGGTGACACCGGATCAGATCGACGTCGTTGTCATCACCCATATGCATCCCGACCACATTGGCGGTATGACCACCAATGACGCAGAGACGTTCCCCAATGCGCGCTATGTCACCGCCGCGCAGGAATATGACTTCTGGTCCGCTCAGGAGGCTGGCAACCGGGTCGGTGATCTGGTCGCGGCAAAAGTTACACCTTTAGCCGAGAAAATGACGTTCGTCGAAGATGGCGGCGACGTTGTCTCTGGTGTGACGGCAATGGCGACGTTCGGCCATACGCCCGGCCATATGGTTTATCATCTGGAAAGCAATGGCCAACGGCTGATCCTGACGGCAGACCTTGCCAATCACTATGTCTGGTCCTTCGCGCACCCCGAATGGGAGGTTCGTTTTGACATGGACAAGGCTGCAGCCACTGACTCCCGCCGCAAAATCCTGGGCCTGCTGGCCGCCGACAAGGTGCCGATGATCGGCTATCACATGCCGTTCCCGGCTGCCGGGTATGTCGAGACCCGCGGCGAAGGGTTCCGCTTTGTCCCGGTCAGCTATCAGATGATGGGCTGACGCCTCAATACCCAGGGTCCGGCCGCACCCTTGAGCCATCCGTAAAACGCGACAGGCGGAAGGCGGCCGGATCCACACAGGGCGTGGACTGCATCACCAGATCGGCCATCAGGCGACCTGCACCGGGCCCGATGCCGAAGCCATGGCCGGAAAACCCGGTGGCGATGAACATGCCCGGGATATCCTCGACCCCCGAGATTACCGGGATCGCGTCTGGGGTCACATCGATCAATCCAGCCCAGCTTTGCACCACTTCAGCCTGCTGTAGCGCCGGAAACGCCTTTGTCGCGTTGGCCCAGGATGTGCGCAGGGTCTTCGGCGATGGTTCGGGGTCCAGAACGCGGCAATGCTCGAACGGGGTCACGTCGGTAGGCACCCACGACCGGTCCTGCGCCACCTCGGCCTTCCAACGACCAGAGAGCCGAAAGCGCAGGGATTTCCATTCCTGAAAAAACGCAGGCAGGAATTGCCATGCAAGGCGAAAGCTGTCGGGTACGATGTCATAGGTGTTTTGATGGGCCGAGGCGATGGAATACCCTCCATCCGCGCGTTTTCGGATTGCAAAGTCATCGGACCACAGCGCTGTGTCCGGCCCATCCTCGACAGGTGAGCTGCGCAGGACGGTGTTCAGCACTTTCAGCTGCGGCAGATCGATGCCTGCATTGCCCGCAAACAACCGCGACCACGCGCCGCCTGCCAGCACCACCCGGTCGCAGGCCACGCGCCCGCGTTCTGTGAACACAGCGGCAACGCGTCCGCCCTGCACGTCAAGGCTGCGCACGGCGCAATTGGTCATGATCGCCGCCCCCCGGTCGCGGGCCCCTTCGGCAATCGCAGGTGCCGCAAGCTGAGGTTCGGCGCGCCCGTCCTGCGGCATGTGCAACGCGCATTCAAGTTTGCCAGTATAGTCGGGCAACATTTTCGCCAGTTCAGACGCTGGCACAATCCGCGCCCCGGTTTGCAATCCGTCCAAATGGCGCAGCCAGCGTTCCAGATTGCCGGCCTGCCGCGCCCCGGATGCGCCGAACAGAATGCCCGATTGCACATATCCGGTTTGCCGTCCAAGACAATTGTCCAGGTTTTGCCAGATGCGAGTGGCTTCCTGCATCAAAGGAATTTCGCGCGGGTCACGCATCCCCAAACGCACCCAACCCCAATTGCGCGAGCTTTGTTCCCCCGCGATCTGCCCCTTTTCGCACAACAGGACGGACACGCCCCGCTCGGCCAGTTCCAGCGCGGTTGAAACGCCAATGATACCGCCACCAATCACGACGGTGTCTACGGATTTTGGCAGGGAAAGATCGGATTCAAATGGGGTCGGTTTGGGACCGGGCATCTACCGCTCATACTCAATTTATCAGAGTACAAGGATGCTGAACTTGCTGGTCCTGACAACAGGTTTTCAGCACAGCCCTATCAAATGTCCGGACGTGTGGCAGCCGCGCCAAAGCATGCGCCCGGCAGGTCACTTCAGGTTCTGACTCAGAATTAGGCGGCGCCGGACAGTTCAGCCCATTTCTGACGCAGTGACGCAGACAATCCGGCCTCTTTTGCGTCGGCCTGCGCCGAAACCTCTTTTTGCGATTTCAGATCGGGAAATTCCAGCCGCTGCGATGGTTCGGCCTTGTCTTCCGCTGCTTGTTCGCCAAGCAGGTTAGCAATGGCCGCGTCCAGCTTTTCTTCATCCAGTTCCTGCGCCGGAGATTCCATCGTTCTGTACTGCCACGGCGCGTGCAGAGACTTATCGTATTCCTCGTACATGTTAACACCACACTATTAACTCAGACATCCAACCCCGGATGCGCCGCACGAGACAAAAATCACTTGTCGAAAAACTGCGAACTCAACAGCAATGCGTCACATCCGCCCCACATTGGGCAACTTCCAAGCATAAATGTGGCAGAAAAATGTCAGCCGAACAAGGTTAAGAACCCCTTTGGGGCCAGGATTTCAACCTCAATGACCCCAAAATGGAAACAATATAAGGTCATGATGCGGAACTGTTTTTAGAAACAAGGCCGCGTATCGGCCTCAGCCCCGATCCCGCCAGCGATTCACGATGGGATAGCGCCTGTCCAGCCAGAACGCACGGCTGGTCAGACGGGTGCCGGGGGCAGACTGGAACCGCTTGTATTCGCTGACATAGACCAGATGCTCGACCTTGCGGGCGTCCTGCTCTTCATACCCGGCGGCGACACAATCGGCGATGGAACCGTCCTGATCCACCAGAATGTTCAGAATACCGTCCAGCACCGGATAATCCGGCAGGCTGTCGCTGTCTTTCTGATCCTCGCGCAGCTCTGCACTTGGGGGTTTGTCGATGACCGAGGGGCGAATGACCTCACCCTCCGGGCCCATCATCCACGCACGGTGATTGGCATTGCGCCAGCGGCAGGTCTCGAACACGCGGGTCTTGTAAAGGTCCTTGATCGGGTTGTAGCCGCCATTCATGTCCCCGTAGATCGTGGCATAGCCCACCGCGACCTCGGATTTGTTGCCCGTGGTCAGCAACATCTCGCCAAATTTGTTCGAGATCGCCATCAGCAGTACACCGCGCAGGCGGGACTGGATGTTCTCTTCGGTCAGGTCCGCGTCGCGCCCTTCAAACAGCGGGGCCAGCGTATCCGTTACCGCAGCCCGGCTGTCCGAAATCGGAACAAAGTCGTAATGCACGCCCAGCGCCTTGGCGACCGCCTCGGCATCGTCCAGCGAGGTCTGGCTGGTGTATTCCGACGGCAGCATCACACAGCGCACATTCTCTGCCCCGATGGCATCCACAGCAATGGCCGCGACCAGAGCGGAATCTACACCGCCCGACAGACCCAGCAACGCCTTTTTGAAACCGGTTTTCCCCATGTAATCGCGTAAGGATTCCACCATGGCGCGGTAATCCTGTTCCCACGCATCGGGTTGAGGCACAATCTCGGCGGGGATGATCCGCCAGCCGTCATCGCCCCGCTCAAGGTCCACATGGGTGACGGTTTCGTCAAAAACCGGCATGCGGAAGGCCAGCTCTCCGCCCGGGTTCAGGCCGAACGTGGCACCGTCGAACACCTGATCGTCCTGCCCGCCTACCATATTCAGGTAGATCAGCGGCAGGCCGGTCTCGACTACGCGCGCGACCATATGGTTCAGACGCACATCGTATTTGTCCCGGAAATAAGGCGAGCCATTGGGGATCAGCAGAAATTCGGCCCCGGTTTCTTCCAGCGTTTCGGCAACATCCGGGTGCCAGCTATCCTCGCAGATCGGGCTGCCGATGCGCGAGTTCCCGACCGAATACGGCCCGCCCAGAGGGCCGGAATCATACAGGCGCACCTCGTCAAAAACCGTCTCGTTCGGCAGATGGTGTTTCAAAACCTTGCTGGTGATCCGCCCGCCCTTGAGGATCAGATAGGCGTTGAACAGGCTGTCATTCTCGGCCCAAGGCCCACCAATCGCCACAGCCGGACCATCCGCGCATTGCGCGGCCAGATCCTGCACCGCTGCCATCGCAGCACGGTGAAAGACCGGTTTCAGGATCAGGTCCTGCGTGTTGTACCCGGTGATGAACATCTCGGGAAACGCCACAAGATCGGCCCCGGCCTCGCGGGCTTGCTCGCACACGGCCAAGGCCTTGGCTGCGTTGCCCTCGATATCGCCCACGGTGGGGTTAAGCTGTGCCAGAGTGATGCGGAAACGGTCGGCCATGCTGCCCTCTTGCCCTCGTCAGTCCTACTGCATTTAGCAGATCGTTGCGCGAGTGAAAGACCAATGCCGCAAAAGCCGTTGCTCTGACCTGTGCGGTCCCTTATTTTTGCGCCAACCAAAGCGAAAACGATCACCGGGCAGGCAGGACGATACATGAAGCTGATCCGCAACTCTCTCACGGTCGGGATTCTGTCCCTGACGATGACGGCCGCATTTGCCCAGGACGGGACGGTGATCACCAAGGATGACGAGGTCGGCGGCGTCTATGAGGGCACGTTCGCAAACGGGCTGCGCCATGGCACCGGAACCTACCGCCTACCCAACGGGTTTGAATATACCGGCGAATGGGTCGAAGGCGTCATTCAGGGCCAGGGCACGGCGCGTTTTGCCGACGGGTCGGTCTATGTCGGGCAATTTGCCGAAGGCAAGCCCGAGGGTCAGGGCAAGATCAGCTATGCCGATGGCGGCTCCTACGAAGGCGAATGGCAAGGTGGCGGCATCAACGGCACCGGTGTCGCGGAATACGCCAGCGGCGTGCGTTACGAGGGTGAGTTTAAGGACTCGCGCCACCATGGCACGGGTAAGCGCACGGACCCCAGCGGCTATGTCTACGACGGCGATTGGGTTGATGGCCAAATGCAGGGCAAGGCCAAGATCACCTACCCGGACGGGTCGGTTTACGACGGCGACGTGCAGCAGGGCCAACGCCATGGGCAGGGTCTTTGGATCCAGTCGGACGGTCTGGAATATGACGGCCAGTGGGTCGAGAACCTGATGACCGGCACCGGGCGAATGACGCTGGCCAATGGCGATGTCTACGAAGGCGAAGTTGCGAAAGGCCGCCGTCAAGGCAAGGGCAAAGAAACCTACGCCAATGGCAGCGTCTACGAGGGCGATTATGAAGACGACCGCCGCCATGGTAAGGGCACCTTCGTTGGCACCGATGGCTACCGCTATTCCGGGGAATGGTCGCAAGGCCAGATCGAAGGCTTTGGCGAGATCACCTATCCGGACGGCTCGGCCTATATCGGTGAGCTGAGCGCAGATCTGCCGCACGGCAAGGGCCAAAGCACATATGCCGACGGAACCGTCTATGACGGCGACTGGATTGCCGGGGTATTTGAGGGGCGTGGCACGGCGACCTACCCCAATGGCACGGTCTATTCAGGCCAGTTCCGCAACGCCCTGAGCCATGGCACCGGCACGGTCACCTTTGCCAATGGGTATCGCTATGAAGGCGAATGGATCGACGGTGCGCGGCAAGGCAAAGGAAAATCAACCTTTGCCGACGGCACGGTGTACGAGGGCGATTTCATCGATGGCGCACGCCATGGAAAGGGAACGATCACGGCCCCCAGCGGCTTTACCTACACCGGCGACTGGTTTGACGGCAAAATAACCGGTGTAGGCGTGGCAACCTATGCTTCGGGCGATGTGTATGAGGGCGGCTTTTTCGAAAACAAACGTCAGGGACAGGGCACCATGCGCTATGCCAACGGGCAAGAGCAATCGGGCCTTTGGGACAACGACGCCCTGTCGTCAGAGGGTGCAGCACCCACCGAGGGCGCGCCAGACGCAGAACCGGATGCGCCAAGCGCCGGGGAACCGGAAACCGAGGCCCCCGCGGATAACTGACCTGCTACCAGGGCACCCGCTTCCCGGCCCAGTCGAAGAATCCGCCCGTGTCGTCTTGGGTCAGCGCCCCCGTTACGTGCAGCAGGTTTTCGGCAGCCTCCTCCGGCGCGACAGCGGGATGTCGGCCCAGATATTTCCGCGTGAACTCGGTTTTGACCGTTCCGGGATGCAAGGCGACGCAAATCGCCTGTTTGTGCGTCCGGGCCAACTCGATAGACGCCGTGTGAACCACCTGATTAACCGCAGCCTTGGCCGCGCGATAGCTGACCCATCCGCCCATTCGATTGTCGCCAATCGATCCGACCCGCGCTGACAAAACCGCAATCACGGATCGCCTGTCGCGCGGCAGCAACCGATGCGCCCGGCTGAGGATCAGCGCCGGGCCGACCGTATTCAGAGCATACTGATCCATCATGGCCTGCGCCGTCACAGCGCGCATGGTTTTCTCGGGCTGTGCACCATTGATCTCCAATGCGCCTGAGGCGACCAGAACCAGATCGAACGGCCCCTGCAGGTCATCCAGACGCGCCAACGCCACCTCGGGCCGGGTCAGATCGAACCCGTCTTGCGACCGGGACAGGCCTGTCACAGCCACGCGCTGTGCCACAAGCCGGTCGCAGATCGCGCCACCGATCCCCCCGGATGCACCAATGATCAAAGCTGTCTTCATACCGCCCCACCTAGCGGCAGCACAGATGGGTTCAACACGCAAAGCAAAAGAAACCGGACCAAATCCGCAAAGCCTGAAAATTGGTTCTTTTCATTCCCCTTCTGCTCTGTATAAGTTTCGCCCATGATCAACCGCGCAGATATCCCTTTTGCCGACACCGCCTTTGGCGGTACGTCGCTGCGTGGCCTACTGATCCTAATCCGCCTCTGAGCGTGCCATCCGGCGCGCCCGCTCAGAGGAGGACGCCCGCGCGCCATAGGCTTTAGGACAGAAGAAGAAAGAGAAATCCCATGACCAACGTGACCGACCAAGACCGCGTCTTGATCTTCGATACCACTTTGCGCGACGGCGAGCAGAGCCCCGGCGCCACCATGACCCATGAAGAAAAGCTGGAGATCGCCGAACTGCTGGACGAGATGGGCGTCGATATCATCGAGGCGGGTTTTCCCATCGCCTCGGAAGGCGACTTCAAAGCCGTCACCGAAATTTCTCAGCGCGCCAAGAACAGCCGCATCTGTGGTCTGGCCCGCGCCAATTTCAACGATATCGACCGGTGCTGGGAGGCGATCAAACACGCCGAGAAAAGCCGCATTCACACATTTATCGGCACCTCTCCGCTGCACCGCGCCATTCCGAACCTGACCCAGGACGAGATGGCCGAGAAAATCCACGACACGGTCACCCATGCCCGCAATCTGTGCGAAAACGTGCAATGGTCGCCGATGGATGCAACGCGGACCGAGTGGGATTACCTGTGCCGTGTGATCGAGATTGCGATCAAGGCGGGTGCGACCACGATCAACATCCCCGACACGGTGGGCTACACCGCACCGCTGGAATCGGCAGATTTGATCAAGCGTCTGATCGCAACCGTGCCCGGCGCGGATGAGGTCGTGTTTGCGACCCACTGCCACAACGATCTGGGCATGGCGACGGCAAACTCACTGGCGGCCGTCATCGGCGGCGCGCGTCAGATCGAATGCACCATCAACGGTCTGGGTGAGCGTGCGGGCAACACTGCGCTGGAAGAGGTCGTGATGGCCATGCGCACGCGCAACGATATCATGCCCTACCACACCGGTATCGATACCACCAAGATCATGCATATCTCACGCCGGGTCGCCACCGTGTCGGGCTTTAACGTGCAGTTCAACAAGGCCATCGTCGGCAAGAACGCATTTGCCCATGAAAGCGGCATCCATCAGGACGGGATGCTGAAGAACCGTGACAATTTCGAGATCATGCGACCCGAAGATGTTGGTCTGACGGGGACATCCCTGCCGCTGGGCAAACATTCGGGCCGCGCCGCCTTGCGCGACAAACTTGAGACACTGGGTTTTGAGGTCGGCGACAACCAGCTGCGCGATATCTTTGTCCGCTTCAAGGACCTGGCGGACCGCAAGAAAGAGGTCTTTGACGACGACCTGATCGCCCTGATGACACTGGACGAGGCGGATGACTACCTGCAACTGGTGTCGATGAAGGTCACCTGCGGCACTGGCGGACAGGCCGAGTCGACGGTCGAGCTGGAGATGGACGGCAAGGACATCATCGCGACCGAACATGGCGACGGACCCGTCGATGCCACCTTCAAGGCGATCCGTGCGATTTACCCCAACAAAGCGCATTTGCAACTGTATCAGGTGCACGCCGTGACCGAAGGCACGGACGCGCAAGCCACCGTCTCGGTGCGTCTGGAAGAAGACGGCATGATCGCCACCGGTCAATCTGCGAACACAGATACCGTCGTGGCCTCGGCCAAGGCGTATATCCACGCGCTGAACCGTCTGATCATGCGGCGTGAGAAAACAGGCCCCGGCGCCGATACGCGCGAGATCAGTTACAAGGACCTGACCTAAACAGACCAAAGGCTCCCGCACCCGCGGCGGCCCGGCTTCGCCGACCCTTCTTGGGTTTTGGGCCCGGCAGCGCGCCGCAGGCGCG
>NZ_JBQFVZ010000011.1:0-53358 GCF_056540025.1 Ruegeria sp. AP12
GCGCGCAGGCCTTGCCCGCGCGCTGCCGGGCCCAAGGCCGCTCAGGGGCATCGGCGTCAGCCGATGGCCCGTGGCGGGCGCGGGAGTGTTCCGGGCTTCGCGTTACACCACGCGCACGCGGTCCAGCCCGTCCGTTTCGGTTACGGAACAGCAGATCGACCGCAATGTGCGCGGATGGTTGTAATCCCAAGGCCGCCCACGGTGCAGCGTCGCCCGCTCGTCCCAGATCAGGACGTCGCCCGCGGTCCATTGATGCGAATAGACATATTCGGGCCGGGTGCAAAAGGCGATGGCCTCGTCCAGAATGGCCTGGCTTTCCTTGTGCCCCAGCCCTTCGATGGCGAAGGCGTGGGATGCTATGAACAGGGCCTCTTCGCCCGTCACGGGGTTCGGCCAGATTGCCCGCCAGGGCCGATCGGGCCAGCGGGTCATCCGGGGCAGGGCTGCCAGATCGGCATCGATTTTCATGCGGGAATGCGACAGCCTGTGCCAGATGATGGCGTCTTGCAGCGGTTCTTTCAGGTGGCCGGGCATCTCGGCCCAGGCGGCGCGTGTCGAGGCAAGTTCCGTCTCGCCGCCGCTGGGTGGGACCACGAGGGCGGTCAGAATATTGATCAGAGCAGGGGTAGGCAGGAACGTGCTGTCCGTGTGCCACAGCATATTGGCCTGCAAATCCAGCAGGCGCAGATCATCGCGGGCTCGCAAGCCGTCCTCTGTCTGATTGGACAGTTCCGACACCTGAAACTCCACATCGCGCCCCGCCGCCATTTGTTCGCGATTTTCCAGCGGACCAAACAGTTCACCCAGACGCATGTGATCGTCATCCGAGATGCTCTGCCCCGGAAAAAGCAGAGCGGAATGCGTTTCAAACGCATGCCGGATCTGGGGGTAGAGATAATCCTGCGTGACCTCGCGCAGGTCGACGTCATGAACAATCAGGCCGAATTTGGGGTGCAGCGGGGTTGTGCGCATCAGGCTCCTCGGTCATGGGGCGGGGGTCGAGTTAATCCTCTTCGAACGGGTCCCATTCATCCTCGACCTCTGGCAGGGCTTCGGTTTCGACCTGTGCCGCGCGTTGTTCGGGGGTTTCTATTCTGGTGATCTTGGCCTTTGGGAAATGTGCCAGCACGGCCTGAACCAGCGGGTGTTCCGAGGCTTCTTCTTTCAGCGCCAGTTCCGCCCTGTCGCGAATCTCGGCAATCGTCGGCGCGTCGCCATCGGACACAATCGACACGGCCCAGCGATTGCCTGTCCACCGCTGCAGGGCCGAGCCCAACCGTGGGGCCAGATCCGTCGGGGCTTGCGGCGCAGGCGTAAACTCGATGCGTCCCGGCTGATAGGAAACCAGCCGCACGCCGTTTTCGACCTCGACCAACAGTTTCACATCACGGTTGACGCGGATCAGTTCGACCACGTGATCGAAACTGGGATAGCGCGCCAAAGCGGCCTGCGTGTCCTGGGCCAGCGCCGCGACCGGAGCACCCCCTGCCCCGCGAGGCGCAGGCGTATAGGTCGGTGCTGCGCGCGCTTCAACCGGTGCAGTGCCGTTGCCGTGGATCGGCATACCGCCGCCCGGTCCGCCATTTGGTGGCGCAGGTGCATCCTGCAGACGTTTGATCAGTTCTTCCGGACTGGGCAGGTCGGCCACATGGGTCAGACGGATCACTGCCATTTCGGCGGCCATCATGGCGTTGGGGGCGGCCGAGACCTCCTCCAGCGCCTTCAACAGCATTTGCCACATGCGGGTCAGCACACGCATGGGCAGGGCGTCGGCCATCTGCTGGCCACGGGCGCGCTCATCAGGGGATACTGTCGGATCCTCGGCTGCGTCCGGCGTGATTTTGACGACCGAGACCCAATGGGTGATCTCGGCCAGATCGCGCAGCACCGCCAGCGGGTCGGCCCCTTCGGCATATTGCGCGCTAAGCTCGGTCAGGGCCCCGGCGGCATCGCCGCGCAGGATCATATCCATCAGGTCCAGCACCCGGCCACGGTCGGCCAGCCCCAGCATGGCGCGCACCTGGTCGGCGGTGGTTTCGCCTGCGCCGTGAGAAATCGCCTGATCCAACAGTGAGGTTGCGTCGCGGGCAGACCCCTCGGCCGCGCGGGTGATCAAGGCCAGCGCGTCCTCGGCAATCTCGGCCCCTTCGGCGCTGGCGATCTTTTGCAGCAGACCGATCATATCTTCGGGCTCGATCCGGCGCAGGTCGAAGCGCTGGCAGCGGGACAGGACCGTGACCGGCACCTTGCGAATCTCGGTGGTCGCGAAGATGAACTTCACATGTTCGGGCGGCTCCTCCAGCGTCTTGAGCAGCGCGTTGAAGGCGCTGGTCGAGAGCATGTGAACCTCATCGATGATATAGATCTTATAGCGGGCCGAGGCGGCGCGGTAGCGGACGCTGTCGATGATCTCGCGAATATCATTGACGCCGGTACGGCTGGCGGCGTCCATCTCCATCACGTCGACATGGCGGCCCTCCATGATCGCGGTGCAATGCTCGCAGACGCCACAGGGCTCAGTCGTTGGACCGCCACTTCCGTCCGGGCCGATGCAGTTCATACCTTTGGCGATGATCCGCGCCGTGGTCGTCTTGCCGGTGCCGCGGATGCCGGTCATGACAAAGGCCTGGGCGATCCGGTCGGCTTCGAACGCATTTTTCAGCGTGCGCACCATGGCATCCTGACCCACCAGATCAGCAAAGGTTTCCGGACGGTATTTGCGGGCGAGAACCTGATAGGCGGGGCTGTCTGTGTCGGTCATGTCTGCTCTGGCGGATTCGGGACGTCGTCGCAGCGTAGTGGTCGCTGCAGCCCGCGTCCACCGCAGGGTCGGCGAAATTTGGTTTGGAAAGACCCGAGATCGGCGTAAACTGGAATCTCAGTATTTTTGAAGCACATTTTAAAAGCAGGCTTGGGTTTGGGAGGAAATCTTTGATGTCGCAACTGGTCGTCTACGCGCTGCAAGTCGGAGGCGGAACACTTGCGGTGACCTCGATGCCGGGACGCGGCGGAGATTATGCGGGCGATCTGGATACAATCGCGGATTGGAAACCCGGTCTTGTGATCTCGATGACCACGGAAGTTGAGATGTTGCAGGACGGGGCCCGGACCTTTGGCAGTGACATTCAGGGCCGCGCCAGCCGATGGGTTCATTTGCCGGTCGAGGATTTTGGCGCTCCGCCGCGCGCCGTTCAGGATCGGTGGGGGTCGGTCAGCGCATCGGCGCGGCAGGCTTTGTCCGGCGGTGGCCGGGTGCTGGTGCATTGCCGGGGTGGGTGCGGGCGATCCGGTATGGTGGTCTTGCGCCTGATGCTGGAATGCGGGGAACCGGCAGACAAGGCGCTGGCCCGGTTGCGGGCCCTGCGCCCCTGCGCGGTGGAAACCGACGAGCAGATGGCATGGGCCACGAATGCGACCCACGCAGCTTTGGATGCGCGTTCAGGCTGATACCCGTGCCGGTTCCTGCACTGGTCTTGAAGGCCTCAGGGCCAAGACCTCAAGCATGGCGCAAGGCGTTCTTGGCAAGGCCCCGGACGGAAGGGCCGCGCATGTTTCGTTAAAAATCAGGTCGGCATAGGTATCCAGCGTTTGGATCGGCGTGTCCGCCTCGGTCCCGCAGAAGATGCGTATCTGTTCTGGTCCGGCGCGAAAGCGGGCCATGCACCCTTGCGCGCAATGCGTCAGGTCGCTGCTGCCTTCGATTTCGAATCGTTCGCTGGTGACGTGGTCGGCCTTGTTCATCGCCTCTGCCAGCGCGCGTGCCATGCGCGCCATTGCGGGGCAGGGCCCGCCTGTGCGTTGGCAAATGGTCGCCACGTATTCGTGGGTTTTTGTCTTCCAGATCATCCTGCTCCCTCCGCGCGGCGGACGGGGACGTTGGCAGGCGTTTCAGCTATGCGCTGTCAGGACCTGCCCGGACACCCCGCCCGAGTTTCGGTTACGTTGATGATGGCAGGTCTCCTGACTTGCGGGTCGTTGCTTTGCCGACCTTCCCAGCCTTTCGGCCAGTGGCATTCCGGCATCGCTTACCGCTTACAGTTGCGGGGGCAGTCGCGGCCTTGGTTCGTTCCGGTTTGACCGGGCAGAACCGCACCGTGTTCCCTTTTCATCCCGACCTATTGTGTGGATCGGAAACCATCACACAACCGCTAGCGTCTGTTCGCGTTCTGAGTCAAGCGGGGTTTTGGGGGTCACGTACACATGCCTTGTGCCGGGCGACGTGTGGTCAAGTGGCAGCAGGGTTGACTCGGCTGCGGGTTGTTGTGCCTCTTGGGCAGGTAAACCGATTGGTTCAGAAAGGCCCACAGGTTCGATGTTGGACACGCAGCAGCACGTGAAGATCGAGGATTTCCAGTTTCCCGCTGGTCCGGCGCAGCTGTCGGCGCGGCTGTATCGGCCTTTTACTGATCCCGAAACGGTGGTGGTACTGAACGGGGCGACCGGTGTGCCGCGCGACTACTACCAGCACTTTGCCCGGTGGTTGGCTGCCGAGCGTGGCATGGCCTGCCTGACGTATGACTATCGTGATTTCGGTCACTCTGTTTCCGGCCCCATGAGCGACTCGCAGGTCACGATGTCGGATTGGGCGCTGATCGATATGCCCGCAGCACGGGCCGAGATGCGCCGAAGGTTTCCCGACGCCCGGCAGTGGAGCATTGGTCATTCCGTCGGCGGAATGCTGGGGCCGATTCAGCCGGATATTGACCAGATCGACCGGATGATCTGTGTCTGCTCGGGGTTGGTGACGCTGTCCGATCACCCATGGCCCTATCGGGGGTTGGCCTGGGCGTTCTGGCATGGGCATGTACCGCTGCTTGTGAAAGCCCTGGGGTATCTGCCCGGTAAAGCCATTGGGTTCGGCGCCGATCTGCCGGGCTCTGTCTATTGGCAATGGCGCAGGTGGTGCACCGCGCCGCTGAATTATGTGCCTGAGATCGGGCAAAAACTGCCACCGGCGCGCTGGTCGGATCTGGGTGTTCCGGTGGATCTGTTCACCAGCGACGACGATCAGACCGTCCCGCCAAAAGCCGTATGGCGTCTGGCGGATCTGTATGGGCTGGGCGCGCGGCGGCACCTGTTGTCGCCCAAGGAGTTCGGAGTGAAAGAGATCGGCCATATCGGCGCATTTGCCCGCCGGAATTCGGCAATCTGGCCCCGTTTGGTTGCCTGATCGTGCTGATGAGCGGATACGTGGGGGAAAGGTGAGAGGTTGGACATCGACCCAAGCGGGGCTCGTTGTGGCTGCTTCCTTCCGGACCTGACCAGGTTGGCGAGGCGCTCGCCCGCGCCAACCTCTCAGCACTTGATATAGGGAAGCCTGGGGAAAATGACAACCCGTCAGAGTGTCAGCCGGATGCGTTCGAACCCCTGCGGGTCTGGGTCCAGAACGATAGGGTCGTAGTTCTGCAATTCGGGCAGGTACTTCAGCGCGCCGGGCCCTGTTCTAAGGATCACCTGAACCCCGACCTGCGGCGTGAACGAAAACGGATGAACCGCCTGAGACAGCGGGTCGGCGGGCAGGGTCCCGGTCAGATAATCGCGTAGGATTCGCTTGATATCTATTGCGGGCAGGTTGATCGGCTCAGCCGTTTCCACAAACGGGAAATGCCCGCCACCATTGGCGCGATAGTTGTTGAGCGCGACCACAAAATCCTGATTGGGGTCAAGCGTAGACCCGTCAATTCTGGCCTGCCGGATGCGGCGGTGAGAATTGTCGATCAACTGCCCCTGAGCGTCAAACCGGGCCGGGCAGGACAGGTCGATCTGGTAGGTCAGGCCAAAGAGAAGGTCGAAATTGTACCCAACCCGACCGGAGTCGATCAGATCGGTCTCGGCGTCGCGACGCAGGGTGTTGAAAAGACCCGCCGACATCTCAAGCCAGTCCAGCACCTGAGCGCCACTGACCTTCACCGCCCTCAGTTCGTTCGGAAAGACGTAAAGGTCCGCGATGTGGCGCAGGCACACCTCGCCCGCCGGGACATCGGTATAATAGCGCGGCCCGGACCGACCACCGCATTTATAGGGCGAAACGGCGGACAACATGGGCATATTGGCCAGTGGGGTGCCGGACAGATAGGGGCGCAAGGCGGCGGCCTGCGCCGAGGCCACCAGAGCCAGCCCCCGATCAACGGCGCAAAAGCTGAAAAAGCTGTGCATCGGTTGTGCGATTCGCGCCACCGGCTCGGCCATCTTGGTGCGGGTTCGGGCGTGCACGGGTGCAAAAAGCCGGACCATGTCGGGATCCTCTGGCGTTTCAGGGGTGGGTTTGGTCCGGCGAAGCGGTCTCAACGCGACCTGCTGGTCGATGACCTGCCACCCGAGATCGGCAGAGTGGCACAGGTTCAGATCAATCACGCCCAGGTGACTTCCTGCGGACCCGGGCATGACAACCGGTTTGCCATGGACCAATCCGGCCTCGGGGTCGACATGGGCCAGCCCCTGATGGTCGTTGCCGGGAAGGGTCAGATGCGTGTGCCCGGCCACGAGGGCGTCAACGTCGTCAATGGCGGCCAGCGGGATCACGGCATTCTCCAGCCCCGGTACATCCTGATCCTGACCGAGGCCGGAATGGGCCAGCGCGATGACCAGATCACACCCCGCCGATTTCAGAATCTGCACGGTGCGTCGCGCCGCGCTCAGACAGTCCTCGACCGTGATATCATGGCCCAGATGGTGCGCTTCCCATTGCGCGGTCTGAGGGGGCAGAACCGACAACACGCCCACGCGGATGGGAATGTCTTGCCCGTTCAGAGAAATCGATTGGTCAAGCACTGCATGGCCCTGCCAGCGTTGCGAACCCCCCGACCGGCGGCGCATATTGCTGCACAGGACAGGACATGGAGCCTGATCAAGAACAGTGTCCAGCACCTCCAACCCAAAGCCGAAATCGTGATTGCCAAGCCCGACGGCGTCATAGTGCAAGGCCGCAAACCCTTGCATCATTGGATGGCCGTCAGGGTCCTGTGCCGCCTGATCGCCCAGCGGCGTGCCCTGAAGCGCATCGCCATTGTCGAACAGCAAAACAAGCGCGCCGTCTGCTTCGGTTCGTGCTGCGCGGATCAGACTGGCGGTTCGCGTGAACCCAATTGTCGGGTCCGGCTGATCCGAGTAATAGTCGAAACCGGTCAGATTCATGTGCAGATCAGTTGTCGCGAGGATACGAATATGCACATCCGAACTTTCAGTTTGACCCGGTCTAAAAGTTCCAGTTTTCACTCTTGAATTCTACTATTGGATGCTGGTGCTAAATCAAAATCAACAATTGGTAGACTTAATGCCAATGTTTCCAGGCCTGTGCAAGCATTGCCTCTGGCCGCGCATGGCCCGGCACCGCGAAAGGCCATTGCAACGCCGGGGCAGTCATGGCAGCCCTGTCAGCAAAGCCGAAGGGGCAGGTGATGATAAATGCAGAACAGGTGACTTTCGGTGGCGCGGGTCTGAACCGTGCGGCCCATATTCGGGGCGACGCCGAGAAGTTGTCACAAGCACAAGGCGATCCGGCAGCCAGATGTGTTCTGCTGTGGCGCGGTAAACTGCTGGTGCAGGGTGACAGGCTGGATCGGTTGGCTTTGCAGCCCATGTCTCATCCCCTGATCACACGTGGACCCGGAGGGATTGTTTCTGCCCCGATCTTTCTGGGGCTGGATGCTTCAGATGCCCCTTTGTTTGCGCTGGATATTTCGAACTGGGCCGCCGAAGGGCTGGACCTGACCGGTGTTGGCGCGTTTGTCGACCGGACCGAACAGCAACATCCCGACCTGCCCGAAGGCCATGTCTTTGCCGAGCTGCGCCGGATCATGACTCGCCTGTCGCCCCTTGATGCCGAACTGGCGGCGACGGCCAAGGCGGTAATCGGCTGGCATGAAACGCATAAATTCTGCGCCAAATGCGGCGCGCCCAGTGAAATCTCGCAGGCCGGGTGGCAGCGCAGTTGCCCGACCTGCGGCGCGCAGCATTTTCCGCGTACGGACCCGGTCGTCATCATGCTGATCACCCATGGCGACGCGGTGCTGATGGGCCGCTCGCCCGGCTGGCCCGAGGGGATGTATTCACTGCTGGCCGGGTTTGTCGAACCGGGCGAAACGCTTGAGGCCGCCGTACGGCGCGAGGTGATGGAAGAGGCAGGCGTGCCGGTTGGCGCGGTCTCGTACCTGTCCAGCCAACCCTGGCCGTTTCCGGCCTCGCTGATGTTCGGCTGCGCGGGCGAGGCGCTGTCGCGTGACATCGTGATCGATCCGGTCGAGATTGAAGACGCGATGTGGGTCAGCAAAACGGAAATGATGCAGGCTTTCGCAGGCGAGCATCCGACCCTGCTGCCCGCTCGAAAAGGGGCCATCGCGCATTTTCTGTTGCAAAACTGGCTTGCGGACACGCTGGACTAAGGAAAAACTGGACAAAAGGCAGCAAAGGCAGACATGCAGTTTTCAGCGCGCGAAGATATCGAAGCTCCGATCAATTCGGTATTCGAAATGGTTGCCGATTTCGAACGGTTCGAGCGTATGGCCATGCGGCGCGGCATCGATGTTCGGCGCACAACCCAAGGCGTCCCGGTCGAGGCCGGCACCACTTGGGAGACCGAGTTCAAGCTGCGCGGCAAGCCGCGTCAGATGTCGGTTGTGATGACCGATTGCGACCGTCCTGCGCAGATGCGGTTCGAAGCCAACAGCAAAGGCATGAGCGGCATTACCACCGTTGATTTTCTGGCTCTGTCACAACGCAGAACCCGCCTGAGCGTCGAAATGTCCCTAAGCGCGAAATCCCTGCCTGCCCGCCTGCTTCTGCAATCAATGAAGCTGGGGCAGGCCCGTTTCCGCAAGCAGTTCCAAATCCGCTTGGGTGAGTTCGCCCGAGAGTTGGAGCAGCGCCATAAACACGGGGCTTAGGGCGCGGCTCAGGCGGCCCGTGTGCCACCCAGCCCGAACGGGACCGCCCTGCATCAACCGCGCGGTTGCGCTGCCGGGTAGACACCCAGGATCTCGACATTGGTTGTAAAGTGCTCAAGCTCGTCCATGGCCAGTTGCACGTTCCGGTCGTCCGGGTGCCCGACGATGTCTGCGTAGAACTGTGTCGCCGTGAACGAGCCATCCAGCATGTAGCTTTCCAGCTTGGTCATGTTGATGCCGTTGGTGGCAAAGCCGCCCATGGCCTTGTACAGCGCGGCCGGGATGTTGCGCACCTGAAACACGAAGCTGGTGATCATCTCATGCGCCCCCCGGCGCGACAGGTCGGCCTGGCGGGACATCAGCAAAAAGCGCGTGGTGTTGTCGCCGTGATCCTCGATATGGCGGGCCAAGACGTTCAGACCGTAAATCTCTCCGGCCAGTTCGCTGGCCAGCGCGGCGGAATGAATGTCACCGGCCTCGGACACTTCGCGCGCAGCACGTGCGTTATCGGGGCTGACGCGTCCGCGAATGTCGTGTTCGCGCAGGAACCCTGCACATTGGGGCAGCAGCACAAGATGCGAATGCGCCTCGGTAATGTCTTCCAGTTTTGCACCCGGCACAGCGAGCAGGTTGATATGCACCCGAACAAACGCCTCTTCGATGATATGCAGACCGCTGTGCGGCAACAGCCGGTGAATATCGGCCACCCGCCCGTAGGTCGTGTTTTCCACCGGCAGCATTGCCAGATCAGCCTCGCCCGAGCGGACCGATTCGATCACATCCTCGAAGGTGCGGCAGGGCAGGGCCTCCATTTCCGGGCGCGCGTTGCGGCAGGCCTCGTGACTGTAGGCGCCGGGTTCGCCTTGAAAAGCAATGCGATTGGTCATTTGGTCGTTTCCGTGCAACAAGTTCCAGAATTGGGCGTTTCGTCGCGGTGTCTATACCTTGCCTCTCGTCAGGGGAAGCCTTAGACACCTGCACAGACAGCTGAAATGGACACGCGATCAATGTTCGACACGATGACAGTTACCAAGGCCGCAGCAGGCCTGTTCGGCACTTTCCTGGTGCTGCTTCTTGCCAAGTGGGGTGGCGACATCCTTTACCATTCGCATGGTGGCCACGGTGATGCGCAGGCCGCATATATCATCGAAACCGAAAGTTCGGGCGAAAGCGCCGACGGCGAAGAGGTGGTATTCGAGGATCTGCTGGCCGCCGCCGACGTCGAAAAAGGCGCAAAAGTCTTCCGCAAGTGCACCGCGTGCCACAAGCTGGAAGATGGCGCAAACGGCACCGGCCCGTACCTGTACGGCGTAGTGGACCGTCCGCTGGGCACGGCCGAGGGCTTTGGCGGCTATTCGGCAGGCATGCTTGCGCATGGCGGGAACTGGACCCCCGAAGCGTTGGATGCCTTCCTGGAGCGCCCCAGCAACTATATCTCGGGCACGACCATGAGCTTTGCGGGCCTGAAAAAGCCGCAAGAGCGCGCGGATGTGATTGCTTACCTGCAGACCATCGGCAACTGATTGCCCTCACGAATGTGAAAATCCCAAAGCCGTTGCCTTGTGCAGCGGCTTTTTTTGTGCCGAAAATCTTCACAAAGCGTTCACGCATTCTAAACTTGAATCATCCAAGGCTGGCGATTTAGCTAGCTGAACCGACATAGAAGATGACAACGATCCAGAGGACGAGCCATATGAAACCCCTCCTGCCTGCTTCGCGCGAGATGACCGTTCGGCATTGGGGGGCGGTTTTGGGAATGATGGCAGCCACCGCTTTTGGATCGGTAGGAATTGCGCAGGCGAATGACGAGAACATCACGCGCAGCCACGGGTATTCCTACTTTGGAAATCTGGACTATCCGGCCGATTATCCGCATCTGAACTACGTCAATCCGGATGCGCCGAAAGGCGGAGAGTTGTCATTGGCGGCGTCTGGAACATTCGACTCGCTGAACCCTTATTCGCGCAAAGGCCGTAGCGGAGCCTTGACCACCATTCAGTATGATCGCCTGTTCGAAAGTGCAGATGACAGTGTGGGCCAGTATTATGGCGTCCTTGCGGAAAGCCTGGAATATGACGAAGGGCGAAACTACGTCATTTTCCACCTTCGGCCCGAGGCGATGTTCTGGGATGGCACGCCGGTTACGGCCGAGGATGTGGTTTACAGCCACCGTTTGTTCATCGAGCAGGGGTTGCCGTCATACGCGCAAGCGGTAGGGCGCATGGTCACGGGGGCCGAGGCGTTGGATGACTACACGGTCAAATTCACGTTTAACCCCGAGGTGACGCGGCGTAGTCTGATCGAAACCGTTGGGGCCACGCCGGTGTTTTCTAAAGCCTGGTTCGAGGCGGATGACTCGCGCCGTTTGGACGAACCCCGCCTGGAAGTGGCCGTTGGGTCGGGCCCGTATAAACTGGACAGCTACGACATTAATCGTCGGATCGTGTACAAACGGCGTGACGATTACTGGGGCAAGGATCTGCCATTCAATATAGGGCGAAACAACTTCGACACCATTCGCGTCGAATACTTCGCAGACCAGACCGCAGCCTTCGAAGGCTTCAAAGCCGGTGAATACACGATCCGGATCGAGAGCGATCCCAAGCTCTGGGCGACAAGCTATGATTTCCCCAAACTGACCGAAGGTTCGGTTGTGCAGGATGAGATCGCGGATGGCAGCCCTCCGACCCCGTCTGGTTTTGTGTTCAATCTGGGCAAACCTCAGTTTGAGGACAAAAACGTGCGCAAGGCGCTGGCGCTGGCCTTCAATTTCGAATGGGCAAACGAATCCCTGCTGTTCGGTCTGAACTCACCTCGCAGTTCTTTTGTCCAAGGCACGCCGTTGGAGGCGCAGGATGTTCCCACAGGGGATGAACTGGCGTTTCTGGAAACGCTGGGGGATGTCGTTCCTGCGGACTTTTTGTCCGAACCGGCGATCATGGCGCACGAATCCAATTCGGCGCGGCTGAATGACCGTCGCAATCTGCGCAAGGCGTCCCAGATGCTGGACGAAGCAGGATGGCCGGTTGGCGACGGCAACCTGCGCCGAAACGCCGAGGGGCAGACCCTGAAGGTGAATATCCCTTACCCATCGAATTTGCCCACATCGACAGCTACGATGATCGAAACCTATGTGCAGAACCTTCAGGCGCTGGGCGTTGATGCGTCGGCAGAAAAGGTCGATCCGGCCCAATACACCCTGCGCAGCCGGGAACGCGACTATGACATGGTGTATTCGACCCGGTATGGCACGTTCCTCTCGACCGGCGGCGGCTTGCTGCAGATGTACGGGTCCGAGGAAGCGGCCTTTAGCTTGTTCAACCCTGCGGGACTGGCAAGCCCGCTGGTTGATGCAATCATCAATGCGTCATTCGAGACGGACAATCAGGCAGATCAGGACACAGCCCTTATGGCGCTGGATCGGGCACTGCGGTATGAGTTCTTCGTAATCCCCGTGGGATACATCGCGGACTACTGGACGGCCTATTACGACATGTATGAATACCCGGAAAACCTGCCACCTTACTCGCTTGGTCATCTGGATTTGTGGTGGATCAACCCCGAGAAAGAAGCCGCGCTGAAAGCGAAAGGCGCGCTGCGTTAAGATGGGCGCCTATATTCTAAGACGCCTGCTTTTGGTCATCCCGACCTTGCTGGGCATCATGGTGGTCAACTTTACGCTGGTGCAGTTCGTGCCCGGCGGGCCGGTCGAACAGATCATTGCTCAGATCGAAGGGCAGGGGGACGTGTTCGCCGGGTTCGCAGGCGGCGGCGATGCAGGCGCCGGGGCCGAGCCTGCGGGCGGCGGTGTTTTTGACGACAAGTATGTCGGCGCTCGTGGCTTGCCGCCCGAATTCATCGCCGAACTGGAAAAGGAATTCGGCTTCGACAAGCCCCCGCTCGAACGGTTTCTGAGCATGATGGGCAACTACCTGACGCTGGATTTCGGCGAGAGCTATTTTCGTTCGATCAGCGTGATTGATCTGGTGCTGGAAAAGATGCCGGTTTCGATCTCGCTGGGCCTGTGGTCCACACTGATCGCTTATCTGGTGTCGATCCCGCTGGGTATTCGCAAGGCGGTCAAGGACGGCTCGACCTTCGATACATGGACCAGCGGCGCGATCATCGTGGCTTATGCGATCCCCGGCTTCCTGTTCGCCATTCTGCTGCTGGTGCTGTTCGCCGGTGGCTCATACTGGCAGATCTTCCCGCTGCGGGGGCTGACCTCGGACAATTGGGACAGCCTCAGCCTGATGGGCAAGATCGGAGATTATTTCTGGCATATCGCCCTGCCGATTATCGCCCTGACGATCTCGGCCTTTGCAACGCTGACGCTGCTGACGAAAAACTCGTTTCTGGATGAGATCAAGAAACAATACGTCATGACAGCCCGCGCCAAGGGTTTGGGTGAGCGGAAGGTTCTGTATGGCCACGTCTTCCGCAACGCGATGCTGATCGTGATCGCCGGGTTTCCCGCCGTTTTTATCGGCGTGTTCTTCGGTGGCTCGATCATTATCGAAACGATCTTCTCGCTGGACGGTCTGGGCCGTCTGGGCTTTGAGGCCGCCGTGGCGCGCGACTATCCGGTGATCTTTGGCACGCTGTTCATCTTTGGTCTGATGGGTTTGGTCGTCGGCATCATCAGCGATCTGATGTATGTACTGGTCGACCCGCGCATCGATTTTGAAAAGCGGGAGGGGTAGATGGCGCTTTCCCCCCTCAACCAGCGCCGCTGGCGCAATTTCCGGCGCAATGGCCGGGCCTTCTGGTCGCTGATCATCTTTTCTGTGCTGTTTGGCCTTTCGCTGTTTGCCGAGTTCATTGCCAATGACAAACCGATTCTGGTGAAATACCGGGGTGAGTTCTACACGCCGGTCTTCAATTTCTACGCCGAAACCGAGTTCGGCGGCGATTTCCAGACCGAAGCGATCTATCGCGACCCCGAGGTTATGTGCCTGATCGACAGCGGTGGTCTGGACGCGTGCTTTGACGACCCCGAAGGCATCATCGAACAGATCGATGCCGGAACCTTTCAGGCCGATGGGTTCGAGCGCGGCTGGGCCATCTGGCCCCTGATCCCCTATTCCTACAATACCAGCGTCGATCGCCCCGGCGCGGCCCCATTGCCGCCCAACGGGCAGAACCTGCTGGGTACGGACGACACGAAACGGGACGTTCTGGCCCGCGTCATCTACGGCTTCCGCCTGTCGATCCTGTTCACCCTGATCGTCACCGGCGCCGCCAGCCTGATCGGGATATTCGCCGGGGCCATTCAGGGCTTTTTCGGCGGTTGGCTGGATCTGATCTTCCAACGGATTATCGAGATCTGGTCGGCGACCCCGTCGCTTTATGTGATCATCATCATGTTCGCCATTCTGGGGCGAAGTTTCTGGCTGCTAGTGGCGTTGATGATCCTGTTCAGTTGGACCGGGCTTGTGGGCGTTGTGCGAGCCGAATTCCTGCGGGCGCGCAATCTGGAATATGTTCGTGCCGCACGCGCGCTGGGTGTGGGCAACATGACCATCATGTTCCGCCACATGCTGCCCAACGCAATGGTCGCCACGCTGACTTTCATGCCGTTCATCGTCACCGGCACCATCGGTGGTCTGGCGTCGCTGGATTTTCTGGGCTTCGGCCTGCCATCTTCGGCCCCTTCTCTGGGGGAACTGACCTTGCAGGCCAAACAGAATCTGCAGGCCCCATGGCTGGCCTTCACCGCGTTCTTCACCTTTGCCATCATGCTGTCGCTGCTGGTCTTCATTTTCGAAGGCGTCCGCGATGCGTTTGATCCCAGAAAGACGTTCTCATGACCGAAAAGGTGATCAACACGCCGGTGGAACGTCTCATCCTTGTCGCGGGGCTTGCCGCATTGGGATACATCGCTCTGGTGTTGGGTGGGCTTGGCTGGGATTTCTTCACAACGCACCCCCACGGCCCGTTTCAATTCGACGTCTTTGGCCTGATTTTCCTAGTGCTGTTCGGGCCGGGTACTGCCGTTCTGATCGCCAGCGCGGTCATCTTTGCAACGAAACGGTCTTTCCCAACATGGCTGCAGGTCGGCGCGATGCTCGGCGCGGTCTGGGTTGGTTTCATGCACGCAGCGCTTGAGGGGATCAGCACATGAAAACGTCGCTGTTGAATGTGCAGGACCTGAAAGTCTCGTTCCGGCAGGACGGTCAGGTATCAGCGGCCGTCAAAGGCGTGTCCTTCACCGTGGATCGGGGCGAAACTGTCGCCTTGGTGGGTGAATCCGGGTCGGGGAAATCCGTGACGGCCCTGTCCACGGTGTCCTTGCTGGGCGACAGCGCGATTGTCGAAGGCTCGGTGCAGTATGACGGGCAGGAGATGATCGGCGCGTCCGAGGACACGCTGATGGGCGTGCGCGGCAACGATATCAGCTTTATCTTTCAGGAGCCGATGACCTCGCTCAACCCGCTGCACACGATTCAGAAGCAGATGGCCGAGTCGCTGGCGCTGCATCAGGGGCTATCAGGCGATGCGGCGCGGGACCGGATTGTCGAGCTACTGACCAAGGTGGGTATCCGTGACCCCGAAGAACGTCTGGACAGCTATCCGCATCAACTGTCCGGCGGACAGCGGCAGCGTGTGATGATCGCGATGGCGCTGGCCAATAAGCCGGACATCCTGATCGCGGACGAGCCGACAACCGCGTTGGACGTCACCATTCAGGCGCAGATCCTCGAACTGCTGGCCGAATTGCAGAAATCCGAGAATATGGGGATGCTGTTCATCACCCATGATCTGGGGATCGTCCGTCGGATCGCGGATCGTGTTTGCGTGATGAAGGATGGCGAGATTGTTGAAACCGGTGTTACGGCTGAGATTTTCGACAACCCGCAACACCCCTATACGCGCAAGCTGCTGGCGGCTGAGCCTTCGGGCCACCCTGACCCTGTTGCACATGACGCAGAAGAGGTCGCGCGCACGGACCATCTGAAGGTCTGGTTCCCGATCCAGCGGGGTTTCCTGAAACGCACCGTGGGTCATGTGAAGGCGGTCAATGACGCCACGCTCAGCGTAAGGGCGGGCGAGACATTGGGGATCGTCGGCGAAAGTGGCTCGGGCAAGACCACATTGGCGCTGGCCATCATGCGGCTGATTGCGTCAGAAGGCGGCATTACCTTCCGCGACCAGAACGTCCGCCGCTGGTCCACGCGGCAGTTGCGGCGACTTCGCAAGGATATGCAGATCGTGTTTCAGGACCCGTTCGGCAGCCTCAGCCCGCGCATGACCTGCCAGCAGATCATCGCCGAGGGGCTGGCCATCCATAAGGTCGATCCCCATCGCGCCCCGCGCGAATTGGTGGCCGAAGTGATGACCGAAGTGGGCCTGGACCCGGCGTCGATGGATCGCTACCCGCATGAGTTCTCGGGCGGGCAACGTCAGCGCATCGCGATTGCGCGGGCCATGGTTTTGCGCCCGAAACTGCTGGTTCTGGACGAACCGACCAGCGCGCTGGACATGACGGTGCAGGTTCAGATCGTCGATTTGCTGCGCGATCTGCAGCGGAAATACGGGCTGGCCTATCTGTTCATCAGCCACGATCTGAAGGTTGTGCGCGCCATGTCCCATAATGTCGTCGTCATGCGCAACGGTGACGTGATCGAGATGGGCGCGGCAGAAGACCTGTTTGAAAACGCGCAAACAGACTATACGCGCGAGTTGATTGCGGCGGCGGGCTGACGCCCGCCCGACGCGTTTCTCAGGCGCTGGCCTTTTCCCGGTCGGCGGGTTTGGGAACCGGTCCGCGCAGCTCCTCATAATGATCAAAGCTGAGCTTGACCCAACCGGTCCCGCGCGTGGCGCTGGCGAGGGTGCGGTGTAGCTCATCCTGTGCAACGGCCGGAAGCTGCGCATTGAAGATCTCCCAGCCCGAGGCGTTTGGATTGCCCTCGAACCCCAGAACCTGCCCTTGCAGCGTGCTGATCGTGGGCACCAGATCGCCGACGAAATCCGACGGCAGGTGAATCTCGGCGGTCAGGATCGGTTGCAGGACCACGGGTTTGGCTTCGGGCAGGGCCTCGCGGACGGCGTTCTTGCCTGCGGTGCGGAAGGCATAGTCCGAACTGTCGACATTGTGGTGCTTTCCGTCGCTGAGTGTGACTTTGACATCCACAACCGGAAAGCCTTCGGGGCCCTGTACCAGCGCGTCCTTGGCCCCGTGTTCGACCGACGGGATATAGTTCTTCGGCACGGCCCCGCCCTTGACGATTTCCTCGAACTGAAAGCCCGACCCGCGCGGCAGCGGCGCGACCGAGATGACCACATCGGCAAATTGTCCGGCCCCGCCGGATTGCTTGCGGTGCCGATGCCGGTGTTCCACCTGCGTGCGGATGGTTTCGCGATAGGCGGTTTCAACCGCGCTGGTTTCGATTTCGATGCCGAAATCTTCTAACAGCTTCGCCGTCACCCGCCGCATATGCTGTGGCCCTTGCGAGCCCAGAACGGAATGACCGCTGAGTTCATCCTGCTCCATCTGAAGCCCCGGATCGATTTCGACCAGTCGGGTCAGGGCGTTGGACAGGCGCACGTCGTCGCGTTCATGCGCGGGCGAGACGATCTGCCGGTGCGCAACCGGGTGCGACGCGGCCCAATCCGGCAACGGTGTTGCCGCACGGCTGTCATAAATAAAACCGGGATTCAGGTGATCGGATTTGACCGCCAGACCGATCTGCCCGGCCTCCAACGCATTAATCTGGGTTTTCGCGTCCAGCGTGGTCAGGTTGCCCACGGTTTCGCCGCCCAACGCCTCATGCGCTTTGACGCCATCACCAAGGCCGCGCAGAACGGTGATCTTGCCGATATGTTTCTTCACATCGGCAAAGCCTGCGATTGCGCGGGCATTGTCTGCCGCTTCGTCACGCCCGGCGGCGATATCAAACTCAGGCGCCTCGTGCCGCAGGGCTTTCATCAACCGGGTCAGGCCATTGCCATGGCTTGCGGCCCCCAGACAGGCCGGGATCAACTGGTGGTTTTGCAGGACCTGCGCGGCGAGGTCATAGACCTCGGCGCTGGGGGGCTGCTTGTCCTCGATCAGTTGTTCTAACAGGTTGTCATCGAAATCGGACAGGGTTTCCAGCAATTCGGTGCGGGCCTCCTGCTCGCGATCCTCGACCGATTGCGGCAATTCGATCAGGGCCGAGGGTTGGCCTTCCTGATATTTCCACGCGCGTTCAGAAATCAGATCGACCGCGCCGATGATCGTTTCCCCTTCGCGGATCGGAACCTGGCGCAATGCGATGTGGTTGGTGCAATAGGTTTGCAGCGCCGCGATAATGTCGCGGATGCGGCCGTTGGGGTTGTCCATCCGGTTGATGAACAGAAAGCAGGGGATGCCGGCCTCTTCGACCAATCTCAGATACGGCGCACACAGCACAGCGGCGTCTGGATCGGGTGGCACGACGACGACTGCCGCGTCCGAGATTGCCATGGCCGGACCGACATAAGCCAGCGCATCGCCGCCGCCATCAACGTCAACCGCACACCATGGTTCGTCCAAGTAAGAAAAACCGTGCAAATGCACGGTTCCGGATACGTCGAATGTTGTGGGGCGCCCGTCGAGGCGGCTGATGGCCTCGACCAGAGTGGATTTGCCCGATTGACTGGGGCCCAGGACGGTGAAAACGCGCATATGTGCTGTCCCTCTTTCAGGTTGCAGAGTGGCTGCACGAATGAGGATGTCGAACGCAAAAGCGTCGGCACGGGATGTCTGCGAATTTACCTGCCTCGAATTGCGGACCAGTTTAACGGGCCACACCCCAAGTGTGGAGAAAACAGAAGCCTTGCGTCAAGCCCCTGTTCGAAATCTCGCGAGGCGGGCGGAAAAGCCGCCCGCGGTCTTTGGGTCAGATGGCGGAACTATGCCCGGCCTTGCTGAGGTCGTAGGCATCGAAGGTCCGCGCGATCATCCGGGTCAGGGCGCGGGCTTCGGGCGGGATGAACAGCCCGTCCTCGGTGATGCGCAGCAAACCGTCAAACGCCGTATTCGCGGCGCTGTACATCGCGTTCAACTCTGTGGCGGTGATGTCGTAGTTGCGCAGAATCTCGGCCGAGTTGATCTTGAAATCGCACATCAGCGCTTCGATCAGCCGGGCGCGCAGCACATCCTGAGCTTTGAACAGATGCCCGCGCGAGGTTGAAAACCGCCCGTCGCGAACCGCCTTGGTATGCGCCGAGGTCGCCGGATTGTTCTGTGCGTAGCCCTGCGGGAAGCGCGAGATCGAACTGGCACCGACCCCAATCAAAACCTCGGCCTGATCGTCGGTATAGCCCTGGAAGTTGCGCTTTAACTGCCCCGCGTTCAAAGCCCGGGTCAGGCCGTCTTCCTGTGTTGCGAAGTGGTCGATCCCGATCTCGGCATAGTTGTCCCACATGAACAGGCGGCGGGCCGTGTCGAACAGGTCCAGCCGTTGTTCGGGCGTCGGCAGCGCGTCTGATGGAATCAGCTGCTGCCGCTTGGCCATCCACGGCACGTGGGCATAGCCATAAAGCGCCACGCGGTCCGGGCTGAGCGACAGAAGCTTCTGCACGCTTTCGGTCATGCGGGCCTTGGTCTGATGGGGCAGACCGTACAGAATATCGGCATTCAGACTGGTGATGCCGCGCGCGCGGATCATGTCGACCGCTTCGCGGGTGGTGTCATAGCTTTGAATGCGCCCGATGGTCTTTTGAATCTCATCATCGAAATCCTGCACACCGATCGAGGCGCGGTTCATGCCTGCCTCGGCCAGGGCATCCAGACGCGCATCGTCAATCTCGTTCGGGTCGATTTCGACCGAGAACTCGGCATCCGGGCCCATCGGCACAATGCCCAGGATATGCTGCGCCAGTTCGCGCATCAGGTCCGGGTTCAGCAATGTCGGCGTTCCACCGCCCCAATGCAGGCGCGACAGCACGACGCCGTCTGGCAGGCGCGCGGCCAGCAAGTCCAGCTCGGCCTTCAGAACATCCACATAGGCAATGACCGGGTTGTCCGTCTGCGTGCCTTGCGTGCGGCAGGCGCAGAACCAGCACAGCCGGCGACAGAAGGGGACGTGGATATATAGCGAGACGGCGCTTCCGGGTTTTATTGCGGAAATCCAGTCGCCATAAAGGTCAGCCCCCACGTCATTGCTGAAGTGGGGGGCGGTTGGGTAGCTCGTGTAACGCGGCACTTTCGCGTCAAATAGTCCAAGCCTTGCCAATTGTGATTTATCTATCATGACGATAACCTTATGAGGCCAACGACTTGGCTGCTTTGACAGAGATCAAGTGGGAACGCGCATGACAATTAAAGCACAGTTCGATCACGCCAATTGCGAAGACTGCCCGATTCGTCACCGGGCCGTCTGTGCACGCTGTGATACGGATGAGTTGGAAGCCCTTGAAGAGATTAAGTATTACCGCAGTTTCGAGGCGGGTCAGACGATCATTTGGTCAGGCGATCAGATGAACTTTGTCGGTTCGGTCGTGTCGGGAATCGCCTCTTTGACCCAAACGATGGAGGATGGCCGGACCCAGATGGTGGGTCTTTTGCTGCCCAGTGACTTTGTGGGACGACCGGGGCGTGACGCCGCGGCCTATGACGTTCAGGCCACCACGGACGTGGTGATGTGCTGCTTTCGCAAGAAACCGTTCGAGGATTTGATGAACGCGACGCCGCATATCGCGCATCGCCTGTTGCAGATGACATTGGACGAGCTGGACGCCGCGCGCGAGTGGATGCTGGTTCTGGGGCGCAAAACCGCGCGGGAAAAGATCGCCAGTCTTTTGTCGATCATTGCGCGTCGCGATGCCTCGATCACGCAAAAGGGGCTGTCGGGGGCGATTGTCTTTGACCTGCCTCTGACCCGCGAGGCGATGGCCGACTACCTCGGCCTGACGCTTGAGACGGTCAGCCGTCAGATTTCGGCCCTGAAAAAGGACGGGGTGATTGCGCTGGAAGGCAAACGCCACGTGACCATTCCCGACATGGGCCGATTGATGGATGAGGCCGGTGACGATTCGGATGGTGGGTTCCTGGTCTGACCAGATCAGTCACCCGCGTTGGCTAAACCTGATTGGGTTCGCTTTGGCCTAGCTGATCTTGCTGCCCGAGCCTGATGGTGTTCGACCAGCGGTTCCGGGCAGGATCATCTGCATCAGGAAGGTCAACAGGGATGCCGCAGTGGCTCCGACCGCAATCCATCCGAAGTACCACAGCTTACCTGCCAAGGCATCTTCGGCATATGAGGCGGCGAATTGGGTCTGACCGTATTTTGCAACACCAAAAGCGAACGCTGTGAGCACCACGGCAACAGCCAGCCTTGCTACCGGAACCGACACGCGTGCAAGCAGGGTTGCAAGGATCAGCCCGATTAGCGCGCCAAACAGCAGCGTTTTCTGCGACCACCATGGGTGGGCACCCAGAGGCTTGGCGACATCTGCGCCGATAAGAATGGCCAGCATGACCGCAGCGGCAAGGGTTGGGATAAAGGTGCGCATTGTGCCTCCGTCGATTTGAAACCGAGGTAGGGAGTGTCCGCGCACCACGCCAGCATCGTTTCACCGCACTAGCGGGCATGTGAAGATGCGGCAGCCCGGGTGGCAGAAGGTGCCGCGAAACGGTTGCACGTTCATGCGCGCCCGAACTCTCATCCGGTCGTACTTGACGCCGCTTTCAAAGCTCCAGCCCCTCAGCGGGGTTCAGTGGGCCAGAAAAACCGGGACGGCGGATTGTTCCAGCATGTTGCGTGTTGCACCGCCAAGGATCGCTTCGCGAAAGCGGGAATGGCCATATGCCCCCATGACGATCATGTCGGATTCCGTATCCATCGCGTGCCGGTTCAGAATGTCCGAGACGCGGGTCATTGTCTTGCTCAGCACCTCGATCTCGCATTTGACGCCGTGCCGCGCCAGCATCTGGGACAGCATCCCGCCGGGATCGGACCGGTCAGGCCCGTGCCGCGGCGGGTCGATGACCACGATACGGGCCACATCAGCCGCCTTGAGGAAGGGCAGGGCGCGGCGCACGGCGCGCATCGCCTCGATGCTTTCGTTCCACGCGATCATGATGCGCTTGGGCACCGACATCGGACGGGCGGTATTCGGGACGACCAGCACAGGCGCGTGGCCTTCGAACATGGCGGCTTCGATAATCGGTTCGGCCTCGGCGCCGCGATCCTCACCGTACGGATGCGGCAACACGACCAGATCCGAAAACCGCGCCCGATGTGCCACATGGCGGCCAATATCTGCGATCTGGGCCACACCGCTTTCGGCTGACCAGCGGGCCCCGGTTTTGCGCAGATACTCCTTAGCGAAGGCCAGCAACTCATCCGCTTCGGCATTGGCCCGGCTAAGCGTTTCCTGAAGGATCAACGCATTTGCCCCGGCATAGTAATAGCCTGTCTGACTGCGATCGACGCCCAGACACAGGGCCTCGGCATGACCATCCTGCGCTTCGGCCAGTGCCGCCAACTGGGCAAGCGCGGCCTGTGCGCCCTGTGTTTCGGTCATGATTGTGAGAAGAGATTTATACGCCATGTCGACCTCTTGACTTGGGGTCAACGGTCCCCTGCGACCAGATAACCCATTCATAGAGGTATGCGTGTCATAGAAAACGGGTGTCTGTCTTGACTCAGATCAAAGCAGCCCAGGCTGCAATTCTTCAATACAGCAAACAGTCAAAAAGGTTCTGCGCGGCACGCAAATTGCGCGGGGCACGGTAAAGGGACGCAATATGTCGAATTACATCAAGCTGATCGTGCTTGGTCTGGTCGTGGTATTTGCCGCGATCGGGTCCAATTATGCACGCGATTTGGCGTATCAGGTGCATGCGATTCTGGTGATGGTCATCGCCGGCGGTCTGTTCATCTGGACGCTTCGAAACACGGATGAGCCAGATATTCTCACTGATCGCTCGGGCGAATACATGGATGACGTGATCCGCTACGGCGTGATCGCAACCGCCTTTTGGGGCGTGGTCGGGTTCCTTGCAGGGACCTTTATTGCGTTCCAGCTGGCCTTTCCGACGCTCAATTTCGAATGGGCGCAGGGATACCTGAACTTCGGGCGGCTGCGTCCGCTGCACACCTCGGCGGTGATTTTTGCCTTTGGCGGCAACGCGTTGATCGCAACCTCGTTCTATGTGGTTCAGCGTACCAGCGCCGCGCGGCTTTGGGGTGGAAACCTCGCGTGGTTCGTGTTCTGGGGCTACCAGTTGTTCATCGTGCTGGCTGCCACCGGGTACGTTCTGGGCGGAACCCAGTCCAAGGAATATGCCGAGCCGGAATGGTATGTTGACCTGTGGCTGACCGTCGTCTGGGTCGCTTATCTGGCGGTCTATCTGGGCACGATCATCAAGCGGAAAGAGCCCCATATCTACGTGGCAAACTGGTTCTACCTGGCCTTCATCGTCACCGTCGCCATGCTGCACCTGGTCAACAACATGACCATCCCGGTCAGCATCTGGGGTTCGAAATCGGTCATCGTCTGGTCGGGCGTGCAAGACGCCATGATCCAGTGGTGGTACGGCCACAACGCCGTGGGCTTTTTCCTGACTGCGGGCTTCCTGGGCATGATGTACTACTTCATCCCGAAGCAGGCCGAACGTCCGGTGTTCAGCTACAAGCTGTCGATCATCCACTTCTGGGCGCTGATCTTCCTGTATATCTGGGCCGGTCCGCACCACCTGCACTATACCGCGCTGCCCGACTGGGCCTCGACGCTGGGCATGGTGTTCTCGGTGATCCTGTGGATGCCGTCCTGGGGTGGCATGATCAACGGCCTGATGACCCTGTCGGGCGCGTGGGACAAGCTGCGCACCGACCCGGTGATCCGGATGATGGTGATCTCGGTCGGCTTCTACGGCATGTCCACCTTTGAAGGTCCGATGATGTCGATCCGCGCGGTTAACTCGCTGAGCCACTACACCGACTGGACCATTGGTCACGTGCATTCCGGCGCGCTGGGCTGGAACGGCATGATCACATTCGGTGCGCTGTACTTCCTGGTGCCTGTCCTGTGGAAGCGCGAGCGTCTCTACTCGCTGCAAATGGTCAGCTGGCACTTCTGGCTCGCCACCATCGGCATCGTGCTCTACGCCGCGTCGATGTGGGTGACCGGTATCATGGAAGGCCTGATGTGGCGCGAAGTGGATGCCAACGGCTTCCTGGTGAACTCGTTCGCCGACACCGTGGCGGCCAAGTTCCCGATGTACGTGGTGCGCGGTCTGGGTGGGGTCATGTTCCTCGCTGGGTCGGTGATCATGTGCTACAACCTGTGGATGACTGTGCGGAAAGCGCCGGCCCGTGAGGCCAGCCTGACCGTCGCGGTCCCGGCTGAATAAGGAGGGCCGGAGCAATGGCAATTCTCGACAAACATAAGATCCTCGAGACCAACGCGACCCTCCTGCTGATCTTCAGCTTTCTGGTCGTGACCATCGGTGGCATCGTACAGATCGCACCTCTGTTCTATCTTGAGAACACCATCGAGAAGGTGGAGGGCATGCGCCCTTACACCCCACTCGAAATGGCGGGACGCGAGATCTATCTGCGCGAAGGCTGCTATGTCTGCCACAGCCAGATGATCCGCCCGATGCGGGACGAGGTCGAACGTTATGGCCACTACTCGCTGGCGGCTGAATCGATGTATGACCACCCGTTCCAGTGGGGGTCCAAGCGTACCGGGCCTGATCTGGCCCGTGTCGGTGGCCGTTACTCGGACGACTGGCATGTGCGCCACCTGCGCGATGCGCAATCGGTGGTGCCGGAATCCGTGATGCCGAAATATGGCTTCCTGGAACGTCGCAAGATCGACGGTGAATATATCGGCGACATCATGGCGGCAAACGCCGTGGTCGGCACGCCCTACACCGAAGAAATGCTGGAAAACGCCGTGGCCGACTTCCGCGCGCAGGCCGATCCGGACAGCGACTATGACGGGCTGCTGGAGCGTTATGGCGACAAGGTCAATGTGCGCAACTTCGACGGTCAGTCCGATCTGACCGAGGCCGATGCGCTGATTGCCTATCTGCAGATGCTGGGCACGCTGGTCGATTTCTCGACCTTCACCCCGGCAGCCAGCCGATAACAGGAGGGTATGATGGAAGAATATACACTCTTACGGCAATTCGCGGATAGCTGGATGCTGCTGCTGCTGTTCACCTTCTTTCTTGGCATCGTGGTTTGGGTTTTCCGCCCCGGTGCCAGCAAGGAATACAAGGACACCGCCAACATCCCGTTCCGGCACACCGATGCCCCCGCCCAGCAAGACAAACCCGCCACACCCAAGGAGGCGCGGCCATGAGCAAGACACCTGAAAAACAGCCGGGCGATCCGAATACAACCGGCCATAGCTGGGACGGGATCGAGGAATTCGACAACCCGATGCCCCGCTGGTGGTTGTGGACCTTCTACGCCACGATCTTCTGGGGCGTGATCTACACCATCATGTATCCGGCCTGGCCGCTTGTGCAATCGGCAACGGCGGGTGTGACGGGCTGGTCATCGCGCGCTGAGGTGCAAAAGGAACTGGTCGCGTTTGAAGAGGCCAACGCGCCTTTGAACGCCCAATTGGTGGATACGCCGCTCGACGATATCTCGAAGGATGCTGAGCTTCAGCAATATGCCGTCAACGCGGGCAGCGCCGTGTTCCGGACCTGGTGCGCGCAGTGCCATGGTTCGGGTGCGCAGGGCGCGCCGGGCTTCCCGAACCTGCTGGATGACGCATGGCTGTGGGGCGGCACGATGGAGGATATCCATTTTACCGTCAGCTATGGCATCCGGAACGAAGAAAGCGACGATGCGCGCTATTCCGAGATGCCGGCCTTTGGTGAGATCCTCGAGAAGGAAGAGATCACCCAGGTGGTTCAGTACGTCATGTCGCTGACCAACGCGCAGACCGACGATGCGGCTGCACAGGCGGGCAAGGTTGTGTTCGAAGACAACTGTGCGGCCTGTCACGGCGAAAACGGTCAAGGCGACATGTTCCAGGGCGCTCCGAACCTGACGGATGCGATCTGGCTGTACGGCGGCAGCGAAGAGGCGCTGATCGAGACCGTGACCTATAGCCGTTTTGGCGTGATGCCGAACTGGGATACCCGCCTGACCGAGGCGCAGATCCGCGCCGTATCCGCTTACGTCCACCAGTTGGGCGGGGGTCAGTAAGCGCAAAAGAATACCTGCGGGCGGTTCGCTGCCCACAGGTCCCGGCACCGGCTGTTCCATCTGTTCGCGCGTTTCCTGAACAGCCGGTGCCTATTTCAGGTCTGAGGACAGGACTGCCCCGTGGGCAGATGTGTCAGAACCCTGCTTGTGTCTTTCTGAACCGATCTGGGCGCGTGTTTCGACAAAGGATGACCCACCGGCGGCAAGGCGATCAGCTTTGGCTTCGCCTCTGAGTGCGCGGCAGGTGTAGTTGCCGGTTGGTGCAGTCTGGTCGCGTTCAATATCGCTTTGGCATAAATCGAGAGCATGGGTTCCCTCCTGTCGCTGTGTTGCGGATAACAACAAGATTGTGTTCTCCGGCAAAAAATGCGAACCAATTAGCGTTCCAAAATGTAAGCAGGGATTACACGTGAATTGGCTGAAGCTACCCCCGCTGGCCTCATTAAGGGCCTTTTCTGCCTTTGCAGATAGGGGCGGCGTCGTTCAGGCTGGCGAGGCATTGAATGTTAGCCATGCTGCCATAAGTCAGCAATTGCGCGCGCTTGAGAAACACATGGGCGTCGCGTTGGTTCAGCGTGACGGCAAATCCCTGACCTTGACCGCCGAAGGCGAACAGCTGGCTCGCGCCCTGCATCTGGGTTTTGAATCCATCGGCACCGTTGTGGAAGAGCTTATGAAATCGGGCGAGGCGCGTCCGGTGCACGTATCGCTGACCTCAAGTTTTGCGGCGTCGTGGCTGATGCCGCGTCTACCGGCGTTTCAGGCCGAATACCCACAGATCAACCTGGCGATTGACCCATCGCCGCATCTGGTTGCCTTGACGCCCGGAGGCGTCGATGTCGCGATCCGCTACGGGGCGGGCGGATGGTCGGGTGTCGAGTCCGAGATGTTGCTGGAAACACCCTTTGTCGTTGTCGCTGCCCCCGGCCTGTTGGGGGGCAAAACCAGCTGGACTCCGGAAGAACTGGCCCATTTGCCCTGGCTGGAGGAGTTGGGCACAACCGAGGCATCCACATGGCTTGCCAAGCGTGGTGTGACTCATCCGCCTTTGGCCGGGCGTATGTCTTTGCCCGGAAACCTGCTGCTGGATGGGCTGCGTGCCGGTCAGGGTGTCACCGCAACGGTGCGACATTTCGTCGAAAACGACATCCGCGCCGGGCGTCTGATCGAGCTGTATGCCGAGCCGGACCCCAGCGGATACCATGTTTTAACTGCAAAAACGCCGCTTAGGCCGGCTGTGAAGACATTTGTGACCTGGTTGAAGCGGCAATCTGGTAGCATGTGATAAAAGATGTTTGTTCGATGCGCGTTTTGACCCATGTCAAAGTTTGCGCGGACATGATCTGGAAGAAGACGCTAGCAGAAGACCCATTTGGAGCCAGCCAGTGAGCGATTCCGATCCCGCCCCCAGCTTGTATGCCGCGCGCGAGCCGATTTTCCCAAGACGCGTATCCGGCCCGTTTCGGAACCTGAAATGGATCATCCTGATTGTCACGCTGGGTATCTACTATGTGACCCCGTGGATCAGATGGGATCGCGGGCCCAGCCTGCCGGATCAGGCGGTGCTGCTGGATCTGGCCAACCGGCGGTTTTATTTCTTCTGGATCGAGATCTGGCCGCATGAGTTTTACTTTGTGGCCGGGCTTTTGATCATGGCCGGTCTTGGGTTGTTCCTGTTCACCTCGGCCCTTGGTCGCGTCTGGTGCGGTTATGCCTGCCCGCAAACGGTCTGGACCGACTTGTTCATTCTGGTCGAGCGCTGGATCGAAGGGGATCGAAACGCGCGATTGCGCCTACACCGGCAGAAAAAAATGGACTTCCGTAAGGCGCGGCTGCGGCTGACGAAGTGGACGGCCTGGTTCCTGATCGGCCTCGCAACCGGCGGGGCCTGGGTGTTCTACTTCGCCGACGCGCCCACATTGCTGCGCGATCTGGTCACCGGCAATGCGCACCCCGTGGCCTACACGACCGTGCTGATCCTGACAGGTACAACCTTCCTGTTTGGCGGTTTTGCCCGTGAACAAATCTGCATCTATGCCTGCCCCTGGCCGCGCATTCAGGCCGCGATGATGGACGAAGACACTCTGGTCGTCGGCTACCGCGAATGGCGGGGTGAGCCGCGCGGTAAAGGCAAACGCACTGCCGATTCCGAGTTGGGCGATTGCATCGACTGCATGGCCTGCGTGAATGTCTGCCCCGTGGGGATCGACATCCGGGATGGCCAGCAGTTGGAATGCATCACCTGTGCGCTGTGCATCGACGCCTGTGATGACATGATGGCCAAGATCGGCAAACCGCGTGGGTTGATCGACTATATGGCGCTGAGCGATGAGGCCAACGAACGCTCGGGTAAGCCGCCCAAGAATGTGTGGAAGCACATCCTGCGGTTCCGGACGATCATGTATACGGCGCTGTGGTCACTGGTTGGGTTCGCATTGCTGTTCGCGCTGTTCATCCGGTCCGATATTGATCTGACGGTTGCACCTGTTCGCAACCCGACCTTCGTGACCTTGTCCGACGGCACCATCCGGAACACCTATGATGTGCGTCTGCGCAACAAACACGGCGAAGACCGCCTGTTCAGCCTGTCGCTTGCCGGTGATCCGTCGATGCGATTGGAGATTGAAGGCACAAACCTGCATACTGTGAATGTCACGGCCGACACAGCACAGTTGGTGCGCGTGTACATCACCGCCTCTCGCGATGCTGGCCCAGCGGGAGCGGAAACGACGCCGGTTCGGATTTGGGTCGAAGACATCACCAGCGGCGAGCGCGCCTACAAAGACACCACGTTCAATGGCCGAGGGAACGGATCATGACAGAGCGCAAATTCACCGGGAAACACGCTTTGGCGGTTTTCGTCGGCGCCTTTGGGGTGATTATCGCCGTGAACCTGCTGCTGGCCTATAACGCGGTGAAAACCTTTCCGGGGCTCGAGGTTAAGAACTCTTACGTCGCCAGCCAGGAATTCAATGAGCGGTTGAAGGAACAACAGGCGCTGGGCTGGGAGGTCCGGGCCGAGACCAAGGGTGGCTTGCTAATCCTGCACATTACCGATGCCACGGGTGCCCCGGTTCAGGTGGCCGAATTGCAGGCGGTCGTGGGTCGCGCGACCCATGTAAAGGATGATTTCTCGCCGGATTTTACCTTTGACGGTATCGCCTATGCGACGCCTGCGACGCTGGGCAAGGGGAATTGGAATATCCGCCTTGTGGCACGCGATCATGCAGGGGCCGAGTTCACACAGCGCGTACCACTTTATGTGAAAGGTTAACGGAGTGACGGCGCAAATCACATCCGGAACGGCGGCTTGCCCGGGGTGCATTGCGACCCCGGCAGAACCAGCGCGCCCAATCCCCGAGGATGTTCAGATTGCGCTGTCCTTGCCGGGCATCCACTGCTCGGCCTGTATTGCGAATGTCGAACGCGCATTGAACGCGCATCCGGGTGTCGAGGATGCGCGGGTCAACCTGACCCTGAAACGCGCCATGATCAAAGCCGCGCCCGAGACGCGGGCGGCGGAGCTGATCCCGGTGCTGGAACGCGCCGGGTATGAGGCGCATGAGCTGGATCCGGCTGCCCTGTCCGCAACCAGCGCGGATAAGGCGGGTCGGGATTTGCTGATGCGGCTGGCGGTGGCCGGTTTCGCCTCGATGAACGTGATGTTGTTGTCGGTTTCGGTCTGGTCAGGGGCGGCGGACGCGACGCGCGACATGTTCCATTGGATTTCAGCCGCCATTGCCTTGCCTGCCATTGCCTTTTCGGCGCAGCCGTTCTTTACCAATGCCTGGTCGGCCTTGCGGGTTCGTCGCCTGAATATGGACGTACCGATTGTGCTGGCCATCCTGTTGGCTTTGATGACGTCCCTTTGGGAAACGGCCCTGAGCGGTGAACATGCCTATTTCGACGCTGCTCTGACCCTGACCTTCTTCCTGTTGGCCGGGCGGTATCTGGATTACCGGACCCGCGCCGCCGCACGGTCCGCGGCCGAGGAACTGACCGCTCTTGAGGTGCCGCGCGCCATCCGCGTGATCGACGGGGTCGAGGAAGAGGTTGCCGTGTCAGCCCTGACCGTGGGCGATCTGATCCTTGTGCGGCCCGGTGGGCGCATGCCGGTGGACGGCCAGATCATCTCGGGCCGGTCCGAACTGGACCGGTCTTTGCTGACCGGAGAAACCCTGCCGGTCTTTGCCGACGCAGGCCAGAGCGTCAGCGCGGGTGAGGTCAACCTGACCGGCCCGCTGACCATCCGCGCCACGGCGGTGGGCGAAGATACCTCACTCCACCGGATGGCCGATCTGGTTGCGATCGCGGAATCCGGGCGGTCCCGGTACACGTCGCTGGCGGATAAGGCAGCCAAGCTTTACGCGCCGGGCGTTCACATTCTGTCGGCACTCAGCTTCGTTGGTTGGTACATCTATTCCGGCGATCTGCGCACCGCGTTGAACATCGCGGCGGCGGTGTTGATCATCACCTGCCCCTGCGCCTTGGGGCTGGCTGTGCCTGCGGTGACGACAGCCGCCTCGGGGCGGTTGTTCCGCAAGGGGATGCTGATCAAACACGCCACCGCTCTGGAACGTCTGGCCGAGGTCGATACGGTCGTGTTCGACAAGACTGGTACGCTGACCTCCGGCGCGCCGGAACTGACCAATCTGGGCGACCATTCCCGCGCTGACCTGGAAATTGCGTTGGCCTTGGCCGAGGCATCAGGCCACCCGCTTTCGGTCGCATTGGCGCAGGCGGCGCGTGCCGCCGGGGTCAAACCTGCCGCAGTGAAAGAAATCGTCGAAGTACCCGGATATGGCACAGAAGGCCTGTATCGCGATCAGCGTGTCCGATTGGGCCGCGCGGCCTGGGTTGGCGGGGCGCAAGGGGCTCAGACCTCGGCCTGGCTTTCCGTCGGATCAAACCCACCCGTGCCCTTCACATTCTCGGACGCCCTGCGCCCCGGCGCAGCAGAAGCGGTCGAGGCGTTTGCGCGGTCGGGCAAGCAGATCATCCTGATCTCGGGTGATTCCAAAGGTGCCGTTCAGGCCTTGGCCGATAAGCTGGGTATCGAAAACTGGATTGCCGAGGCGCTGCCTCAGGACAAAGCGGCGCGCATTCAGGAGCTCAGCGATCAGGGAGGGCATGTCCTGATGGTGGGCGATGGTCTGAATGACACGGCGGCGCTGGCTGCAGCGCATGTCTCGATCTCTCCGGCCTCGGCATTGGATGCGGCTCGGGTCGCCTCGGATATCGTTCTGCTGGGCACCGATCTGTCGCCCATTGCGGACGCTTGCGACACCGCCGTCAAAGCCACCAAACGGATTCGCGAAAACTTTCGCATTGCCACCGTGTATAACGTGATCGCCGTCCCGCTGGCGGTGATCGGGCTGGCAACGCCCCTGATCGCGGCCTTGGCGATGTCGACCTCGTCCATTACCGTGTCCCTGAACGCCCTTCGGCTGAGGTAACCCAAGAATGGAAGTACTGGCCTATCTGATCCCGATTTCCCTGTTTCTGGGGGGTGTTGGCCTAGTCGCGTTTGTCTACACCGTCCGTTCGAACCAGTATGAAGATCCCGAAGGCGACGCCCGTCGAATTCTCAGCGATGAATGGGACGATAAGCCCAAGCCGTAACCGGGTCGCATCGCCCAGGCAGAGTTGATCCGAACCGCCCTTGAAATTGCCGCAATGCCCGGCTATGTCCGGCCTATCCGCTAGCAGAGAGATCAAGCCACATGGCCACCACCAACCCGATCCAGTTCATTCAGCAAGTCCGTGCCGAAGTCTCCAAGGTCGTCTGGCCGACCCGGCGTGAGGTGCTGTTGACCACGGTCATGGTGTTCATCATGGCGGCGCTGACGGCTGTGTTTTTCGCTCTGGTCGATCTGGGTATTCGCGGCGGCTTGCAACTGATCCTGGGCGCGTTCAGCTAAGCCGGTCCGGGCGGGCGGAAACGCCACTGCCCCCTTGCACAGCACGGCGTGTCAGAGTAGGTGACATGACTATTCGGAATGGGCGTGCGGCGAATCAGGTTGCGCGCCGCTTTTTATTCCGGGTCACGCGATAGAATTTCAATGAAGGGCGCTTGCACCGCCCTGACGGCAAACAAGGACGACAGGTTCATGGCGAAACGGTGGTACTCGGTCAGCGTTCTTTCGAATTTCGAAAAGAAGATCGCAGAGCAGATCCGCACGTCGGTGGCTGAACAGGGCCTTGAGGACGATATCGACGAGGTTCTGGTGCCCACCGAAGAGGTGATCGAGGTGCGCCGGGGCAAGAAAGTCACGACCGAACGCCGTTTCATGCCCGGCTACGTTTTGGTGCATATGGAAATGTCCGATCAGGGCTATCACCTGATCAACTCGATCAACCGCGTCACCGGTTTCCTGGGCCCGCAGGGCCGCCCGATGCCCATGCGCGACGCCGAGGTGAACCAGATCCTCAACCGCGTTCAGGAAGGCGAAGAAGCGCCCAAGCTGATGATCAGCTTTGAGGTGGGTGAAAAGGTCAAGGTCAACGACGGCCCGTTCGAGGATTTCGACGGCATGGTCGAAGGCGTGGACGACGAAGCACAGAAACTGAAGGTCTCGGTCTCGATCTTTGGTCGGGAAACGCCGGTGGAACTGGATTTCACTCAGGTTACGAAGCAGAGCTAACCGGGCCCGCAACGAATTGTATAACGCCGCGACGCTTGGGCTCGCGGCGTTTTGTTTGTGAACCAAGCGGTCTTTAGCTGCGTTTGGTCTGAACCATCACCCAGTCGGGCAATCGCAGGTCCCAGTGAATGACGGCGGCCCGCATGGCGAATATCAAGGTTGCGCAGACGACGCCTGACACGGTCGAGTGTTCCGGAACCAGAGACAGCAGCAGGACATAAAGGGCGCATCCGACGGATACCGGAAACGCATAGATATCCCGGCTCATGAGCAATGTGGGTTGCCCGGCCAGCACGTCGCGTATGATGCCGCCGCCAACCGCCGTAACCACCCCGAGGATCACCGGCCCGACCGGCAATCCGAACCCCAACCCCCAGGCCTTGTTTGCGCCCTGAATTGCAAACAGCGCCACGCCGAGGCCATCGGTATATAGCATGAGGCGGTAAACAGACTCCTGCCGGGCAAATCTGTAGGCATAGACGGTCACAAGACTGGCGATGAGCGCCACCCAGATGTAGTTCGGATCCATCGACCAGAACACCGGCGCATCCAGCACCATGTCGCGAATTGTGCCGCCGCCAATTGCGGTCACGATCCCCAAAACTCAGGCGCTGTATATGTCGATGCCCCGCGGGGCGACCGCCAGCACGGCGGTGATTGCAAAGGCCGCCATGCCGACCAGGCCGATCAGGTATTGAAAGTCCATGACCACGTGTCCGTTGTTTATTGTTCTCAGGTGCCCGGAATGGCGCGTCAGGTGGGTACCGCAGCATTTGCTTTGGTGCCGAGTGAGTAGCAAAAGTGCTTTGGGTGCAAGTCAGTTCTCTATCGAGGGTTTCTTCTTTGCAGCCTCGAACATTTCGTCAATCACTGCCAATAAGCGCGGCACTTCTTCGAATGCTTCCAGAGAGAGGGGGCATCCGTATGAAGAGCCGCCCGGATTACAAGATTCCACTCTGGGTATTGTCATCCATTTGAGAGTGATGTGCGGCTGTGTCCCACCAGTCGCTTCCTTCAATGAAACTGTTGCAAATGTGCACAATGAGTCACACATGCCTAGAATATGCCTATCATTGATCAATGGGCGTTTTGACAACAGTCGTAAATCTCTTCCTCCTTTCTCATTTGGCTCACCAGAATAGAGAAGCCAAAAATCGTCGTTGAAAGACGGTTGATCAGCGCGGATGACCGCTTGGATTGAAGGTGTTTCGTCGACCTCAAAATCAAGCCAGCGGCCGATCTTGTTGTGGCCGTAAGGGTGATCATGAGAATTGAAATTTGCTATGGTTGAAAGCATTCGATGGCCCCGACTATCGCGAAGAATTTCTGGAATGCCTGCGGCAAGTTCATAGAACGCCAGAAGATAGTGACAGCAGTTGGAGACTTTGAACCTGCCGCCGTCTGAGAAAGAGCGTCTGGTGTTGTTCTCTTCGTCCAGTTCGACATACCTGCCTGGCAAAAGTCCACCGGTGAAAGTGGGTGGTTTTTCGGTCATCAAGCCAATTGTCGGGAAATAGTACAGATCCGGCCCCAATTTGTAGGTAATGTAACCAACAGGAAATTGAGCGCAGTCTTCGACGGCGCATAGCTCTTGCCATTCACGTCGGAGTTTCTGAATTCTCTGTTCTTTCGCAGCTTCCTCCTGTTCTGACCTTGCTTTAAGGCCGAAATGTATGCTTGCCCCAAACAGGACAAGCCACAGCAAGAAAAGCCCGCCTATGAGTTTTAGAATGCGCTGCGCAATGTTCATTTGGATGATTTTTTAAATTCGACTTTTACTCACTGTAATTCCAGTACGCTGCGAAGCAATGCTCTTGCCAACCCCACCATTCCCCTATAAACGCCGCCTCTATCGTCTTCGGGCGAGATTCTCTCGTGGGAGGTTGCTGGGATCGCGATCCCGGATCGGACCACGCAACATAATCTGGGTGGAACGCGTTTCACCTTAGTTGAAAGGAAAACCAAATGGCCAAGAAGCTTGCTGGTACAATGAAGCTGCAGGTTCCTGCAGGTCAGGCGAACCCGTCGCCGCCAGTTGGCCCCGCTCTGGGTCAGCGCGGCATCAACATCATGGAATTCTGCAAGGCGTTCAACGCCAAGACCGCAGACATGGAGCCCGGCGCTCCGTGCCCGACCGTGATCACCTATTATCAGGACAAGTCCTTCACCATGGACATCAAGACGCCTCCCGCGTCTTACTACCTGAAAAAAGCGGCTGGCCTGAAGCCGGTTGGCAAGCGTAACCGCCCCCGCGGTGCGGAAAACCCCGGTCGTGAGACTGTGGCAACCGTGACCTCGAAGCAGGTTCGTGAAATCGCCGAAGCCAAAATGAAAGATCTGAACGCCAACGACGTCGAAGGCGCAATGCAGATCATCCTGGGCTCGGCCCGCTCTATGGGCATCGAGGTGAAGTAAGATGGCAAAACTCGGTAAACGTACCCGCGCTGCGCGCGAAGCTGTCGCCGGCAAGGAAAACCTGTCGGTTGAAGATGCGGTTGCTCTGGTCAAGGGCAATGCAACCTCGAAATTCGACGAGACCATCGAGATCGCGATGAACCTGGGCGTTGACACCCGTCACGCGGACCAGATGGTTCGTGGCGTTGTCGGCCTGCCGAACGGCACCGGCAAAGCGATGCGTGTTGCAGTTTTTGCGCGCGGCCCGAAAGCTGACGAAGCGAAAGAAGCAGGCGCAGATATCGTTGGCGCAGAGGACCTGATGGAAACCATTCAGGGCGGCACCATCGAATTCGATCGCTGCATCGCCACCCCGGACATGATGCCGATCGTCGGTCGTCTGGGTAAGGTTCTGGGCCCCCGCAACCTGATGCCGAACCCCAAGGTCGGCACCGTGACCATGGATGTGAAAGCAGCCGTGGAAGCAGCCAAGGGCGGTGAAGTTCAGTTCAAGGCGGAAAAAGGCGGCGTTGTGCACGCCGGTGTTGGCAAAGCGTCGTTTGACGAAGCCAAGCTGGTCGAAAACGTCCGTGCCTTCATCTCGGCCGTAGCCAAAGCTAAACCGTCGGGTGCCAAAGGCACCTACATGAAGAAAATCGCGCTGAGCTCGACCATGGGCCCGGGCGTGACTCTGGACGTGGCGGCTGCTGCGGGCGAATAAGCCCCGGCTTTCAGTCACTAGAAAATGGACCCGGGTCGTGCGAACGGCCCGGGTTTTTCTTTGCCTCAGGCGTTACAGAAAGATTTGACGTAAGCGGGTTTCCAGGCGGTCGCGCTTGCGCTCCTCAAACTGGCTGCACATGAAATCCGGCCGCCACAGGCGCAGCCAGTCTTTCAGCAGGCGACCGCGCAGGCAGCAATCCAGGATCTCCATGTCGATAGGGTGGCGGTAGAGTTTGAAGAACATTTGTTTGTTGGTTTTCAGGATGCCGCTTCGGTCAACCTCGGGCTTGGGGCCGTCCCGGAATATGTCCGCTTTCAGGAAATCCACGATATCATAGACGGCCAGCTTGTCCCGTGCTTCGGTGAAATCCAGCCCGATAGTGGTGCCTTGACCCATGATCAGGTTCAGGCCGTGGAAATCTCCGTGCGAGAACACGCGCAGGTCGGGCCGGTTTCGAAGGCGTGCGGCTTCGGCCAAGAAAGCCTCGACCATGGGCTGGCTGATCCGGGCGATATCGGGGGGAACGAGTGTTGACAGTTCGCGGATGTTGTCGGTCATCCAGCGCGGTCGGAACGCGTAGTCGGTCGGCTTCTGGATGCTGTGCAGGTGATGCAGCCACGACCCGCTGCGGCGGTAGATCTGGGCAACCTGTTTATCGTCGGTGCTGTTGTAGATCACATCGACGGCGGTGGGGCGGTCGACATATTCGGTGACCATGAACGCGCCGCCGGGCGACAGGAATACCGGGCGGACCACGCGGGCGGTCTCGTGCCGTCGGAAATGATCGTGCACGCGGGTCAGCACCTGGAATTCGTTGGGCAGCCGTCCGGATTCGGGTGAGATGGTGTCGATCTTCAGCGCATAGTTCTGCGACGGTGTTTCGACCTTCATCACAAAGCGCGAACCGGGGAAGCCATGTGATCGGTAGACGCTGTGAAGCCCGGTGATGCGGTCGCGCAGGTGATCGCGCGCAAATTCGTTGGCAAACTCGCGGGCCATGTCGTATTCGGAAATCGTAAGTGTTGGCATGGTCTCGCAAATCTGCGTCTGAATTTCTGTGCCCCGGCGGCGGGTCTGACAAGACAAGAGCGGTGCAATCGTGTCAATGGTTCGCCCGAACCGGACATACGGGCGATAGATCGCTGGTACGTGCAATTTAGCCCTTGGAAACCGGACCTGTCTGCCCTAAGTAGACCTGCGGAATAAAGCGTGCGATTCGTCGTGCGCTTTCTTTCGTTTCGTCCAAGACGGTGGGTGGTGCCAATCGGCCCCTTAATTCCCTGCCTGAGACGGGTAAGACCAAAGAATTCTGAGGGTCCCACCCTCGGGCGCGTTTTGGCCAATCCCGTAATAACGGACCTGAACGCCGGAGCGAAAGCTGCGGCAAATATGAGCCGGGGTGAGGTATCGCCCCTAACTTGGAGAGAACTGTGGATAGAGCCCAGAAAGAGAAAGTGGTCGAGGAACTCGGCCAAATCTTCGAAAGCTCTGGCGTCGTAGTGGTTGCTCACTACGCCGGTCTGACAGTTGCCGAGATGCAGGACCTTCGCGCACGTGCTCGTGACGCGGGTGGTGCCGTGCGTGTTGCCAAGAACAGGCTCGCCAAAATCGCCCTTGAGGGTAAGCCGTGTGAAAGCATGGCCGACCTGCTGACAGGGATGACCGTTCTGACCTATTCCGAGGACCCCGTGGCAGCAGCCAAGGTGGCCGAGGACTTCGCCAAGGATAACAAGAATTTTGAGATTCTTGGTGGTGCAATGGGTGAGAACGCTCTGGACCGCAAAGGCGTCGAAACAGTTTCGAAAATGCCGTCTCGCGAGGAGCTTATTGCTTCGATCGTGGGCTGCATTGGCGCACCTGCTTCGAACATCGCCGGCGCGATTGGCGCACCTGCAAGCAACATCGCAAGCATCCTTTCCACCATCGAAGAGAAGGCGGAAGCTGCGTAAGCGGTTGGCACTGAATGATCTGCGTAGGGGAAACCCCCTGACGTTGGAACACACACTGTAAACGGAAAGAGCTGATAAAATGGCTGATCTGAAAGCACTCGCAGAAAGCATCGTGGGTCTGACCCTGCTGGAAGCACAAGAACTGAAAACCATCCTCAAAGACGAATATGGCATCGAGCCCGCAGCTGGCGGCGCAGTTGTCATGGCAGCCGGTGGCGACGCCGGTGGCGCAGCTGAGGAAGAGAAAACCGAATTCGACGTCGTTCTGAAGAACGCCGGCGCTTCGAAAATCAACGTGATCAAAGAAGTTCGCGGCATCACCGGTCTGGGCCTGAAAGAAGCCAAGGAACTGGTCGAAGCTGGCGGCAAGATCAAAGAAGGCGTTGACAAGGCAGAAGCCGAAGAAGTCAAAGCCAAGCTGGAAGCAGCTGGCGCCGAGGTCGAGCTGGCCTAAGCCTGCTTACCGGTGCATCGCTGATGCGCCTGAAATTTTGGCTGGGTCCGGAGAAATCCGGGTCCAGCCGAACCTGTCTTAGAAAGGGCCTCAATCATGGGGGCGTTTTCTAAGACACGGTTTTCGGATCGGGAGGCCGCCTTCGGGACGGTGGCCATGAATTGATCCGGACGTGTTGTCTCGATTGTGCAAGATGCCGGGGCCCGACGGTGTCTTTGCCCGCTGAGAACATCGAAAGGTGACATCTGACATGGCTCAAACGTTCCTTGGCCAGAAACGTCTTCGTAAATATTACGGCAAAATCCGCGAAGTGCTGGAAATGCCGAACCTCATTGAGGTTCAGAAATCTTCTTATGATCTTTTCCTGCGCTCCGGCGATGCAGAGCAGCCCACCGACGGCGAAGGCATCAAAGGCGTGTTCCAGTCGGTTTTCCCGATCAAGGATTTCAACGAAACCTCCGTTCTGGAGTTCGTGAAATACGATCTGGAAAAGCCGAAATACGACGTCGAAGAGTGCATGCAGCGCGACATGACCTACAGCGCGCCGCTGAAGGTTACTCTGCGTCTGATCGTGTTTGATGTCGATGAGGACACCGGCGCGAAATCGGTCAAAGACATCAAGGAACAGGACGTGTTCATGGGCGATATGCCCCTGATGACACCGAACGGGACGTTCATCGTGAACGGCACCGAGCGTGTGATCGTGTCCCAGATGCACCGCTCGCCCGGTGTGTTCTTTGACCACGACAAGGGCAAGACCCATTCCTCGGGCAAGCTGCTGTTTGCCTGCCGCATCATCCCGTATCGCGGCAGCTGGCTGGACTTTGAGTTCGACGCCAAGGACATCGTGTTCGCCCGTATCGACCGTCGCCGTAAGCTGCCTGTGACGACCCTGCTTTATGCGCTGGGTCTGGACCAGGAAGCGATCATGGACGCGTATTACAACACCGTGTCCTACAAGCTGGACAAGAAGAAGGGTTGGGTCACGCCGTTCTTCCCCGAGCGTGTACGCGGCACCCGTCCGACCTATGATCTGGTTGACGCCAAATCCGGTGAAGTGATTGCCGAAGCAGGCAAGAAGGTCACCCCGCGCGCGGTCAAGAAGCTGATCGACGAAGGCACCGTTACCGACCTGCTGGTTCCGTTCGATCACATCGTTGGCAAATATGTCGCCAAGGACATCATCAACGAAGAAACCGGTGCGATCTATGTTGAAGCTGGTGACGAGCTGACGCTGGAATACGACAAGGACGGCGACCTGATCGGTGGCACCGCGAAAGAGCTGATCGACGCGGGTATCACCGACATTCCGGTTCTGGACATCGACAACGTCAATGTTGGTCCGTACATGCGCAACACTATGGCGCAGGACAAGAACATGAACCGCGAAAGCGCGCTCATGGACATTTACCGCGTCATGCGTCCGGGTGAGCCGCCGACCGTCGAGGCTGCGTCCGCTCTGTTCGACACCCTGTTCTTCGACAGCGAACGCTATGACCTGTCCGCCGTTGGCCGCGTGAAGATGAACATGCGTCTGGCTCTGGACGCGCCGGACACCCTGCGCACCCTGCGTCGCGAAGACATCGTGGCCTGCATCAAGGCGCTGGTTGAGCTGCGTGACGGCAAAGGCGACGTGGACGATATCGACCACCTCGGCAACCGTCGTGTGCGTTCGGTCGGCGAACTGATGGAAAACCAGTACCGCGTTGGCCTGCTGCGCATGGAGCGCGCGATCAAAGAGCGTATGTCGTCGGTCGAGATTGACACCGTCATGCCGCAGGATCTGATCAACGCGAAACCGGCTGCGGCTGCTGTTCGTGAATTCTTTGGCTCGTCGCAGCTGTCGCAGTTCATGGACCAGACCAACCCGCTGTCGGAAGTCACCCACAAACGCCGCCTCTCGGCGCTTGGCCCCGGTGGTCTGACGCGTGAGCGCGCAGGCTTTGAGGTGCGCGACGTACACCCGACCCACTATGGTCGGATGTGCCCGATTGAAACGCCCGAAGGTCCGAACATCGGTCTGATCAACTCGCTGGCCACTTTTGCCCGCGTGAACAAGTATGGCTTCATCGAAACACCCTACCGCGTCGTCAAAGACGCCGAGGTGACCGATGAGGTTCACTACATGTCCGCGACCGAGGAAATGCGTCACACCGTGGCGCAGGCGAACGCGACCTTGGACGCTGATGGCAAGTTCATCAACGATCTGGTGTCGACCCGCCAGGCCGGTGACTACACCCTTGCCCCGCGTGAGAATGTGGACCTGATCGACGTGTCGCCGAAGCAGCTGGTCTCGGTCGCTGCATCGCTGATCCCGTTCCTTGAAAATGATGACGCCAACCGCGCTCTGATGGGCTCGAACATGCAACGTCAGGCGGTTCCGCTGCTGCGCGCCGAAGCGCCGCTGGTCGGCACCGGGATCGAGGAAAAGGTTGCGATCGACTCGGGTGCTGCGATTCAGGCGAAACGCGCCGGTATCATCGACCAGGTCGATGCCCAGCGTATCGTTATCCGCGCCACCGAAGATCTGGAACTGGGCGACGCTGGCGTTGACATCTATCGTCTGCGCAAATTCCAGCGGTCGAACCAGAACACCTGCATCAACCAGCGTCCGCTGATCAAGGTGGGTGACACCGTCCAGAAGGGCGAGGTTATTGCCGACGGTCCGTCGACCGATATGGGTGAACTGGCCCTTGGTAAGAACGTGGTCGTCGCGTTCATGCCGTGGAACGGTTACAACTACGAAGACTCTATCCTGATCTCGGAGCGTATCGCGCGTGACGACGTCTTTACCTCGGTCCATATCGAGGAATTTGAAGTCGCCGCCCGTGACACCAAGCTGGGCCCGGAAGAGATCACCCGCGACATCCCCAACGTCGGTGAAGAAGCGCTGCGCAACCTCGACGAGGCCGGCATCGTTTACATCGGCGCGGATGTTGAGCCGGGCGATATTCTGGTCGGCAAGATCACTCCGAAGGGCGAAAGCCCGATGACCCCGGAAGAAAAGCTGCTGCGCGCCATCTTTGGTGAAAAAGCATCTGACGTGCGCGACACATCGCTGCGCGTGAAGCCGGGCGATTACGGTACGGTCGTTGAGGTCCGCGTTTTCAACCGTCACGGCGTCGAAAAAGACGAGCGTGCGCTGCAGATCGAGCGTGAGGAAGTCGAACGTCTGGCCCGTGACCGGGACGACGAGCTGGCGATCCTTGACCGCAACATCTATGCGCGTCTGCAGGGCCTGATCCTGGGCAAAACCGCTGTCAAAGGCCCGAAAGGCGTCAAGGCAGGGTCGGTGATCACCGAAGATCTGCTGGAAACCCTGACCCGTGGTCAGTGGTGGCAGCTGGCGCTGGAAGGCGAGCAGGACGCACAGATCGTTGAGGCTCTGAACGAGCAGTACGAAGTGCAGAAACGCGCTCTGGACGCTCGTTTCGAAGACAAGGTCGAGAAAGTCCGTCGTGGCGACGACCTGCCGCCGGGTGTGATGAAGATGGTCAAAGTCTTCATCGCCGTGAAGCGTAAGCTGCAGCCGGGCGACAAGATGGCCGGTCGTCACGGGAACAAAGGTGTGATCTCCAAGGTTGTTCCGATGGAAGACATGCCGTTCCTAGCCGATGGTACTCCGGTAGACTTCTGTCTGAACCCGCTGGGTGTGCCTTCGCGTATGAACGTAGGTCAGATCCTTGAAACCCATATGGGTTGGGCCGCGCGCGGTCTGGGTCTGAACATCGATGAGGCTCTGGGTGAATATCGCCGGTCCGGCGATCTGACCCCGGTGCGCGAAGCGATGAAGCTGGCCTATTGCGAAGATGTCTACGAAGAAGGCATCACCGGTCTGGACGAGGATGGCCTGATCGAAGCTGCGGGTAACGTGACCCGCGGTGTTCCGATCGCAACCCCGGTCTTCGACGGCGCCAAGGAAGCAGACGTCAACGATGCGCTGGTGCGTGCGGGCTTCTCGGAAAGCGGTCAGTCGGTTCTGTTCGACGGTCGTACCGGTGAGCAATTCGCGCGTCCGGTCACCGTGGGCATCAAGTACCTGCTGAAACTGCACCACCTGGTGGATGACAAAATCCACGCGCGTTCAACCGGGCCGTACAGCCTGGTGACCCAGCAGCCGCTGGGTGGTAAGGCGCAGTTCGGTGGTCAGCGCTTTGGTGAGATGGAAGTCTGGGCTCTGGAAGCTTACGGCGCCGCCTACACCCTGCAGGAGATGCTGACGGTGAAATCGGATGACGTCGCTGGCCGGACCAAGGTCTATGAGTCGATCGTCAAGGGCGAGGATAACTTTGAAGCGGGCGTACCGGAATCGTTCAACGTTCTGGTGAAAGAAGTCCGTGGCCTCGGCCTGAATATGGAACTCCTGGATGCGGAGGTTGAGGAGTAAGGGCGCTGCCCTTTCTCCCGTCCCCCCTTCCGCAAGATTTGAGGTAACAAATGAACCAGGAAATCACCAACAACCCGTTCAACCCGCTGACGCCGCCCAAGGTTTTCGACGAGATCAAGGTCTCGCTGGCGTCGCCCGAGCGGATCCTGTCTTGGTCCTATGGCGAGATCAAGAAACCCGAAACCATCAACTACCGGACGTTCAAGCCTGAACGTGACGGCCTGTTCTGCGCGCGTATCTTTGGCCCGATCAAAGATTACGAATGTCTGTGCGGCAAGTATAAGCGGATGAAGTATCGCGGCGTTGTCTGCGAGAAATGCGGTGTGGAAGTCACCCTGCAGAAAGTCCGCCGCGAGCGTATGGGCCATATCGAACTGGCCGCGCCCGTTGCGCACATCTGGTTCCTGAAATCGCTGCCGTCCCGCATCGGTCTGATGCTGGATATGACGCTGCGCGATCTGGAACGCGTTCTGTACTTTGAAAACTACGTTGTCATCGAGCCCGGTCTGACCGACCTGACCTACGGCCAGATGCTGACCGAAGAAGAGTACATGGACGCGCAGGATGCCTATGGCATGGACGCGTTCACCGCCAATATCGGTGCGGAAGCCATCCGTGAGATGCTGGCCCAGATCGATCTGGAAGCCGAAGCCGAGCAGCTGCGCGCTGATCTGGCCGAAGCAACCGGCGAACTGAAGCCCAAGAAGATCATCAAGCGTCTGAAGGTTGTTGAATCCTTCCTCGAGTCGGGCAACCGGCCTGAATGGATGGTGATGACCGTGATCCCGGTCATTCCGCCAGAACTGCGTCCGCTGGTTCCGCTGGATGGTGGCCGTTTTGCGACTTCGGATCTGAACGATCTGTATCGCCGCGTGATCAACCGAAACAACCGTCTGAAGCGTCTGATCGAACTGCGCGCGCCTGACATCATCGTCCGCAACGAAAAGCGGATGCTGCAGGAATCCGTTGACGCTCTGTTCGACAACGGCCGTCGTGGCCGCGTGATCACCGGCGCCAACAAGCGTCCGCTGAAATCGCTGTCGGACATGCTGAAAGGTAAGCAGGGCCGCTTCCGTCAGAACCTTCTGGGTAAGCGCGTCGACTTCTCGGGCCGTTCGGTCATCGTGACCGGCCCGGAACTCAAGTTGCACCAGTGTGGCCTGCCCAAGAAGATGGCGTTGGAACTGTTCAAGCCGTTCATCTACTCGCGCCTTGAGGCCAAGGGTCTGTCTTCGACCGTGAAACAGGCGAAGAAACTGGTCGAGAAAGAGCGTCCCGAAGTGTGGGATATCCTCGACGAGGTGATCCGCGAACACCCAGTCATGTTGAACCGTGCGCCGACGCTGCACCGTCTTGGCATCCAGGCGTTCGAGCCGGTCCTGATCGAAGGTAAAGCCATTCAGCTGCACCCGCTGGTCTGTTCTGCCTTTAACGCCGACTTCGACGGTGACCAGATGGCGGTTCACGTGCCCCTCAGCCTTGAGGCGCAGCTGGAAGCCCGTGTTCTGATGATGTCGACGAACAACGTTCTGTCGCCTGCAAACGGCGCGCCCATTATCGTTCCGTCGCAGGATATGATCCTGGGTCTCTACTATGTGACCCTGGAACGCGAAGGTATGCCGGGCGAAGGCAAGGTCTTTGGTTCGATCGAAGAAGTTCAGCACGCGCTGGACGCCGGTGAAGTGCATCTGCACACCAAAATCACCGCGCGGATCACGCAGATCGACGACGAAGGCAACGAAGTTCAGAAGCGCTATGAAACCACACCGGGCCGTTTGCGCCTGGGTGCGTTGTTGCCGATGAACAACAAGGCGCCGTTCGAACTGGTCAACCGCCTGCTGCGGAAGAAAGAAGTGCAGCAGGTGATCGACACCGTCTACCGTTACTGCGGTCAGAAAGAGTCGGTCATCTTCTGTGACCAGATCATGTCGATGGGCTTCAAAGAAGCGTTCAAGGCGGGCATTTCGTTCGGCAAGGACGACATGGTCATTCCGGACGACAAGTGGGGCATCGTTGATGACACCCGCGGTCAGGTGAAGGACTTTGAACAGCAGTACATGGACGGTCTGATCACTCAGGGCGAAAAGTATAACAAGGTTGTCGATGCCTGGTCGAAGTGTAACGACCGCGTCACCGAAGCCATGATGTCGACGATCTCGTCGTCGGATCGGGCAGAGGACGGGTCCGAGCAGGAACCGAACTCGGTCTACATGATGGCCCACTCGGGTGCGCGTGGCTCGGTCACTCAGATGAAACAGCTGGGCGGTATGCGCGGCCTGATGGCCAAGCCGAACGGTGACATCATCGAGACGCCGATCATCTCGAACTTTAAAGAAGGTCTGACCGTTCTCGAGTACTTCAACTCGACCCACGGTGCCCGTAAGGGTCTGTCGGATACCGCTCTGAAGACGGCGAACTCGGGCTACCTGACCCGTCGTCTGGTGGACGTGGCGCAGGACTGCATCGTTCGTGAGATCGACTGTGGCACTGAGCGTGCGATCACTGCCGAAGCCGCTGTGAACGACGGTGAGGTTGTTGCCTCGCTGGCCGAACGTGTGCTGGGCCGTGTCGCTGCTGACGATGTTCTGCGCCCGGGCACGGACGAGGTGATCGTCGCAGCCGGTCAGTTGATCGACGAACGCATGGCGGACACCATCGACGAAGCCGGTGTTGCCTCGATGCGCATCCGCTCGCCTCTGACCTGTGAGTCCGAGGAAGGCGTCTGCGCAACTTGCTACGGTCGTGACCTGGCCCGCGGTACCATGGTGAACACGGGTGAAGCTGTCGGCATCATCGCCGCCCAGTCCATCGGTGAACCCGGTACGCAGCTGACGATGCGGACCTTCCACATCGGTGGTGTTGCCCAAGGTGGTCAGCAGTCGTTCCAGGAAGCCAACCAGGAAGGCGTTGTCGCGTTCGAGAACCCGCAGATTCTGGTCAATGCCGCAGGTGAAAGCCTGGTCATGGGCCGGAACATGAAGCTGGTGATCAACGACGAGCACGGCGAAGAGCGTGCCAGCTTCAAGCTGGGCTACGGTTCCAAGCTGTTCGTCAAGGACGGCACCAAAGTGGCCCGTGGCGACAAGCTGTTCGAATGGGACCCGTACACCCTGCCGATCATCGCCGAGAAAGCCGGTACCGCGAAATATGTCGATCTGGTTTCGGGCCTTGCCGTCCGCGACGAGACCGACGAAGCAACCGGCATGACCCAGAAGATCGTGATCGACTGGCGCGCGGCCCCCAAAGGCAGCGACCTGAAGCCCGAGATCATTCTGGTCGGTGAAGATGGCGAGCCGGTCCGCAACGATGCGGGCAACCCGGTTCACTATCCGATGTCGGTGGATGCGATCCTGTCGGTCGAAGACGGTCAGCAGGTCGAAGCCGGTGACGTTGTCGCGCGTATCCCGCGTGAAGGCGCCAAGACCAAGGACATCACCGGTGGTCTGCCGCGTGTGGCTGAACTGTTCGAAGCCCGTCGTCCCAAGGATCACGCGATCATCGCAGAAGCCGATGGTTACGTGCGCTTTGGCCGCGACTACAAGAACAAGCGCCGCATCAGCATCGAACCGGCTGACGAGTCCATGGAGACCATCGAGTACATGGTGCCCAAGGGCAAGCACATCCCGGTCGCCGAAGGGGACTTCATCCAGAAGGGTGAATACCTGATGGACGGTAACCCGGCTCCGCATGACATCCTGTCCATCATGGGTGTCGAAGCGCTGGCGGATTACATGATCGACGAGGTGCAGGACGTCTATCGTCTGCAGGGCGTGAAGATCAACGACAAGCACATCGAGGTCATCGTGCGCCAGATGCTGCAGAAGTGGGAGATCCTGGATTCAGGCGACACCACCCTTCTGAAAGGCGAGCATGTCGACAAGCAGGAGTTCGACGCAGCCAACGAGAAGACCATCGCCCGTGGTGGTCGTCCGGCGCAGGGCGAGCCGATCCTTCTGGGGATCACCAAAGCCTCGCTGCAGACGCGTTCGTTCATCTCGGCGGCCTCGTTCCAGGAAACCACCCGCGTTCTGACCGAGGCTTCGGTTCAGGGCAAGAAGGACAAGCTGGTTGGCCTGAAAGAGAACGTCATCGTCGGACGTCTGATCCCCGCCGGTACCGGTGGTGCTACCCAGGCCGTCCGCCACATCGCGCAGTCGCGTGACAACGTGGTCATCGAAGCCCGTCGGGAAGAAGCCGAAGCCGCCGCTGCTCTGGCCGCCCCGGCATTCGACGACGACATGGTGGGGGATGAGCTGGACGTTCTGGTGGAAACCCCGGAAAGCCGCGAGTAAGTTTCGCTTAAGACAATTGAAAAAGGCCCCGCGATTGCGCGGGGCCTTTTTTTGTTCAGTGCGCCGACACCTATAGCAACGGCATTCTTGGAAGGTCGGTTGGATCAGGTACGGCTCCGGCTGCCGCAATAAGCGAACAGTTCTGCCAGCTGTTGTAACGGGCGAATAGACGGCAATATTCGGCTGTAATCAAAATGACCTCACATTTTTGGGATTTTTTTTGAGAAAAGCGGGCGATTTGCGTCGAGTGTGGGCAAATACGCCGTGCCCGGTGCAGCCTGCGGCTGTATCGGGTGCCAATCAGTTTACAGGTGCTGCGGGTTTTGGATAGGCCCTTTTGGCCTGGACAGGTGTCTCCCCACACCACCGTCATGCTGGGCGAGATCATTGATTGATGAGTTGACATTTCAGCGACCTGAAAGACCAATGCCCAAAAGCATTTGTATTTGGATCAGACTAGAATGACCCCCAATGTCAGAGGCGCGCTGTTGATGATGGGTAGCATGATGGCCTTTACCGTCAACGACACACTGGTGAAGGTTGCGCTGCAGGACCTGCCTTTGTTTCAGTTGATCGCGATGCGAGGTGTGCTGGCGACGGTGCTGATCTATCTGCTGGCCCGGCATCTTGGGGCGCTGCATCTGAACTTTCCGCGGCATGACAAAATCCTGGTTGCCCTGCGGTGTCTGACGGAATTGTCGGCCACGTTCTTCTTTCTGGTGGCCTTGAAAAACATGCCGCTGGCGAATGTGACGGCGGTTTTGCAGGCGTTGCCGCTGACCGTGACGCTGGGGGCGGCGCTGTTTTTCAATGAAAGCATCGGTTGGCGGCGGATGATCGCCATTGCGATTGGGTTCGCCGGAATGCTGCTGATCGTCCGACCGGGGCCCGAGGGGTTCAACCTGTATGCGGTCTACGCGCTGCTTGCGATGCTGTCGGTTACTGTGCGCGATCTGATCACGCGGCGCATGTCGGCACAGGTGCCTTCGATGGTGGTCACTCTGGCGACGTCCTTGTCAATCACGGTGACGGCGGCGATCATCTCGGTGTTCGAAGGCTGGGTGCCGGTTGCGCATGTAACCGGTGGGTTGGTGGCGGCTGCGGCCGTGTTTGTTCTGATGGGTTATACGTTCAGCGTGATGGTCATGCGGGTGGGCGAGGTCGGATTTGTCGCCCCGTTCCGCTATTCCAGCCTGTTATGGGCGCTGGGTCTGGGCTGGCTTGTCTTTGGGGATTGGCCGGACAGCGTCACGCTGATGGGTGCGGCCTTGGTTGTCGTGGCGGGGCTGTTCACGCTCCTGCGCGAGCGGTCGCTTCAATCGGACGACTGAACCTGCCGCAGAGCATCCGGATCAATCGCAAAACGCTGGCGCAGGATCTGTTCATCGGCGGGTCGGACAGGCGTCAGGTCATTCAGGTTTTTCCGGGCCTGAGGCGAGTCGTTATGCGCATGCAGTGCGCGCACCCACATCGGGCTGTCCGGCAGGGTGACGACCGGCATGACCCGGCTGATCTTGTTGTGGGTGAAGTTCATGATGGATTTTGGGTTGCCTGCCGCGACATACATGCCCAAACCGGCCGTGACCAAAGGCCGGTGAATCTGCGCCGTAAAGACGCCCGCATCCCCGGAATGCAACAGATAGCCGCTATTGAAATCGATGCCCACTGTGTCGTGCTGTTTCAGGGTTCCGCCGCAATCCTGCGCCGCCGCTCGCAAGCGTTGGACAAAATCGATGGCAATGGCATCGTCATCGTCGTGGCGGAATTGCAGGCAGGGCTGGTCCGGGTCCTTGCGCGCTGCGTTCAGCACCTCTTGCATGACTTTGCGGTGCCGCTTTGGCGGTTTGGGGATGATCTGCACCTGCGGCAGGTCCCGCGTGATGTCGCGTAGCCGGTGCAGGGCCGGTTCGGGCAGACACTCGCCGACAACGATCAGAAACTGGAAGCGCTCATCCGTCTGGTGCCGCAGGCAGGGCAGGGTCAGCGTTTCGAAAAGGTGGAAACGCTGCTCCAACCTGACCGGGTCATAGAGAAAACGCCGCCGATCCTCGATCGTGTCATGCATGACTTGAAAGCCGCCAACGGCAGGGTATGAAAACCGACACAGACCGATAACCTGCATCATGGCCGGTCGTCCGGTTTTTTGCTGTGGGCTGCCTGCACGGCATCGGAGTCGATGGCAAAGCGGGCGATGAATTCCCCGGCTTGCTGCGGCGTCAGCGGGCGAAGCTCGGTTTTGTCCGTCCGCGCATGGGGCGAGTCGTTGAACCCGTTCAGCCCGCGCACCCACATCGGCGCATCAGGTTGGCTGATCACTGGCATGAACCGGGCCAATCGGTTGTGCAATCGGTCGAATATGGTTCTGCTGCTGCCGCCCTGAACAAACATCCCAAGGCCGACGGCCAACAGCGAGCGCATGACGGCGGTGGCCTGAATCCCACCCGGCCCGAACCGCGCCAGATAGCCTGAGTTGAAGTCGATCCCGACACTCTCATACCGTTGCATCAGGCCTGCGTTGTCGTTTGCCGTCCGGCGCAGCCGTTCGACAAAATCCACCGAGACCGCGTCGTCGTCATCATTTCGGAACTGTATGCAGGGTTGATCCGGCGTCTGGCGTGCGGTGTTCAGAACGTCGCGAACCACAGCTTTGTGAGGCGCGGCGTCCTTCTGGAAAATGCGGATCTGGCGCACGTCGGACGTGACGTCTTGCAGTCGCTCAAGAAAGGGTTTGGGCAAACAGGTTCCGGTCAGCAGGATCAGATCGAAACCCGGATCGGTCTGTTCGCGAAAGCAGGGCAGGGTGGTGGTTTCGAAAAGGCGGAACCGTTCTTCCAGCCGGGCGGGGCTGTATAGGTAGGCCCGCCGGTCCTCGACCGTGTCATGCAGGATCTGAAAGCCGTCAGTGGCGGGAAAGGAAAAACGGCACAGGCCGAGGATTTGCATGATTCACCCGCTGGGACATCCGATGCGGCGACTATGCCCGCGCATCCGATGGGCTGCAACGAATGGAACGATTGCCAAACCGGAGCACGCCCTGATAAATCGCCCCAACACGGCCAGTTGACCTGCGGACCGGGTGTGCTGTTGACACTTGGGCCGACTCCCCTTAATACGCGCGACATCTCGGTACCGGGGGCCGCCCCATAACCGATTTCAGAAATGAACTGGTCAAGGCCCGGACAATTTTGCCGTTCGCGCCCTCTGATAACCAACCGCGACGTTCACCTCGGAATGGGAACGCTCGCGGATTTTGCGCTTGTGGACGCATGAGTGCAGCAAATTTAACCGCACGCAACCCGCGTGCATGTCATGTGTGTTGCAAAACGGGGAAGAAACCGGAATGCCAACTATTCAACAGCTGATCCGCAAACCGCGGCAGCCCAAAGTAAAACGCTCGAAGTCCATGCACCTGGAGCAGTGCCCGCAGAAACGCGGCGTCTGCACCCGCGTGTACACCACCACACCGAAAAAGCCGAACTCGGCTATGCGTAAGGTTGCCAAGGTGCGCCTGACCAACGGGTTCGAGGTGATCTCGTACATCCCCGGTGAAAGCCACAACCTGCAGGAACACTCGGTTGTTCTGATCCGTGGCGGCCGTGTGAAAGACCTTCCCGGTGTGCGTTACCACATCCTGCGCGGTGTTCTGGATACTCAGGGCGTCAAAGATCGTAAGCAACGTCGTTCGAAATACGGCGCGAAGCGTCCCAAGTAAGAAGGAGAGGCTGATATGTCACGTCGTCACGCCGCCGAAAAACGCGAAGTTCTGCCTGACGCCAAATTTGGCGACAAGGTTCTGACCAAATTCATGAACAACCTGATGATCGACGGCAAGAAGTCGGTCGCAGAGCGCATCGTCTACAACGCCTTTGACCGCGTTGAGAACAAGATCAAGCGCGCACCTGTCGAAGTGTTCCACGAAGCGCTCGACAACATCAAACCGTCGGTCGAGGTTCGCTCGCGCCGGGTTGGTGGTGCAACTTATCAGGTTCCGGTCGAAGTCCGCCCCGAGCGCCGCGAAGCACTGGCCATCCGCTGGCTGATCACTGCAGCGCGCGGCCGCAACGAAAACACCATGGAAGAACGCCTCGCCGGTGAGCTGCTGGACGCTGTACAGTCCCGCGGTACCGCCGTGAAGAAGCGCGAAGACACCCACAAGATGGCCGAGGCGAACAAAGCCTTCAGCCACTACCGTTGGTAATTCAGAGGCTTATCAAAAATGGCACGCGAATATCCGCTCGAACTGTACCGTAACTTCGGTATCATGGCGCACATCGACGCAGGTAAGACCACCTGCTCGGAGCGTATCCTGTATTACACTGGTAAATCCCACAACATCGGTGAGGTGCACGATGGTGCAGCCACCATGGACTGGATGGAGCAGGAGCAGGAACGCGGCATCACCATCACTTCGGCTGCGACCACCACGTTCTGGGAACGCACCGAGGACGGTCAGACCGCCGATACCCCCAAGCACCGCCTGAACATCATCGACACCCCCGGTCACGTTGACTTCACCATCGAAGTTGAGCGTTCGCTGGCGGTTCTCGACGGTGCCGTCTGCGTTCTGGACGCAAACGCCGGTGTTGAGCCCCAGACCGAAACCGTGTGGCGTCAGGCTGACCGCTACAAGGTTCCGCGTATGGTTTTCGTCAACAAGATGGACAAGATCGGCGCAGACTTCTTCAACTGCGTTCGCATGATCGAAGACCGCACCGGCGCACGCGCTGTTCCGGTTGGTATTCCGATCGGCGCCGAGTCCGAGCTGGAAGGTCTGATCGACCTGGTCACCATGGAAGAGTGGCTGTGGCAGGGTGAAGATCTGGGCGCAAGCTGGATCAAAGCTCCGATCCGCGACAGCCTGAAAGACATGGCTGACGAATGGCGCGGCAAGATGATCGAAGCGGCCGTCGAAATGGACGACGACGCGATGATGGAATACCTGGAAGGCAATGAGCCCGACGTTGAGACCCTGCGCGCCCTGCTGCGCAAGGGTACTCTGGACATCGCGTTCGTTCCGGTTCTGGGTGGTTCGGCGTTCAAGAACAAAGGCGTTCAGCCGCTACTCAACGCTGTGATCGACTATCTGCCCAGCCCGCTGGACGTTGTCGATTACATGGGCTTCAAACCCGGCGACGAGGAAGAAGTTCGTGACATCGCCCGTCGTGCCGATGACGAGATGGCCTTCTCGGGTCTGGCGTTCAAAATCATGAACGACCCCTTCGTTGGCTCGCTGACCTTCACCCGGATCTACTCGGGCACCATGAACAAGGGTGACTCGATCCTGAACTCGACCAAAGGTAAGAAAGAGCGCATCGGTCGCATGATGATGATGCACTCGAACAACCGGGAAGAGATCGAAGAAGCGTTTGCAGGCGACATCATCGCGCTGGCGGGTCTGAAAGACACCACCACCGGTGACACCCTCTGTGATGCGAAAGATCCGGTGGTTCTGGAAACCATGACCTTCCCCGATCCGGTGATCGAGATCGCGGTCGAGCCCAAAACCAAGGGCGACCAGGAGAAAATGTCCCAGGGTCTGGCCCGTCTGGCCGCCGAAGACCCGTCCTTCCGTGTGGAAACCGACCTGGAATCGGGTCAGACCATCATGAAGGGCATGGGCGAACTTCACCTGGACATCCTGGTTGACCGTCTGAAGCGCGAGTTCAAGGTTGAAGCGAACATTGGTGCACCGCAGGTGGCCTATCGTGAAACCATCTCGATGCCGGTCGAGCACACCTATACCCACAAGAAACAGTCGGGTGGTTCGGGTCAGTTCGGCGAAGTTAAGCTGGAAATCCAGCCGACCGAGCCGGGCGAAGGCTATTCGTTCGAAAGCCGCATCGTTGGTGGTGCCGTTCCGAAGGAATACATCCCGGGTGTTGAAAAAGGCATCAACTCGGTCATGGATAGCGGCCCGCTGGCTGGCTTCCCCGTGATCGACTTCAAGGTTGCCCTGCTGGACGGTAAGTTCCACGACGTTGACTCGAGCGTTCTGGCGTTCGAAATCGCGGCCCGTATGTGTATGCGTGAAGGTATGCGCAAAGCTGGCGCGAAGCTGCTGGAACCGATCATGAAGGTCGAAGTGATCACCCCGGAAGAATATACCGGCGGTATCATCGGCGACCTGACCTCGCGTCGTGGCCAGGTGTCTGGTCAGGAACCGCGCGGCAACGCGATCGCGATCGACGCGTTCGTTCCGCTGGCGAACATGTTCGGCTACATCAACACCCTGCGTTCGATGTCGTCGGGCCGTGCCCAGTTCACCATGCAGTTCGACCACTACGATCCGGTTCCGCAGAACATCTCGGACGAGATCCAGGCGAAATACGCATAAGCGAAGATTTGAGGGAGCTCCGGTCAGGGGCTCCCTTCATTACCGAAAAAGGAGGCCATCATGGCAAAGGAAAAGTTTGAGCGTACAAAACCGCACGTCAACATCGGCACGATTGGCCACGTTGACCACGGCAAGACCACGCTGACCGCAG
>NZ_JBQFVZ010000012.1:0-49270 GCF_056540025.1 Ruegeria sp. AP12
CCAATCAAAAACCTCCGAATGCCCACCGTCTCTCCGATGCGTCTCCGCCGCTTCCGCCGCGTCCCAGCGCCTCAGCAGCGCCGGTGAAGGGGTATTTACGGATTGGGCCCGGGACCTGCAACCCCCATTTTGAAAAAACTTCACATTTCTCGGCAGAAACTTACCAATCTTAATGAAAACAAAATGTTAACTTAAAAAATCCCGCCAACAACGGTCTTCTCCATTCCTGGAAACACGGCAAGGAATGGCCATTCAGAGGAATCGTACCCAATGCTTGGTATGCGCCCGAGAGTCGGGCCAACAAAAACGCCGCCCGAGTCTCCTCGGGCGGCGCTATTCCTGCGATCAACGCGGAATTACTTCAGGTCGAAGCGGTCCGCATTCATCACCTTGTTCCAGGCCGAGACAAAGTCGCAGACGAATTTGCCCTCGGCACCGGCCTGACCATAGACCTCGGCCAGCGCCCGCAGTTGCGAGTTCGAGCCGAAGACCAGATCAACGCGGGTGCCGGTCCACTTGACCTCACCGCTGGCACGGTCGCGGCCTTCATAGACGCCTTTGCCCGACGGCTTCCATTCGGTGCCCATATCCAGAATGTTGGTGAAGAAGTCATTGCTGAGCGTTCCCACGCGATCCGTGAACACACCATGCTTGCTGTCGCCGAAATTGGCACCCAGCACACGCAGGCCACCGACAAGGGCTGTCATCTCGGGCGCGGACAGGTTCAGCAACTGCGCGCGGTCGACCAGCAGTTCCTCGGGCGAGACGGTGTAGTCGCCCCTCTGGTAGTTGCGGAACCCGTCTGCGATGGGCTCCATCACCGAGAAGCTGTCCACATCCGTCTGTTCCTGCGTTGCGTCGGTGCGGCCCGGGGTGAACGGAACCTCGACATCCTGACCGCCAGCCTTGGCCGCCTGTTCGACACCAACAGCACCGGCCAGAACGATGATATCCGCCAGCGAGACCTTCTTGCCACCGGATTGCGCACCGTTGAACGCCGCCTGAACACCCTCCAGTGCATCCAGCGCCTTGGACAGTTTCATCGGCTCGTTGACGTCCCAGTCTTTTTGCGGCGCAAGGCGGATACGGGCCCCATTGGCACCGCCACGCTTGTCCGACCCACGGAAGATCGAGGCCGAAGCCCACGCGGTCGAGACCAGTTCGGACACCGACAGACCAGTTGCCGCGATCTTGGCTTTCAGGTCGGCCACATCCGCGTCGTCAATCAGGTCGTGATCCACAGCGGGAACGTTGTCCTGCCACAGCAGCTCTTCGGCCGGGGCTTCCGGGCCGATATAGGCAGACCGCGGACCCATGTCGCGGTGGGTCAGCTTGAACCACGCACGGGCGAAGGCATCGGCGAACTGGTCCGGGTTTTCATGGAAGCGTTTCGAGATCGGACCATAGATCGGGTCCATGCGCATCGCCATGTCAGCGGTGGTCATCATGGTTTTGACCTTCTTCGACGGATCATGCGCCGCCGGGGCCATGTCTTCCTCTTTCACGCCAACCGGTTCCCAGATCCACGCGCCCGAGGGGCTTTTGGTCAGGTTCCAGTCATATCCGAACAGCAGGTCGAAATAGCCATTGTCCCACTGGATGGGGTTCGCGGTCCATGCGCCTTCGATGCCCGACGTGGTCGTGTCGTCACCCTTGCCCGAACCGAACTTGTTGATCCAGCCAAAGCCCATCTCTTCGATCGGCGCGGCTTCGGGATCTGGGCCAACCAGATCGGGATCGCCTGCGCCATGCGCCTTACCAAAGGTGTGACCACCCGCGACCAGAGCGACGGTTTCCTCGTCATTCATCGCCATCCGGCCAAAGGTGTCGCGGATATCGCGGCCCGAGGCCAGAATGTTCGGCTCGCCATCCGGGCCTTCGGGGTTCACGTAGATCAGGCCCATCTGCACAGCGGCCAGTGGGTTTTCCAGATCACGCTCGCCCGAATAACGGCTGTTGGGGTTGTCGGTCGGGGCAAGCCATTCGGTCTCGGACCCCCAATAGATGTCTTCCTCGGGCGCCCAGATGTCTTCGCGGCCACCGGCGAAACCAAAGGTTTTGCCGCCCATCGACTCGATGGCGCAGTTGCCCGCCAGAATCATCAGGTCGGCCCAAGAGATCTGGTTGCCGTATTTCTGCTTGATCGGCCACAGTAGGCGGCGCGCCTTGTCCAGGTTGCCATTGTCCGGCCAGCTGTTGAGCGGCGCAAAGCGCTGGTTCCCGGTCGAGGCCCCGCCACGGCCATCCGCCGTGCGGTACGTCCCGGCGCTGTGCCACGCCATACGGATGAACAGACCACCGTAGTGACCGTAATCCGCGGGCCACCAATCCTGCGAATCTGTCATCAGCGCATAGAGGTCTTCTTTCAACGCCTTCATATCCAGCTTCTGGAACTCTTCGGCATAGTTGAAATCCGCACCCAACGGGTTCGACGCGGGCGCGTGCTGATGAAGGATCGACAGGTTCAACTGGTTTGGCCACCAGTCCCGGTTCGACCGGGTCCCCGCGCCATGCATCACAGGGCATCCACCTGTTTTGGGGTTATCACTTCCGTCCATATCGATCTCCAATCCTGGCTCAGGTCTTGCGGCTTAGCGCGTTCAAAATTTACGCGACAAGATCACAGTAAGATGTCGCCGATGTCGTTTTCAATTTCCTGTCTTGGAAAACAGAACCTTGCGACACCGTGCACCTCAATCTCTGCCATCTCGCGTCGCGCCCGGTATAGCAAAACCGCGCCATGAGAATAAGTTTTGTTTTTGGATTGTTGTGATAGCTTTTTCCTATGGTGAACCTCAGCTCGCCAGGGTTCAAACTTGACCTGGTTGTGAGCCAGCCACAGTTACCTAGTGTCAATAGTTGAAATGCTGATTGAATTTTCCCGTAAGTCGGGCACAGTCGGACCCATTCCCTTGCGTCGTTTGCCCGGACCTTCTGGCCCATTTGGCGCAATCAATTGATAAAGGCACATAAATGGAATTTGACTACGTCATTGTAGGCGGTGGATCCGCAGGCTCGGTCTTGGCCAATCGCCTCAGCGAGGATCCCGACATAACGGTCTGCCTGCTTGAGGCCGGGGGAAAAGGGGACCATATCGGCATCCGTATGCCCGCTGCAATTGTCGCGTCTTTGCCGGGGCGTCCGAAGATCAGCAACTGGGCGTTTGAAACAGTTCCGCAACCCGGTCTGAATGGCCGCAAAGGGTACCAGCCACGCGGCAAGGCCCTGGGTGGATCCAGCGCAATTAACGCGATGCTTTATATCCGGGGCCAAAAGCAGGATTATGACGGCTGGGCCGCGCAAGGCTGCACCGGCTGGGATTGGGACAGCGTCCTGCCCTATTTCAAACGGGCCGAGAACAACGAACAGGGCGCGGATGAGATGCACGGGGACAGCGGCCCGCTGCAGGTGTCACATCAGAAAGAGCCGCGCCCCGTCACACATGCCTTTTTGGAAGCAGCCGAACAACTGCAACATCGACGCATTCAGGACTTCAACCGCGGCGACAATGAAGGCGTCGGACTGTATCAGGTGACGCAGTTTCACGACCCCGCCAGGAATGGCGAGAGGTGTTCCGCCGCAGCCGCCTATGTCCATCCGGTCATGGACCGCGCGAATCTGACCGTGATCACTCATGCTCATGCCAAAGAACTGACCTTACAGGACAAACGCGCAACCGGAGTGATCTACAAGAGAAAAGCAAAGGGCGCTGACCACTCGGTTTCGGCCAAACGCGAGGTCATTCTGTGCGCCGGCGCACTGCAGTCGCCACAGCTGTTGCAACTGTCTGGCATTGGCGCGGCGGACGAGCTGCGCCAGCACGGGATTCCCGTCCGGCACGACCTGCCCGGCGTCGGCAAGAACCTGCAGGACCATCTGGATTTCATTCTGACCTATCGCAGCAAGGACACCGACAATTTCGGCATCGGCCTGATCGGCGCCGCCCGCCTTCTGGGTCACATATGGCGCTGGCGCAAAACCGGAGTGTCCATGGCTGCCACCCCCTTTGCCGAAGGCGCGGGTTTCCTGAAAACCTCAGCCGATCTGGACCGCCCCGACATCCAATTGCATTTCGCCATCGCCATGGTCGACGATCACGCCAGAAAGCTGCATTACGGCTATGGCTACAGCTGCCATGTCTGCAAACTGCGCCCCGAAAGCCGCGGCACTGTCGGCCTGCACAGCGCCGACCCCTTTGCCGCCCCCGCCATCGACCCGAACTTTCTGTCTGACGATCGCGATCTTGAGACGTTGATCAAAGGTGCTCGCATGATGCGCCAGATCATGGACGCCCCCGCACTGGCCAAATTCCGGCACTCCGAGATGTTCGGGACCGAAACAGCCAAAACGGACGCGGATTGGGAACGCCATATTCGCGACCGCGCCGATACGATCTACCACCCGGTGGGCACTTGCAAAATGGGCGTGGACGATATGGCCGTGGTCGACCCAGAATTGCGTGTGCGTGGGGTTCAAGGGCTGCGCGTTGTCGATGCTTCGATCATGCCGACGCTGGTATCCGGCAACACCAACGCGCCAACCATTATGATCGCCGAAAAAGCGGCCGACATGATCAAGGCCGCTCAGTAAGCGTTCATCAGCGCCTCTAGCCCGACCCGGTAATTGGGGTACAGCAACCGCACCCCAAGTTCATCCTTGATGCGGTTGTTTCGCACGCGCTTGTTCTCATTGTAGAAACTGCGCGCCATCGGGGTCAGGTCCGCCTCTTCGTACGAAACGGCAGGCGGCAGGGGCAGACCCTGAAGCTCGGCGGCATAGCCGATCACGTCCTGAGGGGGCACCGGCTCGTCATCGCAGACATTGTAGACCGCGCCGGGATTGGGCGCGGCGATCGACGCCGCCAGAACCTGCGCGATGTCATCCACATGGATCCGCGAAAACACCTGCCCAGGTTTGATGATCCGCCGCAATCCACCGCGTTTGAGCTTGGAAAACGGCCCCCGTCCGGGGCCGTAGATTCCGGCCAGGCGAAAGATGTGAACGGGCAGGCCGGGAATGGCCGACCACTGCTGCTCGGCCTGCAATCGCCAACGGCCCCGTTTTGCAGTTGGGGCAGGCGGCGTGGCTTCATCCACCCAATCGCCCTGATGATCCCCATAGATTGCGGTGGTCGACAGATAACCGACCCATTCGAACTGTCCGGCCCGCGCCGCGATCTCGTCGCCCAGCGCCTTCAGAACCGGATCGCCCTCCTCGCTTGGCGCGGTCGAGATCAACATATGCGTGACCCCATCCAGATCCGGCACCTCACCGGGCCAGACCAACGGTTCTGCGCCCGACGCCCGAATTGCATCGGCACCGGCCCCATCCCGTGTCGTGCCGATCACGCGCCACCCGTCCGCCGCCAGCCTGCGCGACAACGCCTGCGCCGAATACCCATGTCCAAAGGAAAAAAGCGTCTGTGTCATACCCCATAGATGATCCGAGCCGGTTCGGGATGCAAGCGCCGCATAGACGCACTTGATTCGAATCCCCTCATGCGCCTTTCTTTTAGGTATGAGCCAGAAAACACCCGACCTGCACACCGCCTATGCGCTGACCTCGCCCGAGGACAACAAGCGCCTTTATGCCGAATGGGCGGGCGATTATGACGACAGCTTCGCCGCGCGCGAGGATTATCAACTGCACATCCACACCGCCCGCGCCTTTGTCAGTGCCTTCGGGCAAGGCCCGGTGCTGGATGTGGGCGCAGGCACCGGCCTCTGCGGTGCGATTCTGGCCGGGTTGGGTGTCGGCCCCATCGATGCCACGGATATCAGCGCCGAAATGCTGGACCAGGCCATGCGTAAGGACATTTATCGCGACGCCATCGAAGCCGACCTGAACCACGGTATCCCGGTGCCGCGCCACAGCTATTCCGGCATCGTATCCTCAGGCACCTTTACCCATGGCCACCTTGGGCCCGAGGTACTGCCCGCCCTATTGCGCGTCGCCCGCCCGGGCGCCCAGTTTGCGCTCTCGATCAACGCCAGACATTTCGAAAAACTTGGGTTCGCCGACGCGCTGCACCAGCTCGCACACGACCGCATCCGCAACCTGTCCCTGCCCGAGGTGCGCATCTACGGCGACCTCGCCGCTGGCCCCAATAAAGACGACACCGCGTTCATCGCCCTGTTCGAGCGGAGCTGATCCGCCCTTCATCTGGCCAAAAATATCCCGGGGGAGGCGCGGCGTGCCGCGACCGGGGGCAGAGCCCCCTATCGCCCTTTCCAAACCGGATCGCGCTTTTCGGCAAAGGCGCGCGCGCCTTCCAGATTGTCCTCGGACCCATACAGCACATCCACGCTGGCCAATTGCCGCCTGGTGATCCGATTCATCACGTCCTGAAACTTGGCATCCTCGGCTTCGCGCACAATCTCCTTGATCGCCGCATAAACAAGGGGTGGGCCGCTGGCCAGCAACCGGGCAAGTTCCCACGCGCGGTCCATCAACTGATCTGCGGGCACGACCTCATTGACCAGCCCCCAACGATGGGCCTCTTCCGGGTCGAACCAACGCCCTGTCAGCAGCAGTTCCATCGCGATGTGATAGGGAATGCGTTTGGGCAGCTTGACACTGGCCGCATCAGCCACCGTGCCCGAGCGGATCTCGGGCAGGGCAAAGCTGGCGTTTTCCGAGGCGATGATCATGTCGGCGCTCAGCGCCAGTTCCAGACCGCCGCCGCAGGCAATGCCATTGACTGCCGCAATCACCGGCTTGTTCATATCGCGCAGTTCCTGCAACCCGCCGAAACCGCCAACGCCGTAATCGCCATCCACCGCATCACCGTCGGCTGCGGCCTTCAGATCCCAGCCAGGGCAAAAGAACTTCTCGCCGCCCCCGGTCAGGATCGCAACACGCAGTTCCGGATCGTCCCGAAAGTCGCGAAACACCTCGCCCATGATGCGGCTGGTGGCCAGATCGATCGCGTTGGCCTTGGGCCGGTCCAGAATGACTTCGAGAATGGCACCGTCGCGACGGGTTTTGATCGGACTCATGAACTTGCCTTTCGGATCAGCGCATCGACTGCAACCGCGCCCTCGGCGGTGCAGATCAGCGGGTTAATCTCAACTTCTTCAACTGTCGCGGCATTGGCAATGACATAGTTCTGAACGGCCTCGACCGCGTCCAGAATCGCGTCCATATTGGCAGGCGGTTTGCCCCGGTACCCGGCCAGCAGCGGCGCGCAGGCCAGTTTGCCCAGCGCCTGCTCAACCGTCGCGCGCGGGGACGGGATCAAAACCGAAACCGTATCGCGCAGAATCTCGGTCAGCACCCCTCCGGCTCCCATGGTCAGCACATAGCCATGCGCCGGGTCTCGTGTGACCCCGATCAATAGCTCGGCTACCCCGCCTGTCGCCATTTCCTCGATCAACACCGTCTGGGTGCCAATCGACTTCGCGGTCTTGGCCAGATCGCAGGGCGAAACCCCAAGACGCACCGCGTCATGTTCCGACTTATGCGCCAGCCCGACGCCCTTCACTGCAAAGGGGCCAACCAGTTCACCGGCCACGCGCCCCGCGTCCTCAGCCGCAACCACCCGGTTGCGCGGGATGGGCAAGCCAAACGCGGCCAAAGCCGACTTGGCCTCAGCCTCGGTCAGCACGTGATCAGCAGCTGCATCCGCAGGCAACAGCACCGGCTCTGACAGTTCCGGCAACAGTCGCGCCGCCGCTTCGACAGAGGACAGCGCCTCATGCAGGCCCGAGAACGGAACAACCCCACCTGCCAACAGACGCTGCGCAACATGTTCGGGCATCAACTCGGGCAGGGTCGCAGTCACGGCAAAGGGCCTGCCGGTCCCTGCCACACAGTTCAGCGCTGCCTGCGTTGCGCACTCCCAATCCGTCGGATCCGTATGCGGATAATCGACAATCGCCATGGTCAGCGCCTTATCCGGCCCGGTCATCCCGGACCACGCACGCGTCATCGCATCCGTGTCCCGCCAGATATAAGTGTGGTAATCCAGTGGATTGGCCAGCGCCACCATCGGGCCAAGTGCGGCGCGCAGATCCGAGCGTTGCTGATCCGTCAACGGTGGGAAATGCAGATCGCGCCCTTCGGCCATATCTGCCGCCAAACTCGCCTCGCCGCCTGAACAACTGATCGAGGCCAGCCCGTTGCCGTCCAAACGCCCGGTGACATGCAGCAGTTTGAGGCATTCCAGAAAACTCGGGATATCGTCCAGCCGGGCAATCCCCAGACGATCCAGGAAAGCCTGCGCCCCGGCATCCCCACCCGCCAGCGACGCCGTATGCGAAATCGTGGCCGCCTGCGCGTGGTCCGAGCGGCCCATTTTCAACGCGACAACAGGAACATCCCTTTCGCGCGCTTTCCGCGCCAAGGCTTCCCATTTTCGCAAATCGCCAAAACCCTCGATATGAACGCCAATCGCGGTGATCCGATCATCGTCCAAAAGGGCCGAGGCCACATCCGCCTGATGCGTCTGCGCCTGATTCCCGCAGGTCAGCATGAACGCCAAAGGCAGGGCCCGGCGCTGCATCGTCATGTTGATCGAAATGTTCGAGCTTTGGGTCAGGATCGCCACCCCACGATCCACAGGGCGCATTCCGTGCTGATCCGGCCAGACTGCCGCGCGCTCCAACCCGTTGACGAACCCATAGCAGTTGGGTCCGAGGATCGGCATGTCCCCCGCTGCCGCAACCAGCTGCGCCTGCAAATCAGCGCCCTGATCATCCTCGGCCCGCGCCTCGGTAAAGCCGGACGCAAAGCACACAGCGCCACCTGCCCCCGCCAAGGACAAAGCCGCAACGGCCGAGATCGTCGCGTGCCGGTTGATACCGACAAAGGCCACATCCGGCGGTTTGGGCAGGTCTTCGATGGTGGCAAAGGCGGGCATACCCGCCACTTGCTGCGCCTTGGGGTGAACCGGCCAGATATCCCCGGAGAACCCGAACTTTCGGGCCTGATTGATCACTTCCGCGCACCAGGCCCCGCCGCCGATCACGGCCATGGATGCAGGGTTCAAGACACGCCCGAGTGGCCTCATGCGCCCAGCGCCCTCAGCAGGTCCCGGCTGATGATATGGCGCTGAATCTCGCTGGTGCCGTCCCAGATACGCTCGACCCTTGCATCGCGCCAGAACCGTTCCAGCGGATAGTCATCCATCAGACCCATACCGCCATGAACCTGTATGGCGGCGTCCGTTACCCGCGCCAGCATCTCGGAGGCGTAAAGCTTGGCTGACGCAATCTCGCGATTCGCGGGCAGCCCTTTATCCAGCCGGTCCGCCGCCGCCAGCGTCAGCAGATCCGCCGCGTCGATTTCGGTGATCATGTCGGCGATCTGGAAGGACACGCCCTGAAACTTGCCGATCTTCTGGCCGAACTGTTCGCGCGTCGCCGCGTAATCCAGCGCGTAGTCAAAGGCCCGGCGCGCGCGTCCCACGGACATGGCCGCAACGGTAATGCGCGTGGCGTAGAGCCAGGTGTTCATCACCTCGAACCCACCATCGACCTCGCCCAGAACCTGCGCGTCGGGCAGGCGGCAATCGTCGAAATCCAGCACCATGTTCTTGTAGCCGCGATGGCTGACCGACTTGTACCCGTCGCGGATCGTGAACCCCGGCGTGCCGCGATCCACCAGAAACGCGGTGATCCGCTTTTTCGGCCCTTTGGGCGTCTGATCCTCACCCGTCGCGATGAAGACGATGATGAAATCGGCGTGTTCGGCCCCCGAGATGAAGTGTTTGGTACCGTTGACCACCCAGTCCCCGCCATCGCGCACGGCGGCGCATTTCATGCCCCGCACGTCCGAGCCTGCACCGGGTTCGGTCATCGCCAGCGCATCCATCCGCTCACCGCGAACGGCGGGCATCAGGTAACGCTCGACCTGCTCGCCTTCGCAGGCCATCAGGATGTTCTGCGGACGTCCGAAGAAATGGTTCAACGCCATCGAACCGCGCCCCAGTTCACGTTCAACAAGCGCAAATTCCAGATGGTTCAGACCGGCGCATCCGACGCTTTCGGGAAAGTTGCAGGCGTAAAAGCCCAACTCGATGGTCTTGCGCTTGATTTCTTCTGCAATCTCATGCGGGACTTCGCCGGTGCGTTCGACCAGCTCTTCATGCGGGTAAATCTCGTTCTCGACAAAGCTGCGCACGGTCGAGGCGATCATCTCCTGTTCGTCGGACAGGCCATATTGCATCTGAATTCTCCACATCTGGTCGTGCGCGTATCGTGACCGGGGTTGAGAAACACCTCGTGCGGGAATAGACGTTTATCATGCAGAAATGGACTAAATCCCCCTCTGCACCGCAGCAAATCGGTGTGCTTCTGTTCGAGGGATTCTCGAACCATTGTCTGGCCAACACGGTCGAGCCGTTGCGGGCCGCCAATACGCTGTCGGGGCGCAATCTGTATCAGTGGCGGTTTCTGTCGCTGACCTCGGGGCCAGTAACCTCATCCTCGGGCCTGCAGGTGGCACCTCATGGCCCGTTGCAAACCGCCAACGGCGACACCCTGATGGTGATGCCATCTTATGGGTTTCGCACCCATGGCAACTGGCAGACGCAGGCTGGGCTGCGGTCTGCGGCCGAACGTTATGACACGCTGGCCGGGCTGGACACCGGAAGCTGGCTGTTGGCTTTGGCGGGCCTGCTGGACGGGCACCGCGCGACGATTCATTGGGAGGAGCTGACAGGCTTCACCGAACGGTTTCCCGACATCGACACCGTGCGCGAAAGATACGTGATCGATCGCAACCGCATCACCTGTTCCGGCGCGATGGCCGCCTTTGATCTGGTTCTGCACCTGATCGGCCGGGATCAGGGGCAGGCACTGGCGCTGGAAGTGGCGCAATTGTTCATGACCCGCGATTCCGCCCGATCGCATGAGGGCGGCGCAGGTGCGACCAGCGGCTATGTCAACAAGGCTTTGGCGCTGATGCAGGAACATCTGGAACGCCCGTTGCCGATCTCCGAAATTGCCAGTCGGGTGGGTCGGTCGCAAAAGGCGCTTTCGGTGCGGATGCAGGCAGAGTTGGGGGCCAGGCCCGCGCAGGTCTATCGGCGTCTGCGGCTGAACCTTGCCCGCAAGCTGGTGGCCGAGACGGATTTGACCATAGGTGAGATCGCCCTGCGCGCCGGATATGACGACCCCAGCGCGCTGACACGGGCATTCAAGGCCGAGTTCACCATCACCCCCCGCGCGCTGCGTCTGTCGCAGACACGGGGGTAAGTTCGGTCATCCAAACATCCGCTTTTTCCGGGCCCGCGTGTCGGCGGTTGCTTCGGGGGATCCGTCATGGAACGTCCCGAACCAACGGTCCCACGGCATTTCCTGATTGCCATAGTTACATTCGTAGTAGCGGTGGTGCAGCTGGTGATAAAACGTGCCCAGCGCCAGACGTTTTTTGTCTTTGATCAGCAGCTCTTCATAGCCCGTATGGCTCATCGCGGCTCCGACGCCCTGAAACACAATGTGGAAATACAGATGAATGGGGTGCGAGGGCACGATCCAGTGGATGCAGAGCGTCGTCAGGTAAAAGAAATGCTCGACCGGGTGCATCGACAGGCCGGACCATGGGCCGATATTGACGTTCCGGTGGTGCAGGCTGTGGACCTTCTTATACAGAAACGGCTGATGCAGCAGCCGGTGCACCCAATAGAAATGAAAGGCCGACCACATGGGGATCAGGATCAGCCACAGCACAAACCAGACCGGGTTTTCGGCGAAGGTGATGACCGGCACATATCCGTTGGCCATCAGCCACATCGTCACCACCTGAAACCCGGTCAATTGCAATACGCCTGACCCCAGAGACCAGAACATGTTGTCCTTGACCTGATCGCTGAAGCTCCACAGCGCGTTGTTTCTGCCCTGCTCTCGACGTTCAAACTTCAGCTTCTTGCCTTGCGACTTGCGGATATAGAAATACCAGTGCAGCCCGCCAGCCACCGCGAAGATCATTGCGAAGTTCACCAGCCAGATCTGAAATATCCAACCAAAGGCAAATGTTTGCGCGGTCTCAAGCGACGGATAAAAGAACGCCCACAGCGCGACCGCGAGGGCCAGCATCAATACCCGCTCGCTGAGCGTCAGCCAGTTTCTGGCCACCCAGCCCAGCAGGAAGGCCGGGCGCGGCGGCCACTGGAAAATGGATGGGTTCCGAAGCGGCAAATCCGGGTGATAGTTCCACTCTTTGCTCATGTCCTGCATCGGTGCGTTGTCCGACATGTCAGCTTTCCTTTGTCGCGCTGGTTTTCACACCCGGTCCTGCCGCCAGCGGGGATCGGGTTGGGCGGGCTGACGCCTTGATCAGGTTGCGTAGTCCGAGCCTTCGGCGTCCAGAACCGCTTTGATCTCGCGCAGATGCGCCTCGGCCTGACCGGGATAGTCATCCAGTTCCTGCGCGGTCTTTTCGGCGATCTCATCGGACAGTACGCGCAGGGGCTGGCCGGTTTGCAGCGCGCGAATATAGGTTTCGGCAGCGCGTTCGAAATAAAACAGCCGGTTGAACGTGTCCGCAGGGTCGCTGCCGATGATCAGAACACCGTGGTTGCCCATGATCATGACCTTTTTCTTCGGGTCCGACAGCATCGAGGCGCAGCGTTCCCCTTCGCTGTCAAACGCCAGCCCGCCGAATTCCTCGTCAATGACATAGCGGTTGTAGAACGTGGCGGTGTTCTGATCGATCGGCGGAAGATTGCTGTCGGCCAGCGAGGCCAGAACCGTGGCGAAGATCGAATGCACATGCATCACGCAGCGGGCATGGGCGCAATGGCGGTGGATCGAGCCGTGCAGGCCCCAGGCGGTCGGGTCCGGCGCGCCGGGCAGGCTCATCACCTTGGGGTCATTGGCATCCAGCAACAACAGGTCCGAGGCGCGGATTCGGCTGAAATGCATCTGATTGGGGTTCATCAGGAACTGCGTGCCGTCGTCATTCACCGCCAGGCTGAAATGGTTGGCCACGGCCTCGTGCATGTTCAGACGCTCGGTCCAGCGGAAAGTTGCGGCCATATCGACACGCTCGGACCAGTGGTCGATATTGGGGCGAAGATTGGCGACACTCATGGAAACGCTCCTTTGGCGGCTGATCTTGGCAAAGCCTGCCTTGCGCCGGGGTGTTTGACCAACAAATAATTTTCCCCCGTTCCATTAGTAGAACTTATGCCAGAGTTATGTTGGTTCGATTCACCCCTATTGCGTTCAGGTTCGGTTCGCACATCTATGGACGTTTGCGCCAATTGAGGTCGGCGCAAGATCGGGGCGGGGGACCTCCCGCCCATCGTCGCGGCCCCTTGCGGGGCAGCTTCTCTGGTTGGGCCGGGCAGCGCTGGCGCGCTGCGGCCGTGCCATATGATGATTTCATGATACGGGATTACCGGGGTTGCACCTGACCGCGCATTCGGGAAAGTTGAGCCATGGAATACTCACCTTTCCCAAGCTGGCCCGATGTCGCCCCTCGTTTGATTGCCGTAGCAGCCGGTCGCGAGGCGGCAGATACGGTCATTCGCGGTGGCATCTGGGTGAATGTGCACAGCCGCGAGCTGTTGCCGGAACATTCCGTCGCCATTGCCGAGGGGCGGATTGCCTTTGTCGGACCTGACGCCGGGCACTGCATTGGCCCCGACACCCAGATCATCGAGGCGCAGGGGCGCTATATCCTGCCCGGTCTGTGTGACGGTCATATGCATATCGAATCCGGCATGCTGACCCCGGCCGAATTTGCGCGGGCCGTGATCCCGCATGGCACCACCTCGATGTTCACTGATCCGCATGAGATTGCCAATGTGCTGGGTCTGGACGGTGTGCGCATGATGCATGACGAGGCGCTGCTGCAACCGGTGAATATCTTCACCCAGATGCCCTCTTGCGCGCCCTCGGCCCCCGGATTGGAAACGACCGGCTATGAGATCACGCCCGAGGATGTGTCGGAAGCAATGAACTGGCCGGGGATCATCGGGCTGGGCGAGATGATGAATTTCCCCGGTGTCATCCACGGTGATCCAAAGATGCTGGCCGAAATAGCGGCCACCCAGCGCGCCGGGAAAACGGTGGGCGGGCATTATGCATCGCCTGATTTAGGGCCTGATTTTGCAGCCTACGTCGCAGGTGGGCCAGCGGATGACCACGAAGGCACCTGCGAGGCTGACGCGATTGCGCGCGTGCGACAGGGGATGCGGTCGATGATGCGCCTGGGCTCGGCCTGGTATGACGTGGAAAGCCAGATCACTGCCATCACTGAAAAGGGGCTGGACCCGCGCAATTTCATTCTGTGCACGGATGACTGCCACTCGGGCACATTGGTCAATGAAGGCCACATGAACCGGGTTGTGCGCCACGCGATTGCCTGCGGCTGCGATCCTCTGGTCGCGTTGCAAATGGCAACGATCAACACCGCCAGCCATTTTGGGCTGGAGCGTGAGATCGGCTCGGCCACGCCCGGGCGGCGGGCCGACATTATCCTCAGTTCCGACCTTAGCACGCTGCCGATTGAGACGGTGATCGCCCGGGGGAACGTTGTGGCCGAGAACGGCGTCATTACCGTGGACTGCCCACATCTGAACTGGCCCGACAAGGCGCGCAACACGGTGCATCTGGGGCACAACCTGACCTCAGGCGATTTCGAAATCAAACCGCCTGCGGGCGCGAACAGGGTTCAGGCCAACGTCATCGGTGTTGTCGAGAATCAGGCCCCGACCAAAGCGCTGAAGGCAGAGCTGCCGATCATCGGCGGACTGGTCGAGGGTGAAGGCGATGTCTGCCAGATCGCATTGGTGGAACGTCACCGCGCCACGGGCGGCGTGACAAACGCCTTTGTCTCTGGCTTCGGGTACCAGGGCAAAATGGCCATGGCCTCGACCGTGGCGCATGACAGCCACCATATGATCGTCGTGGGCACCGACCGCGCTCAGATGGCCCTTGCCGCCAACCGTCTGGCCGAAGTTGGCGGCGGGGTCACCCTGTTCCGCGACGGGCAAGAGATTGCGCTGGTCGAACTGCCCATTGCCGGTTTGATGTCCGACAGCCCCGCCACGCAGGTCGCGGCGAAGGCAGAACAGATGGTCGAGGCGATGAAAGCCTGCGGATGCCAACTGAACAACGCGTACATGCAGCACTCGCTTCTGGCGCTGGTCGTGATCCCGGAACTCAGGATATCCGACCTGGGGCTGGTGGATGTGCGGACATTTGAAAAGATAGACCTTCTGGAACCACTGGCATGACAACAATAAAAACACCTGACGCACCAAAACCGGAACAATTCACCGACCCGGACGCCGCCGTCGCGCGGCTGGAGCTGCTGTATAAGCAAGCCACCGAGTTTCTGTGCGACAGCTTTGCCTCGGCCCTGCAAAGCGGCGCGCCGTCTGAACGATTCAGAGCATATTACCCGGAAATTCGTATCAAGACGTCCTCTTACGCACAGGTCGACAGCCGGCTGAGCTTTGGTCACGTGTCCGAGCCCGGCATCCACGCAACAACCGTGACGCGGCCTGATCTGTTCCGGTCCTACCTGACGCAACAGATCGCTTTGCTGATCAAGAACCACGACCAGCCGGTGACCATCGGCGCATCGGACACCCCGATCCCGGTGCATTTCGCAGTGGCCAACAACCCCGATCTGGTGGTTCCGCATCAGGGCGCGGCCGGGTTTACCTTGCGCGACGTGTTCGACGTACCGGATTTGACCACCACCAATGACGACATCGTCAACGGCGTGCATGACCATGATGAGGTCGGCCCGCTGGCTCTGTTCACTGCCCAGCGCGTGGATTATTCGCTGGCGCGCCTGTCACATTACACGGCCACCGACCCCAGCCATTTCCAGAACCACGTTCTGTTCACCAACTACCAGTTCTACGTTTCGGAATTCGAGAATTACGCGCGCGAACAACTGGCTGATCCGAACAGCGGCTATACCAGCTTTGTCTCGACCGGGAATGTCGAGATCACGGCCGCGGACGCGACGCTGGAGCAGCCTTTAAAACTGCCGCAGATGCCGACCTATCACCTGAAACGGGCTGATGGCTCGGGGATCACGCTGGTCAATATTGGGGTTGGCCCGTCGAATGCCAAAACCGCGACCGATCATATCGCTGTTCTGCGCCCCCATGCCTGGCTGATGGTCGGGCACTGCGCCGGTCTGCGTAACACGCAGGCGCTGGGGGATTTTGTTCTGGCCCATGCCTATCTGCGCGAAGACAAGGTGCTGGACGATGACCTGCCCGTCTGGGTACCGATCCCGCCATTGGCCGAGATTCAGGTGGCTTTGGAACATGGCGTGGCCGAGGTTACCAAGCTTGAAGGGTATGAGCTGAAGCGGATCATGCGCACCGGTACGGTCGCCTCGGTCGACAACCGCAATTGGGAACTGCGCGATCAGTCCGGCCCGGTGCAGCGGCTCAGCCAATCCCGCGCGATTGCGCTGGATATGGAAAGCGCCACAATCGCCGCAAATGGATATCGGTTCCGGGTGCCCTACGGCACTTTGCTATGCGTGTCGGATAAGCCGCTGCATGGGGAATTGAAGCTTCCCGGCATGGCCTCGTCCTTCTATACAACGCAGGTCAGCCGCCATCTGGCGATCGGAATACGGGCGATGGAACACCTGCGCGGTATGCCGCTAGAGCGTTTGCACAGCCGGAAATTGCGGTCTTTCGACGAAACAGCCTTCCTGTGACGCAAAAAAGCAACGAAATCCCCATATTTTTAGGGGTTTCAGCGCTACTATTCGTTGTGTTCGCCCACAATATCCCGTTACAGTTACGCGGTGAGGCCCTATTTATCGGGCACGTTAAGGAGACCAAGAAATGGCAAAGCCTATGACAAAGACTCAGCTGGTTGCTGCTCTCGCTGAGGAAATGGGAACCGACAAGAAATCCGCAAACTCCGCGCTGGAGGCCATCACCGGCCTGATCACCCGCGAAGTTTCGGCTGGCGGTGCCGTCACCCTGCCCGGCGTTGGCAAAATCTACTGCCGCGAACGCCCCGAGCGCATGGTGCGCAACCCCGCCACCGGCGAGCAGTTCAAGAAAGAAGCCGACAAGGTGGTCAAAATGACCATCGCAAAGGCACTGAAAGACAGCGTGAACGGCTGATTTCAGTCTTTACGGACAATGACGAAGGGCCGCCGGTTGGGGGCCCTTTTTCAATGGAGGCTTAGCAAAACCTCCAGGTCGCGACGGCTGAGACGTTCCATCAGGGCACGCTCTTCTGCTGTTAGGCGTGCGTTTTTGCGGATGTATTTCTCCAGATAGGCCGCAATGTCACTGGTGGGTCGGTAGTAGAGATCGGGATCAGATGCGCTGAGCACCTCAATCAGACGCAACAGAGTTTTCTTCTGCTTCTCTGCATCCAGATCTTTTCTGTTTTCTTCCAACATTACAAAGCTTTCCCGATTTCCCGGAGAGAAGGATAGCGCGCAGCCGCGGGCTTCCAAGCCCGGGGAAAGAAAACGGGCGCCCATCGAGGCGCCCGCTATTGGCTTCGTGTGATTTGGATCAGTGAACCGTCTCAACCTTGTGGAAGTCCAGATCGCGGCCCTCGGGCATTGAATCGATGCTCAGCACCTCTTTGCGCTTGGTGATCAGGATATAGACCACGCAAGCCAGATAGAGGCCGACCACAACCGCGCCGATCCACTGGATCTGCAGCCACTGGCTTTGGAACAGCAGGGTCAGGATGAACAGCATGGCAACGTTGCCCGCCACGTAAGGCAGCTTGCCGAACCGTTCGACCGTCATGTTCAGGTTGTCCGTGTACAGGCGGATCAGCGAGTCCAGCGAGTTGATCACGAAGGTCACGCCCACGATCACCATGGCGATATTGGTGATGCCCGCGGTGTCGATGCCGTTCAGGTGGTAGTAGTACAGAACGGTGAACCAGATCCCCAGCGGTATCGACGGGAAGATCAGCAGCGCGGCCAGCAGCTGCCAGGTCTTCAACCCACCGACAAAGCGCGAGGTGAACTGGCCGATCATGATCGACCATGCAAACCACCAGAACAGGTAGAAGGCGTGATAGTCGGTCAGCGGCAGGACGAACTTGTGGATGTTGGCAAAATACGCGCCGATATTGCTGCCGGTTTCAAAGAACCCGGTCAGGCCCATGCCGCCTGCAATCCACATGCCGATGATCAGCGACAGGAACAGGAAGGTCGAGCCCACCGACAGAATCCGCACATATTTCAGGTCGGTCGACGAATAGGCCGCCGCCAGAATAACCACGAATACAATGACATAGAAGGTCGTCACCACGGATTGACCATCGCCGATTTCGGGGATGTAGCCGGGCAGATAGATCAGGAACAGGCTGGCGGTGAAGGCACAGGTACCGATGATCACCACGTTGTTGATCAGTTTGACCAGCGGGATCTCGAAGAACTTCACACGTGGTTCGATCACGCAGAAATAGAAAGCCGTCAGGAAGTAGAACGCCCAGATCAGGAAGCCCCAGAACCCGAACTCGATCGCCAACGGGTTGGCGAAGGCGTAGGCCGGCTCTTCAGCATAGCCGCCGAACTCGGTCAGGGGGAACATGATCAGGCCAACGTCCAGCCCGGACGTGAACAGGATCGCGATAAAGGTGAACAGGTGGACGGGGGTGACGCCGACACAGCGCAGGTTCCACCATTTCACCACGAAGAAAGCGACCAGGCCCAGGGCCAGCAGGACGCCGAAAGATAGAATGTACTCCAGTAGCACTGACACACCTCCCTTATTTGGTCAGATCGCACCCTTGTATGTTTAATTGGCTGGTCAATCAACAAAAATGGACGAAATGATCGTTTCGGCCAGTTATTAGCCGATCTGATCCCACTTTGGGATCAGAAAACGCAGTTAAAGTCTGGAAGGTTCAGGGCCGAGGCGTTCAGCGCAACATGCCTTCGACCTTGGTCAGCAATTTGCGCGAATCCGGCCTGACATTCGACCCGTAGGTGGCGGCAACTTCGCCCTCAGGATCGATCAGGATCTTGTTGAAGTTCCAATTGGGCACAAAGCCCGTCTGCTGGGCCACAGCCTTGTAAAACGGATGCGCATCCCCGCCCGTGACCGGTGTGATATCGGTCATTGGCAGGGTCAGACCATAATTCATCTCGCAGAACTGTTTGACCTCATCTGCGGAACCCAACTCCTGATTGAAGGAATCGGACGGAACGGCCAGCACCACCAGACCGCGCGGCGAATACGTCTCGTGCACGTCCTGCAAGACGGCATATTGGCCGGTGAATCCGCATTGCGAGGCGGTGTTGACCACCAAAACGGGTTGCCCGCGCCAATCCTCGATGGACAAAGTGCCCCCATCAATCGACGCAAACTCGCCCGTTAGCGGGGCCGCCTGAACGGACCGCCCCACCAGAATCAATGCGGTCAAAAGCAGTAATCTGAGCATGGGCTGTCCTCCTTTTGTAAATAATACGCCTGAACCCGACCGGCAGATCACTTGCACGAAGCCGAGAGGCGGTTGAAATATGCCTTTGCATTTGCGGCCCCGCACCCCAAATATTGGCTCAAAGAAACAAGACCCGGAGACGCCATGACCCGTTATACCAAAGACCCCGAGGCCATTGCTGCTCTTTCCCCCGAAGAATTCCATGTAACCCAGCGCAACGGCACCGAGCGCCCGGGAACCGGCAAGTATCTGGGAAACAAAGAACCCGGCATCTATGTGGACATCGTATCGGGCGAGCCACTGTTCGCCTCGACCCATAAATACGAATCCGGTTGTGGCTGGCCCAGCTTCACCAAGCCGATCATCCACGAGCATGTGGAAGAGTTTCGCGACACCACCCACGGCATGATCCGGACCGAGGTCCGCTCGAAACATGGCGACAGCCATTTGGGGCATGTGTTCCCCGATGGCCCTCGTGAACGTGGTGGGCTACGATACTGCATCAATTCCGCCTCGCTGCGGTTCGTCCATCGCGATGAGATGGAAGACGAAGGCTATGGCGAATACCTGATTCATGTGGAGGATATCTGATGACCGAACAACGCGCCGTTCTGGCCGGAGGTTGCTTTTGGGGCATGCAGGACCTGATCCGCAAACTGCCCGGCGTGTCCCGCACCCGCGTCGGTTATACCGGCGGCGATGTGCCCAACGCCACCTATCGCAACCACGGCACCCATGCCGAAGGGATCGAGATCTGGTTCGACCCGACGCAAATCACCTATCGTGAGCTTCTGGAGTTTTTCTTTCAGATCCACGACCCGACCACACCAAACCGGCAGGGCAATGACCGCGGGATGAGCTATCGCTCGGCCATTTATTACCTGGATGATGCCCAGAAACAGGTGGCTCTGGATACGATTGCCGATGTGGACGCCAGCGGCCTGTGGCCCGGCAAGGTCGTGACCGAGGTCGAACCTGTCGGCGAGTTCTGGGAAGCCGAGCCGGAACATCAGGACTATCTGGTCCGCATTCCGCATGGCTACACATGCCATTTCCCGCGCAAGGACTGGGTCCTGCCCAAGCGCGACGCGGCTGAATAACGATCCCCCCTCAGAATTCTGAGGGGGTCTATCCCGTCGCCACCCGAGGGCGACCGCTGGCTTCAACGGTCAGCATCGCCTCGACAAACACATCTCGTTCTTCCACCCGCGCAGTCCGGATATCGCGGTCGACGACGACCCGGATGTCCTCGGCCCCGGCATCGCGCACGGCACCTTCAGCCTCGGCGCGCAGGACCCGTTCCAACAGGGCCAGCGCTTCATCCGAGGCCCCGAAATCCTGCGGGCCGTCCTCAAGATGAACGCGGTACCGGCCTTCGGTCGGAGAGGTCACTGTTCCCGATCGCCGCAAGGTCAGCCGTCCGACAACCGCACCGATGGCGTTGGCGACGCCCGCATGGTCCGGCAGCACCATCTGGCAACGCAGCCGATCCCCCACGGCAGGGTAGTAGCTGGGGGCCGAGGCGCCCAGCCCCACCACATCCACGTTCAGCGCCGCATCCAGCGCCAGCAAACCCCGGTGCTGCGCCAGCCCGCGTTGGGTCAGAACATGCCGGGCCAGGTCCTTGGGCGCGAGGCCGAAATCATCGGCCTCTTCGGCAAAAGCAGCCTCTAACAAGGTCAAACTGGTCTGTTCGGTCAGTTGGTCGATGATCATTTGCGCCAGCTGCTCGGGCGATGTGGCCAGCATGTCGCCCGACCCGACCCGCTTGCGCGCCACCAGTTCCAGGGCCTTGCGCGCAGCACTTGCATCCCACGCATCGACCCGTCCCAGCACATGGCTGGCATCGGATGGTGTTACCCCTGAAACCTGAACAATTCCGCGATCCACCAACCGGGTCAGCGCACCATTTTCCATCCGCGTCCGCAACAAGCCACCAAGCGGCAGAACCTGATCGCCCAACCTGTCCAGCAGCGCCTCTTCCCGCGCGCCAACCCCATCGGCATGGACACCCGGCACACGGCGGGCGAACCGCGTGTCATGCTCACCGACCGTTGTTGCGCGCAGTTGTTCGTCCAGAACGGCGTGGATCACCTCGGGCGCTTCCGATGCGATCAGTGACACAGGCAGAACCCGCCGCGGCCCCAGAAAGACGCCGCCGCCCAGACCTTCGGTCACCACATGCACCTGACTGTCGCCGCCCAGCCCATGGGTCCGCATGGCGACCGCCTCGACCATGGTGCGAAACCCGCCAACCTGTGCGCCCGCCGGATCAATCGCGGGTTTGCCGTCCCGGATCAGCGCCACGTCAGTGGTCGTCCCGCCAATGTCCGAGACCAAGGCGTTCTCGGCCCCCGTCAGCCATTTCGCCCCTACAATCGACGCGGCGGGGCCGCTGAGGATGGTTTCGATGGGTCGTTCGCGGGCCTGTTCGGCGCTCATCAACGCGCCATCGCCGCGCACCACCATCATCGGCGCGGTAATGCCCAAGGCCAGCAACTGATCCTGCGCGCGCCCGATCAGACGGTCGATCATCCCGATCAGCCGGGCATTCAGCACGGCCGTCACAGCGCGTTTAGGCCCGTTCAGCTTGGCCGACAGGTGATGAGAGCACGTGACAGGCGCACCGGTCTTTTCCGCGATGATCCGCGCCGCCTCCAACTCATGCGCCGGGTTGCGGGTCGCGAATTGGGCGGCAACGGCAAAACCGGAAATCCCTTTGTGAGAGTCCAAGAACGCCTCCAGCGTCTCTGTATCCAACGATCTCACTTCACCGCCCGCATGGCTGTGCCCACCGGTAACGACCAGCGCCGGATCGCCCTTCAGCGCATCCTTCAGCCCGTGCTTTTCAAGATCACTCTCTTTGAATCCGATATAGATCAGCGCCACGCGGCCGCCCTGCCCCTCGACCAGAGCGTTTGTTGCCAATGTGGTCGACAACGACGCCATCGAGATCTGATCGGGCGTGACCTGCGCCTCGTCCAACACGGCCGAAATTGCTTTGCCCACTCCGATCGCCAGATCGGTTCGCGTTGTCAGGGATTTGGCAGAGGCGATCACCTCACGCTCATCCCGGATCAACACCGCATCGGTATAGGTTCCGCCCGTATCCACCCCCAAAGCCAACGCCATCGGGTCCTCCATCTGTTCGCTTCGCATGGGTTTAGAGGTTTGGACCGCGACGTCCAGCCTGTTTGCGGCATTCAGGGCAGTCGATTCACCGCCCAGCGCGCCGCATCTGCCACCGCTGCATCAGGATCGTTGGTCAAACCCTGCGCCACGGCGCGCAACGCCGCCTGCCCGGAATTGCCAATCGCATAAAGCACATTGCGCACAAACCGATCCCGCCCGATCCGCTTGATCGGCGAGCCCGAAAACTTCGCCCGGAAGGCGGCATCGTCCAAAACCGCCAGTTCCGCCAGCGCGGGGGCCTTCAGATCATCGCGAGCCGCATACCGGAGGTCACTGGCAGCAACTGCAAACTTGTTCCAGGGACAGGCCGCCAGACAATCATCGCAGCCATAAATCCGGTTTCCCAGCTTGCCCCGCAATTCTTCGTCCACCGGGCCCTTATGCTCGATGGTCAGGTAGGAAATACATCGCCGTGCATCCAACTGATACGGGGCCGGAAATGCATCGGTCGGACAACTGTCCAGACAGGCACGACACGATCCGCAATGATCCGTCTCGGCCATGTCCGATGCAATGTCCAAAGTCGTGAAAACAGACCCTATGAAGGCCCAATTGCCCCAATCCCGGCTGACCAGATTGGTGTGCTTGCCCTGCCATCCCAACCCTGCCGCATGCCCCAAGGCCTTTTCGGGCACCGGAGCAGTATCGACAAACACCTTCACCTCACCCCCCGCTTCAGCAATCAGCCACCGCGCCAACCGCTTCAGGCGCTTCTTGACAAGATCGTGGTAATCCTTGTTCTGCGCATAAACCGAAATCGCCCCGCGCTCGGAATGTGCCAACACCTCAGTCGGATCATGCTCGGGTGTATAGCTCTCGGCCAACATGATCACCGAACGCGCCTCGGGCCACAGCGCCGCCGGATCGCCACGCCAATGGGTCCGCTCGGCCATCCAACCCATCTGCCCGTGATAACCGGCGTCCAGAAACGCCGCCAATCGGTCCGGCACTTGCGGTACATCCCAAGGCCGACAGACCCGACAGGACACAAACCCCTCGGCCAAAGCCTGCTCTACCAACTTGTCTTTTAAACCCGATCCGCTCTTCATCTGGCCAAAAATATCCTCGGGGGTGAATTGGCCTTCAAGGCCAAGAGGGGGCAGACAGCCCCCTTACCAGCCTATCAGAAATCCAGATCGGCGTAATGGGGCGGGGGCCGGAATCCCGGCACCTGATCCGCCAGGATCGAGCGAAACGCCGGGCGCGACTTGATCTTGGCGTACCAGTCCTTCACCGCCGCGCTGCGATTCCAATCCACATCCGAGATATAATCCAGCGCCGACAGATGCGCCGCCGCCGCGAAATCGGCCAGGGTCATCTGATCCCCGGCCAGCCAGCGCCGGTGATCCAACAGCCACGCCATGTAATCCAGATGATACTTGATCGCCCGCGCACCTTCCTTGACGTTCTTGCTGTCCGGATAGCCCTGCCCGGTCATCTTCTTGTTGACCCGCTCATACAGAAGCTTCGAGGTCACCTCGTGATGAAACTTGTCATCGAACCACCCCACCAACCGACGCACTTCAAACCGGGCTTCGGGCGTTTTTGGCATCAGCGGCGGTTCGGGTCGGGTTTCTTCGATATATTCACAGATCGCAGCGCTTTCTGACATGATCTGCCCATCCAGCCGCAACACAGGCACTTTGCCTGCCGGGTTGCGACGCAGGAAATCCGGGTCTTGCTCCCAATATCTTTCTTCGACCAGTTCGACCTCGATCTTCTTTTCTGCCAAAGACAGCCGAACCTTGCGGCAGTAGGGGGACAGGGGAACGTGAAACAGACGCGCCATGGACTTCCAATCGAACCAGTGAATACTCTTCTGCTTTAGCCCCGAGAGGCGTCAGGTTTCAATCCTCGAAACAATCCGCGCGACCATCTGCGCGGATGGTGGCCGCCCCCTCGAGAATCGCCGCGGCCCGTCTGCGGGTAAAAACCGACGGGTCCGTGACCGAGCGATTGCGCGGCGAGGGCAGGATGGCCGCAATCCGCCCCGCCTGCGTCGGGGTCATATTCGCCGCGCTGACACCGAAATTGCGCTGCGCCGCAGCCTCGACCCCGAAGATACCGGTCCCAGTCTCGGCGACGTTCAGATAGACCTCAAGAATACGCTGCTTGCTCCAGAATATTTCGACCACCGGCGTGATCGAGGTTTCCATCGCCTTGCGCACCCAACTGCGGCCCTGCCACAGGAACACATTCTTCACCACCTGCTGCGTGATGGTCGAGGCCCCTCGACTGCCGCCATCCTCCAACGCGTCCCTGATCGCTTCGACGTCAAACCCCCAATGCAGGCAGAAATTCGCGTCCTCGGCCGCGACAACCGACCGGGCCATGATCGGATTGATCTCTTCGATTGGGACCCAGTCGCGCTCGACCTTGCCCAACCGCCGCCATTCTGACCAGATCGTGTGGGTGATCGGCGGGTTCACGACCGAATAGAGCAAAATCAGCCCTAGCACAAAACACACAACGCCCAACGCCGCGCGCGTTACCCAACGGCGCAGTTTCTGACCCAATGGCGTTGTCTTTTTGCGTGCCTTGCTTTTCTTACCGCTCGATTTGCGGGCTGCTTTCTTTGCCATATCTCAGCTATACGACGCACGAGGCCGCTTTGAAACGGCCTAAATCGCGATTGCCCGTGCTTCGCGCGCAGGCACGACCGGGCGGGCGGTGTGGGGCATCCTGGCCCCACGCGCCTTCAATTCCGGAAACAGATGCAGGATTTCGGCCTGTGCTTCCCGTTCTGGCGTTGTCAGGGCGTGACCGGGGTAATAGCTTTCGCTTTTTGCGCCATTGGCAAAGATGATCTCGTGTCGTTCGAACAACAGGTGGATATAGTCGACCTGTCCGCCTTCGATCCGCCTCACCGTGTCCCCGTTCACCAGACAATGGGCGGCAATCAACGCCTCGGGGTGGCCGAACAACAGCGGCGCGCGCCAGTCTTCGATCAGCATGCGGTGTTGTGGTGAGACCAGTAGCGGTTGGTCCAGCCCCAGCACACCCGCCTGGAACTGAACGGGTGCAAGTTTGCCCTCGGCCTCAACAGTGGTGCGCCCAACCCAGATCAGCGGTTGCGGGCCGTGATCCACGGTGGTGACAAGGTCGCCCGCCATCAGCGTTTCCACTGCACGCGGGCCTTGCGGCGTGGCTATCATGGTGCCCGGCGTAAAGCATGGCGGGCCCAGATCGGTGGTCACGTCCAGCGGGCCTTGCGTGGTCACAAAGGTTGTGGACGCCAGCGTGCCCGGCTGCAGAACCGACCCGTCCGTGGGTGTGAACACACGTGTGCCATCCGCCAGATAAAAGGTCGTGCCAGTGTAGGTCGCGGTGCCACCGCCCGTCAGGTTGATGGTCACCGTGTCCCCCGGCCAGGACGAGGTCACCAACTGACCGTTCACGGTATCGCCAGTGCCCGCTTCGATGTCGAAATCGTCATCATCATCGACCAGATCGTACTTTTCGACCGATATGGCCGTCCCGGCCGGAGGCGGATTGGCCGGATCGAACGCATAGAACTGGTCAAGGTAAGTGGTCGGCATTCGGCACCTCCTGTTCGACACCGCAGTGCGGCCACAGCATGATGGCCATTCATCACTAAAGCGTGAACAAAAGGCTAGGCGGGATGGTCGCGATCCAGCAAGACACGCAGACGATCCACGCCAATAAGAAAGGCCCCGCGTGATTCAAAAGTCACGCGGGGCCCTGTTTTTGGCTGTATTGGCGGCTATTCCGCCGGAACAGCGGCAACTTCGCTTGTCAGCGGATGGCTGAGCTTGTTCAACATCTCTTTCGGGCAGACCTGCAGGAAGTTGGCCTTTTCGACATCCCAGTGTTGCAGAATGTCGGCGGCCTTGCGGCTGTAGGTCTCGGCCGCGTGACGCTCGATCAGCGATTTCAGCTGATCCACCCAATGATCCACGGTCACCGGACAGGTCACCAGAGTCTCTTTGTTCATCAGCAATTCGGCCTTGCCTTCGGGGTCATACAGATAGGCCATGCCGCCGGTCATGCCGGCCCCGAAATTGGCCCCGATATCGCCAAGGATAACGGCCACGCCACCGGTCATGTATTCACACCCGTTCGAACCACAGCCCTCGATCACCACTTTGGCGCCCGAGTTGCGCACGGCAAACCGCTCACCCGCGCGGCCAGCCGCGAACAGGTGGCCATCGGTGGCCCCATACAGAACGGTGTTGCCGATGATGGTGTTGTCATCTGCCTTCAACGGGCTGACCTGCGGCGGACGCACGACAATGGTACCGCCCGACAGGCCCTTGCCGACATAGTCGTTTGCGTCGCCCGACACTTCCAGCTTCAGGCCCGGGGCGGCAAAGGCCCCCAGCGATTGCCCGGCCGAGCCCTGCAGTTTTACATGCAGATGGTCGTCCTGGAACGTGTTCCGCATGCCGAAATTCTGCACGATATGGCTGGAGACACGGGTGCCGACCGTTCGGTGCGTGTTCTGGATTGCGTAGGACAGTTGCATCTTTTCACCGTCTTTCAGGAACCGCGCCGCGTCGCGCACGATTTCAGCGTCCAGAGTATCCGGCACCGCGTTCCGATCCTTGTCACGGTCATAGACGATGTCATGTGCGCCATCGACGGTGATCAGCAGCGGGTTGAGGTCCAGATCGTCCAGATGGGCCGAGCCCCGGCTAACCTGAGCCAGCAGATCGGCACGCCCGATGATCTCATCCACGGACCGGGCACCAAGGCTGGCCAGCACCTCGCGCACTTCCTGCGCGTAGAAGGTGATCAGGTTCACCACCTTGTCCGCATTGCCGGTGAACTTGGCACGCAAGGATTCGTCCTGCGTACAGACGCCAACGGGGCAGGTGTTCGACTGGCACTGACGCACCATGATACAGCCCATCGCGATCAGGGCGGCGGTGCCGATGCCGTATTCCTCGGCCCCCATCATCGCGGCCATGACGATGTCGCGACCTGTGCGCAACCCGCCATCGGTGCGCAGAGTCACCCGATCCCGCAGGTTGTTCATCGCCAGAACCTGATGCGCCTCGGTCAGGCCCATCTCCCACGGCAAGCCGGCATATTTGATGCTGGTCGCGGGGGACGCGCCGGTGCCGCCATTATGGCCCGAAATCAGAATCACATCTGCTTTCGCCTTGGCCACACCGGCGGCAATCGTGCCAACGCCCGAAGACGCCACCAGTTTCACTGTAACCTTGCAGCGCGGGTTGATCTGTTTCAGGTCATAGATCAGCTGCGCCAGATCCTCGATCGAGTAGATGTCGTGGTGCGGCGGCGGTGAGATCAGCGTCACGCCTTTGGTCGAATGGCGCAGACGCGCGATCAGGTCGGTGACCTTCATGCCGGGCAATTGCCCACCCTCACCGGGTTTCGCACCCTGGGCGACCTTGATCTCAAGCTCTTCGCACTGGTTCAGGTATTCGGCAGTCACACCGAAGCGACCAGAAGCCACCTGTTTGATCTTGGCGGACGGGTTGTCGCCATTGGGTTCCGGCACGAAATGCGCCGGGTCTTCGCCACCCTCGCCCGAGTCCGACTTGGCTCCGATCCGGTTCATCGCCACGTTCAGCGTCTTATGCGCCTCGGGCGACAGCGCGCCCAGAGACATGCCCGGCGTGACAAAACGTTTGCGGATCGAGGTGATCGATTCCACCTCTTCAATCGGCACCGGCTTGCCCAGCGGCTTGAAATCCATCAGGTCGCGCAGGTGGATCGGCGGGTTCGACTGCATCTTGGCCGAATACTGTTTCCACAGCTCATATGAGGCGCGGTTACAGGCCATTTGCATCATATGCATCGAGGTCGCTTCCCACGCGTGGGTCTCACCCGATTTGCGCGCTTTGTAGAAGCCACCGATGGGCAGTACGTCCAGACCGCTGTCCCAGCCCTTGGCGTGGATTTCCTCAACCTTGGCCTGAATACCGGTGACGCCGATACCCGAGATCCGGCTGGTCATGCCCGGGAAATACTCGGCCACCATGGCGCGGCTGAGGCCCACGGCCTCGAAATTCAGACCGCCACGATAGGACGAGATCACCGAAATCCCCATCTTGGCCATGATCTTCAACAGGCCCTGATCGATGGCTTCGCGATACCGCGCCACGTTTTCGGTCAGCGTCCCGTCCAGCAACCCGCGATCAATGCGGTCGGCCAGCGAATCCTCGGCCAGATAGGCGTTCACCACGGTCGCGCCGCAGCCGATCAGAACCGCAAAGTAATGCGGATCGACACATTCGGCGGACCGCACGTTCAGCGAACAGAACGTCCGCAGCCCCTGCCGCGTCAGATGCGAATGCACCGCGCTGGTCGCCAGGATCATCGGCATCGCCACACGACCCTGACCCGAGTTCAGATCGGACAGAACCAGATGACCCGCGCCCGAGCGCACGGCCTCTTCCGCTTCGGCTCTGATACGGGCCAAAGCGACGCTCAGCGCGCCCCGGCCGGGTTCAAAGCTACAGTCGATCTCGGCCAGCGGAGAGTTGAAGTTTTCAACCAGCTTGTCCCACTGCGCGTTGCCGACAAAGGGGCTTTCCAGCACGATGATCTCGGTCTGGCTGCTGTCTTCATCCAGCACGTTCTTGAGGTTCCCGAACCGCGTTTTCAGCGACATCACCCGGTATTCGCGCAAGCTGTCGATGGGCGGGTTGGTCACCTGGCTGAAGTTCTGGCGGAAGAAATGGCTGAGCGGGCGATATTTCTTGGACAGAACTGCCGAGGGCGTGTCGTCACCCATCGACGCCAGCGCCTCTTTGCCGTCTTCGGCCATGGGCGCAAGGATCTGCTCCAGCTCCTCGACCGAGTATCCGGCTGCGATCTGACGTTTGCGCAGTTCATCGCCCGAGAAGATCGGAGCCTCGGACACACCTGCCAGCGTATCGTCCACATCATTGATCTTGCTCACCCAGTCGCCAAACGGCAGCGCGCGGGACAGTTTGTCCTTGATCTGCTTGTCGCGGAACAGCTTGCCCTTCTTCATGTCCACGGCCAGCATCTGACCCGGACCCAGCGCGCCTTTTTCGGTCACGGTGGCCTCATCGATTGGCACCATACCGGTTTCAGACCCCGCGATGACCAGCCCGTCACCCGTCACAACGTAACGCATCGGGCGCAACCCGTTGCGGTCCAGACCGGCACAGACCCAGCGGCCGTCGGTCATCGCCAAAGCGGCGGGGCCGTCCCACGGCTCCATCACCGAGTTGCAATAGGAATACATATCGCGCCACGCCTGCGGCAGTTCCACCGCCTGCTTGGACCAGCTTTCCGGCACCAACATGGTTTTCGCCATCGGGGCCGAGCGGCCCGCGCGCACCAGAACCTCAAAAACCGAGTCTAATGCAGCCGAATCCGACGATCCCCCCGCGATGATCGGCTTGATGTCTTCGGCATAGTCGCCAAAGCTGTCCGAGGTCATCCGGATTTCATGGCTTTTCATCCAGTTGACGTTGCCCTTCAGCGTGTTGATCTCGCCGTTATGGGCCAGCATGCGGAAAGGTTGCGCCAGCCACCATTGCGGGAAGGTGTTGGTCGAATAGCGTTGGTGATAAATCGCGAATGCGGATTCAAAGCGCTCATCCATCAGGTCCGGGTAGAACACGGCCACCTGCTCGGCCAGCATCATGCCCTTGTAGATGATCGAACGGCAGGACAGCGACGCCAGATACAGCCCGGAAATCCCTGCGGCCAATGCAGCCTTTTCGATCCGGCGACGGATGACATAAAGCTCACGCTCGAACGTCTCTTCGTCCACGCCTTTTGAATTCGAGATCAGGATCTGCTCGATCTCGGGGCGGGTGGCGTTGGCCTTGTCGCCCAGACAGGTCACGTCGACCGGCACGTGTCGCCAGCCATAGATGTAATAGCCCATGCGCAGAACTTCGGTTTCCACGATGGTCCGGCAGCTTTCCTGCGCCCCGAAATCGGTACGCGGCAAGAACACCTGACCGACAGCGATCAACTCATCCAGATTGGGCTCGTGCCCGGTGCGGCGAATTTGGTCATAGAAGAACGGAACCGGGATTTGCACGTGGATCCCCGCGCCATCGCCGGTCTTGCCATCGGCATCCACCGCGCCCCGGTGCCAGATCGCCTTGAGCGCATCGATCCCCGCATCCACAACCTTGCGGCTTTTCTTGCCATCGACCGAGACAACAAGACCCACACCGCAGGACGAATGCTCCTCATCCTCGGAATAAAGACCGTTTTCCGCCATCCACTGGCGTTTGGCTTCTTCGGCCCGCACCCAATCGGCATCATATTTGGTCATTGGCTGTCTCCTTCTTCCGAGGGGGCTTAATTCGCTTTGGTATCTGGCTTATTCGGCTGCGACAGCAGCTTTGGCGTTGAACCGGTCGATGATCGCGTCGGCACAATCGCGCCCGTCACGGATGGCCCAGACCACCAGAGAGGCCCCGCGCACGATGTCACCGATGGCATAAACGCCGTCCATCTCGGTCTCACCGGTCTGGAAGGCGGCCTTGACGGTACCCCAACGGGTCACGGGCAGATCGGGCTGGCCGAACAGGGTGGGCAGGTCTTCGGGCTCGAAGCCCAGCGCCTTGATGACCAGATCGGCCTCTTCCACATAATCCGCGCCTTCGATCACCTCGGGGGCCTGACGGCCCGTGGCGTCGGGCTGACCCAGACGCATTTTCTGCACCATCACGCCCGAGACGGTATCGTCGCCGGTAAAGCCCTTGGGCGCGCTGAGCCATTCGAAGATCACGCCTTCTTCCTCGGCATTCTGGGTTTCGCGCTGCGAGCCGGGCATGTTCGCGCGGTCGCGGCGGTACAGGCATTTGACCGAAGTGGCCCCTTGCCGGATCGAGGTGCGCACGCAGTCCATCGCGGTATCGCCGCCGCCGATTACGACGACCTTTTTGGCATCGGCGTTCAGGCGGCCATTGTCGAAATCCTCGACCGCGTCGCCAAAGCTTTTGCGATTCGAGGCGGTCAGGAAGTCGATGGCTTTCTCGATCCCGTTCAACCCGCTGCCCGGCATGGACAGATCGCGCGATTTGTAGACACCGGTGGCGATGATCACGGCGTCATGTTTGGCGCGAATCTCGCCGAATTTGGCAGCGTCCACGTCGCAGTTCAGCACGAACTCAACCCCGCCATCGGCCAGCAGGTCATTGCGGCGCTGCACGATGTCCTTTTCCAGCTTGAAGCCCGGAATGCCATACATCAGCAACCCGCCGGCGCGGTCATAGCGGTCATAGACAGTCACCTGAATACCGGCGCGGCGCAGCATGTCGGCTGCCGCCAGACCGCCGGGGCCTCCACCTATGATGCCAACGCTTTCGCTGCGCTCGGCCCCCGGAACCACGGGCTTGACCCAGCCTTTGTCCCATGCCGTGTCGGTGATGTATTTTTCGATCGTCCCGATGGTGACGGTGCCGTGGCCGGACTGTTCGATCACGCAATTGCCTTCGCACAGGCGATCCTGCGGGCAAATGCGGCCACAAATCTCGGGGAAGGTGTTGGTGGCCTGACTGGTCTGATACGCCTCTTCCAGACGACCCGTCGCGGTCAGGTTCAGCCAATCGGGGATATTGTTGTGCAGCGGGCAGTGCGACTGGCAATAGGGCACACCACACTGGCTGCACCGGCTGGCCTGCTCTGCCGCCTTGTCCGCCGCGAACTCGGCATAGATTTCGTCAAAGTCTTCCTTGCGGTCATCAGCGGCACGCTTTTCCGGCATGACGCGGTCGATCTGCACAAATTTCAGCATCGGTTGCTTGGCCACGGGTCAGACTCCATGAATTGGCTTGGTCGGGCCTGTTTAAGAGATGCAGTTTGGGATGAAAAGTAAAAAGTACTGACCTAAATTGGAAAAGTTTGCGGTATCTTGCTAATCTCAGGAAACTACTGCGTGATTTTAGTTCCGATTCGGACCTATCAACGCACTTTCCTTTTGAGAGCCACCGGAATACCCATAAAAAGTAAAACGATTTGGTAGCAGTGCAGCAGGTTAAATGAGTCTTTTTCACTTGATTCTCGTAGCGATAATTCAGGGGATAACTGAATTCCTGCCGGTGTCTTCATCGGGCCATCTGATCCTGCTGCCCAGCCTGACAGGGATGGAGGATCAGGGCCAAACCATAGACGTCGCGGTTCATGTGGGCACGCTGGGCGCGGTTGTGCTGTATTTTTGGACGGACGTGAAATCTGCCCTCTCCGGCGTGCCCCGCGCCCTAAGAGGCCAAACCGATACCCCGCAGGCCAGGCTGGCCCTGGGGCTGATCATCGCGACGATCCCAACCGTCCTTGCCGGTCTTATCCTGTTTCTGACCGGGCTGAGCGATGCGCTGCGTTCGATCACCGTGATCGGCTGGACAATGCTGCTGTTTGGTTTGTTGCTGTATTGGATGGATCAAAAGGGCCCGCAAACCAAGGTGGCAAAGGATTGGGGCCTGCGGGACGCGGCGATCATGGGCCTGTGGCAGGCCATCGCCCTGATCCCCGGTACATCGCGATCCGGCATTACCATCACCGGCGCCCGGCATCTGGGATACACGCGCGAGGACGGGGCCCGCATTGCCATGTTGATGTCGATCCCGACAATCATCGCCTCGGGCGTCTTGTTGTCAGCGGATGTGATCCATCAGGCCGATACCAATCTGGCCAAAGACGGGGCGATTGCCGCTGCCTTCGCCTTTGTCTCAGCGCTTCTGGCGCTTAGCCTGATGATGCGCCTGCTGCGCAGCGTCAGCTTCACCCCATACGTGATTTACCGCGTGATCCTGGGCATCGTCCTGCTGGTGATTGCCTACAGCTGATCAGGTCCGCAGATTATCGGCGGAGTTCTGGATGTCGTCATACTGGCCCGAGGGGCGGAATTTCCACAGGTACTCGGGCAGAACCGACGCAAGCGTCGTGGCTTCGATCCCAAGATATTCCAGCGTTTTTGCACCCTCTGACACAACATTGTCCCGGCGCAGGTTTTTCAGCTGATCGCGGGTCAGGATGTTGTTGGGGAACAGCTGGAAGCTGACGAATTTCGCAACGTCCAGAATCCCGGCCATGATCTTGGCCACAAAGAACGGTACACCCAGAATGATCCGGCGGCGGTGAATGACCTCCAGCATCTGCTGCATCAGGGCGCGGAAGGTTTTGACCTCGGGCCCGCCCAATTCGTAGACCCCGGCCTGCGCCTGACCCAGAACCCCTTTGACCGCCGCCTGCGCGACATCGTCCACATAGACCGGCTGGAATTTCGTATCGGCACCGACCAGCGGCAAAAACGGACCCAGACGCGCCATACCCGCAAAGCGGTTGAAGAACTGATCTTCCGTGCCAAAGACAAGCGACGGGCGCAGGATCACGGCGTCGGGCATATGCTGCAGCACGCCCGCCTCCCCCCGCGCCTTGGTCTGCGAGTATGTGCTGGCCGCTTCTGCATCCGCACCAATGGCCGAGATATGAACCATACGCGCGATACTCTGCTGCGCCGCCAACCGCGCGATCCGCTCGGCCCCTTCGGCCTGCACGGCAGCAAAATCATTGTTACCAAGCTCGTTCAGGACACCCACGCAGTTCACGACCGCATCCGCACCCTGCATAGCCTGCGCAACCGACGCATCATCGCGGATATTGCACAAGACCGGTTCGACCTGACCAACCACGCCGTAGGGTTTGACAAACATGGCTTCGTTCGGTCGGCGCACCGCCACACGCACGCGCCACCCTTCACCCGCCATCCGTCGCGCGATGTAGCGCCCGACAAAACCCGATCCGCCGTAAATCGTGACCAGTTTGGACATGGGTGACCTCCTGCTGACTTTATGAGGAAAAGACGTAGCGCCCAGATCGCTTCGAAACAAGGCGCTAATTCGCCACGTGGCAACATCGGAACAATGCCTGATTGGGGACGTAATCGGCCTTGTTCAAAAAACTTTCAAAAATCTCCCCGAATCCGGTTGACGCCCCCCGCCGCTGGGCTTAAACGCCCCCTCACGACACCTGCCCAGGTGGCGGAATTGGTAGACGCGCTAGCTTCAGGTGCTAGTGTCCGTATGGACGTGGAGGTTCGAGTCCTCTCCTGGGCACCATAGCATCCGCTAAACTATTGTTTTACCTCAGCTTTATCTTAGGATGGAGCTACCGTAGAACATGGCGGAGAACAAAACTGCACCTCACTCATTTGTCAAAGACGGCATCTACTACTTCGTGAGACGCGTCCCCAAGGACCTGCAGCATCACTACACATCACCAAAAATCTCATTCTCGCTTCGCACGAGATCAGCATCTGTCGCTACCTCTCGCGCACTCAGAGCGGCGCAACGGCTCGATGAACACTGGTATTTCCTCAGGATCAACGACTGCGACCTGCCGGGAAAGCACATACTGCGTTTGGCGCAGAACACCAACGCCGCCCCCAACATAGCGGCCCCCTCTGCTGCAGCAGCCGATACAGTGAAGCTCTCGGAGGCCGTGGGTATCTACCTGAGGCTCAAGGGCCAAGGTCGTCCCGTTACCTTTCATCGAGCAGCTGAACGCTCTTGCGGCTACGTGATCGACGTTTGCGGAGATAAGGACATCACTGCCTACAGCAAGGCTGACGCGAACGCCTTCCGCGACAACCTGATTGAACGCGGTCTGGCAGGTAGTAGCATGACGAGGGTCATCGGAACGGTGCGTTCGGTCTTCAACTTTGCCGCTGCCGAAGTTGGCCTCGACATCACCAATCCGTTCGGCAAGGTCTACTATGACCGCAACGCGGGCGTTGAAGATCGAGAGCAGCTGACGCTCAAAGCCATTCGCACCCTGCAGAGCGAGTGTCGCAAACTCGACGATGATCTGCGCTGGCTGGTCGCGATGGTTTCCGACACGGGTATGCGTCTCGCTGAGGCCGCTGGTCTGTCTGTGGAGGATCTCAAGCTGGAAGGCAAGCAAACACGTGCGCCCCGCCGCTGAGAAACGGGCTGTGGAAGAGATCGCCAACCGAGAGACCTGCGACGACTTTGACGGCTTCAAGCCGCTCTTCGAGAAGGTCCAATCTGACTTGGATGCTGGGCTGAGGACTACACGCCCACCAGAGACGAGCGCCGAGATCGATGTGGGACGATTCTATATCCTGTCCGGTCAGAAAGCCTATGTCGCTGAGAAGGGAGAACCCTTCAAACAGGACTACGGCGATTGGGATGCCCGTTTGCGCGTCGTCTTTGACAACGGCACAGAAAGCAACCTGCTGATGCGGTCCCTGCACCGCGCTATGAGCAAAGATACGACCAGCCGCACGATCAGCGATCCTGTCGCAGGACCGCTGTTTTCCGACGCCAGCACTGATGGCGATGAAGCCAGCGGGATAATCTACGTGCTTCGCAGCAAGTCGGATCTTCCTATTGTTACCGAGAACCGCGATCTCTTACACAAGATAGGCGTGACGGGGGGCAGCGTCGAACGCCGGATCGGCAACGCGAAACTGGATCCGACCTTCCTGATGGCTGATGTCGAGATCGTTACGACTTACGAGCTTTACAACATCAATAGAGTCAAGCTCGAAAACCTACTGCATCGCGTCTTTGAGCGGGCCAGGCTGGACATCGAAATCAAAGACCGGTTTGGGCATCCAGTGACACCAAGGGAATGGTTCCTGGTGCCCCTGTTCGCCATTGATGAAGCAGTCGAACGGATCAGGGATGGGTCAATCAAGGGCGTTTCGTATGATCCTAAACGCGCCTGTTTGAGTTGAAGCAAGGTTACCACCCACCACATGGTCATGAGCCGTTGTCGTGGACGTCGTTTTAGTGATGTCGATGTCTTTCGGTATCAAGGCGAGGTTCGCACAGTTCGGATATGGGACGAGGCACTGGTTCCCGGCGAGGTGATCTCCCTCAACACGGATCAACTTGCTTCCCTACGGGACCCTCTGCGGCTTTCCCACCCGAAGCTGGCTGAGCTGGTCGAGGAATTGGAGCGTGAGCTTGAAGCATCAGGTGGTCAGGGAACCTGCGCATGGCCTGATGTCGAAGCAGTTACAGGTGTCAGCCTCTTGTCGGCTCGGCGAGGTCTGGATCAACGACATGCTTCATATCTTGACGACCTGTATACTCTCTCAGGACGATGTGTCCTCCTGCGAAAGCACAACAACACTTCTACGGTCGTAACTGCGCTCGACAGCCGAGACGCGCTACCGGACGATCTGGCCCCCATGGTGATCCTTGACGCCTCCGGGCGAGTTCGAGCGACCTATGAGCAATGGCAGAAGGCAACAGGCAAGCTCATGCGACTGCCTTCAGCGGTCAGAAGCTATCGGAACCTCACCGTCCACGTCATGGACAAGGGGTCTGGCAAGACCGCATGGACGAAGAACGGCAACGCTCTGGCCCTGGAAGTCGCTAAGCTGATCGACTGCAAGCCAGACGAGGAATGGTTGGTCGTCTACCACAAGGGGATCAACGGTGGGACCATACCTGACCAGATCAGGGGGCTGCTTAGCACAAACCCAGACCGCGTCAGCTTTCTCAACTGGGGCAAGCATCAGGGGACCAATGAGTTCCGGCACATCCAGAACGTCATCCTGGCGGGGATCAACAACTACACAGACGCCTACCACGAGATGATGGTGCGATATTGCAGTGACATCAGGAACGATCAGGGGGTCCCGGAAGACCTCACGGATCAGATGCGGTCAGGGGAACACATGCACCACATCCTGCAGGCGCTGTGTCGATGCGCAGCCAGGCAAGGCAGTGGGTCCGAGTGTGGCTTTTGCGATGCCTACATTATCGCCCCGAAGCGGTCTGGGATCCGTGATCTCCTCCCCGTGGTCTTCCCCGGCTGCAGGGTCGAAACATGGAAGACAAGCAAGGTGAAGCCCAAAGGAAAGGTCCATGAAGCGCTGCTCTACGTCGAGATGCACTTCAAAGACCACCCAGACAAGGCTCTGCGGTTCACGGAGCTACAAGCCAGACTCGGGATTACCAGTGCGTCCAACTTCCGCCGCCGCATTCGCAACCACGATAGCTTTAAGGCTGGGCTGGAAGCTCTGGGTGTCGAGGAGATTACCGTTGGAAACTATCAACACCGAAACGCTCTGGCGAAGAAGCACCATTCCTTCGGCCCTGTAGAGAACGCCAGCTACATAGCGGATGTTTGAGCCAGAAAAATCTGAGCGCTCTACCTATAGGCAGGGCGTTCACGTTTACCCCCATACCCCCCGGCTTCCCGCAACCGCATTGAACCTGCAGATCAGCCTGTGGGTTCGGTTGAGTTAGGCCGGGGTCTCCTTGGGGTCACCCAACACCGTAGAACAAACCGTAGAACACACTGTGCCTGTTGACGGGGATTCACCTATGCTGATACCCCTGTTTTTGCTGAGGCTTTGAGCTGATGCGGTGCCTGTAACGGGAGCTGAACGCAAAAGCGGGACGTCTCCTGGGCACCAAATCCCCCAAAGATGCTGTTCCAAAACCACCCGTGCGCGGGCGATGTTTGCTGTCATTTACAATCTCACGACACCGATTGCTCGGACACGATTTCACCGAAGCGGGTGAAGAACTTGCCAGACAGTTTCTTGGCCGTTCCCGCGATCAAACGGCTGCCCAATTGTGCGATCTTGCCGCCGATATCGACCTTGGCGGTGTAGGCCAGCACCGTCTCATCGCCATCTTCGGTCAGTGTCACCTCGGCCCCGCCCTTGGCGAACCCGGCGGCCCCGCCCTTGCCTTCGCCATTCAAGGAAAAGCCATCCGGTGCGTTAGAGGTGTCCAGCGTCACCTGACCGGCGAACTTGGCCTTGACCGGGCCGATTTTCAGCACAACCTTGGCTTCCAGATCCTCGGGCGAGTTCTGAACCAGTTCCTCGCAGCCCGGAATACATTCTTTCAGAATCTCTGCATCATTCAGGGCGCGGTACACCACGTCACGGGGGGCGGTGATACGGATTTCGTCGCTCAGTTCCATTCAGGCATTTCCTTTGTTCAACAACATCTTGGGAAGACGATCAGCGCCATTTCGGCCGCGTCTTCCGGGTTGGGATCGGGGCGGGCGGGCCAGAGTGCGGCGCACCATCTACGCAAGCTTTTCGTCATGAGAGACCTCCTTAGTCGTATCACTGTTCCGCCAAAGCACAATCTCGGCCAAGATCGACAAAGCGATTTCGTGCGGATCGATGGCGTGAATATCCAACCCCGCAGGCGATTTCAGCCGCGCAACACACAACGGGTCCATGCCCTGTGCGATCAGTTTCGCCACCAGCGTATCGGCCTTGCGGCGGCTGGCCACCATCGAGACGCGCGCGGCCGGTGTCTCCAACGCAGCCTTTAGCACCGCGCCATCGTTTTTGCCCTGGGACGCGACCACCACGAAATCCCGCGCCTCGATCCCAAGTTCGGACACCTGATCCAACGAGAACCGGGCGCACTCAGCCGATGCCTCTGCGCCGTCGTCAAGATAGACGCGCAGCCCGGCCAAAGTGCCGTGCGCCGCCAATGCCGATGCGATGGGCGAGGCACCAAAGATCACCAGCCGGGGCGCCTGTTGATAGGGTTCGACCAGCAGATCAACCGTGCCGCCAGACGGGCATCCGCTTTTGAAGGTTTGCACGCCATCCGGGTCCGTCATCGTCACCACCTTTTCCGAAGGTTTCACGCGGATCATCTGCGGCGTCCCGCTGGACAACGCCTGCTGTGCCGAGGTTCGAACCGCACGCTGTACGCACGCTCCACCCAGATGGCCCAGAATCTCTCCACCCCGCGTCACAGCCGCCTTTCCACCCGCCTTGGCCGAGGTCGCATCTGCCGTCCGCAGAACAGTCGCGACACAGAATGGTTGACCGGATTGCCGAAGCTGCTCAATGGTGTCGAAAATGTCAAAATTTCCCATGTTAGACCCTTTTCAGAGCTTGCGGAATTCAGGTTCAAGGGCCGCGAGCGCGTCCAGCGTGTTGGCCGGCAAATGGGCGTCCAGATAAGGTTCCGCAGCTTGCATGGCCGCCGCGATGGGCTGGTAGTCCTTCCACCCTTTCAGCGGATTGAGCCAGACAATCCGCCGCGCTTTGCGCCGCATCCGTGCCAAAGCGTCTGCCAACCGATCCGGGGTCTGAGTGCAGTACCCGTCCGACAGGATCAGAACGACCGTCCGGCCATTCAGCGCGCGCGCACCGTAGCCATCCAGAAACCGCTCCAGACTGCCCGAAATATCCGTACCGCCACCGAACCCCTCGGCCATCAGCGACAACCGACCAGCCGCGCGCAGCGTATCATGGTCCTGCAAAGCGTCGGTGACCCGCAGCAGGCGGGTGTGAAACAGATAGGCATCCGCATCAGTGCCGCTGCCGATCAGACCTTTGAGGAAGGCCAGAAAGACCCGCGAATACACGGTCATCGATCCGCTGACATCGCACAAGGCAACGATCCGCATCGGACGAGGGGGCCGCGCGCGGCGAAACAGATCGATGGGCTCACCACCCCGAGCCAGACTGGCCCGTTGAATGCGCCGCATATCCAGCGTTGGTCCCCGCAAAGCCCGTTTGCGCCTGCGCGAACGCCGGTCGCGTATGGCGCGCGCCAATTTCAACGCCGCCTCTTCCGCTTGTTTCAACGAGTGTTCATCCATCAACTCACGCAAATCCCGGCGCGACAGGTTGGCCGTGCGGGTTGCAATCAGCTTCCGGTCCGTCCCCTCGGCCTCCCTGTCGCTCGGGTCCGGAGTGGTGTCCCCTGAACCGGTCTCAGCGCCGTCCGCGCCATGTTCATGGATTTGCCAGATCATCGGCTTTGCCGACTGAACGCGAACATGCGTATTCTGCGCGACGCCGGACCGCTGCTTGCCCACGTTGAACCAATAGGCATCAAACAAACTGTCGAACCGCCGCCAATCCTCGGCGTCCCCGGCCAGAACCGCGCATAATGCCTGACGGGCCTGATCGGTATCCGTAGCTTCGACCTTGGACAAAGCCACCAACGCGTCGCCAGTCTCTTTCGGACCAACCCGCAGGCCATTCAGGCGCAGATGGGCAATGAACCCGGACATGCGATCTGCCAACCCATCGGCCCGAGAGGGAAAGCGCGTCACCTGCATCACGCCACCTTCCCGATCAGCCGATCCATCAATTCCGCAGGGGCCGCATCGTAATCCGCAGCGGTTTTCAACAGACACACCAAGGTCGCCTGCACCTCGTCCCGGGACTTGGCCAGATCGTTGACTCCCAGGCCCGACAGGGCGGCGGCCCAATCCAACATCTCTGCCACTCCCGGCTTCTTTTCCAGATCTTCCTGCCGCAGCGCCTGCACGACCCCGATGATCTGCCGCGCCAGCGCCCCTTCAACCTCGGGCATCCGCGCCTGCAGGATCGCCAGTTCCGTTTCTTTCGTTGGATAGTCCAGGAAACTGTAAAGACACCGCCGCCGCAAAGCATCCGACAGATCCCGCGTCCCGTTTGCGGTCAGGATAACAATGGGCCGAACCCGCGCCTTGATCGTCCCAAGCTCGGGGATCGTGATCTGATAGTCCGACAGGATTTCCAACAGATAGGCTTCGAATTCTTCATCCGCCCGATCAATCTCATCGATCAACAAAACCGAAGGTTCTTCTTCCGAAATAGCCTCTAACAAAGGTCTTTTCAGCAAATACGCATCGGAAAACAGTTGCGCCTCGCTGGTGCCACCCTGCGCTTCGCTCGCTCGGATCGCCAACAATTGACGCTGATAATTCCACTCATAGATCGCGTGGTTTGCATCCAGCCCCTCATAACACTGCAACCGGATCAACCGCGTATCCCGCCAAGCCGCCACCGCCTTGGCGACCTCGGTCTTGCCAACCCCGGCCGGACCTTCCAGCAACAAGGGCCGCCCCAACGCCTGCGCCAGATGCAATGCCATCGCCAACCGATCATCTGCAACATAGCCCTGCGCGGCCAATCCGTTCTGCACGTCACTCAAAGTCAAAACCAGGATCCAATCTTCATCTGGCCAAAAATATCTCGGGGGTCCAAGGGGGCAGAGCCCCCTTGCCTGATCGGACCGGCCACAGCCGGTCCGAACCCAATTACCCGTGCATCCCCAGCCCATTGGCAATCTTCCAGATCCGCCAATGGTCATGCGGCATATGGCTCTGCACCAAACCAAAGGGCCGGAACGCATCATGCACCGCGTTCGAAAACGCAGGCACGCCACCCACATTCGGGCTTTCCCCGACGCCTTTCGCCCCAATCGGATGATGCGGAGACGGCGTTACCGTATAATCGGTAATATAATTCGGCGTCTCCCACGCGGTCGGCAGGAAGAAATCCATCAGCGTGCCGGTCTTCACGTTGCCCATCTCATCATAAGCAATTTCCTGACCCATCGCGATGGCCAACGCTTCGGTCACGCCGCCATGAACCTGCCCGTCGATAATCATCGGGTTGATCCGCGTACCGCAATCATCCAGAGCGTAGAACTGCCGGACCTCCCACTCGCCTGTATCCACGTCGATTTCCATGACGCAGATATAGGCGCCGAACGGGTAGGTCATGTTTGGCGGGTCATAGTAGCTGACCGCTTCCAGACCGGGCTCCAGACCGGGGATCGCCTGATTGTAGGCGGCAAAAGCGATCTCTTTCATCGTCTTGAACCGCTCGGGCGCGCCTTTGACGGTAAAGCGATCCACGTCCCATTCGACATCGTCGTCATGGACCTCCAGCAGGTAAGCCGCAATCATCTGTGCCTTGGCGCGGATTTTACGTGCAGCCATGGCTGTCGCTGCACCCGCCACAGGCGTCGACCGAGACCCATAGGTGCCAAGACCGTAAGGCGCGGTATCTGTATCACCTTCCTCTAGCGTGATGTCATCGGCGGGTAAGCCGATCTCACTGGCGATGATCTGAGCAAAGGTCGTGGCATGGCCCTGACCCTGCGATATCGTCCCCAGCCGCGCGATAGCCGAGCCCGTCGGGTGAATGCGGATTTCGCAGCTGTCGAACATGCCCAGCCCAAGGATATCGCAGTTCTTCACCGGCCCCGCACCCACGATTTCAGTGAAATGCGTCAGGCCGATCCCCAGCAACTTGCGAGTATTGCCGGCCTTGAACTCCTCAATCCGCTGCGCCTGTTCGGCCCGCAGTCCGTCATAGTCCACGGCCTGCAGCGCCTTGTCCCAGGCGGTGTGATAATCGCCCGAGTCATACTCCCAGCCCAGCGCCGACTGATACGGGAACTGATCCTTTCGAATAAAGTTGATCCGTCTCAGCTCGGCGGCATCCATGTTCAGCTTTATGGCCAGAACCTCGATCATGCGTTCGATGAAATAGGCGGCCTCGGTCACGCGGAAGGAACAGCGATAAGCCACACCGCCCGGAGCCTTGTTGGTATAGACACCATCAACGGCCAGATAGGCGGTAGGAATGTCATAAGACCCGGTGCAGATGTTCATGAACCCCGCCGGGAACTTGGTCGGGTCCGCACAGGCGTCAAAGCCGCCATGGTCCGCCGTGGTATGACACCAGAGCCCGGTGATCTTGCCTTCCTTTGTCGCAGCGATCTTGCCCTGCATCCAATAATCGCGGGCGAACGCGGTGGACATCAGGTTCTCCATCCGGTCTTCCACCCATTTCACCGGCTTGCCGGTCACAATCGAGGCGACAACCGAGCAGACATACCCCGCATAGGCCCCAACCTTGTTGCCAAACCCGCCGCCAATATCGGGGCTGATCACCCGAATATTGTGCTCGGCCAGACCCGAGATCAGCGACACAACCGTGCGGATCGCATGCGGGGCCTGGAACGTCCCATAAAGCGTCAGCTTACCGGTCACCTTGTCCATCGACGCGACGCAGCCGCAGGTCTCCAGCGGGCAGGGGTGAGTACGATGATAATAAACCATTTCTTCGGCCACTACGTCGGCCTCGGCCAGAACAGCCTCGGTCGCGTCCTTGTCGCCCTGTTCCCAGGTGAAGATATGGTTGTGATGCTTGCGTGGGCCATGCGCGCCCTCGGTCTGACCTTCCAGATCTTCGCGCAAGACAACGTCGGATTTCAACGCTTCGAACGGGTCGGTCAGAACCGGCAGTTCTTCGTATTCGACCTCGACCAGTTCGACGGCGTCCGCTGCGATATAGCGGTCTTCGGCGACCACAAAAGCGACCTCTTGCCCTTGGAACAGTACCTTTCCATCGGCCAGCACCATCTGCTTGTCACCCGCCAAAGTCGGCATCCAGTGCAGACCCAGCGGAGCCAAATCCTCGGCAGTCAGCACGGCAACGACGCCGGGCACGGCCAAGGCCGCTTCTTTGTTCACACTGACAACGCGGGCATGGGCGTAGGGCGAGCGTACAAAGTCACCAAACAGCATCCCGTCCAGCTTGATGTCATCGACATAGTTGCCCTTGCCTTGGGTAAACCGCACGTCCTCGACGCGCTTACGGGCGCAGCCCATGCCTTTGAGGTTGGCGGCGCGTTCTTCGGGGGTCAGGGTCTGGTCGTTCATTCCGCAGCCTCCACTTTGGTTTGCCCTACCGCTTCGCTACTTGAGGGCTTTTGCGCATTGAGCAAATCAGCCGAGGCCGAGATCGCCTTGACGATGTTCTGATACCCGGTACAGCGGCAGAGGTTCCCAGCCATACCAAAGCGAATTTCTTCCTCGGTCGGGTTCGGGTTTTCCTGCAACAGGCGATGCGCGCGGGTGATCATGCCCGGCGTACAGAAGCCACATTGCAGCCCGTGATGCTCGCGGAACATCTCTTGCAACACACCAAGGCTGCCATCGTCATTGGTCAGCCCTTCGACGGTGGTGATATCGGCCCCGTTCACTTGCGCCACGAAGGTGGTGCAGGATTTGACGGATTTCCCATCGATATCGACGGTGCAGGCCCCGCAATGGCTGGTTTCGCAGCCGATATGAGGGCCGGTGATTTTCAGATCTTCCCGCAGGAAGTGGATCAGCAACGTGCGCGGCTCGGCCAGACCTTCGACCTCTTTGCCGTTCACGGTGAGTTTGACGTGCATTTTCGACATGTGTTCCCCTCCTCACCCCGCGCGGCGTTGCGCACGGTCGATGGCGCGGCGCAGCATCACGGCGGCCACGTGTTTCTTGAATTCGACCGGGCCGCGATTGTCTGCCACCGGGTCAATGGCGTCGAGCATCGCGGCCACGCAACCCTCAACATCGCCGCCTGCCAGAGCGGCGCTCGCGGCCTCGGACCAGACCGGCGTGTCAGCCAGATTGGTCATCGCAACCGAAGCCGTTCCGTTGCCTACCATCACCGCAGCAGCAGCCGTCGCGTAATCGCCGATCTTGCGCTTTTGCTTTTCATAAGCCTGACCGACGCCTGCCCCCGGCACCGGGATCGAGATGCGGGTCAGGATCTCTTCATCCTCGCGCGCGGTGAAATACGCGGCCTCGTAGAATTCACGCGCGGCGACGCTGCGGTCACCATCGGGGCCGGACAGATCGAATGTCGCGTTCAAACACTGCATCAGCCCCGGCATGTCATTGCCCGGATCGCCATTGGCGACGTTGCCACCGACAGTGCCCATATACCGCACCTGTGGGTCGGCGATCTGCAGCGCCGCTTCGCGGATCAGCGGAATGGCTGCGGCCAGCCCGTCATGGGTGATCAACTCGTGCTGCGTGACCATCGCGCCCAGGGTCACGGTCTCGGCACCGACCTCAATACCCTTGAGCTCGTCAATGGCCTGAAGATCGACCAGATGGCCCATTTCGGCCATGCGCAGTTTCATCATCGGGATCAGGCTGTGCCCGCCCGCGATCACGCGCGCCTCGTCTCCGTGTTCCTGCAATATACCGATGGCCGAGGCGATGTCGCCTGGCCGGTGATACTCAAAACCGGCTGGTATCATGTTTTTCCTCCCTGGGTCCAAGCGGTATGCCGTGGGGGACCTGAGGAAAGAAAAGAGGAGCGGGCGCTAGTGCCGCCAGTCACGTGAAACGGGGCGCGCGGCTTGTTTCACGAGTTGCGAATAGGCTGCACGAGTTGCGATCAAAGGCCCAGCGCGTCGCGGATTGCCGTCAGGCGGGATCGGCTGACCGGCACCTTGCTCAGCGCATCGACCCCGTCGAAATAGCAGGTGCCATTGTCCTTGTGCCTCTCAAAGCTTGAGACATGTTTGGGGTTCACCAGATAGCTGCGGTGCGCGCGCAGAAAGCCATCGGGTTTCAGACGCGATTCAGCCTCGGTGATCGACCAAGGGCAAAACAGTTTCTCGGCCCCCATGTAGAGCACGGTGTAATGCCCCTCGGCCCGGATCGCGGCCACGCTGGCGGGTTCGGTAAAGAAAGTCTGCCCTTCACGCTCGAACGGAACACCGGCACGTAGGGCGGTGGGCTGAGGATCTTGCGCGGGTTCTGACGCTGACGGTGCGATTTCTGGCTGCGGTCCAATGAAGGTGATCCCGGTCAGCAGAAAGGCCCCGCAGATCAGAAACACCGAAACCGTGACCCCCATCGCCAGCACCTGATTGTTCAGTGCAGGCCCGGCCCTGCCTGCATTGTCGCTGGCGATGAAATCGGTCAACCCCGCCGCCACGAAATGCATCGTGAAGACGGCCAGACCGAAACACACCGTCCCCAGCAGGATGTTGCGCTGGGTCCGGTTGTCATAGGCCACCCAGATTGCCAGCACCGACAGAACCACCGAGGCCACGGTGGAAATCGCCACGTCCCAGACCGTGTAGACCGGGCGGCACAGTTCCATCCCTGCCATGCCGACATAATGCATCACCACGATGCCAAGGCCGACAATGACCCCGGCTGAAACCATGGTCTGCATCGTTCGAGGCCGGAAATGCAGCAACAGCAACGCCAGTCCCACCATCAGGATCGCCACAAGGGCCGAAATCAGCGTAATGAGCGCGTCATAATAAAAGAGGATCGGCAGTTGCAGGCCCAGCATGGCGACAAAATGCATAGACCAGATGCCGCCGCCCAAAATGACCGCCGCCAGCGCCACCACGAACTTGCGCCTTTGGTCATCCAGCTTTGAGGCCCCGTGCGTCAGGTAAAGCCCGGTGAACCCGGCCATCAGCGCCACGGCCAGTGACGCCGCCACAAGCCACGGGTTATGCGAGTAGTCCAGCATTTCGGTCAGTACGCCCTCCCCGACGTAAGGGCGACGTTAGCAAACCGAACTGTCCGGGACAATTGCCCAGCAATCGCGGGGTTCAGGCCTGTTTTTCGACCTTCTCCTCAACCGGCTCGGCGTCCAGTTCGATGACGTCTGCACCCTCGGGCTCGGTCGCTTCCATCTCATCTGGCTCGTCAGTTTTGTCTTCCAACGCGCCGACGATCAGTGGCAGCATGTGAACGCCTGTGGCGCTGGCGATCTCGGGCGTTTGCGGGGTCTGCCAGCTGAGCGTGTCGAAGCTGCCGCAATTCTGGCAGACCGGCGCCCACTCCGGCTGAATGTCATGGCAGTTGGTGCAGACCCATTGCGGCCCGCGCGGCGCGTTCAGCGCCTTGGCCAGCCAGCCCTGCACCACCGCATCCGTAGCACCCTCGCCCCGCTCAATCGCGGCCATCAGGGTGTACCCACGCGCATCCGCCTGCTTTTCGACCACATCGCCCAGCGCGCGACGCGCTTCGGGGAAGTCTTCGGCCACGATATTCAGTTCGGCCAGGATCAGGCGGGTCTCCATGTTTTCGGGATGAATCCGTGTCAGGGCGGTAAAGCGTTTGATCCGCTGGTCTGGTGTTTCATCCGGCGCAATCTCGGCGAAGGCATGGGCCAGATCGGGGTGCGGCTGCACCTCCCACGCTTTTTTCAGGATCTTGGTCGCGGCTTTGGGTTTGCCCTTTTCGATATAGGCGCGTGCGGCCATTGCCGCCGCGGGGACCAGATCAGGCGACAGGCGGTTGGCCTCAATCGCGCGCTCTTGCTGATCAACTGTCGCGTCCTCGTCCAGAATATCCTTGGCCTCGGACAGGGCCAGAACCGCATCGCGCCGTTTGAACACATCGCGCGGCAGATACCCGGCCTTCAGCTTCGAGGTCAACGTCGACCGTGCGCCGGCCCAATCCTGCGCCTTGGTCTGAAGGCCCAGCAGAACGTCCTGTGTTTCCTCGTGACGCGGTTTGATCGCCAGCGCCTTTTCCGCGAGCTTGCGCGCGGTTTCGTCGTCGCCCTCGGCCAGTTTCTGCTTCATGATCCCGCGCACACCGACAAAACGCGTGGCGTTGTTGGTCACCAGCTTCTTGTAGGTCTCGGATGCCTTCTTGGTGTCGCCGGTCATCTCGGCTGCCTGCGCCACCAGAAGGTTGGTCAGCTCGGGCTTGTTCAGCAGTTTCTCGGCCTTGTTTGCCTTGGTCATCGCCGTGCGCCCTTCGCCCGAGGCCAGCGCCATCAGACCATCCGCCAAAGCCTCATAACCACGCTTTTCCCGGCTGCGGTCGAAATAACGCGACAGGGCGGTTTCGTCGCCATTGAGGAATTTCAGCGTCGCGATCAACAGGCTGAGCAGTTTGAAGAACAGCCAAACCGCAAAGACCAGCACGCCCAGCGCGATCACCGATTGCAGCGGCCCCAAAGTGTATTCCGTACCCGCAACGGTGATCTGCACCCCGCCGCTGGTCTGCATCAAAGCCTGCGCCCCCAAGGCCAGCAGGCCAATAATCGCAACGAAAACAAGGATTTTAAACAATGACCACAGCATGGCAGGTCCCTCAGTTCGAGTTCAGGCTGGACGCGAGCGTATTCGCGGCATCTACGGCAGAGACACGGGTCTGAGCCGCCTGCTCCCACTCGGCCATCGCGGTCTGCGCCGTTTCGGGCAAAGATTTCAGTTCCGACAATGCGCCGCTCAGATCGCCAGAGGCCAGAGCGGCCTGCGCACGCGACAGAACGGCATCGGGGTCATCTCCGTCTTGCGGGGTCACTGACCGAGCCCCTGTCTGACGCTGCAAAAAGGCGACAAGGCCAGTGCCTTTGTCCGCATCCCGCGCATCGGCCAGTGCCGTGCGCGCCGCGGGCGCGAATGAGGCGCGAAGCGCTGGCAGCGTCTCGACCCCCTTGTCGGCGGGGCCGGACAAAGCATCCGGAACGGTCACACCGCCTGCTTGCAGTTCAGTCACCAGATCAGAATACGGCGCACCCGTATCCAACTGACCATGCAGGCGCGACAGGATCGCGGCATTGGTCGCCGCAAGTGCTTCGGCCGAGGCTTTGGCCTCAAGCGCCTGGGCATCGGCCACCATCTTCTCAACCTCGGCCCGCTGTGCGGCCAGCGAGTCCTGTAGCTTCTTCAACTCAGCCTCAAAAGCGGCATTCGCCTCGGGCGAGGTGTTTTCGGCAATCGGGTTTTTCTCAAGCTCGGTCAATCGATCGGCCAAAGGCGCGATCTGACCGCTCAGCGCCGCGACGCTGGACTTCATCGCGGTCAGGTCGGCATCAACCGGGTCCAGCTTTTGCGACAGGGCCTGCACCTGATCTGACAGGCCCGAGACATCCGGCGCATCCGACAACGATTTTGTCAGGGCTGCAATCTGATCCGATTGATCAGCCAGTTTCGATTCCAGCGCGGCAATCGATTGCGCAGTGTCCGACCCGCCCGACGAGAACAGCCCGCCCTGCCCGGCCACAAAACCAAGTCCGGCGGCAATTACGCCGCCCAGCAGCGCCGGAACAAAACCGCCGCGTTTTTCGGGGGCCGTTTCGGCAGGCTTTTCTTGTGCCTGCGCCGGTTCAGCCGTATCCGCCGAAATCTCGGCTTCGGCTTCGGCTTCGGCTTCGGCTTCGGCTTCGGCTTCGGCTTCGGCTTCGGCTTCGGCTTCGGCTTCGGCTTCGGCTTCGGCTT
>NZ_JBQFVZ010000013.1:0-43660 GCF_056540025.1 Ruegeria sp. AP12
CATCGGATACTGAACAGGCATCTCCCAGCCCGCAAAATCAACCAGCTTACCTCCCAACTCAACGTGCAAGGCGTACAACGGCGTGCGTTTCATGTCGGACATAATTCTCACCTTTCAATCAGCGGGACTGGTCGCGAACGACCATGACGGTGCAATGCGCGTTGCGCACCACGCGGGCCAGGTTCGGGCCAATCTCATAATTCGGGAAATCGCCCTTGGTCGATGCCATGACGATCAGGTCAAAGCCGTCCTTATGAGCCAGCTTCAGGATTTCGCGGTAGACGCTGCCTTCTTCGATATGCACCGGCACGTCCGAGGCATTGCCGTGATCCAGAATGGCCTGAACCGCGCCCCGCACGTGGTCTTTGGCACCCGCGCCATAGTTGGCGGGCAGGTTCGGCAGCTGGATGATCTCGGGGATGACGGCCACCGCGTGCAGTTCGGCACCGTAGAATTTCGCCTGTTCCAACGCGACCGGCAGCGCAGTCTTCCACGAGCGGTCGTCAGTGTGATCGATTGGCAGCAGTATTTTCGTCGCCATCACGTCTCTCCTCGAGATAGGGAAATCTGTTTCAAAGGCGGGGGGCCGGGTTGGCCCCCCGTTATTGCAAGGGCCGGGATTATTCGGCAGGCGTACCGCCGGGTTCTTCCGACTGGCCTCCGCTGGCAAAGAACTCTTTCGTCAGTTTGAAGACGATCGGGCTCAGCAGGGCCAGGGCGATCAGGTTCGGAATGGCCATCATGGCGTTCAGTGTGTCGGCCAGCAGCCAGATGAAGCCCAGATCCGCTGTTGCGCCAAAGTAGATCATCACGATCCACAGGACGCGGTAGGGGATCAGGGATTTCACACCCAACAGGAACTCGACGCATTTTTCGCCATAGAAGGACCAGCCGAGGATGGTGGTGAAGGCAAAGATCGACAGAGCGATGGCGATCAGATACCCGCCGATACCCGGCAGCGACAGTTCAAAGGCGTGGCTGGTGAGCGCTGCACCGGATTCACCCGATGTCCATGCACCAGACGAGATGATTGCCAGACCGGTGATCGAGCAGACGATGATGGTGTCGATGAACGTGCCCAGCATCGCGATCAGGCCCTGATTGACCGGACCTTTGGTCTCGGCTGCGGCATGTGCGATCGGGGCCGAGCCCAGACCGGCTTCGTTCGAGAACACACCACGCGCCACACCGAAACGGATCGCGGCCCAGACGGCAGCACCCGCGAAACCACCTTCGGCGGCGGACGGGGTGAAGGCGTAGGTGAAGACCAGCGACACGGCGTTGCCAATGTTGCCAATGTTGATCAGCAGAACCAGCAGACCGGCGACGATGTAGGCGACCGCCATGAACGGAACCAGTTTACCGGCAACCGCACCGATGCGGGTGATGCCACCCAGGATCACGGCTGCGGTCAGAACCATCAGAACCACGCCGGTGACCGAGGTGTTCAGGCCGAAGTTCGATTCCAGAACCTGTGCCACACCGTTGGCCTGCACGCCGTTGCCGATACCGAAGGCTGCGATTGCGCCAAACAGGGCAAAGGCCACACCCAACCAGGCCCATTTCGCGCCCAGACCGTTCTTGATGTAGTACATCGGGCCGCCGACATAGTTGCCCAGCTCGTCCTTTTCACGGTATTTCACCGCGCAGACGGCTTCGGCATATTTGGTGGCCATGCCCACCAGGGCGGTCATCCACATCCAGAACAAGGCGCCCGGACCGCCCAGGAAGACAGCAGTGGCCACACCGGCAATGTTCCCCGTGCCGATTGTCGCCGACAGCGAGGTCATCAGCGCGTTGAACGGGCTGATCTGCCCCTCGCCCTGACCTTCACGGCCTTTGAACAGCAGGCTGAAGCCCGTGCCAATGCGCAGGATCGGCATGAATTTCAGCCCCACCTGCAAGAAGAAGCCGACGCCAAGGATGAGGACCAGCATCAGCGGCCCCCACACGACGCCATTGATGGCCCCTACGATTGAATTTAACGCTTCCATGGTTTCTCCCTCCCGATAGCGTTGGTTTATGCCCCTTTGGCGAGGGCCCGCTGGCGGGCCTGCCTGAGGGCGGCAAAATCTTCGTCCGCGTGGAACGACGACCGGGTCAGCGGAGTGGCTGACACGTGCAAAAAGCCCTTGGACCGTGCGATCTGTTCCAGTTGGGCAAACTCCTCCGGTGACCAGAACCGGTCGATCGGGTGATGTTTCGGGGTCGGCTGCAGGTATTGGCCGACGGTCAGGAAATCGACCTGTGCCGCGCGCAGATCATCCATCACCTGCCGCACGTCGTTCAGGCTTTCACCCAAACCAACCATCAGGCCGGATTTGGTGAAAATCTCGGGATTGGCGCGCTTGGCATCGTCCAGCAAACGTAGCGACGCATAGTACCGCGCACCGGGCCGAACCGTCGGATACAGATGCGGCACGGTTTCCAGATTGTGGTTGAAAACATCCGGCGCCGCATCGAACACAACATCCGCCGCATCGTCCTTGCCCAGAAAATCGGGCGTCAGAACCTCGACCGTGGTGCCGGGGTTCTGGTGGCGCACGGCTCGGATGGTCTGGGCGATATGCCCGGCCCCGCCATCGTCCAGATCATCGCGGTCCACCGAGGTGATGACCACATGGCGCAGGCCCAGCTTTTTCACCGCCGCCGCAACGCGCCCCGGCTCGAACGCGTCTAGCGCGTCGGGGCGACCTGTGGCGACGTTGCAGAAGGAACAGCCGCGGGTGCAGACCTCGCCCATGATCATCATGGTCGCGTGGCGCTTGGACCAGCATTCGCCGATATTGGGGCAGGCGGCCTCTTCACACACCGTTGCCAGAATGTGGTCACGCATCAGGCGGCGGGTTTCGTAATACTCAGGCCCCTCGATCTTTTTCCGGCGGATCCACTTTGGCTTGCGCGGAATGGCGCTGTCGGCCTTCTTGGCCTTTTCGGGGTGGCGGGGGCGAAGCTGGATGGTCATCTGGCGGCCCCCCTTACGCGTGGATCGCGCGGCCCATGACGTCAAGGCAGGCTTCCTTGACCGCCTCGCCCATGGCCGGGTGCGCATGACAGGTGGAGGCGACCTCGGACACGGTTGCGCCTTTGGTCATGGCCAGAACCAGTTCGGCAATCAGATCGCCGCCATGGGCACCGCAGATATGCGCACCCAGGATTTTGCCATTTGGACCCGCCAGAACCTTGACCGCGCCGTCGGTTTCTCCGGTCGAACGGGCACGCGAGTTGGCCATGAAAGCGAACTTGCCGACCGAATATTCGGTGCCCGCCTCTTTCAACGCCTCTTCGGTCAAGCCGACCGAGGCGACCTCGGGGTCGGTGTAAACCACGCCCGGAACGGTGTTGTAATCCACATGGCCTGCTTCACCGGCCAGCATCTCGACACAGGCAACGCCGTCTTCTTCGGCTTTATGCGCCAGCATCGGACCGGGGATGCAATCGCCGATGGCATAGATGCCGGGAACCGAAGTCTGGAACGCACCATCCACTTCGATGAAGCCACGCGGATTTACGGCAATGCCAAGCTCCTCCAGCCCAAGCCCGCGCGTGACAGGGCGGCGGCCAACGGCGATCAGAACCTTGTCGGCCTCGATCACCTCTTCCTTGTCCTTGCCGACCCGGTCCAGCGTCAGGGTCAATCCCGCCGCGCCCTTGTCGATGGACCTCAGGGCCCGGCCAAGCTGAAACTTCAGGCCACGTTTGGACAAGGACCGCTGCGCCAGTTTGGCAATTTCGCCATCGATGCCCGGCAGAACGCGGTCGAGATACTCGACCACCGTGACCTTGGCCCCCAATCGCGACCAGACCTGCCCCAGTTCCAGGCCGATCACACCTGCGCCGACAACAACCAGATGCTCGGGCACGGTGTCCAGTGCCAACGCCCCGGTCGAGCTCAGAACGTCCTGCTCGTCAATCTCGATCCCGTTCAGCGGGGTCGGCTCGGACCCTGTTGCGATCAGGATGCTTTTGGCCTCATAGACCGTGTCACCGACCTTTACCTGCCCATCGGCGGGAATGCTGGCCCAGCCCTCGATCAGTTCAACGCCGTTTTTCTGGAACAGAAACGCGATGCCCTTGGTCAGATCGCCAACTATCTTGTCCTTGCGTCCCATCATCGCGCCCACGTCGATGCTGGCCCCCTCGACCGCAATGCCATGGGAGGAGAGATGTGCAATTTCGGCATATTTGGCCGAGGAGGTCAGCAACGCTTTGGAGGGGATGCACCCCACGTTCAGGCAGGTCCCGCCGAGGGCCCCGCGCCCTTCGACGCAGGCCACTTTCATGCCCAGCTGGGCTGCGCGGATGGCTGCAACATAGCCGCCCGGCCCGCCGCCGATGACAATCAGGTCGTAGATCATGTCTTGGTCTTTCAGTAGATCGGGTGGCTGGCGCAGATCGCGCGGACTTTCCGGCGGGTGGCTTGTTCAACCGCTTCGTCACCGTCGGGGGATTGTGCCAGCGCATCCAGCACGTCGCCGATCAGGTGGCCGATCTGCTTGAACTCTTCGGGGCCAAAACCCCGGCTGCATCCGGCGGCCGTACCCAGACGAATGCCGCTTGTCACGGTGGGTTTCTCGGGATCACCCGGCACGCTGTTCTTGTTGCAAGTGAACCCAGCCCGTTCCAGCGCGGCTTCGGCGTCTTTGCCGGTCACGCTGATGGGGCGCAGATCGACCAGCATCAGGTGGTTTTCAGTCCCGCCGGAAACGATGTCACACCCGCGCGCCATCATCACATTGGCCAGGGCCGCTGCGCTGTCGACCACGCGCTGCATGTAGATTTTGAACTCGGGCTGCAGCGCCTCTCCGAACGCGACGGCCTTGCCTGCGATGACATGCATCAGGGGGCCGCCCTGCAAACCGGGGAACACAGCCGAGTTGATCTTTTTCGCCAGCGCTTCGTCATTGGTCAGGATGATCCCGCCACGTGGACCGCGCAGGGTTTTATGGGTGGTCGAAGTCACCACATGGGCATGTCCGATGGGCGAGGGGTGCAGGCCCGTCGCAACCAAACCGGCAATATGGGCCATGTCGGCCAGCAGCCATGCGCCGACCTCGTCGGCAATGGCGCGGAAACGGGCAAAATCGATCTTCTGCGAATAGGCCGATGCACCGGCGATGATCAGCTTGGGCTTTTCGGCCTTGGCCAGCGCCGCGACCTGATCGTAATCGATCAGCCCCGCATCGGTCAGGCCGTATTGCACCGGGCGAAACCACTTGCCGGATTGCGCGGGCTTTGCACCGTGGGTCAGGTGGCCGCCTGCATCCAGCGACATGCCAAGGATCGTATCACCGGGGCTGAGCAGCGCCAGCTTGACCGCGCCATTGGCCTGCGCGCCGGAATGCGGCTGGACGTTTGCGTATTCACACCCGAACAGCTGCTTCAGCCGGTCGATGGCTTCCTGCTCGACCTCATCCACATATTCGCACCCGCCATAATAGCGGCGCCCCGGATAGCCTTCGGCGTATTTGTTGGTCAGGACCGAGCCCTGCGCGTCGATCACAGCCTGGGAAACGATGTTCTCGGATGCGATCAATTCGATTTGTTCAGCCTGACGGGTGCCTTCGCGGGCAATCGATGCGGCGATAACGGGATCGGCTTCGTGCAGCGGTGTTTTGAACATTTTCTCCTCCTCGATATCCGAATCCTCGGTTCGAAACTTTGTTTCCTATAGTGGAAAAAGTTCCCCCAAGGCAACATCCTTCTCACTTTTGTGAAGTTGCGAGATGATCGGAGACTCGGTAACCTTCGATAAAATAGGGAGATTTTTATGGGCGAAGACCAACGGATTGAGGCGTCCACCCACGAGGAAGAGGGCGAAGGGGCCGCATTGGGGCGGTCAATTCGCGATGCGCGCCGCGAAAAAGGCTGGACTTTGGAAGAGGCCGGGCGCGCTGCGGGAATCGGTCGCTCGACCCTGTCGAAGATCGAAAACAACCAGACCAAACCCAGTTTCGAGATCGTGCGCCGCCTGACTCAGGCACTGGACATGAACCCGCCACAGCTGTTCGTGCAATCTGGTCAGTCCGGCCTCACGGGTCGTCGCGATTTCACACCCAAGGGCGCGGGCGAGATGCGCGAAACCGCAACCTACCTGCACGAGCTTTTGTGCTCGGAACTGACCAGCAAGCGCATGTTGCCTTATGTCGCGACGATCCGCGCGCGCGATATTTCAGAGTTCGACCAGTGGGTGCGCCATTCCGGGGAAGAGTTCATGTATGTCCTCAGCGGCGAGTTGATCTTTATCTCGGAACACTACCGCCCGCTGCCGATGAAGGCGGGGGATTCGCTTTATTATGACAGTGGAATGGGGCACGGCTGTATTTCGACCAGCGAAGAAGATGCAAAGGTGCTTTGGGTCTCGCTGGAATAGGGCGTTTCGCTATTCGTCTTTCAGATAGGTCCATCGGTAGTGCGGCGGCGTCGGCCCCTTGTTGCGCCCGCCTTGCTGCATCTGCTCCCAGGCGTGGGCCAGAATACCGACCGAGCGGGACAGACAGAACAAACCGCGCGCCAGCGGCGGCGCAAAGCCAAGCTCGGCATAGATCACCGCCGTTGCGCCATCGATATTCATCGGAACGGGTTTGCCCTTGCGATGCGCAAGTTCGCCCTCGATCGCCTGTCCGATCCGCATGAAATCCCCGCTGCATGCCCCTTGATCGACGGCTTCTGCAACCAACTGCATCAGGCGCGGGGCGCGCGGGTCGGTTGGGGTGTGAAAACGGTGGCCGAATCCGGGCAGAATGTTTCCGTGCGTGGTGATCCAGTCATCCAATGCGCCCGGCAGATCCTGCGTGTGACCCGCGACAAAGTGATAAAGCTGAACCGCCTGCTCTCCGGCCCCGCCATGCACGTCCCCCAACATGTTGACCGCGCTGGCCATGGCGTTGTTCAGGGGCAGACCGCAGGTCACCGCCATTCGGGCCGCCGCAATTGAGGGCGCTTGCGGGCCGTGATCCACGGCGGCCACCAGCGCGGCTTCGAACAGATGGGCCTGCGCCGGGGTGGGTCTGTCGCCGCGCAGCATGAACCAGATCATCTCAGCGAAACTCAGGGTGCCGATCAGGTCTTGGATCGGCTCGCCGCGCAGGTCAATCCGGCCCGGTTCCATGTCGATGATCGCGGTTTTCCACCAGTCGGAGACGTCGCTCAAATCACGCCCTCCTGTTGCAGGGCGTCGGTCTCGGACTGGGTCAGGCCAAGTGCGGACCAGATCGCGGCATTGTCCGCCCCCAAATCCGGCGGCGCGGTTTCAGGGTGGTTGCGTGTGCCGTCCATGACAACCGGGCTGCCAGCCAGGTGCAGGGTTTCGCCATGCATTTGCAATGGTCCGATCAGACCACGCTCTGCCAATTGCGGGTCGTCAAGCGCATCGGCGACTGTCAGGACCTGCCCGGTGGGCACCCCGAGGGCGTTCAATTCCTGCACCCATTCCTTTGCTGGTCGTGCGGTCAGCGTACGCTCTAACTCCGCGCGCAAGGCATGGCGGTTTTTCTTCCGATCCTCGCGGGTTGCGTAGTTGGGGTTTGTCAGCAGGTCTTCGCGACCCAGATGCCGGGCCAGGGCCTGCCATTGCTCATCCCTGTTGGCGGCGATGTTGATCGGGCTGTCTGCGGTGGCAAATGTTCCGGATGGTGCCGAGGTTGTGTTCTCATTGCCATGCGCGGCGGGCGTCACGCCGCCGATCAGGTAATTTGACACGACCCAGCCCATTGTGGAAATCACCGCCTCGGTCATCGCGACATCCAGAAACGCGCCGCGCGGGGTGGCGTTCAGGGCGGATGTGATGGCGAAGGCCGCTGTCAGCCCGCCGACCGTATCGGCCAGCGGATACCCAACGCGATAAGGCGCTGTATCGGGCGCGCCGGTGATCGACATGATCCCGCTGATGCCCTGCACGATCTGGTCATAAGCCGGATCGTCGCGGCGCGGCCCGTCCTGCCCGAAGCCGCTGATGGCGCAGTAGATCAGGCGGGGGTTTTCGGCCTTCAGGACCTCATAGCCCAGACCCAAGCGATCCATCACGCCGGGCCGGAAATTCTCGACCAAAACATCCGCCGTGCGGACAAGCCGTTTCAGCAGTGCCTTGCCGCGTTCGGATTTCATGTCCAAAGTGACGGATTTCTTCGCCGCGTTCTGGGCCAGAAAACTGATCCCCATCCCGGCCTTGTTGCGTTCGGGGTCGGCCCCCAGCACACGGGCCAGATCGCCGGAACCGGGGCGCTCGACCTTGATCACTTCGGCCCCCATCAGCGCCAGCTGATAACAGCAATAGGGGCCGGCAAGCACGTTCGTCAGATCCAGAACGCGGATGCCGGCCAGAGGGTCAGTCGCCATCAGCAACACCGGCCGCCCGCGCCTTGGCCCGGCGTGCGCGGTAGCTGGGCAGCAGTACCAGAAGGACGGCGATCACCAGCAGGCCTAGCGTCATCGGACGTTCCCAGATGAAGGCGATGCCATCATACAGCTGCATCGAGCGGGCAAAGTTATCCTCCATCATCCCGCCAAGGATGAACCCGATCAGCAGCGGGGCCAGGGGGTAGTCGGCGAATTTCAACGCGGTGGCGCAGATGCCGAAGCCGACGAGGATCAGCAACTCGGTGGCGTTGTTCTGGCCGATATAGGCGCCCATCAACGTAAAGAACAGGATGAACGGGATCAGGTAGTTGCGCGGCACAGCCAGCACTTTGGCGATGTACGGGATCAGCGGAAGGTTCAGGATCAGCAGCACCAGATTGCCGATGAACATCGACATGATGACCGCCCAGAAGATCTGTGGCTCATCCAGCATCAGGCGCGGGCCGGGGGTCACGTTCAAAGCGATCAGAGCGCCCAGCAGAATGGCCGTGGTCCCGGACCCCGGAATGCCCAGCGTCAGCAGCGGCACGAATGACCCGGTACAGGCCGCGTTGTTGGCGGATTCAGGTGCAGCGAGGCCTTTGATCGATCCTTTGCCGAACTCGTCCTGTTCTTCTTTCGGAGCAATGTTGCGCTCGACCGCATAGCCGAGGAAGCTGGCAATTGTCGCTCCGGCCCCGGGCAGGACGCCGATGAAGAAACCTTGCACCGATTGGCGACCGATCACGGGCGCGATGGCTTTGGCCTCGTCCCTGGTAATGCGCAAGTCTTTGATCTCTCCATCATCGCCTTGCAGGTCCTTGGGTTTCAGAACCAGAAACAAAGCTTCGGGCAGGGCGAACATAGCCATGGCTAGCGTGATGAACCCAAAGCCGGATTGCAGGTCCATGATCCCCATGGTGAAGCGGGGCAGGTTGAACAAAGCGCCTTCGCCGACGGTTGCCATGATCAGGCCGAGGATCGTCATGATCAGCGCCTTGGCCACCTGACCCGACCCGGCAAAGGCCGCAATGGCAGACAGGCCGACAACCATCAGGGCGAAGTATTCGGCCGAGTGGAACAGCAACGCGACCGAAGACAGGGCAGGGGCGAAGACCATCAGCAGAATGGCCCCCAACGTGCCGCCTGCGAAACTGGCGATGGCGGCGATGGTCAGCGCCTTACCGGCCTTGCCTTGCCGTGCCATCGGGTAGCCATCAAAGCTGGAAGCCACGGTGCCCGCGACCCCCGGCGCGTTCAGCAAAATGGATGAGGTCGAGCCGCCGAAAATCGCGCCGTAATAGACGCCCGCCAAAAGGATAAGCGCCGCCGACGGATCGCCCATCGAAATCGCAACCGGGATCATGATGGCGATGATCGACATCGGCCCAAGGCCGGGAAGCATGCCGATGAAGGTGCCGATCAGACAGCCCGCGATGACCATCAGAAGGTTTTGGATTGAGAATGCCGTTTGCAGGCCGATCAGAAGTCCTTCGAGCATATCAGCCTCCGAAAATGCCCGGCAGGGGGCGCATGTAGATGCCAAGGACTTCCTGAACCAGATACCAGACCGCGCCGGTGGCGATGAAGGCAACAGGCAGCATGATATGCCACTTGCGCTCGCCCAGAATGAACGAGCCGAGGATCAGGAAGGCGGAGGTTGAGATCAGAAAGCCAACAGGCCGCAGGCACAGGGCATAGATCACCATCAGGGCCAGCAGCATCAAAGCTTGATCAAGATGATACTCCGCCAGACGCCGGTAATCGATATCAGCCTCTTTCGGCTCGGACTTTTCGAACCCCAGCAGGATGATTACGCAGGCGATGATGCCCAGTATCGACAGCACTTTGGGGAAGGTGCTTGGCCAAATAGGGTTGCGCTGCATGAAGGGGGGCAGGCTGCCATCCATCGTAAACCAGGCGGCATAGCCATAGGTCAGACAGACCCCAAGCAAAACAAGCGCGATCCAGCGATCCAGCGCCATGACATCCCCTCCCTTACGTGTTCTTTTTGTGTGGCAGAGCGGCGAACCGCTCTGCCATGGGTGGTGCTTACAGGAAGCCCAGCTTTTTCATCAGATCGCTGATTTGCTGTTCCTGCTGCTCGAGAAAGGCCGAGAAATCGTCGCCTGAATTGTGGATGTTCACCCAACCATTGCGCGCGCGTACTTCTTCCCATTCGGGGGTGTCATACATCTTGGCGATGGCGTCCTGATAGGCGGCCAGCTTGTCCTCGGGCAGGCCGGGGGCCGCGAAGAAGCCGCGCCAGTTGACAAAGGTGGTGTCGATGCCCTGTTCCATCATGGTCTGCGCGTCAGGCGCTGCGTCCACACGCTCATCCGCAGTCACGCCGATGATCTTCACCTCGCCTGCATTTGCCAGATCGACGGCTTCCGAGAAACCGGTCGACAGTGCTGCGATCTCACCCGACAGCAGGGCTGCCATGGCTTTGCCGCCTGCGTCATACGGGATGTATTTGACGCCGAGCGCGTCTTTGCCAGCCGCTTCCATCACCATGGCCGCAACCAGATGATCCATTCCGCCCGGGACCGAGCCGCCGCCGATGGCCGTTGCACCCGGGTCGGCGTCATAAGCCGCCAGCAGGTCCGCCATCGAGTTGATCGGGCTGTCCTTGCCGACAACAATGGCCGCGTAGTCGCCGATCGTGCCGGACACCAGCGTCAGGTCGCGGAAGTTGTGCGGGAACACCCCGGTCAGCGAGCGGATCACGATGGGGGTCGAGTTCACCATCAACGTGCCGTGGTTGCTTTCGGCGTTTTCGATCAGATAACCGATGGCTTTACCGCCGCCGCCGCCCGACATGTTCTCGTAAGACGCGGTGCCCACAAGGCCCGCTTTGGTCAACGCCTCGCCGGTTCCACGCGCGGTGCCGTCCCAGCCGCCGCCTGCGCCGCCGGGGATCAGAAAGTGGATGCTGTCTACAACCTCATCCGCGAATGTCGGCCCTGCAAGACCAACAGCGGCCACAGCCGCGATCAGGGCGCGACGGCCCAGTTTGAATGTCGTCATGTTTTCCTCCCATTTGACAACCGGCCGCTTGGCGGCTCAGATTATCGTCAAGAAAAACACATCAACCTGACATCAACCTGTCACGCGCGAAAATACTGCTTACGCCTCATGAAATTCCTGCTGGTCGAAGACAATATGGACCTCGCGAATGCGATCAGTTCGCGGATGCGGCTGGATGGCCATGTCGTTGATCATGCAGCGAAACTGGATGATGCAACGGCCTATGTGGACACCGAGGAATATGACCTGATCCTGCTGGACATCATGCTGCCCGACGGCGACGGTCGCGACTTTCTGAAACGGCATCGGGCCAGTCATCTGGACACACCTGTCATCGTTCTGACCGCCCGCAGTCAGGTGTCGGATCGAATCGGATCGCTCGATCTGGGGGCAGATGATTACGTCACCAAACCCTTCGATCATGCCGAGCTTGAGGCCCGCTGTCGCGCCGTGCTGCGGCGCAAATCAGGGATCGCGAAATCGACGATTGAGATTGGTGGGATCGTTTTCGACCCTGTCGCGGGTCATCTGGGTGTGGGGTCCGAGACCGTGTCGCTGCGCAACCGCGAACTGCGCCTGTTGGAGTTGTTTCTGAACGCCCCCGGTCAGGTGTTTTCCAAACAGAAGCTGGCGGATCGGTTGTTTTCCTATGACGACAACGTCTCGGATAACGCTATTGAGGTCTATGTGGGCCGCCTGCGCAAGCATCTTGAAAGCTCGGACCTGAAGATCACCACGTTGCGCGGGCTGGGGTACAGGTTGGATCATGTCCGCTAGCGCTGCCGTCTCGGGGTCTTTACGCAACCGGCTGGTGCTGACCCTGATCGGAGGCGCGGCCATTCTGGCGCTTTTGCTGTTCTTTGCCGTGCGCAGCTACGCGGCCCGCGTGGCGCAGCAAGGGCAGGACAATATCCTTGGTGCGTCGGTCACCTCGATCCTGGATGCCGTGGCGCTGCGGGACGGAGAGCTTGAGGTCGATATTCCTTATGCCGCGTTTTCCATGCTCAACACCCCGTCGGATGACAGGGTGTTTTATGCAATCTTTCAGGACGGCCAGCTTTTGTCCGGCTATGACGATTTGCCCGTAACCAACAGCACCCCGGACGGTGGCTGGACCTTCCGCTCGGGTCAGGTCCGGGGCGAGGCGATTAGGCAGGTCAGCGCCAGCCGGACCTTGGTCGGGCTTGGCACCCGGACACAGGTAGAAGTGGCCTTGGGGCAAACGCAGGACGCGCTGGCCGAGACGCTGGATCAGATCTCGCGTAATGCTGCCTTGCTGGGGCTGGGGTTCTTTGCCCTGGCCGCCGGCTTGTCCTTTTGGGCGACCTCCACCACCATTGGGCAGTTGAACAAGCTGACCACATCCGTCACGCGACGGGGGCCGCAGGACCTGAGCCCGTTCCGAAAACCGGTGCCACGGGAAATGGCGCCGCTGGTGACGTCGCTGAATTCCCTGATGGGGCGGCTGGATCACTCGCTCAGCCAGTCCGAGGAATTTATTGCCGAGGCCGCGCATCGCGTTCGTACCCCTTTGGCAACGGTCCGGTCTTATGCGGATGCCACGTTGCAGCGCGTGGAAAAGGAAGAAAACCGCGAGGCGTTGCGGTCGATGGTGCGGGCCATCGACGAAAGTTCACGCGCGGCGGGGCAGTTGCTGGATCATGCGATGATCACCTTTCGGGCCGATCATCTGGAGCGGGAAGAGATCGATCTGGTCACCCTGATCCGCGATCTGGTCCAGCGCCTGACACCAATTGCCGAGATGAAGGATCTGTCATTGTCGCTGACAGGTGATCCGGCGGTGCCTTATTCGGGCGATCTTATCCTGATCCAGAATGCGGTGCGCAACATGATCGACAACGCGCTGAAATACGCACCCGCCGACAGCACCGTCAGGATCGAGGTCACAACCCCGCCCAAAGTCACTGTCAGCGATCGGGGGCCGGGTTTCCCACCGGACGAGATTGACCTGCTGACCCGCCGGTTTGAGCGCGGCCAGAACGCCATTGGAACCATCGGATCCGGTCTTGGTCTGACGATTGCGCAGGATGTGGCGACGGCGCATGGGGGCACACTGACCCTCAGCAACCGGCAGGAGGGCGGCGCATGCGTTACCTTATTGCTTTAGCGTTTCTTTTGTTGCCCTGCGCTGTGTCGGCTCAGGACTGGGAAGATCGGCAGGTGTTCAACGCGGATGCCGGTGGTCCGGTTCTGCGCGTTCTGTCCAGTACCGACACGGTGTTGTTTGCGCCACTGATCGAGGGTTTCATTTCCGAAAATCCCATGATCGGGATCGAATACCTTGTGACCACCACCGCCGATATCGACCGTCTGGTCCGCGCCGACCCGGATGCGTTTGACATCGTCATCTCAAGCGCGATGGACCTGCAGTTGAAACTGGCCAATGACGGGTTTGGTCTGCCATTGACGGACATACCCCATCCGGACTGGGCGCAATGGCATGACAGCCTGTTTGCGTTTACCTCGGAACCGGCCTCAATCGTGATCAACCGTGCCGCTTTCGAAGGCGGGCCGATCCCCGAAACCCGGCAGGAGTTGATCGAGATCCTGCGCGCCCGTCCGCAGGATTTTCGCGGTAAGGTCGGGACCTATGATATTCGGGACTCGGGGTTGGGCTATCTGTTTGCAACGCAGGACGCGCGGGCCTCGGAAACCTATTGGCGGTTGATGGAGGTGATGGGAGGCCTCGGCGTTCATCTGTATTGCTGTTCAGGTGCGATGATCGACGATTTGACGGATGGCACCATTTCCGTCGCTTATAACGTGCTTGGCAGCTACGCGGCGGGACGAGCGGATCGGGATGGTGTGCTGCAGGTCATCCTGCCGACGGATTTCCAAACCACAATGATGCGCACGGCGATGGGTTTGGCGGGTACTCCGGAACCCCAAACCGCCGAGCTGTTCGTGCGCTATCTGATCGCGCAAAACGCGGGCGGCGCGGCCTCGCTGCCGACGCTGCAATCGGGCGGGGCCGCAAACGCGCGCGGGACGATTGTTCTGGGCCCTGCATTGCTGACCTATCTCGATCAGCTGAAACGGAGGAAATTCCTGAGCGACTGGGAAAACGCGGTTATTCAGAGGTAGGGTCGGACGCTGTCAATGCGGGCGGCAACTGATCGCTCCATTTCCTCAACTCATCCAGAAAGCCCAATGCTGTCTGGCCGAACGCGGTGATCGAATACTGAACCGAAACCGGTGCGGTGTTCATCACGCGTCGGTGGATAAGCCCTTGCTGTTCAAGCTGCCTGAGGCGTTCGGCGATCATCTTCTTGCTGGCACCTCCGATCATGCGGGACAGGTCGTTAAAGCGCACAGGCCCATCCTTGAGGTGCCACAGAATGGACCCGGTCCACTTGCCGCCGATGATCCGCATTCCACGTTCTATCGCGCAAGGTTCGGCGCAGGCATTGGTGGCGATGCGACGCCCATCTTTGTCCTGATTGATCTGTGCCCGCATCTTTCGCGCCTTTTCCGGATTACTAGGCTACAAAAAGTATACTGGTTGCTTTTCCTTTCCGCAATTCACAGGTTCACGATACGCCAAGCCCGACCCGGCATGGCCGCCCGCAAACCCCGAACGCACTGAGGATGACCATGTCCCAAGCCGAAATTCATCTGTACACCGCCGGAACCATGAACGGTTACAAACCTGTCATTTTTCTGGAAGAGGCAGGTATTCCCTATGACCTGACTCATATCAATTTCTCAAAGCAGGAACAGAAAACGCCCGAGTTTCTGGCCCTGAACCCCAATGGCAAAATCCCCACGATCGAAGACCGGACCGAAGGGCGGGCGATTTTCGAAAGCGGCGCGATCCTGTGGCATCTGGCCGAGAAATACGGAAAATTCCTGCCGTCCGATCCGGTCAAGCGGTCCGAGGTCATGCAGTGGATGCTGTTTCAGGTTGGCCATGTTGGGCCGATGATGGGGCAGGCAATGTATTTTCAGCACATCGCTGCCCCGAACGGCCATGAAGAGCCGTTTTCCATCCGCCGCTATGTCGACGAAAGCCGCCGGCTGATGGAGGTGATGAATGATCGCCTGAACGGGCGCGACTGGATCGCGGCGGGGGAATACACGATTGCGGATATGATGCTGTATCCTTGGGCGCGGGCGTATGTATGGGCTCGGGTGAAGGTGGATGACCTGCCGCATCTGAACGCGTGGTTTGATCGCATCGACGCGCGCCCTGCGGTTCAGAGGGCGCTGACCATTCCCAAGGCCAACCCACAGTTCTGGGATGCTGATGCCGATGCCAGCGCATTCGCTAGGGAAAACGCCGCGCGGTTCTCGGGTGATGTCAAAAGCTGATCACTCGCGGAAGGCGCGGTTGAAGTAATCGGACATCGGTTTGACCAGATAGGACAGGGGGGTGCGCTCATCCGTCTTGATCATCGCTTCGACCGGCATGCCGGGCAGCAATACCTGACCGTTCAGACGTTCGACCTGCCCGTCATCCGGCACAAGCTCGGCCCGGTAAAAGGTAAAGCCGGTCTGATCGTCGGTGAATGTGTCGGCCGAGACGTTGATCACATGCCCGTCAATCTCGGGCGTTTCCCGCTGATTGAAGGCAGGAAAGCGCAGGGCGACCGGTTGGCCCACATGCAACTGATCCACGTGGATCGCGTCCACCCGTGCCGCCACCACCAAAGGCGTGTCCTGCGGCACCACATACATCATCGGTTCAGCCGGTTGGATCACCGATTGCAGCGCAAATACCTGACTGTCGTAAACCGTGCCCGAAACCGGTGCACGGATATCCAGCCGTGACAGACGCTCGGTCAGGGACAGACGCCGTTCCGACAACTCCGCGACCTGAGATTGCACGTCGCGCAATGTGGTGATCGCCTCTTCCCGGCGTGTGGCGGCCAGTTCGAGGATTTGAATCTCGGTCGCCGCGATCTGACCTTTCAACCGGGCCACTGCGGCCTCAAGCCGTCCGATTTCGCCGGTCAGGTTGGCCTCTTCCCGTTGCAGGGCCAGCACCCGGCTGACTTGGGTCAGGCCGCGCTCCAGCAGGCTTTGCTGATCCTCAAGCTCTTGCTGGATCAGATCGACCTGACGGCGCAGCGAGACAAGCTGCGCCTCGGTTCCGTCAATCTCGCTTTCGGTTTGCACCAACTGTTTGCTCAGCTGTTCGGTCTGCTGGGCCAAGGTGTTCAGCCGTGCGTCGAACAGGCGTTGTTGCCCGTCGATAAGGTCCGGGGCGATGCCGTTTTCCTGTTGAACTTCGCGCAGACGGGCGGCCAGGTCTTCAGGCGCGGCATTGTCGCGTTCGGCCTCAAGCCGGGCACGGCGGGCCAGCAGCTCGAACAGCTGCGCCTCGACAATGGTCTTTTCCGACGACAGGAAGGTGTCATCCAGCCGCAGCAGCAGATCCCCGCTGGAGACAACAGCCCCGTCGCGCACGAAAATCTCGCCGACCACACCGCCATCGGGGTGCTGTATGACCTGACGGTTGCTTTGCACCTCGATCACACCGGACGAAACGATGGCCCCGGCCAGACGTTGTGTGACGCTCCAGACACCAAGCACGCCCACCAGAAAAAACAGCGCAGCAAAGCCGACCAAGGCAGGCAGGGTGATCCGCCACGCGGAACGCCCGTCCGGTTTCGAAGTGTCCGTCATCCCGAAGTCACCTGGCTGAGGTTTCGTTTGATCGCCCCGGCATTCTGGACCATGGCATTCAGAACCTCGTCGCGGGTACCGAATTTGACCACTTGCCCCTTCTCGACCACCGCCAGATTGTCACATTCCGAGATCGCCTGCGGCCGGTGCGTCATGATGATCGCCGACTTCCCGGCGGCTTTCAGCCCCCGCACAGCGGCATTCAGCGCCTCGGTTCCGTCTGCGTCCAGCGCCGAGTTCGGCTCGTCCAGAATCAACAACACCGGGTCCCCATAAAGGGCGCGGGCCAGTGCGATGCGTTGTTTCTGACCGCCCGACAACTGACTGTCATTGCCTTCCAGAAACGTGTCATAGCCCTTTTCCAGAGACAGGATCAGCTGGTGCGCGTTCGCCTTTTTGGCGGCATCGACCACGGCCTGAGAATCGGGGTTCTGGGACATGCGCGCAATGTTTTCGGCCACCGATCCGTTGAACAGGGTGACTTGCTGCGGCAGATATCCGATGTGCTGACCCAGATCGTTAGGGTCATATTGGTCCAGCGTGGCCCCGCCCAGACGAATTTCACCCGCGGCGGGGTGCCAGAGACCCAGCAAAGCCTTGGCCAGAGTGGTCTTGCCCGACCCGCTTTTGCCAATCACACCAAGCGCTGTTCCGGGTTCAAGGTTCAGCGTGACGTTGCGCAAGGTCGGTGCTGTGGCACCCGGCGGGATGACCGTCAGCCCCTTTGCCGCCAGTTGCGCCGCAGGGGTCGGCAGCTTGGTCCGTTCAGCCTCGGGCGGGGTGTGGTCCAGAAACTGGTTCAGCGAGGTCCAGGCGGTACGGGCCTTTTCGACCATGCCCCATTGTCCGATTGATTGTTCGACAGGTGCCAGCGCGCGGCCCAGCAGGATCGACCCGGCAATCATCGCACCGGGTGAAAGCTCGTTCTGCAACACCAGCCAGGCCCCAAGCGCCAGCATGGCCGATTGCAGGAACAGGCGCAGCGATTTGGTCAGCGAGGTAAAGCTGCCGGTCCAGTCACTGGCCGCAATGGTCTGGCGCAGCGCGTCCGAGCGCTGGTTCAGCCAGCGTAGCGTCACGTCCTGCTGCATCCCTTGCGAGCGGACGACTTCCGCCGCCTGACGCGCATGTTCGGAAAAGGCATTTGCCCGGGCGGATGCCGCTTGCGCTTCGGCCACTTTGCGGCGAGTCAGGGCCTGATTCAGCAGCGCAATCACGATCAGCAACCCGCCGCCCGCGACGGCCAGCCAGCCCAGCAGCGGGTGAAAGATGAAAATCGCGGCCAGAAACACCGGGGTCCAGGGGATATCCATCACCGCCAGCAAAACCGGGGAGGCACACAGGTTCTGGATCGACTCGAGATCGCGCAATGCCGTTGCCGGGGCTGCACGGGCCTGCGGGTTCAGCGACCGGCGCAGCGTGGCGTCAAACACCCGCGCGTCCAACTGCGACTGGAACCGCGCACCAAACCGCGCGACGATGCGCCCGCGCGCGAAATCCAGCATGGCCATCAGCCCATAAAGTAGCGCGACCAGCAAAAACAGCGCCGTCAGCGTTTCGACCGCGCGCGAGCCCAGAACACGGTCATAGACCTGCAGCATGAACAACGGCCCGGTCAGCATCAACAGGTTCACGAAGATGCTGAACAGAAAGGCTAGCGCCAGAAAGGTCATACCCTGATTGCGCGTATTGCGCAGTTCATGACGTGGGGCAGCCGGCATTTGGTGCTGGGGTCTCAAAATTCAAAATCCACATCAATCAGGTTGGGCCGGCGGTTAAGAAAGCCCGGCCTTTGTTGCGAAGAACCAATCCTTTTTCGAGGAAGAAATTGCAAATCACAAGGCAAAGTAGCGGCGGCTTTCGGCCATTCCCTTGGCGAGCATCCGCCTTGCCGGGGAAACTCGCATAAGGTGGCGCGTCTTTGTTGTGGCCGCCGGTTCTATCTCGCTGCCAGAAACTCTGACACGCGGGACAAGCCCTGTTTCAGGATTTCAGGACCGTTGGCATAGCCGATGCGCACATAGCCCTCCATCCCAAGGGCTGATCCGGGGGTGAACATCACGCCGGTCTCCTGCAACAGCTTTACGCAGAAATCGCGGGAACTGATTGGCAGGTCGTATTTCAGCAGGGCCGTGGTGCCGGATTTTGGTTTGACCCAGGTGATTTTTGGTTCCTGCGCCACCCAATCCTGCAGGGTTTCCAGATTGCCGCGCGTGATCCGCTGGCTGCGGGCCAAAAGCTTGTCTTTGTTCTCTAGCGCCAGCGCAGCAAAGTGATCGTCGATCATCCCGACCGAGATGGTGTCATAGTCGCGGTGAATGGTCACCGCCTCGATCACCTCGGTTGGTGCGGCGATCCAGCCCAGCCGCAAACCCGCCAGTGAGTACGCCTTGGACATGCCCGCAGTGCTGATGCCTTTTTCGTAGATGTCGGCAATTGATGCGCTGATGCCCGAGCCGTCCTGATCGGTGCCCCGGTAGACCTCATCACACAATATCCACGCATCCGCCGCGCGGGCAATGTCGGCGATGTCTTCCAACATGGCCCGGTCCATCAACGCGCCGGTTGGGTTGTTCGGGTTGTTCAGCGCGATCAGCCTAGTGTCCGGTGTTACAAGGGCGCGCAACTCGTCCAGATCGGGAAGGAACCCGTTTTCCTCACGCAGCTGAAGATGATGCACATTCGCGCCGATGCTGGCGGGGATCGAGTAATGTTGCTGATAGGTCGGTACCACGGCCACAACCCGGTCTCCGCGTGAGACCAGAGTTTTATGGATCAGCATATTGGCCCCGATCGTGCCGTGGGTGACGATTGTGTTTTCAACCGACTGGTTTTCATACAGCGCCGCAATGGCGCGGCGCAGCCGGTCGGACCCTTCGATGGCGCCATAGGTCATTTTCAGGTCCAGAAGCTCGGACAGGTCGGTTGCGTTTCGGCCTGTCAGGGTCAGCAATTCCTGAATGGTCAGGCTTTCCACGCAGGTTTCGGCCAGATTCCAGTCGCATCTGGTTTCCCATTCGTTCATCCAAATCTCGACGCCGAAAGGTTCGATATACATGGCTGAGGGTCCTTGAGTCGTGTGCTGCCTTGGCTGTCCTTAGATCAACGCCTCAAGCTGGTCCAGAACATCAACACTGACGGCCACGCCATTTTCTTGGGCTTCGGCCCGCCGTCTTAGCCGTCCGTCACCGGGAACGCGGGCGTCGCCATTGCCTTCGATTTCGGCGCAGATCCGGGCGATGTAGTCCGCAAACGCATCATTGCCAAATCGCGCCGGGTCCAGCGCGATCAATGTTGCGCCGCCCTTGATGTTCAGCGCGCCATGCGCCTCGCGCGCGTCGTTATTGACGGACAGGGTGCCGCCTGCAAGGGCTGCGCCCAAAACCTCAACCAGAAAGGCAATTCCGGCCCCTTTGTGACCGCCAAAGGGCAGCAGGCTGCGGGTTTCCAGAATGGCGTTCGGGTCCGCAGTCGGGTTGCCTTCGGTATCCAGCCCGGCGGGGTGCGGCAGGTCATGCCCTTCGGCAGCGGCCATCTTGATATCCAGAAACGCAACGGCCGAGGATGCCTGATCCCACACCACCGGTTCGGCCCCGTCGCGCGGGCAGGCAAAAGACATGGGGTTGGTGCCAAACACCGGGCGTTGTCCGCCCTGCGGCACCACCAAAGACAGTGAGTTGACCACGGCGAGCGCCACCAAACCCGCCTCGGCCAGAGGTTCCGTATCGAACCGCAGGGCGGCCAGATGGTGGCAATTGGCACAGGTGAAGGCGGCAATGCCATTCTCGCGCGCCATGGCGATCAGCTCGTCACGGGCGGCGGAGGCTGCGATCTGATAATACCCGTTGTCCCCGTCGCCACGCAGAACACCCGGCGCGATGCGCTTGATTTCCGGTTGCGCGGACGGGTTGGCATAACCCGAGGTGAAGCTTTGCACATAGACCGGCAGGTTGCGCAGGCCGTGGCTGCGCGGCCCGTCGCGTTCGGATTGTGTGACAATATCGGCCAGAACGTCGCTGCCACGCTCATCCATACCGGCGCGGATCAGCACTGATTTGGCCAAAGACCGGATTTCGGTCAGCGAAAGGGTTCGTGTCGAAGCGTGTGCCACAGAAAAATCCTTTGCTTTCAGGCTGCAATTGGGACCGGTTCGGATCTGGCCTGCGGCCCGAGCGTTGCATGTCTTTCATAGGTTTGAAAGGGCGACGCGCCGGTTTTCCGGGGCAGGGGGCAGCGATTTGAATTGAAAGCCGGGTCCAAAGAATGCTTAACACTTGGCATAAAGACGAAAACACGTGACGGGGAGAACCAAGATGAAGAAGATTCTTATGGCAACGGCGGCCGCAGCTTTGATGGCAGCCCCGGCGCTGGCCGAGACCAAGGTGGGCATGATCACCACATTGTCGGGCGGCGGGGCCGGTCTGGGCATCGACGTGCGCGACGGGTTCATGCTGGCGATCCAGCAATCGGGCCGCGACGATATCGAAGTTGTCATCGAGGATGATCAGCGCAAACCGGATATCGCGGTGCAGCTTGCCGACAAGATGATCCAGTCCGAAAAGGTGGATGTGCTGACCGGTATCATCTGGTCGAACCTTGCCATGGCCGTTGTGCCCTCGGTCACGGCGCAGGGGAAATTCTATCTGTCGCCAAATGCCGGACCCTCGCCGCTGGCCGGTAAGGGGTGTCACCCCAACTATTTCAACGTCGCCTGGCAGAACGACAACCTGCACGAGGCTGCGGGCGCCTATGCCAATACCGCCGGATACGGCAACAGCTTCATCATGGCCCCGAACTATCCCGCCGGGACCGACGCGCTGACCGGATACAAGCGGACCTTCGAAGGCGATGTAGCGAGCGAGGTCTATACCCAGCTGGGTCAGACCGACTATGCCGCCGAAATCGCGCAAATCCGCGCGTCGGGCGCGGACAGCGTATATTTCTTCCTGCCCGGCGGCATGGGGATTTCCTTCCTCAAGCAATACGCCGACAGCGGCGTGGACATTCCGGTCGTGGGTCCTGCGTTCAGCTTTGATCAGGGCATTTTGCAGGCGGTCGGTGACGCCGCGCTTGGAGTTGTGAACACTTCGCAGTGGAACAAGGACATCGACAACCCGACGAACGCGGCCTTTGTCGAAAGCTTTCAGGCCGAGTACGGACGTCTGCCGTCGCTCTATGCCAGCCAGGGCTTTGACACGGCGAACCTGCTGATCTCGGCCATCGAGGCCGCAGACGTGTCGGATGCGGACGCGTTCCGCGAGGCGCTGCGGGCCGCGAATTTCGACAGCACGCGCGGCGATTTCTCATTTGGTCCAAACCACCATCCGGTACAGACAATCTACGCGCGCGAGGTTGTTCAGGAAGGCGATGTCTTCACCAACAAGATCATCGGCACCGCGCTTGAGAACCATTCCGACGCATATGCTGCTGACTGTAGCATGTAACACCACGCCCCGGGGTTGATCCCGGGGCTTCCCCTTCGTCCTTTGACCAACCCTCCCGGACTGGATTCGGGACACCGGAACGCGTGATGTCCACACTACTTGTTATCGAGCAGGTCCTGAACGGATTGCAGTTCGGTGTCATGCTGTTTCTGATGGCAGCGGGCCTGACCCTGATTTTTGGCGTCATGGGCCTGATTAACCTCGCGCACGGGTCGCTCTATATGGTTGGCGCCTTCGCGGCCGCTTGGGTTGCGGGTGCGACGGGTTCGTTCCTGCTGGCGCTGATCGCGGCTTTTGCGGCGGCGGCCATGGCCGGAACGCTGATCGAGATGGTGGTGATCAGGCGGCTTTACAAAGCGGCGCATCTGGATCAGGTGCTGGCGACCTTTGCGCTGATCCTGATCTTTTCCGAGGGCACCCGATACGTCTTTGGGTCCTTCCCGCTGTTTCTGGATGTGCCCGATTACCTGTCGGGCCCTGTGACCCTGCCGGGCGGTATCCAATACCCGCTATACCGTCTTGTCCTGATCGGGATCGGCCTTGTTGTGGCGCTTGGCCTATGGTGGCTGACGGCGCGGACCCGCATCGGCATCCAGATCCGCGCAGGCGAGAATGACCGCGAGATGATCGCCGCACTGGGCGTCGATATTTCGAAGCTATACACGCTGGTCTTTGCCCTCGGCGCAGCGCTTGCGGGGCTTGCCGGAGCCCTGGTCGGTGCGATCCAGTCGGTGCAGGTCGGGATGGGCGAGCCGGTGCTGATCCTTGCCTTTGTGGTCATCGTGATCGGCGGCATCGGTTCGATCCGGGGGGCGTTTATCGGATCGCTGCTGGTGGGGCTGACGGACACGCTGGGCGGTATCTTCTTGCCCGAGCTGTTTAAGCTGTTCATGGACAGCGGCGCGGCCACGCAAACCGGGTCTGCGCTTGCCTCGATGTCGGTCTATATCCTGATGAGCATCGTTCTGATCTGGCGACCATCTGGCCTGTTCGGGGCGCGCGCATGATCTCGGAACGCCTTATCAACTGGGCCGTGATTGCGGGCCTTGTGGCGCTGCCACTTTGGGCGCTGAGCGTGGATGAGATTTTCACGATCACCCTGACCACCCGCGCCGTGATCCTGGCGCTGGCGGCGGTGGGCCTTAACATCGCGCTTGGCATCGGAGGCATGGTCTCCTTTGGACATGCCGCTTTCTTCGGGTTGGGTGGCTATACGATGGGCATTCTTGCCTATCATGCGCAAACCTATGTGCCGCTGGAACTGGGGCCGTTCACGATAGAAGGCACAAAATCCATGCCGGTGATCTGGCTGACGGCGACGGTGATTTCCGCTCTGGCCGCCTGGGTGATCGGGCTGCTCAGCCTGCGCACGACGGGCGTGTATTTCATCATGATCACCCTCGCCTTCGGGCAGATGTTCTACTACTTCGCCATTTCCTGGGGCAGTTATGGCGGCGAAGACGGCTTGTCGATCTACGTGCGCAACGGGTTTCCGGGACTGAATACGCTGGATCCGATCCAGTTCTTCGGGTTGTGCTTTGCGGCCTTGTGTCTGGCGCTTTTGCTGCAATGGGGCTTGCGCAATTCACCTTTCGGGCTGGCCCTGAATGCCGCCCGCCAGACGCCCGAGCGGGTTGAAACCGTCGGCCTGAACCCGATGCACCTGAAACTGGTGGCCTTCGTCATCTCGGGCGCGATCACGGGGTTGGCAGGGGCATTGTTTGCCGATCTCAACAGGTTTGTCTCTCCCACCATGTTCAGCTGGCAACTGTCGGGTGAGCTGATCATCCTGATCGTGATCGGTGGGGTCGGGCGGTTGATGGGGCCGGTCATCGGCGCGGTGATTTTTGTGGCGCTAGAACACTGGCTGGGTGGCCTGACCGATTTCTGGCACGTCTGGCTGGGCACGATCCTATTGTTGATCGTCCTGTTCGGGCGCGGCGGGGTGATTGGCCTGTTGACGGGTAAGGAGGGCGCGCATGTCTGAGCCGATCCTTGCCACGCATGGCCTGACGAAATCCTTCGGCGCTTTGACAGCAACTGACGATGTTTCGATCGATCTGAAACCGGGTGAGATACATGCGATCATCGGCCCGAACGGGGCGGGAAAATCCACCCTGATCGGACAGATCAGCGGCAGCCTTGCGCCCGATCAGGGCCGCGTCGATCTGATGGGGCAGGACGTCACTGGTCTGAGCACCGCCGCCCGCGCGCAGGCAGGGTTGGGTCGGACATTCCAGATCTCGGCTCTGGCGATGGAAGACAGCGTTTTCGAGAATGTGCTTCTGGGGGCCATCGGTGCGACTTCGGGCGCTTGGTCGTTGTTTCGCCCGGTCACGCGCAAGACTGATCTGAACGCCCGCGCTACAGAGGCGTTGGACCGCGTCGGGCTTGCCGACGTCAGGGAAGCCCGCTGCGCGGACCTTTCGCATGGCCAGCGCCGCCAGCTTGAAGTGGCCGTTGCCCTGACGTTGAAACCAAAGGCCTTTGTCATGGATGAGCCGATGGCCGGGCTGGGGGCGGAAGGGTCCAAAGCGATGACAGGTTTTCTGGACGGGCTGCGCGCCGAGGCCCCCATTCTGCTGGTTGAACATGATATGGATGCGGTCTTTGCCTTGGCAGACCGGATCAGCGTTCTGGTCTATGGCCGGATCATCGCCACGGGCAGCGTCGATGACATCCGCAGGTCGCAAGAGGTGCAGGACGCCTATCTGGGAGACAGCGCTTGAGCCTTCTGTGCGTTGAAAACCTGACCGCCTCTTACGGTCCGTCGCAAACCCTGTTTGGCGTAAACCTGTCATTGGATGCGGGTGAGGTTCTGGCCCTGATGGGGCGCAACGGCATGGGTAAGACAACCACCGTGCGCGCGATCTGCCGAATGATGCCCTCGGATGGCCGTCTGGAGTTTGCGGGGCGCGCGTTGCACATGTTGCCGAGCCATAAGGTGGCCCGTCTTGGGGTCGGGCTGGTGCCCGAAGGCCGGCGCTGTTTTCGCGACCTGACCGTGCGTGAGAACCTGATCGCTGCTGCACGCCCCGGCGAATGGACGTTGCAAACGGTGGGTTCGCTGTTCCCCCGATTGGCGGAACGTTCGGGTCAGCGCGCCGCATCCCTGTCGGGGGGTGAACAACAAATGCTGGCCATCGGGCGCGCGCTGATGACCAATCCGCAGCTTTTGATACTGGACGAAGCGACCGAGGGTTTGGCCCCGATCATCCGTCAGGAAATCTGGGCCGCAATTGCCCGGCTGAAACGCGAGACCGGCATGGCCATTCTTGTGATCGACAAGTCGCTGAAAGAACTCTCGGCAATTTCAGATCGCGCGGTGATCCTGGAACGTGGAAAAACCGTGTGGCAGGGGACAATGGCCGAACTGACCCCTGAGATTTCGCAAAGATATGTCGGGATTTAAGCCCTGGGTTTGCGGCTGAGCAGCCCGTATTTCAACGCCCATGACCGAAAAGACCGACGCTTGCGCTTGTCCTGTTTCAACGCCTGCTTTGCCTGCGCCCCGCCTTTGCGGTTGAATTCGTAAACGTCAATGACCCGTTCGGCGCAGCCGCAGGCTTCGCCCATTCCGACCTTGGCGAAATAGAATTTCTCGAACCGTTCCGGTTTTTGCATGGCGCGCCTCCTGCTGTCATTGAACCGATTTGGCCGCGACTTGCCAAATCACTTTACCGAATGCGCGCCAGGCAGAAAGTGTCCAGTCAGCCGCCAATATAGGTCCCTTGCTTGGGTCGGTAGAAGATTTTCTGGTCATGCAGTCGGCCCAGAAGGTCATGCATCCGGCGTACCGTATCCTCAAGGTTTGCGCGGTCTTCGTTGGAATTCCCGGTAATCTCGGTGGTATAAGACGTCATCGCCTGTCGCAATGCCTGTTCGATCAGGTCCATATCCTCGACCGATAGTTCGAACATATCGTTGTATTGGGGCATTCCGGGACCTCCTGCCATGGGCGCGCAGGATCAGTTTGCCCTGAAAACCGCGTGAATTCCACCTGCGAACAAGCGGGCCTAGCCTTTGGGCATCCGGGCCGAATAGAACTGCGCAATCGCCTGCGTCCTGTTTTTGACCGAGAGCTTTTCGTAAATATTCGACAGGTGGAACTTTACCGTGTTTGTCGAGATTTGCAGTTCCTTCGACAATTCGCGGTTGGACATACCCTGCGCCAGCGCGTCGAGGATTGCGCGTTCCTTGCGCGACAGGCTTTCTATCGGGTCCTGCTGCATCTTCCGGACGTCGATGAAGGGGAACATCATCTTTCCGGCAGCAACCTCGGCACAGGTTTCCAGCAGCCCCTCGACCGCGCCGGACCGGGGGGCAAAACCGGCAGCCCCGGCTTGCATGGCCAGGCGCGGAATATCTCCGCCCGCCTCACCATAGACGACGAACCGTGGTGCATTGGCCTGATCGCGCAGCACTTCGATCAGCTTGGCGGCCCCCAGAACCGGCAGCGTCCAGTCCACTACGCCCACGTGAACGGGCACACGCATCACCGTTCCCAGAAACCCCTCGGCAGTAGCGGATGTGGCCACCAAAGAGAATCGCGGATCCCGCTCAAAGATTTCCGACATGGCAGACAGAACCAGCGGGTTGCTGTCCGCCAGCATGATCTCGATCGGAGATTTTGGAAGTTCAACCATCTGATTTTGCCCTGATTTTCCGAGAACCTACCCATTTGGGTGGGCCGATCTTTTGTATACCTCGGTATTTTTACCGTTATGGGTAGGAAGATACCCATACTATTGGGCATCCAAAAGCAGTAGTAAGTTACGTTGCGTCATAGGGCAAGTCTGCGTTTTCTACACGGCAACAAAACAGTTCGGGCGCGCCGCCCGCTCCACAGCCGAGGATGACACAGTATGACATTCCAGATTTACCCTCCGCTCGAAATCCCCGAGACCCTTGCCGCGGGCCCAGGACCGGGCAACACGGATGCGCGTGTGCTTCAGGCCTTCGCCAGGGCAGGTGTCGCGGATCACATGCAGGGTGATGTGCTGCGCGGCATGATCGAGTGCAAACACATGCTGCGGAAGATCTGGGGGACGGACAACGCCCATACCTTCGCCGTGGCCGGAACCGGCTGGAGCGCGCTGGACACCATGTTCTCGGCCGTTGTGCCCGGCGACAAGGTTGTGGCCTTTGCCAATGGCACCTTTTCCGGCATCGACGCGCTGACCCTGCGGATCAAGGCCGCCACGCCGCAAGAGCATGCCGCCAACCCCCTTGATCCCCAAGCCGCCAGCGTGACGGTGATCGACGTGCCCCATGGCCAGCCGGTGACAGGCGAGATGGTCGAGGCTGCTCTGGCCGAGCACAAACCCAAATGGGCGTTCATGGCGCATTGGGAAACCGGCTCGGGTCGCGTCAACGATCTGCGCGGGTTCTCGGATGCATGTCAGCGGCATGGCGCGATGGGTCTGATCGACGCGGTGTCGTCGCTGGGCGTCGATGATTTCTCAATCGATGACTTTCCGGGCATTGCCGGTTGGGCGTCCTGCCCGCAGAAGGGCCTGTGCTGCCTGCCGCTGACTTACGCGCCGGTCAGCTTCACGGATGCCTATATCGAGACACTGATGGCGACCGGAGCGTATTCTTACGTCCACAACCCGATCTTCGAGGCCCGCCATTGGGGTATCGTTGACGGGCAGGATGTCGAGAAAGGTACCTATCACCGCACCCATTCGGCCTATGCGGTGGCCGCGTTCCATGAATCCCTGCGCCTGACCCTGATCGAAGGTCTGGCCAAGCGGTCGATGTCATACCGGACCCACGAGCGCGTGCTGCGCGATGCGGTTATCGAGATGGGGTGTCAGGTCACCTCGGACATGCCCAGCCTCGTGGTGCTGAACCTGCCCCCGGAACTGGCGGGCCGCGAAATGGAGCTGGTGCAGAACTGTCGCGCCCGGGGCTTTGGCATATGGCCGACGCTCAGCGCGCCGGTGCAGGTGCGGATCGGCATCCTCAACCAATTGAACCGCGAGGCGGTCAGCCGGATCGTGCGCCTGTTTGCCGAAGCCATTCGGGAACTGGGCGGTCAGGTCGACGCGGACGCAATCGAAGCCCTTTTGGAAAGCCGTTACGGCACCTCAATCGCTGCATAATCAGGAGCGGATCAGATGGATATCCATGAATATCAGGCCAAGGAAGTCCTTTCGAATTTTGGCGTCGACGTGCCTGCGGGCGCGCTGGCCTACAGCCCCGAACAGGCGGCCTATCGGGCGCGTGAACTGGGCGGCGACAAGTGGATCGTCAAGGCGCAGGTCCACGCGGGCGGGCGCGGCAAGGCGGGCGGCGTCAAGCTGTGCAACACCGAAAACGAGATCTATCAGGCCTGCGATGACCTGTTTGGTCGCAAGCTGGTCACCCATCAAACCGGCCCCGAAGGCAAAGGCATCTACCGCGTCTATGTCGAAGCCGCCGTGCCGATTGATCGCGAGATCTATCTGGGGTTTGTGCTGGACCGCTCAAGCCAGCGGGTGATGATCGTGGCATCATCCGAAGGGGGGATGGAGATCGAGGATATCTCAGCCGACCGTCCCGAAAGCATTGTGCGGTCGATTGTTGAACCGGCGGTCGGGCTGCAGGAGTTTCAGGCCCGCGAGATTGCGTTCAAATTGGGTCTGGAACCCAAGTTGATCCAGCATATGGTGCGCACTCTGCAAGGTTGTTACGCTGCCTTCAGCGATCTGGACGCCACCATGGTTGAGATCAACCCACTGGTCATCACTGGCGACGACCGCGTTCTGGCGCTGGACGCCAAGATGAGCTTTGACGACAACGCCCTGTTCCGTCATCCGCAAATCGCTGAACTGCGCGACAAAAGTCAGGAAGACCCGCGCGAAAGTCGCGCAGCGGATCGCGGTCTGTCTTATGTCGGGCTGGACGGCAATATCGGCTGTATCGTGAACGGCGCCGGGCTGGCGATGGCGACGATGGACACGATCAAGCTGGCCGGGGGCGAGCCTGCCAACTTCCTCGACATTGGTGGAGGGGCCTCGCCCGAGCGGGTGGCCAAAGCCTTCCGGCTGGTTCTGTCGGATGACAACGTACAGGCGATCCTTGTGAATATCTTCGCCGGGATCAATCGCTGCGACTGGGTGGCCGAGGGCGTGGTTCAGGCGCTGAAGGAACTGGACCTCGACATTCCTGTGGTCGTGCGGCTGGCCGGAACAAATGTCGAAGAAGGCCAGAAAATCCTCGCCAAATCCGGCTTGCCGATCATCCGCGCCACCACACTGATGGAAGCCGCCGAACGCGCCGTGGGCGCATGGCGCAACGATTTGTCCCAAAACACCAAGATGAGGGCTGTGTAATGAGCATTCTTCTCGATCGTGATACGCGCGTCATCGTGCAGGGCATCACCGGGCGCATGGCTCGGTTCCACACCAAGGACATGCTGAAATACGGCACCAATGTCGTCGGTGGCGTGGTGCCCGGCAAAGGCGGCGAAACCGTCGAAGGCGTTCCGGTCTTTGACACCGTCAAGCAAGCTGTTGAAGCGACCGGCGCAGATGCCAGCCTCGTCTTTGTGCCGCCCCCCTTTGCGGCGGATTCGATCATGGAGGCCGCAGATGCCGGTATCCGCTACTGCGTCTGCATCACCGATGGCATCCCGGCGCAGGACATGATCCGGGTGAAACGGTACATGTACCGCTATCCTAAAGACAAACGCATGGTTCTGACTGGGCCGAACTGTGCGGGTACGATCTCACCCGGCAAGGCGTTGTTGGGAATCATGCCGGGGCATATCTATCTGCCCGGCCATGTGGGGATCATCGGGCGCTCGGGCACGCTGGGTTATGAGGCTGCGGCGCAATTGAAAGAGCGCGGGATTGGTGTGTCAACCAGCGTCGGGATCGGTGGCGACCCGATCAACGGCTCGTCCTTCAAGGATATTCTTCAGCGTTTTGAAGAAGATGAAGACACCCATGTCATCGCCATGATCGGTGAAATCGGCGGCCCTCAGGAAGCCGAGGCGGCGGAATACATCCGCGACCACATCACCAAGCCGGTGATCGCCTACGTCGCGGGTCTGACCGCGCCCAAGGGCCGGACCATGGGGCATGCGGGGGCGATCATCTCGGCCTTTGGCGAAAGCGCCAGCGAGAAGGTCGAGATTCTGTCCGCCGCGGGTGTGACCGTTGCCGAAAACCCTGCGGTGATCGGTGAAACAATCGCTCGGGTCATGGAGGCTGCGTGATGGTCAAACCTTCTGTTCTTGTCACCCGCCGCTGGCCCGCCGCCGTCGAGGCGCAGTTGGCTGAGAACTACAACACGGTTCTGAACACCGGCGACAAACCCATGTCCCCGTCTGAGATCCGGCAGGCTCTGAAATCTTATGATGCCGTCCTGCCGACAGTGACTGATACACTCAGTTCGGAGGCGCTGGACGTATCTGGTGCGCAGACGAAAATCCTCGCCAATTACGGTGTCGGCTACAGCCATATCTGCGAACCGTCGGCGCGCGAGCTTGGCATGACCGTCACCAATACACCCGACGTGCTGTCTGAATGCACCGCCGATATCGCCATGACCCTGCTGTTGATGGTGGCCCGCCGCGCCGGTGAAGGCGAACGGGAACTGCGTTCGGGCAACTGGACCGGCTGGCGGCCTACGCATCTGGTTGGCACCAAGGTCAGCGGCAAGACGCTGGGCATCATCGGGTATGGCCGCATCGGTCAGGAGATGGCCCGCCGCGCGCATCATGGCTTTGGCATGGAGGTGCTGGTTTACAACCGCAGTCCGGTGGACCCGGACGTGTTGGCGCGGTGCAATGCCACTCAGGTTGGGTCGATTGATGAGTTGCTGCCGCTTTGCGACTTTGTCTCGCTGCATTGCCCCGGCGGGGCCGCGAACCGACACCTGATCAATGCGCGCAGGCTGGATCTGATGAAGCCTGACGCCTTCCTGATCAACACAGCACGCGGAGAGGTCATCGACGAGCCGGCGCTGGTTCAGTCCCTGACCTTCGACATGATCGGTGGTGCCGCGCTGGATGTGTTCGACGGCGAACCCCGCATTTGTTCGGACCTTCTGCACTGCGACAACCTTGTGATGCTGCCCCATCTGGGCAGCGCCACAAAAGAAGCGCGCGAGGCGATGGGGTTTCGGGTGCTCGATAACCTGAGCGACTTCTTTGAGGGCCGTGAACCGCGTGATCGGGTGATCTGATCCTCGAACCTGCCATTTCTCATTTGCCGATGCGGCCCTAGGGGTCGTTTCGTCCCCTTTCTCACAGGAGAATTGCCCCGTGAATGCCCCCCACCGTGACACCGGCTTTTTCACCCAATCCCTGTCCGACCGCGACCCGGAACTTTTCGGCTCGATCACATCCGAGCTGGGCCGCCAGCGCGACGAGATCGAGTTGATCGCGTCCGAGAATATCGTCTCTGCTGCCGTGATGGAGGCGCAGGGCTCGGTGATGACCAACAAATACGCCGAGGGCTATCCCGGTCGCCGCTATTATGGCGGCTGCCAGTTCGTCGATATCGCCGAAAACCTGGCCATCGACCGTGCGAAAGAACTGTTTGGCTGCGGCTTTGCCAATGTGCAGCCGAACTCTGGCAGCCAGGCCAACCAGGGCGTGTTTCAGGCGCTGATCCAGCCCGGCGACACCATTCTGGGCATGAGCCTGGACGCAGGCGGACACCTGACCCATGGCGCGCGCCCGAACCAGTCGGGCAAGTGGTTCAACGCGGTGCAATATGGCGTCCGCAAAGAAGACAACATGCTGGACTATGATCAGGTCGAGGCGCTGGCGAAGGAACACCAGCCCAAGCTGATCATCGCCGGTGGTTCGGCCATCCCGCGTCAGATCGACTTTGCCCGCATGCGGGAAATCGCCGACATGGTCGGCGCGTATCTGCACGTGGACATGGCGCACTTTGCCGGTCTGGTGGCAGCGGGCGAACACCCCTCTCCTTTCCCGCATGCGCATGTGGCGACCACAACGACTCACAAGACCCTGCGCGGTCCGCGTGGGGGTATGATCCTGACCAATGATGAAGATATCGCTAAGAAAGTGAACTCGGCGATCTTCCCCGGCATTCAGGGCGGCCCGCTGATGCATGTGATCGCGGCCAAGGCCGTGGCCTTTGGCGAGGCGCTGCGGCCCGAGTTCAAAAGCTACATCCAGCAGGTCGTGGCCAACGCGCAGGCGCTGTCGGATCAGCTGATCAAGGGCGGTCTGGACACGGTGACCCACGGCACCGACACCCATGTGGTGCTGGTCGACCTGCGCCCCAAGGGCGTGAAAGGCAACGCCACCGAAAAGGCTCTGGGCCGGGCGCATATCACCTGCAACAAGAACGGCGTGCCGTTTGACCCCGAAAAGCCGACCATCACCAGCGGCATCCGTCTGGGCAGCCCTGCCGGGACCACACGCGGCTTTGGCGAGGTCGAATTCCGCCAGATCGCCGACTGGATCATCGAAGTGGTCGATGGTCTGGCTGCCAATGGCGAAGACGGCAACGGCGCAGTTGAGGCCAAGGTCAAAGCCGAGGTCGCAGACCTTTGCGCCAAGTTCCCCATCTATCCGAATATATAAGACGAAGGACAAATCTCATGAGCTTTCATAACATCAACCAAGCCCCCGCCCGGCTGAACCGCAGCGAACTGGCCGTGCCCGGCAGCCAACCGGGCATGTTCGAAAAGGCCGCACAGTCGGACGTGGACGTCATCTTTCTTGATCTCGAAGATGCCGTAGCACCTGACGAAAAAGAGCAAGCCCGCAAGAACATCATTCAGGCGCTGAACGATATCGACTGGGGTGCCAAGACCATGTCGGTGCGCATTAACGGGCTGGACACCCATTACATGTACCGCGATGTGGTCGATGTGGTGGAACAGGCCGGAGAACGGCTGGACCTGATCATGATCCCCAAGGTCGGAACGGCGGCAGATGTCTATGCGGTCGATATGCTGGTCACGCAGATCGAAGATGCCAAGGGTTACAAGACACGTATCGGGTTTGAGCACATCATCGAAACCGCTCTGGGGATGCAGAATGTCAGCGAGATCGCGGCAGCCTCGAAACGCAATGAAAGCCTGCATTTTGGGGTCGCGGACTATGCGGCATCGACCCGCGCGCGCACGACGATCATTGGCGGCGTGAACCCGGATTACTCGGTCCTGACTGATGCTGATGCCGATGGGGGCCGGGCGACGCATTGGGGCGATATGTGGCATTACGCTTTGGCGCGTATGGTTGTCGCTGCGCGGGCCAACGGACTGCGCCCCATCGACGGACCTTTCGGGGATTTTCAGGATCCCGACGGATATCGCGCAGCAGCCAAACGCGCGGCGGTTCTGGGTTGTGAAGGCAAATGGGCCATTCATCCCAGCCAGATTGCCCTGGCAAACGAGGTCATGTCGCCCTCGGAGGCCGAGGTGACCAAGGCGCAACGCATTCTTGTCGCTATGGCCGAGGCCGAGGCACAGGGCAAAGGCGCGGTGTCACTGGATGGAAGGCTGATCGACTATGCCTCGATCCGTCAGGCGGAGGTGCTGGTGGAAAAGGCCGGGCAGATCGCAGCCGCCTAAATGACTGCTTGGGTCAGGTACTGGCGACCAGAATTGCGGTCGCCACACCAGCCAGCACCATCCCGTTACCCCGACAGTTTCGCCAAATCACTGCTCAGGGCGCGGGCTTCGGCGATGCTGCGTTGCAGGGCGGCGAGTTTGTCGTCGGGCGTCGCACCGCCCGGAGTGGCGTTCAGAACCCGATCAATGCGCGCTGCCGTGGCTGGATCAGCACCGCCAAGCGCGTCGCGCTGTTGCAGGATCCTCAGCTTCAACTGCGCCAATTCGGATTCCGACGCCCGGATCTGCGCGGCCAATGCGTCATTCCGGGCTTGGGCCTCGGCAACTTCGCCCTCGGCGGCGGTGATCCGGTCGTCATAAGCCCCCGTCGCGATCCCCGAGACGCCCGAGAAGAACCCACCTTCGGCAGGGTCGGTGGTTGTCTGGCAAGCGGCCAGAAGCACACAAGGTAAGGCGAGGCGGAGCATAATCACACCTTTCATAGCGATGAGGCCAGATCGCCCGCGATGCCGCGCATCTGGGTTATCTGATTGGACAAAGCCGCCAGATCGCCATCGATGGGCGAAGCAGTCTGTCCGCGGGATATGGTCAGGTTACGCGCCTCGTTGAACTCGGCCTGTCGTTTGGTGGCCCCGTCGATGGCCAGCTCCATCTGTGTCAGGTTGCCGTTCGCCTCGGCCAGTTCGCGCTGCAAGTCGGCCTGATCCACGGTTCCCGAGGCGACCTGCGCGTTCAACGCATCCAACTCGGCCTTTTGCGCCGCCAGAACCTGATTCATGACATTGATCGTCGTCTGCATTTCGGACGCGTTGCGGTCGAGGTCCTTTTTGATCTGCCGCAGCCGCGACTCGCGCCCGGCATAGTTGCGCTGAACAAAGGCCACATAGGTGCCCGCAAGGGCGCCAGCACCCAACCCGATGGAAAATCCGGTGCCGATATCGTCGCTGCCACCGATGCCAAAGCCGATGGCCCCGCCGGTCACGCCCCCTGCAATGGCCCCTTGCAGGATGGTCTTTTGCATCGCCGCCGCCTGTTTCGCCAGATCAGCCTCGGCCTGTGTCGCGCCGCCAGTGCCCGCAGGCGGAGCAGCGGTTTGACTGGTGTCGCTACAGGCCGAAAGGGCCATCGAGACGGCAAGCACAGCTGCGCTTATTCGGGGGGTATGAGATCGGCCAGCCATTGGTAACTCCCTTTTTTGCTGTCCTCGGCCTGCGCAACATGGCGCAGGAACAGGGCGGCGTCATCTGTCAGCTGGGCGCTTGCAAGGCCCAGCGAGTTTGATCCCGATGCTGCGCTGATGATCGAGGTATCAACGTCGGGTGGAAAAAAGACGACAGACCGTCTGAGGACTTCGTCATAGTAGCTGCGGCTTTGGTCCAGCCGTCGCAGGATGATGCCTCGGGATCGGTAGATGTCATACACGTCATTGCGCGCCTGCTGCAGCACCGGCAGCGCGTCGGGGTTCGAGCGGGCAATCTCTTCGATCTGTCCCAGCGCATCTTCGGCAATGGCCAGCGTGCGTTCAACACTGCGCAGGGCAACAAGGTCGGTGCGAAGACGTTGCAATGTGGTCGCGGCCAGAAACACCGACACTTGTGCGGCATCCTCATACAGTCGCTCGGCCGAGGCGGTCTCTTGCGCGGGCAGGCGTCGGCGATAGCTGTCCAGCGCCGGACCCAGATCGCGCGTTTGCCCGTCGCTAAGGTGTCCAAGCGCCACCAGCGCGGTTGCCAGTTTTTCCGGGTTGGCTTCGGACAGCGACGCGCCCAGAACGGCCAATGACCCGGATGATCCGGTTGTCAGGGCGGCAATCCGGTCCCGTGCGAAGGCTGCGAACAGACCGTCGGGGTAGTCCTGCAAATAGTCTTCAAACACGCGGGCATCCGAACTAGACGAGATACTGCGCCACTGCGCCAGATCCGCCGCCGTTGTATCCTGCGGTGCGTCCAGGGGCAGGCCGGGGGCAAAGCTGTGTTCGTCCAGCACGGATTCTTCGACCCAGGGGATCTGACGCCCCTCGGTTTCAAGCACGACCTGCTGCCGCACCCGTCCCAACATCAGCCGCACGTCCAGATCGGGCGTTGCGATATGGTCCAGAAGGCCGGTGGTAAAGACGCTGTTGTCGCCCAGCCCGTCATAGGCCACGTTGCCGGGATCGGTGGCATAGGCAATCAGCAGGCCCGCGCCGCCGCGCATTCGAACCAGCCCTTGTGCGACCATACCACTGTCAGAAAACGGGTTATTGCGGCAGGCATCCAGCAGCAGAATGCCAACATCCGGCCCCGCTTTGGACATCACGTCGCGCACCCTGTCCAGCGTCAGGGAACTGCGTCTGAGTGCGGCCACATCACTGCCTGCAAAATCGGTGCCAATCAAATGGTTCTCGCCGCCAATCTGAACGCCGTGGCCTGCGTAAAAGAACACGGCCATCTCGGCCCCTTTGGCGGCGGTGCCGAATTGATCCAGTGTCTGTTCCATCCCGGCGACGTTTTGGTCGGTCGCCCGGATCACACTGAAACCCAGCTCGGTCAGGGCCGACCCCAGCGCGGCGACGTCATTCACCGGGTTGCGCAGCGTCATGTCCGGCGAGGCATAATTCGAATTGCCGATCAGAAGCGCCACGCGGGTCGAGGCATGACCCTGCGCGGCCACGAAGACTAAACCAAGCAGGGCAATGGTCAGAACGCGGCTGAGTGCAAAGAACGGGCGGGCTACGGGCATGCCGCCACGTTAGCGCATGGCGCTTTCAAATAACAATCGGTGCAACGGCACAGTCCAAGGACCAATGGCCAAATTACCATAGCTCCGCGTTCTACCCGCGCGGTATCAAACGACATGACCGGTCAGGTAACCTCGTGTCCTAAGCCGCCGCCGAGGCCACCGGCAAGCGCATCATCAAGGCCGCCATTTCGTCAAGGTCGTGATCCGAGACGGGGCAGGCAGAGTTCTGCGACATGGAGTGATTTGCGGGGATCTTCATGGCTGCAGCAAGGTCAGCATCCGTCAGACCCGCGCAGACGGAAGGCAGTTCTGCGGCGATGCCACAGGCGCGCATCAGGCCTATGTAAACGTCGGGCAGTGCCTCTGCCGTAGCCGGTCCACCAAGGGCTTGGGCTGCCAGGGCGTAGTTCTCGGCCCCGTCCGATCGGGCGACAAGCCAGGGCAGGCTGACCTCCAGCGCAAGACCGGTTGCATGTCCGTGGTGGACCCGTGCCAATGATCCGAGTGCATGGCTGATATTGTGCCCCATATGCGTGTTGCAATTGTGCAGGGCCAAACCGGCGACGGTGCTGCCCCAAAGAACGCGTCCGCGCGCCTCAAGATCAGACCCGTCTGCCACCACGCGGGGCAGGGCGTCCGACAGAATGCGCAACGCTTCCAGACCATAGAGCAGACCGGCAGGGCTGGTTGAACGTGCCGTTGCCCCTTCAAGCGCGTGCGCGACCGCGTCGATGCCGGTCCACGCCGTGATGTGCGGCGGCAGGCTCAGCGTCAGTTCGGGGTCCAGCACGGCCTGTGCGAACATCAGCTCTTCGCCGAAATACCAGTTCTTCAACCCCTCGGGCGTGGACACGATCGATGTGCGCGTGACCTCGGACCCGGTTCCGGCCGTTGTCGGGATCGCGATTGCGGGCAGACCGTCCTGCGGCAACGGTTGCGCTGCCAGCGCAAAGTCGCGCGCCGGTTTTTGGCTGTTGGCTATGGCCGCAACAAGTTTGGCCGTGTCCATGGCTGCCCCACCGCCCAGACCAATGACGCTTGTGGCCCCGGTTTCCCGCGCCTTGGCCGACAGGTCATCAACCAGAGTTTCCTTGGGCTCACCCGCGACATCTGCGGCAAGAACGAAAGGCACACTATGTGCAGCCAGATCCTGCGTCAGCCGGTCCGTAACACCAAGATCCGCCAGAATGGTGTCCGCGATGATCAGCACCGGACCGCCGCCCAAATTCGCCACGATATCCGGAACCTTCGACAAACGTCCGGCCCCAAAAGTCAGCGGAGGCACCCGGCCAATGTTAAACGTTTGCATTGCAACCTCGTTCTATAAGTGACGCCTTTTGCAAGCATCTTTGACGAGCAGTCATTCACGGCGCAAGCGCCGAATTTGTCCGCAAGAACGAGAACCGCCAAGCGGGTGGGTGTGTGGCGCGAAACTCACAGTTTTATTGCCTGTCGGGAAGCCTGTGGGCGCGGGGCTAGCAGGCTGCGCGCTGCAACCCGTCTTTCGATAATTGCTGGTCCTGCAGGCGATCCAGTTCCTGCAATGCGACCTGTGGATCGCCGGTGCGCGACAAGGCGCGGTCATAGGCGCGGCGAACGGACCGGGGCCGCCAGGGCAGCGCCGCGTTTGCCAGCCACCTACGTAAGGGTGGGGGCAGCCGGTCGAACTCGCGCATGGGATCTTCCCGCCGCCGGCGTTTTTTCAGTTTCGTCTGGCCCAGATTGCCCGCCATTCTTATGCGTCCTCGGTATCGAAAACCGGGTCCAGCACCAGAACCAATCGGGTTTCCCCGAACCCTTCGATGGGTGGGGACCGGTGCAACAGCCCCGAAGCCGGTGTCTCGGGCCAGCGCGAGCCACGCATCACCATGGGGCACCCCGTTGCCAAGGTGAACAGTTTTTGCGGCTCTGCCCCATTGGACGAGATGCCATATTGGGTGCCGGTTCCCCGATAGGTGCAAATGAGTCGCGCCAGGATCGCGTCAATGTGGAACTTGCGGCAGGCGTTTGTGGTGACGACGCCAAGGCGCACGCGCAGATATGGCGCGCGCATGATCCCGGCAAACCGGGCCGAGAGGTCGGCGATGTCCTCGATCAGCCATGTGCGTTCGGGACCTTCCTCAGTACCTGCGATGTCACAAAGATGCTGAACGGCCTCTTTTACTGCACCGGGGCGCAGCACCATGCGTGTGGCAGGCAACTGATCGGGATGCAGACCGTCGATCCAGGTCTGAAACCCCAGCGGCGGTTGCCTGCGCCAAATCGCTGCCGCACAGCCGGGTTTACGGATAACGGACAGATCTTCGGGCCTGTCCGCAACACCAACGCCGATTGCGGCATTCCTGATCTCGGTATGCGCCAAAGTCACGCCGCTTCCCCTTCGCGCCGCCAGCCCGGGAAGGGGTCAGGCAAGTCCAGTGGCAGGGCCTCGGGACCCGAGGCCAGATGCTCGGGGACCAGACAGTCGTCCAACCGCACTTTCAATACCGGCCAGTCAATACCCGAGCCGATGAACACAATCTCTTGCCGCCGATCACCCCAGGGTTCGGACCAATGCGCCCGCATATATTCGCGCGCGCCTTCATGATCCGGCCACCGCTCTTTCGGGACCGAGGCCCACCACGTGCCCAGAGGTTTGACGGAAGACAGCGCGCCCGCCATGGAAAACTCGGCCACCCAGTTCGGGCGCGTGGCCAGCCAGAAATGTCCTTTTGCCCGGATCACACCCGGCAAATCCCCATTCAAAACGTTCAGGATCTTCTCGGGCTCAAAAGGCTGACGGGCGCGGTACACGAAACTGGTAACGCCGTATTCTTCGGTCTCAGGCACGTGGTCGGCAAACCCATAAAGTTCCTTGGCCCACATTGGATGCTCATGCGCCTTCTCAAAATCGAATAGGCCAGTGTCCAGAATGGCATCGGCGGCCACGTCGGAGTGATTGGTCTCGATGATGCGCGCGTCGGCGTTCAGGCTGCGGATGATCTTGCGCGCGGCATCGGTTCGCTCCGGCCCGGCATCGGCCACCTTGTTCAGAATGACCACATCGGCAAATTCGATCTGTTCCACCAGCAGGTTGACCAGCGTGCGGTCGTCTTCCTCGCCCATGGTCTCACCCCGGTCGCGCAGGAAATCGTGGCTGGAGTAGTCATGCAGCAGGTTCACCGCATCCACCACCGTCACCATCGTATCCAGCCGCGAAACATCGGACAGGCTTTCGCCCAGCTCATCCCGAAAATCAAAGGTCGCTGCGACCGGAAGCGGTTCAGAGATGCCGGTGGATTCGATGAGCAGATAGTCAAAGCGGCCATCTTCAGCCAGTCGGCGCACCTCTTGCAGCAGATCATCGCGCAGGGTGCAGCAGATGCAGCCGTTCGACATCTCGACCAGCGTTTCATCGGTGCGGCTGAGTTCCGTGTCCGCGCGCACAAGGTCCGCGTCGATGTTCACTTCGGACATGTCATTGACGATCACGGCGACGTGGCGGCCTTCGCGGTTGTTCAGGACACGGTTCAGCAATGTGGTTTTGCCCGCGCCGAGAAAACCGGACAGGACGGTGACGGGAAGTCGGGTATCGGTCATTGCCTTAAAACTCCGTGGGGTTTTGGGTGTCTGTGGGATGTGGTTTGCGCAGCAAATCGAGGCTGCGCTGAATCTCAGGCCGGTTCAGGTTGCGTCCGATCAACACGATGCGGGTGCGGCGGTCTTCCCCGGTCCAGTTTTTTATCGGGACAGGCGGATCAAAGATGTGCTGGACCCCGTGGAACGCAAATGGCGTCTCGATCCCGTCCAGAAACAGGATGCCCTTAACACGCAGGATGTCCTTGCCTTTGTGGGCGATCAGAGTGTCGAACCACTTGTCAAAAAGGTCGTCATCCAAGGCCGCGTCCAGAACAATCGAAATGGACGCTATGTCGGTGTCATGACGGCGAAACTCGGTCGTCGATACGGGGCTGTCCGCCGAGCCCGGCAGCAGCCCGGACAGGTTGCCAAGAGGATCCTCATTTTCTTTGGGTGTCGTCCAGGCCAATGCGTCCTGTTGGCCTGCGGTGTCGCGCATGCTTGTCAGGTTCCACATCCCGGCCGCGCTGAAATCGCGTTCCGAAACGCGCATGATGCTGGCGGTCGGGTTCAGGTCACGGAGTCGTTTGGTCACGGCCTTTGATTCAGTGTCAGAAACAAGGTCCGTCTTGCTGAGCACGATCAGATCGGCCAGCGCAACTTGCGAGACGGCCTCGAATTGCGCATCCAGCGTCCTGGGGCCGTTGACGGCGTCCACAACGGTGACGATGCCATCCATCCGCGTATTCCGCGCCAGATATGGATCGACCAAAAGCGTTTGCAGGATCGGTCCGGGATCGGCCAGGCCCGTGGTTTCAATCACGATCCGGTCAAAGTGCAGCATGCCTTCGTCGCGCCGGGCAAGCAGCTTGACGAACGTGTCCGACAGATCCCCGCGGATTGAGCAGCACAGGCAGCCGGATGACATCAGCATCACGTCGCCGTCCACCGATTCAATCAGATCGTGATCCAGACCCGCCTCGCCGAACTCGTTCACGATCACCGCAATGGGTCCCGAACTGGACTCCGCAAGAATTCGGTTAAGCAGTGTCGTCTTACCCGCCCCTAAGAACCCGGTGAGCAATGTCACTGGGACGCGCAGATCATTGGTCGGGTTTGGCGTGGTCTTTGAGGCGTGAGTCATGAACATGGGTGTGAGATAAATGTAATAACATTACATCACTAGGGGAAAACAATTCGAGTGTCCAGATGGCGCAGGGCGATAGGGTCAAAGTGCCTTGATCATGCGCCTTTGACTTAGGAAGATGCCACAGAGAAAATGGGTGTGAATTGAAGTTCAGGTGGGTCAGGCCGCCTCTTCAATACTGAACTAATGGCGTATGTAAGATATAAGTATTTGTTATGGTTTAGGTATTCTCCGCATGCAGATTAGGTGCGCGGGTTTTGTCGACCGCCCGCTCTTTGTTGTTGAGAAGAGGCCACAGTCAGTAGTGTCAAGGTGACACGCACTGGACATCCTTTAACCAAAAGATCAATTTCTCGCTTAAGGCGAGAGCCTCGCCACAATAATGACAACTTGGACATGAATCTTCTTGTCCAAAGAATTTTTTAGGGCCTTACAATGGTTGTTAATATTTCAACTCCTCCTTCGTCGTCTCCACTGAGCGCGATCCAAGGAACCCGCGCGTATGGTAACGGTGATCCGAATACGACGACAACGATTACCTACAGTTTTCATCAATACGCAGGCTCTAGCCCTTGGACGAATGCCTACAAAGACGATTTCAAAAAGGCTCTGGCTGTCTTTGAAACTGTAGCCAACGTTAAGTTTCAAGAAGTCTCGATTTGGCAGGATCCCGATATCTACGAGGTTCTTGCACCGAATTCCAACCCGTACTTCTTCGATTCCCCGTATACGCTCGGGTATCACTATACGCCCTCAAATAACCCCTCCGAAGGTGCCTTCAGCACGGATTACTGGGATGCAGGCCCAGGTGGGAACGGTGATGCCGGAGGCTACTTTTTCACGACTCTGCTGCACGAGCTGGGCCATGCACTTGGCTTGGCTCACCCGCACGATTCAGGGTTGGGTACAACAGTCATGCGCGGCGTCACAGGACCGTTCGATTCTTTCGGAGCATCGGGTTTGAACCAGGGTGTCTACACCGTCATGAGTTACAATGACGGTTGGACCTCCAAGAACGGAATTCTGCCGGTGGACGCCAAATGGGGTGGCGCTACAGGATTGGGTGCGCTGGATATTGCTGCGCTGCAAAACATGTACGGCGCGAACAATTCGTACAACTCGGGAAGCAATACGTACGATCTGGCCACCAGCAACGCCAGCGGCGTCGGGTATCAGGCCATTTGGGACACAGGCGGATCCGATACAATCCGTTATTCTGGCAGTGGGATCACAGTTATCGATTTGCGACCCGCCACCCTTGATTATTCGTCTACGGGCGGCGGCGGCGTGTCTCATGTTGGGGGCGTAAAAGGCGGGTTCACGATTGCGGCCGGTGTTGTTATCGAAAACGCATCGGGTGGATCTGGGAAGGACACCATTTTTGGCAATGCCGCCGTAAACACTCTGAATGGTAACGGCGGCAACGACACCTTTTTTTCAGCCTCCAACGGATCGAACAACAACACGATCAACGGCGGTGGCGGCAGCGATACAATCTACCTCGCCAATGGATCCGGCGCAGACACTGTAAACGGTGGATCCGGTAACGACGTCGCCATTGTCAGAAACAATACAGGTTCGTTCTCGGGTGGAACTGGCACTGATACGGTCAGATTCGTAAGCGCCATCAGCAAGTATCTGTTCATCAACAATGGCAGTACCTACGAGTTTCTGGACGTTATCACCGGCAGAACCTTTACAGTGTCCAGCGACGTGGAGCGTTTCGAGTTTTCGAATGGAAATCTGGGCTACAACCTTACTCAGTTGACGAACGCAACTCAGATCTCGGACGTCGAAACGACTGGAACCGCGCTTCAACACGCCGCGCAAGGTATCTACCTGATCGGTGGTCCGGGTTCGAATGTCGCAGTTACTTTCAATGGTCAGGTTATGGGGGAGAATTCCCTCGTTGGCTGGACGGCCATTCAAGTTGAAGACGATGGCCAAGGATACCTTATTCTTTGGCGCAATGACGATGGCCGTTACGCGGAGTGGACGCTTGACGATCAGGGCGCGCGTTTGAGCGGTCGCCCGATTGCGAATGTTGTCGATGTCGAGGTGTTCTACGGCGTTGATCTGAACAATGATGGCACGATTGGTCATTTCACGACGACCGTTGAAAATGACGGCGCGACTACGCTGGCCTCGTCGACGCGTGGGGTTTACCTGATCGACGGCAGCACGGAAGTGACATGGAGAGGGGACCAGATCGGCCCTGACAGCCTGC
>NZ_JBQFVZ010000014.1:0-6899 GCF_056540025.1 Ruegeria sp. AP12
CTTAAAAAGCAGGCGACCGAGTTGGACAACGAGATTCAAGACACACGCACCTCGTATTCGGAAAAGCGCAAATTGTTGGATCGGTTGAAGGAACAGGTGGCGGTTTACGATGACCGCCTGACGTTTACCGAACTTGGTGTCTATGAGCCCCATTTCGATTTTGGAGACAGCGAGATCTACAAGGAGAAAATCAAGGAGATACGCGCCCGTCGTTCTTCAATAGATGAAGTGATGGGGCAGAGGTCATACAATGGTCTCTGCCTGCTTGCCGAAAGGACGAAGCCGCTATCGCGGCAATGGCGCCTTTGGCCAGCGTTGAGCGCTGATCCGGCCGTTTTGGGATTTGGCGGACCTGTCTGACGATTGAGGTTTCTCAATTTGACGACAGGAGATTCCAATGAAGGAAAAGAAGACGACCCCGCTGCGTGAGCGGATGATCGAGGACATGCGCATTCGTGGCATGTCGCCGAAGACCCAGCAGGCTCATATCCGGGCGGTCAGGTATTTTGCCGAGTTCATCGGGCGGTCCCCTGACACAGCAACGCCGGACGAGCTGCGCGCGTATCAGCTTCACATGACCGACACCGGGGTCTCGACCGGCGTGTTCAATGCCAGGATCGTGTCTTTGCGGTTCTTCTTCGGCATGACCTGCGGTCGTGAGGAGATGAAGCGATACATGCAGTTCCGGCGCAAGCCGAAGAAGTTGCCCGTTGTTTTGAGTGTCGAAGAAGTGGGCGATCTGCTGGCGGCGGTTCCAGGGCCGGGGCTCAAATATCGTGCGGCTTTAGGCATCAGCTATGGTGCTGGGCTGAGGGCATCCGAGGTCTGCAATCTCAAGGTCTCGGACATCGACAGCGACCGGATGTTGATCCATGTGGATGAAGGTAAGAATGACAAGGACCGCAAGGCCATGTTGTCGCCTGCATTGCTTGATTTGCTCCGCGACTATTGGCGGGAAGCGCGGCCTGAGGGATGGTTGTTTCCGGGCAAACCCAAGATCATGGCTTTGTCACCGCGTCAGCTGAACCGTGCGTTCACGTCGGCCAAACACATGGCCGGTATCAACAAACCCGCTACGCTGCATACCCTGCGCCACAGCTTTGCAACGCACCTGCTCGAGGCCGGAACGGATGTTCGAGTGATCCAGGTGCTTTTGGGACATTCCAAGCTCAGCACGACGGCGCGCTATACGCATGTCGCGACCAAAACCATTCGCGGCACCGTCAGTCCCTATGAGATGTTGGAGAAACTGCAGGATCACACCGTCAGGCGAGGACTGGAGTAGCGGCGCGGGTGGATGCCGCGCCCACGGCTGGAGATCGCAGATATCTTTCGGAACTATGGGCCTGCGTATCGGCAGGCCAATGCCGGGCATGTCAGCTTCGGTCAACTGAAGGTGATGTCGGCGATTGAGGCTTGCCGAACCGAAGCGCTTGGCGGGCATGTGGCGGGATGCGCCAAATGCGGCCACCACCACATCGCCTATAACTCTTGTAAGAACCGGCATTGTCCGAAGTGCCAGGGCCCCGCCGCGCGAGACTGGATGGAGGCGCGTGCTGAAGACCTGCTGCCCGTCGAATACTTCCACGTCGTCTTCACGATGCCCGCCGAGATTGCACGCATCGCCTTTTGGAACCAGAAGGCGGTCTACGGCCTGCTGTTCCGCGCATCAGCGCAAACGGTGATGACCATCGCAGCCGATCCAAAGCGACTGGGGGCGAAGGTCGGCATGACCAGCGTTCTTCACACCTGGGGATCCGCGCTGACGCACCATCCGCACATCCACATGATCGTCCCAGGTGGCGGCTTGTCACCGGACGGCACCAAATGGGTGGCCTGCAAGCCCGGGTTCTTCCTGCATGTTCGGGTGCTGGCACTGCTGTTTAGACGCCTGTTCCTGAAAGGGCTGATGGAGTTGCATCGAGCGGGGGCCCTTGTGTTCTTCGGTGACCGCGCAGGACTGGCGGATGCTGCTGCCTTCACCAATTGGATTGCCCCGTTCCGCAGGTCCGAATGGGTGGTCTACGCCAAACCGCCCTTGGGTGGCCCTGAAGCAGTTCTGGCCTATCTCAGCCGCTATACTCATCGGGTTGCAATCTCGAACCATCGACTGGTCAGTATGGATGCCGAGACCGTAGCTTTCCGCTGGAAGGATTACCGGATCAAATGTGGTGACCGCCAAAAGGTCATGCGCTTGGCTACACCCGAGTTCATCCGCCGCTTCCTGATCCACGTTCTGCCTGACGGGTTCCACCGCATCCGCCACTACGGCCTGCTGGCCAGTTCAGCGCGCAAGACGAACATCAAGAAGATCCGGACGTTGCTTGGTGTTCAACGCACCGACGAAATCACCGAGCCAGAGCAGGAGTCCGAGGTCACCCCGCTCACTTTGCGCGAGCCATGCCCCTGCTGCGGCGGTCCAATGCGCATCATCGAGATCTTCCGGCGTGGTCAGACACCGATGTCGCGTGCGCCACCACGGGAGCAGGCCGCATGATCCGATGCTTGACCACACACTTCGATATGCTCCGTTCGTCTTTGGCTGATCGGTCAAATCCACTTGCGGTCATCACTCAGAATGAATGCTGTGACTCACAGCACATGGGCTCAATCGGCAAAATGCCCGCGACCAAGGTGGCAGAAAATGACCGCAGCTGGCGCATCAAACACCGTCAGCTGCGCGTCTGTGGCAAAGTCAGCCTCATCCGTCTGCGCTCTTTCCCCATAGCATGATCCCAACCACCGCGGCTTCCTCCTTCCGAGGTTTGTCAACGCGGGCCGCCGAAAGCTCCTGACGGCAAAGTTGCACCTCGGCCCGCATCGAAAAACCTTCAGACAAGCGGAAGTTAGCTGCGGGTGCAAGCAGGTGATGCCTTTGAGGCTGAAGCGGACGTTCAGCCTTGGTTATGAAGCCAATTTAACTGGAATACCAGAAGGGCACACATTGTCGCGACTTCGTGACATCCGTTAGACTGTGAACAGGAGGGTCCTATGCAGCGCCGACTCGCCGCGATCATGGCTGCCGATGTCGTTGGGTATTCGTCGTTGATGGGCAGCGACGAGGCAGGGGTATTGTCCGCTCTCAAAACTCTGCGTTCAGAGGTTTTTGATCCCGCAATTGCAAGACATCACGGGCGCCTCTTCAAGGTGATGGGGGATGGTGCTCTTGTCGAGTTTGCTTCGGTTGTCGATGCCGTAAACTGTGGCGTCGAGATCCAGCAGACAATGGCTGAGGCTGCTCCGGCCCTCGACAACGGGTCGCGGTTGCAACTTCGGATCGGTATAAACCTTGGTGATGTCATGATCGCTGATGGGGACCTCTATGGTGACGGGGTGAATGTTGCCTCCCGCATTGAAGGTTTGGCGGATCCAGGCGGCGTCGCGATTTCTGAGAGTGTCGCACGACAGGCAATGGGCAAGGTGGATGCCGGATTTGAGGATCTCGGACTGAACACCCTGAAGAACATCGCTGAACCGGTTCGCGTTTTTCGCGTCATGCCTGACAGAGCGCCCGCATCCAAACGGCGATCAAACAAACTTCCATTGATGATCGGTGCAGCGGTGCTGGTTGGTCTGGGCGTTGCGGGTTTGGTAACGTGGTGGATCAGCTTTGGTCCCGAGCCGCCCGACGCCCTGACCTTTGATGAAGCCGCTTTGTTGACAGAGCCAACAGGTCCGACCATTGCGGTTCTGCCATTTCAAAACCTTAGCAATACGGACGCCCGCGATTTATTGGCTGTTGGCATTGGCGAAGACATCATCGTTGAGCTAGGGAGCTACCAGGACCTCAACGTACTGTCCCGTCAATCCACCCATTCCGTTGGACCGGACGAAAGTGACCGGCGTAGTATCCGGCAGAAGTTCGGCGCGGACTATGTGCTGGAAGGTTCTGTACGGCAGGTTGCAGATCGTCTGCGCGTGACAGCGCGACTGATAGACACAAACTCGGGGTTCCAGGTCTGGTCGGAAGCGTATGACGAAAGCCTCACGACTTTAAATATTCTGGACGTTCAGCTGAGCATCACCGAAAAAGTGGCCTCGGCTGTGGGTGACGCGGGCGGAGCAATCAAGCGCATTCACGCAGGTCATGCGCGCGCGAAACCTCCGGAACATCTCTCGTCTTATGAATGTTCCCTGCTGCGCGTTGGTTTCCTGAACCGACGGAATGTGCAAGAGCGCGTCCGCGGCTGTATCCTGCGGGTTGTCGAAGACGAACCTGAGTATTGGCGCGGGTGGGCGCAATTGGCCGAGGCACTGCTAACGGATGTGAAGCTTTTCACCGGGCTGTATCCAGGGACACAGGATGAGAAAATCCAACGCGCGGAAGAGGCGGCTCGGAACGCGGTGTCGCTGAACCCGCTTTCCGCCCGCGCTCACTTCCTTCTGTCGCTTGTGCTTCAGATTCAACGCGATCTCGACGGGTTCTTCTCGTCTGCTGAAACGGCGCTGACATTGGGGACAGATCGGTATCTGCAAGGGCAGATCGGCTATGAGTTCATTTGGTCCGGGCGTCTGGATTTGGGGGCTGCGCTCGTCGAAAATGCAATCGCGCTAGACCCAAATGCAGCAGACCCAAACTGGTATCAGGCGCTGGCCGAGTATCATTTCCTGAACGGGGATTATGAAACAGCGCTGAGCACTTATCGCAAGGGGGCACAGCCGGACATTTGGTGGTCGGTCTCAATCGAAGTCGCAATTCTGGCTGAACTGGGTCCGCGCGACGCCGCCATTGCCGCACGGGACAGGCTGAACAAAATCCGTCCGGGTATAAAAATTGCTGACGTTGTCTGGATGTATCGGCGTTTTGCGCGCCCGGATGAACACATCCTGCCTTTCGTCGAAGCCTACAGAGCTGTGGACATGCCCGAGGGGCGGTTTGCCCCGCTTCAGGATAGTGCAGGCTGACCGACAGGGCGCGGTACGGCACAGAATAGTGCCAAGTCTGGCACCGATTTTTATTCGGGCACGCCCGCCTTTTGCAAACTTGCCAACCAGATCCGCCGGTTTTCTGGATGGTTCTTCGATCCTGCGAATTGCCTGCGCATTGCGGATATTGACAGTTTGGGGTTAATCTCAAGCGCATCGTTAACAGCCTCTTGGGCATCGTCTTGCCTGCTCATCTCGGCAAGAGTGGCCGCGCTCAACAGGTGATGAAACAGCCGCCACGTATTGCTTGTTGCCACTGCGCCCAATTGCCGGGCTGCGTCCAGCGCCTCTTCGTAGCGTTCCAGGTGAAACAGGATATGGCCCTGGTAGAAGTACATGTTTTGCAACATCGGATCGCGTGGGCTTAACCGGATCGCCATCTCTATCTCGGGTAGGGCGCGGTCCTGCATGCGGAACCAGTCATAGGTATGCGCCAATTCCAGCCGTATACGCGCATCATTGGGGTTGAGCGCGACAGCGCGTTCGAGATTTGCGATGGCTGGATCGGCCTCTCCTGTAAAGCGGTAGATATAGCCAAGGGCCGCATGCGCCTGTGCGTCCTGATCGTCCAGTTCAATTGCCCGTTTGGCCGCCTCAGTAGCGGCAATCAACGTGTCCTGAGGAGTATCTGACCACTGAAAGAAGAATATCGTTCCCAGCGCGCGGGCTAACAGGCTGTATGCTGCCGCGAATTCCGGATCCGCTGCGATGGCGGACTGTGCAAACGTCACCGCGTCCTGCTGGGCCTCTTGCGAAAACACTGCCTGCCGCGCCCGGCCGCGCAAATACAGATCCCACGCACCCATGTCTTCGGTCGGTTTTTCCTGCGACCGTGCTTCGCCGGACTGATATATCTCAGGCAACAACTGGCCGGCGATGGCCCGGCTGATCTCGTCTTGAACATCAAAGACATCCGTTACCTGACGATCAAATACCTCGGCCCAGATGGTTTCGGCGCTGTCGACATCAATGAGTTCTCCGCTGATGCGCATCTGACCATCGGCCCTGCGGACGCTGCCGCGGACAACATAGCCAACCCCAAGGTCGCGCGCGATTTCTATCGGAGTTACCTGATCCTTCGCGTAAGAGAACATCGTTGCGCTGGATACAACGAACAGTTCCCGATTGCGCGAAAGATGCGCGATCAGATCGTCGGTGAGACCATCGACGAAATACTGACCAGTTCTTTCGTCCCCAATATTGTCAAACTGCACAACGGCCAAAGAGGGTTTTCCGGTGTCCGGCAATCGCTGCCGGTCGGCAAATATGGAGAAGGACAGCATGGCGATTGCCAAAGCCAACAGCACACCCGCAACAAGAACGCCGCGTTTGGGCGTCTTGGCGATACGCTCGGACGGGTCATCCGATGCAACCGGGGCCACAAACTGAAACCCGCGCTTAGGAAAGGTCTTGATGTAGTCCGAGCTTGCAGCCGTGTCGCCCAAGGCCTTGCGCACGGACCGGATGCGCGTATTCAGCGCCGCATCGGTGATCGCTGCGCCGGCCCAAATCTCGTCAATAATCTCTTGTTTGCTAACAATCCTGTCCCGGTTCCTGACAAGAAATTCCAGCAATTGCAGCGCCTGAGGTTCCAGAGCAACCGGTTCGCCAAGGCGGTTCAGCCCCTGTTTCGGATCAAGTTGGAACTCCAAGAAACGATACATACTGCAACCTACACTCTGCTATGTCACTGGCTCAACGAAGTTTGCGGATTGTCAGAGGAATGTCAGAAAAAATCAGATTCCGATCAAGCCCGGCGCGTTCGCCCAGCGTAACGTTTCCGGGGGTTAGCTTTTGGTAGCTTTACTCAAAATAATAAGGAGATTGGATATGGCCCAACTGAAAACACTTTGCATGGCGGCTGCGGTCGCTCTGGCGGGGAGCACTGCATTGGCTGAAACGGATCTTGAGGCGGCGTTAGATAACGGTGCCGAGCGCCTCAATGCCGATCAGATCGCTGAGCTTCTGATCGG
>NZ_JBQFVZ010000015.1:0-2500 GCF_056540025.1 Ruegeria sp. AP12
AGAGAGATATGGGCTTTTACTAGGTTTGGCGGTGACCTACTCTCCCGGGGCTTAAGCCCAAGTACCATTGGCGCGGCAGTGCTTAACTTCCGGGTTCGGTATGGGACCGGGTGTTTCACTTGCGCTATGACCACCAAACCGAGGAAAAGCCCACGTCGCTGTTTTTGCGGAGCAAAAAAGCGACGAGCAGGAGGCAGCGTATTCGCGAAGCGGATGCGCGGTCCTGCCCGGTTGTGTTTTCAATCAACACCGTCGCTGTTTGCGTAGCAAAAGCGACGTAATTGTCCAACTCAAGGTCGGTGTATGCTTCTGGTTTGATTTGTCTTTCTGTTACTGGATCAAATCAAGCCTATCGGGCGATTAGTACCGGTCAACTGAACGCATTACTGCGCTTACATCTCCGGCCTATTGACGTGGTGGTCTTCCACGGCCCTCAGGGAGACCTTGTTTTGAGGGGGGCTTCCCGCTTAGATGCCTTCAGCGGTTATCCTGTCCGATCATAGCTACCCAGCACTGCCGTTGGCACGACAACTGGTCCACCAGTGGATCGTTCACCCCGGTCCTCTCGTACTAGGGGCAACTCCTCTCAAGTCTCCTACACCCACGGCAGATAGGGACCGAACTGTCTCACGACGTTCTAAACCCAGCTCACGTACCTCTTTAAACGGCGAACAGCCGTACCCTTGGGACCTGCTCCAGCCCCAGGATGAGATGAGCCGACATCGAGGTGCCAAACACTGCCGTCGATATGGACTCTTGGGCAGTATCAGCCTGTTATCCCCGGCGTACCTTTTATCCGTTGAGCGATGGCCCTTCCACTCGGGACCACCGGATCACTATGGCCGTCTTTCGACTCTGCTCGACTTGTCAGTCTTGCAGTCAGGCTGGCTTCTGCCATTGCACTCAACGAGCGATTTCCGACCGCTCTGAGCCAACCTTCGCGCGCCTCCGTTACGCTTTAGGAGGCGACCGCCCCAGTCAAACTACCCGCCACGCAGGGTCCCGGATCCGGATAACGGACCGCGGTTAGACATCAAGAGTGCGAAGGGTGGTATCTCAAGGGAGGCTCCACAGGGACTTGCGTTCCTGCTTCAAAGCCTACCACCTATCCTGCACATCACAATCCTGATGCCAGTGCGAAGCTGTAGTAAAGGTGCACGGGGTCTTTCCGTCTAACCGCGGGAAGCCTGCATCTTGACAGGCAATTCAATTTCGCTGAGTCGATGTTGGAGACAGCGGGGAAGTCGTTACGCCATTCGTGCAGGTCGGAACTTACCCGACAAGGAATTTCGCTACCTTAGGACCGTTATAGTTACGGCCGCCGTTTACCTGGGCTTCAATTCAAGGCTCTCACCTCTCCTTTTAACCTTCAGGCACCGGGCAGGCGTCAGACCCTATACGTCGTCTTGCGACTTCGCAGAGCCCTGTGTTTTTAATAAACAGTCGCCACCCCCTGGTTTGTGCCCCCAGCCCCTAGTTGCCTAGGAACCGGGCCTCCTTCTCGCGAACTTACGGAGGTATTTTGCCGAGTTCCTTCAACATCGTTCTCTCAAGCGCCTTGGTATGCTCTACCAGTCCACCTGTGTCGGTTTAGGGTACGGTCTGATGGAGGGCTATTTCCAGGAACCACTCAGCAGCCCAATCAATCCGATAAGATTGAACTACACCTGTGATCCGTCACATCCTCCTGGCCTAGGAATATTAACCTAGTTCCCATCGCCTACGCCTTTCGGCCTCGGCTTAGGGGCCGGCTTACCCTGCTCAGATTAGCTTTAAGCAGGAACCCTTGGACTTTCGGCGAGAGTGTCTCTCACACTCTTTGTCGCTACTCATGTCATCATTCTCACTAGTGATCTCTCCACCGGATGGCTCACGCCCCAGCTTCATCGAAAACACTCTATCCTGCGCTACCGCCTATTCGGCTACTTGAGCGCGATTGCTCGCGCCAAATGACCGGCGATAATACAGGATGAGTGCTATGTCACACTACGCTCTGCTACCGATGCTTACGCATCCCTAGACTTCGGCTCATGGCTTGAGCCCCGTTACATCTTCGCCGCAGGACAACTTATTTAGACCAGTGAGCTGTTACGCTATCTTTAAAGGATGGCTGCTTCTAAGCCAACCTCCTGGTTGTTTTGGTCGTCCCACCTGCTTTCCCACTTAGCCATGAATTGGGGGCCTTAGTCGTAGGTCAGGGTTGTTTCCCTCTCCACTACGGACGTTAGCATCCGCAGTGTGTCTGCCATCTAGTACTCCCGGGTATTCGGAGTTTGGTTAGGATCAGTAAGCCTGTGGGGCCCCATTACCCATCCAGTGCTCTACCCCCCGGGGTATTCGGATGACGCTCTACCTAAATAGATTTCGCAGAGAACCAGCTATCTCCGAGTTTGATTGGCCTTTCACCCCTAGGCACAGCTCATCCCGATCCTTTTCAACGGATGTGGGTTCGGTCCTCCAGTAAGTGTTACCTTACCTTCAACCTGGCCATGCCTAGATC
>NZ_JBQFVZ010000016.1:0-4467 GCF_056540025.1 Ruegeria sp. AP12
GAAACGCACGCCGTTGTACGCCTTGCACGTTGAGTTGGGAGGTAAGCTGGTTGATTTTGCGGGCTGGGAGATGCCTGTTCAGTATCCGATGGGGATTATGGGGGAGCATAAGCAGTGTCGTGAGAAGGCGGCGGTGTTTGATGTGTCTCATATGGGTCAGGTGATCCTGCGCGGTGAGAATGTGGGCGAGAAGCTGGAGGCGATCTGCCCGCAGGCCTATGCGACCTTGAAAGAAGGCAAGGCGCGGTACGGGTTTTTTACCAACGCGGATGGCGGGATCATGGATGACCTGATTGTGTCGAACGCGGGGGATCATTTCTTTGTGGTGGTGAACGCGGCGCTGCGGCATCAGGACATTCCGCATATGAAGGCGAACCTCGACGGCGTAGACGTGACCGAGATCTTCGACCGGGCGCTGGTGGCGGTGCAAGGCCCCAAGGCCGAGGATGTTGTGGGGGAACTCTGCCCTGCGGCGCGGGATCTGAAGTTCATGGAAACCACCGTGGCGGACATCAACGGCGTCGAATGCCGCATCTCGCGGCTGGGCTATACCGGCGAGGACGGGTATGAGATCTCGATCCCCGAGGACAAGGCCATCGAGATCACCAAGGCGTTCCTGGCGCATGAAGATTGCGAACCGGCGGGTCTGGGCGCGCGTGACAGCCTGCGGCTGGAGGCAGGTCTGTGCCTCTATGGCAATGACATCGATCAGAGCACCTCGCCGATTGAGGCCAGCCTCGGCTGGGCGATCCAGAAGCGCCGCAAGGAAGAGGGCGGGTTCCCGGGTGCCGAGCGTGTCCAACGCGAACTGGCCGAGGGTGCCGCCCGCAAGCTGGTGGGCATCAAGCCCGATGGCCGCGCCCCGGCGCGTCAGGGCGTGGAGATCCAGTGCAGCAATGGCAACAGCATCGGTCAGATCACCTCGGGCAGCTTTGGCCCCACGGTGGGTGGCCCGGTGGCGATGGGGTATGTGTCCGCCGGTCACGGTGAGCCGGGAGAGAAGGTGAACCTGATCATCCGGGGCAAGGCGCAACCGGCGCAGATCGTGGCGCTGCCCTTTGTCACCCAGAATTACAAGCGTTGAAGTCAGGAGAGAGACAGCATGGCAACCTATTATTCCGAAGAGCATGAATGGCTGACCGTCGAAGGGGACGTGGCCACTCTGGGCATCACCAAACATGCCGCCGAGCAGCTGGGCGAAGTGGTCTTTGTCGAGCAGCAGGAAGTGGGTGACGAGTTCGAAAAGGACGGCGAAATCGGCGTGATCGAATCCGTCAAGGCGGCCTCGGAACTCTACGCCCCGGTGGATGGCGAGATTGTCGAGGTCAACGAGGCGCTGGCCGACAACCCCGGCGCGCTGAACGACGACCCCGAGGGCGAGGCCTGGATCTACAAGGTCAAGATCGCGGACGCGTCGCAGCTTGAGGATCTGATGGACGAAGCCGGCTACAAAGCCTTCATCGGCTAAGAAATCACGGCGGATCCTTGCGGGGGTCCGTCCTTCATCTGGCTAAAAATATCCCCGCCGGAGGCATCCGCCACAGCGGCCGGGCGAGACATTCCCTGAGGAGCGCAACGATGGCCTTCAAACTGACCGATTACGAAGCCTATGACTTCGCCAACCGCCGCCATATCGGGCCCAGCCCGACCGAGATGCGCGACATGCTCAAGGTGATTGGCTTCAAGACGCTGGATGAGCTGATCGACGCCACCGTCCCGCCTGCGATCCGGCAGAAGGAGCCGCTGGACTGGGGTCCGGCGATGACCGAACGCGATGCTTTGTTCCACATGAAAGAGGTGGCGAGCAAGAACACCGTTCTGACCTCGCTGATCGGTCAGGGCTATTATGGCACCACCACGCCCGCGCCGATCCTGCGCAACATCCTGGAAAACCCGGCCTGGTACACCGCCTATACGCCCTATCAGCCCGAGATCAGCCAGGGCCGTCTTGAGGCGCTGTTGAACTTCCAGACCATGGTCAGCGACCTGACCGGGCTCGATGTGGCCAACGCGTCCTTGCTGGACGAAGCCACAGCCGCAGCCGAAGCCATGGCGATGGCCAAGCGCGGCGGGCGGTCGAAAGCCAATAACGCGGCTTTCTTCGTCGACAAGAACTGCCACCCGCAGACCATCGCGGTGATCAAAACCCGCGCCGAGCCTCTGGGCATCGACGTGCAGGTGGCCGATCCGGACACGCTGGACGCGGGCGCCGTCTTTGGCGCGATCTTCCAGTACCCGGGCACCCATGGTCACGTGCGCGACTTCACATCGGAAATCGCGGCGCTGCACGAACATAAAGCCATCGCCATTGTCGCCGCCGACATCCTGTCGCTGGCGCTGCTGAAATCCCCCGGTGAGATGGGCGCGGATATTGCCATCGGCTCGACCCAGCGCTTTGGCGTGCCGATGGGCTATGGCGGCCCGCATGCCGCTTACATGGCGACCACCGACAAGCTGAAACGCTCAATGCCGGGCCGGATCATCGGTGTCAGCATCGACAGCCGCGGCAACAAGGCCTACCGGCTGTCGCTGCAGACCCGCGAGCAACACATTCGGCGCGAGAAGGCGAACTCGAATGTCTGCACCGCGCAGGCGCTGCTGGCGGTGATTGCCTCGATGTATGCGGTCTATCACGGCCCCGACGGCATCAAGGCCATCGCGCAATCGGTGCACCGCAAGACCTCGCGTCTGGCCGCTGGTCTGGAAGAGGCAGGCTTTGCTGTTGAGCCGGAAGTGTTCTTTGACACCATCACGGTTGAGGTCGGCCATCTGCAGACAACGGTGATGGAGGCCGCCGTGGCGCGCGGCGTCAACCTGCGCAAGGTCGGCGAGACCAAGGTTGGCATCAGCCTGGACGAACAGACCCGCCCCGAGACCATCGAGGCCGTCTGGGGTGCCTTCGGCATCGACCGCACCGATGACAGCTCGAACGTCGCTTACCGCCTGCCCGATTACGCGCTGCGGGAAAGCGAATACCTGACCCACCCGATCTTCCACCAGAACCGGGCCGAGGCCGAGATCACGCGCTATATGCGCCGTCTGGCCGACCGCGATCTGGCGCTGGACCGGGCGATGATCCCGCTGGGGTCCTGCACCATGAAGCTGAACGCCACGATCGAGATGATCCCGGTCACCTGGCCCGAGTTCGGCAACCTGCACCCGTTCTGCCCCGAAGATCAGGCGCAGGGCTATCACGAGATGATCGCCGATCTGAACGACAAGCTGTGCCAGATCACCGGCTATGACGCGATCAGCCAACAGCCCAACTCGGGCGCGCAGGGCGAATATGCGGGTCTCTTGACCATCCGCAACTACCACTTCGCCCGTGGCGAAGGGCAGCGCAATGTCTGCCTGATCCCGACCTCGGCGCACGGGACCAACCCGGCCTCGGCCCAGATGGTGGGCTGGCAGGTTGTGCCGGTGCAGGCGGATGAGAACGGCAATATCGACCTGAATGACTTCCGCGCCAAGGCGGAGAAGCATTCCGATCATCTGGCCGCCTGCATGATCACCTATCCGTCCACCCATGGCGTCTTTGAGACCACCGTGCAGGAGGTCTGCCAGATCACCCATGACCATGGCGGTCAGGTCTATATCGACGGGGCCAACATGAATGCCATGGTCGGTCTGTCGCGTCCGGGAGACATTGGCGGCGATGTCAGCCACCTGAACCTGCACAAGACCTTCTGCATCCCCCATGGCGGCGGCGGCCCCGGCATGGGTCCGATCGGCGTCAAGGCGCATCTGACCGAACACCTGCCCGGCCACCCGGAATACGGCACCGCCGTGGGTCCGGTCTCGGCGGCCCCCTTTGGCTCGCCGTCCATTCTGCCGGTCTCGTGGGCCTATGTGCTGCTGATGGGCGGTGCCGGTCTGACGCAGGCGACCAAAGTGGCGATCCTGAACGCCAACTATATCGCGGCGCGTCTGAAGGAGGCCTATCCGATCCTCTACACCTCGGAAACAGGCCGGGTGGCGCATGAATGCATCCTGGACACCCGTCCCCTGGACGAGGCGGCGCATGTCAGCGTCGACGACATCGCCAAACGTCTGGTCGATTCCGGCTTCCACGCCCCCACCATGAGCTGGCCGGTGGCCGGAACCCTGATGGTGGAGCCGACCGAGTCCGAACCCATGGCCGAGCTCGACCGCTTCTGCGACGCCATGCTCTCGATCCGAGCGGAAGCGCAGGACATCATCGACGGCAAGATCGACGCCGACAACAACCCGCTGAAAAACGCCCCCCACACGGTGCGCGATCTGGTCGGAGACTGGGACCGCCCCTATAGCCGCGAACAGGCCTGCTTCCCCCCGGGCTCCATGGGCGTCGACAAATACTGGTCCCCCGTCAACCGCGTCGACAACGCATACGGAGACCGAAACCTCGTCTGCACATGCCCCCCAATGGACGCATACAAAGACGCAGCTGAATAACAACAAAACCCCCCGCCACAAAAAGGCGGGGGG
>NZ_JBQFVZ010000017.1:0-3881 GCF_056540025.1 Ruegeria sp. AP12
CGCTTGCTGGGCGGAGGACGCTTTCAGCAGGGTGATATCTATGCGGGTCTCGAAATCTGGCGCGATGCGAACGGTTGTGTCGATCACAAACCGACCGGGTTCAGCACGACGGGGGATTTCATGCGCCGCCGGTGGACCACCTGTGCCGAAGGCAGCGCGCTGGAATTTGCTCTGTTCCCCGGAGGGCACACCGTTCCCGCGGGCTGGGCCGATATGATAGTCGATTGGTACGAAGGGCTTCCCGGCAGTTGATCACTCGGCCGGGGTCATGTTGCCTTTGCCTTCGACCAGTCGCTTCAGTTCATCGCGATAGCGGCGCGCTGATGACATAGGCGGCTTTCCGGTAATCGTCTTGTTCACCATTCTGCTCGTCGTTCTGTTTGACCTGGCCGTCCGCCATACGCGCTTTTTCCGTCAGGTCTATTTCATCGGCGCCAATGAAAAGGCCGCGATGTTGTCAGGCATCCATGTCACACGCGTACGTATCATTCTGTACGCACTGACCGGTATTCTGGCTGCTTTGGCGGGTGCATTGCTGGCCTCCCGCCTGATGAGCGGTACGCCCACGGCAGGCAACGGTATCGAACTTCAGGTTCTGGCGGCGGCGGTCATCGGTGGCGCATCCCTACGCGGCGGCGAAGGCACTATTCTCGGTGCTTTCCTCGGCGTCGTTTTTGTCGCGTTGATCAACAACACCATGACGATGCTGGCCGTATCGATCTACTGGCAGATGATCGTCATCGGCGGTGTGCTCGTTACAGCGGTCGCCTTGGACATGCTGATCCGAAGCAAACGGGGCTAATCCGCAAGCTTTCCAAAACCCAACAACAACCAAATATCCAAAACAGGGAGACTACGATGACTGAATTGAATGTGAATCGGCGCAGGCTGCTGACAGCGGGTACCACCGCTGGATTGGCCGCAGCGTTCGGACTGCCCATGCTGTCCAAAGAAGCCATAGCACAAGCGGCCGGCAAAGAGTATGTGTTCCTGTCCATCGTAACGCAGGTGCCGTTCTGGGTGGACTATCGCAATGCGATGGAAGACCTTGAAGAGTTAATGGGCATCAAGGCCACATTCACCGGCCCGTTGGATTTCGACACGGCCGCACAAGCACGCCAATTGGATGAACTGATCGCAAGACGTCCCGCAGGCATCCTTATCTTCCCCGGTGATCCGGCCACTCTGGCTCCCGGCGTCGAACGTGCGGTCGAGGCGGGCATTCCGGTCACATGTTGTATTGGCGATATTCCCGACAGTCCCCGGTCCACATTCCTTGGTATCAATGGCGTTCAGGCAGGACGTGTCGGCGGCGAAATGCTCGCGCAAGCGATTGGCGGGAAAGGCAAGGTTATCCTCGGCACTTTCCCTGCCCCCTCCACATTGGAGCGGGTCGAGGGGTACAAACAAATCTTTGCTGAGAAATACCCGGATATCGAAGTGGTGGACGTCGCCAACGATAAGGCCGACCCGTCCTATGCGCCGACAGCCTACCTTCAGGCAATTCAGGCGAACCCGGATATTGTTGGCATTGGCGGCACGGACGGCGACAGCGGCAAAGGCGCGGCAATTGCCGTCAATGAGGCAGGACGCAAGGACATCAAGATCGTCGCGATGGACCGAAATGATGATATGCTTCCCTATATCGAAGACGGCACAATTCACGGCGCTGTGGCTCAGAAATCCTATCTCGAGATCTTTCTCGCCTTCCACATGATGCATTGGCAGAACACTGATGCGCTGAAGGTCTTGCCCGATTGGAAGGCCGCTGGCATCAATCCTCTACCCGAGCGCGTTGAAACCGGGGTTATGCCGATTACTGCCGAGAACGTCGTCCAGTTCAAGCACACCTAAGGGATTGTCCCGGCGCATTCGATCGCGCCGGGAAACCGATAGGAGGGGGTACATGTCGGACAGATGGAGCATTCTTCACCTGCAGCAAAACGATCTGCAGCTGACACTCCTGCCCGGCATCGGGGGCCGCCTATGGGATATAAACTTCCAAGGTCGCTCCCTCCTATTTCAGAACGCAGATCTCGACGGTTTGGATGTCGATGACACACGGCTTACTGATCTGCCCACACGCTCTCCACAATTTGGTTTTCCGCTCTGGGGCGGCGAGAAGACGTGGATCGCCCCAGATGCATCCTGGGTAAACGGCGCTCCGTTTCCCGTGTTGGACAGCGGCTCTTACCAGATCACTTCAAGAAGCAGCACTCGTATCGACATGACCAGCGCAGTATGCCCGACCTCGCACCTGTCAGTGTCGCGCCGCATCACGCTAACCTCGGCGGAAAGCTGGGAAATAGAACACATCGTGGTCAACCATGGGACCTCCTCGCGCCAGACCGGCATTTGGTCAGTCATGATGCTTAACACCCCCACCAAGGTCGGTGTCGAATTGCAAGACCCTGCATTTTATCCTGTTTTTGGCTCTGCCGAAGGGATGATAGCGACGCACGGCAAAAGCATTGTCGTGGATTGCAACAGACAGCAGGAATTCAAGGTCGGGCTACCGAACCCCAACGGTCGTACATTGATACGGTGCGGCGCTGATGCCCCGTTGCTAATGTGCTCGGTACCAGAACCTCAAAAGGGCGATCAATTTGCACACGACTATCCGTTTGAGGTCTTTAATTCAGCCGATTACGCCTATTGCGAAGCGGAGTGGCACTCCCCGGCACGCAAGCTCGCACCGAATGAAACGCTGAGTTTTCGGCAGACGTTCCGCGTCTTGACGGATGAAGATGCAACCCAAATGCCATTAGGGCTCACAAACAACAAGGAGTTCCTGTCATGCATGTCTTGATTACAGGCGCAGGCGGGCATCTAGGCCGCAAACTCTTCGACGCGCTAGAAAGCGACTCCGATTACATCGTTTCTGGCCTCGACATTCGCCCCGTTGATCATCCCGACATTCACACCGCAGACCTGTCCGACGACAGCAGTTGGGTCAGTTTGCTAAAGGGAGTGGACGTTATCGTGCATCTTGCCGGAGACCGAGAGCCCTCCGCCACTTGGGCCTCCGCGATCAAACACAATATGGATGCAACGCTTTCCCTCTATCACCATGCGGCAGCCATAGGCGTCAGCCGAGTGGTTCTTGCCAGTTCCAACTGGGTCCACGGCGACAAAAGATTCACGCACGACGTTCTCAACAGCACGACACCACCAGGGCCAGTAAACGCTTACGGTATGTCAAAGCTTTTCTGTGAACGGACAGGGGCCTATTTCGCCGAGCATCACGGACTGTCGGTCATCTGCTTGCGCATCGGCTGGACGCAATGGACTCACGGCAACCAACCCGGCACACACATGGCGATGGGCCGGTGGGGTCAGGAAATGTGGTTGAGTGATCGGGACTTTCTAGGCGGAATGCGCGCCGCAATAGATGCCAAGGATATTTCCTTCGCAGCCCTGAACCTAATGTCAGATAACCCAGGTATGCGCTGGGACATCACCGAAACACGACAAGCGATTGGCTATTCTCCAAAGGATGGAAGCCCCGCGAAAATAACATTGGGCATTTCCTTGAGATCCATGCTGCAGCGGCTGTTTACAGTCCGGCTCCCTAGTTATTTCACGACACGTTTTCCAGATTGGTAGAGTATAAGGCCCGGACATTGTTGCGTCTCGCATTCAGTTTCCGAAATCTCGCACCGAAGTAAGCGCTGAAAAGGTCATCTTTGTCCGCTTCGCGGTAGACGGAGAGCGACATAACGAGCGCCAGATTTGGCAACCATTGATGTTTAATACTTCGATGACGACTTGCGCACATCGTTGAAGCGGTTTTATGTGAAGCGATCACTGGTTGAGTGCTCAGCCCCCCAAGCGGACCAAACGAACCACTACTTCAATCGCCGGATTGCAGTCATTGATCC
>NZ_JBQFVZ010000018.1:0-3482 GCF_056540025.1 Ruegeria sp. AP12
CCTCGACCATCGCTCCGGTCAGTTCAAAGCCTACAACCTCGGGGATCAACATCGAGATCGGCTGGCCGAGCATAGCTGCCTCTGCCTCAATCCCGCCGACGCCCCATCCCAGAACGGCCATGCCGTTGACCATGGTGGTGTGGCTGTCTGTACCGACAAGGGTGTCGGGATAGGCGACCTCTTCGCCGTTCTGATCAGTATCCGTCCAAACGGTTTGGGCCAAATATTCTAGGTTCACCTGATGGCAGATGCCGGTGCCAGGCGGTACGACGCGGAAATTGTTGAACGCGTTCTGACCCCATTTCAGGAACTGGTAGCGCTCCATATTGCGCTCGTATTCGCGGTCCACATTCACCTGGAACGCACGCGGGTTGCCGAACTCGTCAATCATGACCGAGTGGTCGATGACCAGATCCACCGGGTTTAGCGGATTGATTTTTTGCGCATCTCCGCCCAAAGCTTTGATCCCATCGCGCATGGCCGCCAGATCGACCACGGCAGGCACACCGGTGAAATCCTGCATCAGCACGCGGGCAGGGCGATAGGCGATCTCGCGCGGGTTTTTGCCTCCGTTCTCACCCCATTCCGCAAATGCTTTGATGTCGTCGACCGAGACGGAGAACCCGTCATCCTCGAAGCGCAGCATGTTTTCCAGCACCACTTTAAGCGCGGCGGGCAGCTTGGAGAAATCACCCAGGCCGGCCTTTTGAGCGGCGGGGATGGAATAGTAGGAAATGGTTTTGCCATTCACGCTCAGGCTGCGGCGTGTTTTGGCGGTATCCTGTCCGGTTTTGATAGGCATCCTGTGGCCTCCCTCTCAAATAACTTGGAAAATGGGATTCGTTGCGGTTTATCTTGATCACGTTTGTCCGGGGTTCAAGCGTCAGTTACTGACAAGATGAAAGTGTATACTGTGGTATGCAAAATCAAGAGCAAGGGACTGCCTCGTCTCAAGAAACCTTGATTGGAGCTTGAAGAGCAAAACGTTTATCCGTTTTGCATGATTTTCAAGCCGAGGGGACTCATGTTCAAATCCGCCCTAGCAGCCGCCATTCTATCCGCCTGTGCCGCCTTTTCAGTATCGGCGCAAGAGGATCCGGTTGTGATCGAGTTGTTTACCTCGCAAGGGTGTTCATCCTGCCCCCCGGCGGATCGGCTTTTGCACGAGCTGATCAAGCGCGACGACGTGATCGGGCTGGCGCTGCATGTGGACTATTGGGATTACATCGGCTGGAAGGACGAATACGCCATTCCTGATCATACGACGCGGCAGCGGGCCTATGCCCGCAATGGTGGCCGGTCGATGATCTACACGCCGCATATGGTGATCAATGGGCGGCATGACGTGGTTGGCGCGCAAGTGCAGGAGTTGGATCGGCTGATCAAGGCGCATCTGATCGCCGCGCCCACTGCTGAAGTGCAGGCTGAGCGTTCGGGGCAAGAGGTGACGGTGCGCGTGACGCCGATCGATTTGCCTGGTGGAGAGACCTATGACGTGCGGATCGTCCAGTACACGCCGCTGCGTCACGCCTCGATCCGGCGTGGAGAGCTCGCGGGCCATGAGCTCGACTATGCCAATGTGGTGGAAAGCTGGCAGATGGCCGGGCGCTGGGATGGGGCTAACGAGCAGGCGTTTTCAGCGCAGTTGGATTCTGACCTGCCAGCGGTTGTTCTGGTGCAGCGGGCAGGTCACGGTCCAATCATCGCGGCCGCGCATGCGAAGTGATCAGGGCATATCTTCGGGCTGAACACCCAGCCCGTTCCACGCCTTCCAGCGGCGGTGAATCCAGAACCATTGACCCATATGCTGGCGCACCATCTGCTCCAGATCATCGTTGATATATTGCGTCATGGTCTTGGGGTCGGAATGCGGCACCGGGTCGTGCATCACGATTTCGAAATCCAGACCATTGGCTTGGCGCACCGCGTAGCAGGGGATCATGACCGCGTTGAATTTCATCGCAAGTTCGGCGTTCAGAACGGATGTGACGGCGGGCTTACCAAAGAACATCAACTCCTCGCCGCCGTGAACATGCAAGTCAGAGACGATGGCGATCATCTCACCCCCTTTGAGGGAGCGCACCATCTCAACCATTCCGCGCCGACCCTGTTCGAACATGGGCGAGCCGGTTTTGTAGAAGGCTTCGACATAGGCCTCATTGAAATAGGGGTTGGCCATACGACGATAGAGGCAGCCCAGAGGGCGCCCGCTGCGGGCTTGCAGCGCGATCCGCGTTGCGAGGTAGTGGCCGAAATGCGCGGCGATGATCATGACCGGTCGCCCCTCGGCGGCAGCGGCATCAAAAGCAGCGACACCGGGGCCGGACAGCTTTGCGTTGCGTTGGCGCGCTGTGAACCCTTCGGGCGAGAAGTGCTCCATCATGGCCCGACCTGCGTTGTCCGAGACCTCAGCCGAAATACGGTTAATGTCACGCTCTGACAGCTCGGGGCAGGTGAGTTTCAGGTTGTCTCGGACCCGTTTGCGAAACCCAACCAACGGGGCCAATCCGCGCACCAAGGTCCCCATTGCCCCGATGCGGGTTCCATAGGGCAGCAACCGCATGCCACCGATCACGCCTTTCAGGAACAGACTGGCGACATAGTATTTCCCAAGCTCAAACCGGCTGAGCTCTGACTTTTCGACAGGCATGGAGGTGTCTCACGGCGTGTTGCGTTTGCTGGGCCAGACATACAGGCCCGGCCCGGCAAGCTCAAGCACTCAGCCGGTTGAGGTCAGTCTTCGTCTTCTTCCGGCTCGACCAATGTCAGCGTGCCATCGTCTACCAAGGTGCGAATTGCGCCTACGATTTCGGTCATGGCCTCTTCGGCCTCGGACTGTTTGACGCGCCCGCGTTCAGCCATTTCTTCGCGCAGATTGTCGGCCATACGGGCGGAGATGTTGGATAGGATGAACTCAACCGAGGCTTTGTCATCGTCAGCGGCGGCCCCAGCCAGTGCAGTGACAAGGCTGGCTTGTTCAACCCCGCGCAGAATAGCGGGCACATCGCGTGTGGCGATACGGGCCGGGATGTGCGCGAAGGTGAAAATGGATTGACGCACAATGTCTGCGAATTCGGCGTCCTCTTCGTTCAGGGCCGTCAGCAACCCGTCGCGGGTTGAGGCTGCCGATTGATTCAGGATCGCCCCCACGCGCGCACCGGGGCCATCGGAAAACGCCTGCGACGGGCGTTGATCCAGTTGAGCAGCCAGCGACCAGCCGATCCGTTCCACCGCTTCGGGGGTCACATTGGCCGTTTTGGAGATCGCATAGGTGATGCGTCGCGCAATGGGGCCGGGCAGGTGCCCCAGCAATTGCGCGGCTTTGGCCGTGTCGAGCTTGGACAGCATCACGGCGGCCACCTCGGTGCTTTCTGCCTGCGCCTTCTGGGCCAGATCTTCGGCCGAAATCTCTCTCAGTCGCTGCCATGGATCGCCGATCTGACGCACGCCTGCGATTTTTCGCAATCGCGCTGCCGTGGCCG
>NZ_JBQFVZ010000019.1:0-3088 GCF_056540025.1 Ruegeria sp. AP12
TGAAAATAGGCACACCAAGAGAGATATATGAGGGTGAGAATCGGGTTGCGATGACGCCTGAGTCTGCGGTTCAGTTGCAGAAGCTGGGGTATGAGTGCCTGATTGAGACGGGTGCTGGGGCTGCGGCCGGGTTTTCGGATGCGGTTTATGAGGCGGCGGGTGTTGAGGTTGTGAAGACCGCGGCGGCGCTGTGGAAAGAGGCTGACATTGTTGCCAAGGTGCGCCAGCCGAATGCGACGGAACTCAAGCGTCTTACCAAGGGCAAGACCCTGATTTCCTTCTTCAATCCTGCCGGGAACGAAGAAGGCATGGAGCTGGCCAAATCCAAGGGCGCGAATGTGATCGCGATGGAGATGGTGCCTCGGATCAGCCGCGCGCAGAAGATGGACGCGCTGTCCTCGATGGCCAACATCGCCGGTTATCGCGCTGTGATCGAGGCGGGGAACAACTTTGGCCGGTTCTTCACCGGTCAGGTGACGGCGGCCGGTAAAGTGCCTCCTGCCAAGGTGCTGATCGTGGGGGCCGGTGTGGCCGGTCTGGCGGCGATCGGAACCTCGACCTCGCTGGGTGCGATCACCTATGCGTTCGACGTGCGCCCCGAAGTGGCCGAGCAGGTCGAATCGATGGGGGCCGAGTTTGTCTATCTGGACTTTGAGGAACAGCAGCAGGATGGCGCGGCCACCGGCGGCTATGCCAGCGTTCAGTCGGAAGAATTCCGCAACGCGCAGCTGGCCAAGTTCCGTGAGTTGGCGCCAGAAATGGACATCGTCATCACCACAGCGCTGATCCCGAACCGCGAAGCGCCTGAGCTTTGGACCAAGGATATGGTCGAGGCGATGAAGCCGGGCTCGGTCATCGTGGACCTCGCAGCGGAAAAGGGCGGCAACTGCAAGCTGACCGTGGCGGATGAGAAGATCGTGACCGACAATGGCGTGACCATCATTGGCTATACCGACTTCCCCAGCCGGATGGCGGCGCAGTCCTCGTCTCTCTACGCGACCAACATCCGTCACATGATGTCTGACCTGACCCCTGAAAAGGACGGCCAGATCAATCACGACATGGAAGATGACGTGATCCGCGGCGCAACCGTGACGCACGAAGGCGAGATCACCTTCCCGCCGCCACCGCCGAAAGTGCAGGCGATTGCGGCGCAGAAGAAACCCGAGGTCAAGGAACTGACCCCGGAAGAGAAAAAGGCGCAAGAGATTGCGGCCTTCAAAGCGCAGACCAAACAGCAGTTCACCCTGCTGGGGGTTGGCGGCGCGCTGATGCTGCTGGTGGGGCTGATTGCTCCGGCCAGCTTCATGCAGCACTTCATCGTCTTTGTGCTGGCCATCTTCGTGGGCTTCCAGGTGATCTGGGGCGTCGCGCACAGCCTGCACACACCGCTGATGGCGATCACCAACGCGATCTCGTCGATCATTATCGTTGGGGCGTTGATGCAGATCGGATCGGGCTCGTTCCTGGTCATTCTGCTGGCGGCGCTGTCTGTCTTCATGGCCGGGATCAACATCTTCGGCGGCTTCCTCGTAACCCGGCGCATGCTCGCCATGTTCCAGAAATCTTAAGGAGGCCGGGCACATGGAATTTGGCTTCACCACTGCCGCCTATGTTGTTGCGGCTGTTCTGTTCATCCTTTCGCTCGGCGGGCTGTCGAACCAGGAAAGCGCCAAGCGCGCGGTCTGGTATGGCATCGTCGGTATGGCGCTGGCGGTCTTTGCCACGCTGGTTGGCCCCGGTTCGGGCCTGTGGCTGCTGTCGCTGCTGCTGATCGCTGGCGGTGGTCTGATCGGTCAATATGTGGCGCAGCGCGTCCAGATGACCGAGATGCCGCAGCTGGTGGCCGCGATGCACTCGCTGGTGGGTCTGGCGGCTGTGTTTGTGGGCTTCAACGCGCATTTTGAGATCGGCAACGTGGCGCAGGTCATGGCGATTGCGGACAGCGCGTCTCAGGCGGATCTGAGCGATCTGGGCGCATTTGCCAAGCTGATCGCCAAGAAAACCTCGGCCGAGCTGGCAATCCTGCATGTGGAACTGTTCCTGGGCATCTTCATCGGTGCGATCACCTTTACCGGGTCGGTCGTGGCCTATGGCAAGCTGGCCGGTAAGGTGACGTCTGCGGCGACCAAGCTGCCGGGTGGCCACGCGCTGAATGCGGCGGCTGCTGGTCTGTCGCTGATCTGCCTGGTCTGGTACACCATGTCGGGCGGTCTGCTGCCGCTGATCCTGATGACACTGGCGGCGCTGTTCATCGGCTATCACCTGATCATGGGCATCGGCGGCGCCGACATGCCGGTGGTTGTGTCGATGCTGAACAGCTACTCGGGCTGGGCCGCGGCTGCGATCGGCTTCTCGCTGGGCAACGACCTGCTGATCGTGGTTGGTGCGCTGGTGGGCTCGTCCGGTGCGATTCTGTCCTACATCATGTGTAAGGCGATGAACCGTCACTTTGTCAGCGTGATCCTGGGCGGCTTTGGCGGCCCGCAGGGTGAGCAAATGGCCGTTGAAGGCGAACAGGTGGCGATTGACGCCGATGGCGTGGCCGCTGCGTTGAACGAGGCCGACAGTGTGATCATCATCCCCGGTTACGGCATGGCCGTGGCGCAGGCGCAGCAGTCGGTTTCCGAACTGGTCCGCAAGCTGCGCGCCAAGGGCAAAGAGGTGCGCTTTGCGATCCACCCGGTCGCGGGCCGTCTGCCGGGCCACATGAACGTGCTGCTGGCCGAGGCCAAGGTGCCCTATGACATCGTGCTTGAGATGGACGAGATCAATGACGACTTCCCGGAAACGGATGTGGCCATCGTCATCGGTTCGAACGACATCGTGAACCCTGCGGCGCAGGAAGACCCCAACAGCCCCATCGCCGGGATGCCGGTTCTGGAATGCTGGAAGGCCAAGCAGGTGTTTGTCTCGAAACGCGGTCAAGGCACCGGCTATTCGGGCATCGAAAACCCGCTGTTCTTCAAGGAAAACACCCGCATGTTCTATGGCGACGCCAAACAGTCGCTCGACAAGCTGCTGCCTATGATCGACTGATCAAACGGGTCGTAATCAAAATGCAAAGGGCGCCAATGGGCGCCCTTTT
>NZ_JBQFVZ010000020.1:0-2825 GCF_056540025.1 Ruegeria sp. AP12
GGTATGGGTCTGACCAACGCCGTCATCATTGATCAGCACTTCACCCAACGCAACCGCCTGGGTCGATTGCTAACCGCTTCATCTTTTAACCCTTTTCTAATCGGATTGGGCGTTGACGAAGACACGGCGGCCTTCATTGGGCCCGATAACGTCTTTGAAGTAATCGGCAGCGGAACGGTTACCGTGGTGGATGCCAGCCATTTGACCCATTCTTCGATGTGGGATGCCCGTCGCGGCGAAGCACTCAGCCTTCTTGGACTTCGGCTTGACGTTCTGGGTGAAGGGTGCCGTTATGATCTGACGGCTCGCCAGGCTTTTCCGCCGGATGAGCATATGGCGTTCTGCACATTGCCGGATCTGTCCGAGGATGAGGCCGCCAGCGGGGGGAAACAATAAGCTAACCAACGGGGAGCCTCATGAAAATAATCTCGACCAATGTCTTTGTCGGCCCGAACGTCTGGGCAAGTTTTCCGGTCATTCGCCACGTCATTGATCTGGGCGTTCTGGAAGATTGGCCTTCGGCCAAAATTGGTTCCGAGTTTATTGATGCATTGACCCAGGCCCTTCCCGGTCTGGCGGAACATGGCTGTTCCTACCGCGAACCCGGTGGTTTCATCCGCCGATTGCGCGAAGATGAAGGCACTTGGCTTGGTCATGTTTTGGAACATTGTGCCATCGAAGTGCAGAACGTGGCCGGTTCGGATGTAACCTTTGGCCGCACGCGCGGCACAGGCGAACCCGGCCAATACAACATGGTTTACGAATATCGCCAGCGCGATGTTGGTTTGGACGCAGGCAAGCTGGCAATGCGGCTGCTGATGCATCTATTGCCGCAATCCCTCAAGGAACAGGTGGACTACGACTTCGACCCGGAATTCAACTGGGATGACGAGTTGCGTAGCTTTGTGCTGCGAGCGCAGCGCAAGGAGTTTGGTCCCTCTACCGGCTCATTGGTTAAGGCCGCGCAAGAGCGTGACATCCCTTGGATCAGGCTGAATTCTGGGTCACTGGTTCAGTTCGGGCACGGCAAATACCAGAAACGCATTCAGGCAACCATAACCTCTGAGACCAAGCATATCTCGGTCGAGATTTCCTGCGACAAGGAAGACACCCACAATCTGCTGAACGATCTGGGCCTGCCTGTGCCGCAGCAACGCATGGTTTATTCCGCGCGTGAAGCCGTGCGCGCCGCCGCACGGATCGGGCACCCGGTGGTGGTCAAACCGCTCGATGCCAATCATGGGCGTGGTGTTTCGATCAACCTGAACTCGGATGAAGAGGTCGAGGCAGGCTTTGCCGAAGCCAAGGAACATTCCCGCAGCCGCGCCATTCTGGTGGAAAGCTTCATCACCGGGTTCGATCACCGGATGCTGGTGGTGAACAACAAGCTGGTCGCTGTAGCCAAGCGCGTGCCGGGCCATGTGGTGGGCGATGGCACGCACACGATTGCCGAACTGGTCGATATCGTGAACGAGGATCCGCGCCGTGGCATCGGGCATGAAAAAGTGCTGACCATGCTGGAGATCGACAATCAAGCCAAACGCCTGATGGAAAATGCGGGCGTTACTGAAGAAACTGTGCTGCCTGACGGCGAGGTCTTCTATCTGCGATCAACCGCGAACCTGTCGACCGGCGGCACGGCCATTGATCTGACGGATGTGGTGCACCCTGACAACCGTGACATGGCCGAGCGTGCCATCATGGCCGTCGGGCTGGATGTGGGCGGCGTCGATTTCCTGATCGACGACATCACCAAATCCTACAAGGATATCGGCGGCGCGATTGTCGAGGTGAACGCCGCCCCTGGTTTCCGGATGCACGTGGCACCGTCCGAAGGTCAGCCGCGCGACGTGGCGGGCAAAGTGATCGACATGCTGTTTCCGGCCACCGAGGAAACCCGCATTCCCATCGCGGCAATCACCGGAACCAACGGCAAGACGACCACTTCAAGGATGCTGGGGCACATCATGAAAACCAGCGGCAAGACCGTTGGCATGACCTCGACCGATGGCGTTTATGTTGACGGCAAGCTGAGCGTGAAGGGCGACATGACGGGACCTAAGTCGGCACAGATCGTTCTGCGCGACCCGGCTGTCGATTTTGCGGTGATGGAAACCGCACGCGGCGGACTTGTGCGCTCGGGTCTGGGCTATCAGCGCTCGAACGTAGCGGCCTGCCTGAACGTCTCGGCAGATCATCTGGGTCTTGGCGGCATCAACACGGTTGAGGAACTGGCCGTGGTAAAGCGGGTTGTGGTGGAAAGCGCCACCGATACTGCTGTCTTGAACGCCGATGACATCAACTGTCTGAAAATGGCCGACTATGCCGGTGCGGATCAGATCTTTTATGTCACCACCAATCCGGGGCACAGCCTGGTCAAGGAACATATCAAGGCAGGCGGCAAGGCCATTGTGCTTGAAAAGGGCATGAATGGTGACATGCTGACCATTTATGACAACGGTCTTCATATCCCGGTGCTGTGGTCGCATCTGATCCCGGCGGCATTGGAAGGCAAGGCCATTTTCAACGTCCAGAACGCGATGTTCGCCGCCGCGATGGCCTATAGTTTCGGAGTGGATCTGGACAATATCCGCCATGGGCTGCGCACCTTCGACACCAGCTATTTCCAGGCACCCGGGCGGATGAATGTCTATGACGAGCATCCCTTCAAGGTGATCCTCGACTATGGCCACAACCCTGCCGCGCTCAAGGCGATGGCGGCGCTGGCCGATCAGTTGGAGGTCAAGGGTCGAAGGCTGTGCGTTGTTGCGATGCCGGGCGACCGGCGCGATGAGGATATTATCGACGGGGCTGCCGCATTGGCG
>NZ_JBQFVZ010000021.1:0-2799 GCF_056540025.1 Ruegeria sp. AP12
CAGTTCCAAGCGGCGCGAGGACGTGCGCTTTCTGACCGGAGCGGGCAATTACACCGACGTCATCAACGTGGCTGGACAGGCCTATGTGTATTTCCTGCGCTCGGATATCGCGCATGGCAAGATCAACAGCATCGACACTTCGGCGGCCGAAGGCATGCCCGGTGTGGTGCGGATATTCACCGGCAAGGATTTTGAAGGGGTGGGCGGCATCCCCTGCGGCTGGGAGGTGACGGACAAGCATGGCGCGCCCATGCAGGAACCGGCCCATCCCATTCTGGCGCAGGGTAAAGTGCGGCATGTGGGCGATCCCATCGCCGCAGTGGTGGCCGACAGCCTGGCTGAGGCGCGCGATGCGGCCGAGGCGATTGATGTGGATATCGAGGAACTGCCCGCGGTGATCGACATGAAGGCGGCCGCGCAGGAAGGTGCTGTGCTGGTGCATGACGATCTGAAGAACAACATCTGCTATGACTGGCAGCTGGGCGAGACCGATGATGCCAAGGTCGATGAGGTGTTTGCGGGCGCGGCCCATGTGACCACTCTGGATCTGGTGAACAACCGTCTGGTTGCCAACCCGATGGAGCCGCGCGTGGCGGTGGCGGAATACAGCCGCGGGACCGAGGATTATACGCTCTATACCACCTCGCAGAACCCGCATGTGATCCGGCTGCTGATGTGCGCCTTCGTGCTGGGCCTGCCGGAACACAAGGTGCGCGTGGTGGCCCCGGATGTGGGCGGTGGCTTTGGCACCAAGATCTTCCACTATGCGGAAGAGGCGTTTTGTACCTTTGCCGCCAAAGCCTGCAACCGGCCTGTGAAGTGGTCGGCCAGCCGGTCCGAGGCGTTCATGTCCGACGCCCATGGCCGCGATCACGTGACCACGATCGAACTGGCGCTGGATGCGGAGAACAACTTCATCGGTCTGCGCACCAATACGTTGGCCAATATGGGGGCCTATCTGTCGACCTTTGCCAGCTCGGTTCCGACCTGGCTGCATGGCACGCTGGCGGCAGGGAATTACACCACGCCGGTCATTCAGGTGAATGTGAAGGCGATGTTCACCAACACGGTGCCGGTGGATGCCTATCGCGGCGCGGGCCGCCCCGAGGCGACCTATCAACTGGAGCGCGTGATCGACAAAGCCGCGCGCGAGCTGGGGGTCGATCCGATTGCGCTGCGCCGTCAGAACTTCATCACCCAGTTCCCCTATGACACGCCAGTGGCGCTGACCTATGACACCGGGGATTACCACGGGACCATGGACAAGCTGGAGGCCGCTGCTGATCTGGCAGGCTTTGCCGCGCGGCGTGCGGCAAGCGAGGCCAAGGGCAAGCTGCGGGGTCTGGGCATCAACTGCTATATCGAGGCGTGCGGGATCGCTCCGTCGAACATCGTTGGCATGCTGGGGGCCCGGGCGGGTCTCTATGACGCCGCCACCGTGCGGGTGAATGCCACCGGTTCGATCAGCGTCATGGTCGGTGCGCACAGTCATGGGCAAGGGCATGAGACGGCCTTTCCGCAGGTTGTGGCCGAGATGATCGGGATCGACGAGTCGATGGTCGAGATCGTGCATGGCGACACCTCGAAGATCCCGTTTGGCATGGGCACCTATGGTTCGCGCAGCCTTGCGGTTTGTGGCTCGGCCATGGTCAAGGCCACCGAGAAGGTGATCGACAAGGCCAAGAAGATCGCGGCCCACCTGCTGGAAGCATCCGAGGCCGATATTGAGCTGAAGGACGGTCAGTTCAGCGTCGCAGGCACCGACAAGTCGGTGGCCTGGGGCGATGTGACCCTGACGGCCTATGTGCCGCATAACTACCCGCTGGAGGTGGAGCCGGGGCTGGAGGAGACCGCGTTTTATGACCCGGCCAACTTTACCTTCCCCTCGGGCGCCTATGCCTGCGAGGTCGAGCTGGACCCCGAGACCGGTAAGGTCACCATCGAGGCCTTCACCGCCGCCGATGACTTTGGCAATATCGTCAACCCGATGATCGTGGATGGTCAGGTCCATGGCGGCATCGGTCAGGGCATCGGTCAGGCGCTGTTGGAGAACTGCGCTTATGACGAGAATGGTCAGCTGCTGAGTGCCTCTTACATGGATTACGCCATGCCGCGCGCCGATGATGTGCCGTTCTATGGCGTCGATCATTCCAGCCAGACGCCGTGCACGCATAACCCGCTGGGTGTGAAGGGCTGTGGTGAGGCCGGGGCCATTGGCTCACCGCCTGCGGTGGTCAATGCGGTTCTGGACGCGATGAACTCGGGTGGCAAGGCTGTCGATCACATCGACATGCCGGTGAGCCCGTCGCGCGTCTGGGCGGCGATGAACAGCTGAGTTGGAGAGGGGGGTGCGCGGGGCCAGCCCCGCCGCCCATTGGTGCTCGAACCAATGGCGCACCAACGGCGGCCCCCCGGGATATTTTTAGCCAGATGAAGCAGGGATCCTGTTTCTTTCGGAAATGGAGTGAAGATGGGGCAGATGTTGAAATGTGTCTCGCCGATCGACGGATCGGTTTATGCCGAACGTGAAGTGTTGTCGCGAGAGGCCGCTTTCAGGGCCGCGGCGCGTGCTCGGGCTGCTCAGGCGGAATGGGCAGCTCGTCCGGTGCAGGAGCGGATCGATCTTGTGATGGCGGGTGTGGCCGCCATTGGCGCCATGAACGATGAGATCGTGCCGGAACTGGCCCATATGATGGGTCGCCCGGTGCGTTATGGCGGCGAGTTCGGTGGATTCAACGAACGTGCCAGCCATATGGCGGAGATTGCCGAGACGTCTCTGGCAGATATCGCCGTCGGTGA
>NZ_JBQFVZ010000022.1:0-2735 GCF_056540025.1 Ruegeria sp. AP12
TGGGTTCGTGACCGCCGAAACAGATGCGAGCAAGGCGGCGGAAGGCAATAGCCATACGCTCAGCCTGGATGTACACGCCCAATGGACCGCGATGGAGAAGACAGGCCAGTGGCGCTTTACCCCGCCGACGCATGTGGTCGCGTCCTTCATCGAAGCGCTGCGCGCGCATGAGGCCGAGGGCGGCGTCGCCGCACGGGGCGCGCGGTATCTTGAAAACCGCAAGACGCTGGTCAAAGGGATGCGCGCGCTGGGCTTTGTCACATTACTGGATGATGAGTGGCTGTCGCCGATCATCACCACTTTCTTCTGCCCAGATCATCCACGTTTTGCGTTTCCGGATTTCTATAACCGCATGAAAGCGCGCGGATTTATCCTGTATCCTGGCAAACTGACCGCAGCCGAAAGCTTCCGGATTGGTCATATCGGACAGGTCGATGCGCATGTGATGCAAGCGGTCGTTGACACCGCAGCCGAGGTGCTGCGTGACATGGGGGTCGACAGTGCCAGCCCCTCGGACGAAACACTCAAACAGAAACAGGTTGAACCTGCCTGACGAAAGGAAAGACAATGAGCAAATTCAAAGCCGCCGTGTTTGATTGGGCGGGGACAATGGTCGATTTTGGATCATTCGCGCCGATGGGTGTGTTTGTGAAGGCCTTCGCCAAGTTCGATATCGAAGCCACGATCGAGCAGGCCCGCGCACCGATGGGCGCGCCCAAATGGGATCACATCCGCTCCATGATGGATATGCCTGAAATCGCCGACCAGTGGGAGGCAAAATACGGCAACGCGCCAACCGATCAGGATGTCGACAAGGTCTATGAGATCTTTGTGCCGATGAACGAAAAAGTCGCCGCCGACTATGCGGATCTGGTTCCGGGTGGCAAAGCTGCGATTGATGATCTGCGGTCCATGGGCCTCAAGATCGGATCGACCACGGGCTACACCCGCTCGATCATGGAGAACGTCCTGCCGGTTGCCGCTGCTCAGGGCTATGAGCCAGACAATCTGGTCTGTTCCGACGACCTGCCCGAAGGCCGACCCGGCCCGCTGGGGATGTATAAATGCATGGTTGATCTGGTGGCCTATCCGCCTGCGGCGATCATCAAGGTCGATGACACCGAACCGGGCATCAAAGAGGGCGTCGCCGCTGGCTGCCTGACCGTAGGTGTGTCTTTGTCCGGCAACGCAGTGGGCAAAACACCGGAAGAACTGGCTGCGCTGTCGGCGGAGGAGGTTGACGCGCTGCGCCAGCACGCGACCAAGATTCTGAAGGACGCCGGAGCGGACTATGTGATCGACACGGTTGCCGATCTGCCTGCGCTGATCCGTGAACTGGACGGCGCAGAGGCCTGAACCCATGCTGAAGAAGGCTCCGCGCAATTTTCTGTTCATTGTCATCGATCAGTTCCGCGCGGACCTTCTGACGAGCGCTTTGGGCCAGCATGTGCCGCTGCCCAACATTCGCGCTCTGGCCGCACGATCGGTGCATTTCCGCAACCATCATACGGTTGTGGTGCCTTGCGGTCCGGCCCGTGCAAGTTTGCTGACGGGCCAATACGCCATGAACCACGGATCGGTTCAGAATGGCGTTCCGCTGCGACGCGATCTCCCCAACCTTGCAACGGCGCTGCGCACCATTGGGCGAGAGCTGTTGTTGTTCGGCTATACGGATACGCAGCCTGATCCCAGAGGCTTGCACCCGAATGACCCGGCGCATCTGTCCTACACAGGGCCGATCCCGGGGATCACCGAGGTCACCGAGATGCGTGAGGAAGCGTGGGAGTGGCTCGCCCATCTCAGATCGCGTGGTTATGACGTGCCGGATGCGGGCGACCTGACCGCGCTTTACAGACCTCAGAACAACATGCTCGGAGGGCCAGCGCTCTATGACGCGCAGGACAGTGATACCGCGTACCTGACCGACCGGGTTTTGGCGCATCTTGACGTTCGCAAATCACAGCCGTGGTCTGCCATGGTCACCTATATCCGGCCGCATCCTCCGTTCGTTGCCCCCGCGCCGTATAACGATTTGATCAACCCTCAGGACATCTCGCCCCCGGTTGAGGCCACTTTTGAGCATCCTTTTTTCGAAGCCTATCATTCCCGCCCAAGCGGTACGGATATGTTCTGGGGTTTTGACGGACAGCAAGATGCCATGACGCCGGAGCAGATCGCGCTTTGCCGATCCACCTACCTTGGGCTTGCTGCTGAAGTTGATCATCACATCGGTCGGATTTTTGAATGGTTGCGAAATGTGGGTCAGTTGGACGACACGCTGATCGTGTTGACTGCTGATCACGGAGAGATGCTGGGCGATCTTGGTCTTTGGGGAAAACAGACCCCGTTCCGCGCTGCGTCCCACGTGCCCCTGATGATCGGGCATCCGGATCTTGAGCCTGAAGATATCGACGCATTGACCCAGTCGATTGACGTGGCCCCGACGGTTCTGTCGGCGCTTGGAGCTGCACCGCCCTCCGAGATGCAGGGCTGTAACCTCTTGGCGCCCGACCGACCCTACGGGCACGAGGCCATGGTCGAGCTTGAGCTTGGATCAGAGAACGGCAAGGGGCGCTTTGAAACCGCATGGCAATGCCCGCCCGATCATTTCCGCGCCCTTGCGTTTGAGAAAGACGGATATCGGCTTGCGCATTTCGCAACGGATATCGAGCCGATGCTGTTTGATGTCGAAAACGATCCCGATTGCACCCGGAATCTCGCGCGGGAAGATCTGC
>NZ_JBQFVZ010000023.1:0-2637 GCF_056540025.1 Ruegeria sp. AP12
AATTCATACGACCGCCCTTCACCTTTTTTGCCGGCAAAAAACAGGCCATCCGACTTACGCATCCACACGTCTTTGGCGGCCCATGTCTCAAGCATCACCTGCGCTTGTGGTAAACCGCTGCTGGCAATCGCATCAATCGCGGGCCCAATCGTCTTGCGCGAGCTTTTGGCGATGATCTCCTGATGCTCTTGCAGGATCGGTTGCAGACCGGCCTCTTGCGCGTTGGCAGTCAGGCAGGCGCACAGGATTGCGAGGCCCGCAAGGTATAGTCGTAACATTTGATGAAACCCGAGATGTCTTGGGGCAAAGCGGGCAATCACACCCGCCTTGCGTATCGTTTAGTAGTTCGACAGGGTCTGAACGCAGGTCTTGGTCTCGGTGTTGTACATACCGCAACCCAGCTCTTTCCAATCCGAGATCAGAACCGCCGATTCTGGCAGGAAGTCGGTCCACGCATCACCCGGAACGACGTCAGTTTCGCTGATGATATCGAACTGACCGTCTTCCTGAATCTCACCGATCAGAACCGGCTTGGCCAGGTGGTGGTTCGGCAGCATCACGGCAGTGCCACCGGTCAGGTTCGGGAACTCCTGCCCGTACATGGCGGCGCGCACGGCATCCACTTCGGTCGATCCGGCCTCGGTCGCGGCATTTACCCACATGTTGAAGCCAATGTAATGCGCCTCCATCGGGTCATTGGTCACGCGCTCGTCGCCCATGGTTGCTTTCCATGTTTCAACGAATTCAGCATTGGCATCGGTATCTGCTGACTGGAAGTAGTTCCACGCCGCCAAATGGCCGACAAGGTTGGTGGTATCCAGACCGGACAGTTCTTCCTCACCCACCGAGAAGGCCACGACCGGAATGACGTCTGCTGAGACGCCCCCCGCAGCCAGCTCTTTGTAGAAGCCAATGTTGGCGCCACCGTTGATGGTCGAGATCACGCCGACCTTCTTACCGTCGGCACCCAGCGCGACAACGTCCGCGACGATCTTGGACCAGTCAGAATGGCCAAACGGGGTGTAGTTGACGAAGATATCCTCGTCCGCGATACCCTTACCCTTCAGATAGCTTTCCAGAATATTGTTGGTGGTCCTGGGGTAGACATAGTCCGTGCCGAGCAGAGCGAATTTCTCGACCCCCAGTTCCTCCAGAAAATAGTCGGTCGCAGGGATCGCCTGCTGGTTTGGTGCGGCACCGGTGTAGAATACGTTTTTCGAGGATTCTTCGCCCTCATACTGAACCGGGTAGAACAGCAGGCCGTTCAGCTCTTCGATCACGGGCAGAACCGATTTCCGGCTGACCGAGGTCCAGTTGCCGAAGATCACGTCCACCTCATGCCCGGTCAGAAGCTCGCGCGCTTTTTCAGCAAATAGCGGCCAGTCCGAGGCCGGGTCGACAACAACCGCCTCAAGCTGCTTGCCCAGCAGGCCGCCCTTAGCGTTTTGCTGATCGATCAGCATCAGCATCGTGTCTTTCAGCGTGGTTTCCGAGATCGCCATGGTGCCCGACAGCGAATGCAGTACGCCAACCTTGATGGTGTCTTCTGCCGACAACGCAGCGGTTGCCATGGCGGCGAAGACGGCCGATCCGGCGAGCGTGGATTTGAGAAATGTCATTAGATTCTCCTGGCGGGGCGGGCACAGAAGCCTTGCGTTGACACGCCGTCTTCTACTACCTGATCCCCGCAACTGTATGTTGCGTTACGTGTGGCGGTTGTGTCCGAGGTCCAATTCGCGCAGCCGTCACACACCCCCGGGTCATCTCCTCGGTGGGCACCCATACGGATTCTGCATCAGCGAGAATTTGGCAAATGCTGGACCTATCAATTTCGGCAATCCGCCGCATCTGCCCGTTTTTTGAACAGTTGCCTGAGGTCACGCCCAAAAATTAATCATGCACTGCGGAAAACCGACGAAAAACGGCGTCACGGAATAGAGTTCCGACGCACAAGCGTTGAAACAGGCAGCATAACTTCTGGTTCCGCAGGTGCGTCATTACCCAACATGCCTCCATATTGCCCAAGCAAGACGCGATGCCACCGCGCGCGAAGGGGGCGATTCGCCTGAGTGCAAAGCAATTGGGCGAAAAGTCGGTTTTAGACGGCTTTCGTCAATCGGGATCATTTAAGTGCCTGTTTCCCCGAACCGACGGGAACGCTTTGGACGCCGTACTTCTGAACACGGCTGGCGGCATCACCGGCGGAGACGCATTCCGCTTTCACGGGCGTGCGGGACCCGGCACAACACTGACACTGACCACACAGGCCTGCGAGAGGGCATACAAGGCGCAACCCGGCCCATCGGGACATATCCATAACCAACTGGTCGTTGAGGAAGGCGCGCGTCTGAACTGGTTGCCCCAGGAAACCATCCTTTTTGATGGCAGCGCGCTGGATCGAAAGTTGTCGATCGAGATCGCACCCGAAGCCACCGCCCTGCTGGTTGATCCACTGGTGTTCGGGCGGGCAGCAATGGGTGAGACCCTGACCAACATCCGCCTGCGCGACAGGATCGAAATCCTGCAAGGCGGAGCGCCCGTGTTTCTGGATGCCACCCGGTTTACAGGGGACCTGCATACGCACCTGTCAGCCCGCCATATCGCGAACGGAGCGGGGGCAATGGCTTTGATCCTCTT
>NZ_JBQFVZ010000024.1:0-2539 GCF_056540025.1 Ruegeria sp. AP12
GCAGAGGGGCGGCTGGTTCTGGCCGACGCGCTGGAGCTGGCGGATGAGGGGAAACCGGCTCTCGTGATCTCGATGGCTACTCTTACCGGCGCAGCGCGCGTGGCCGTTGGGCCCGATCTGGCGCCGTTCTACACCGATGACGACTGCGCCGCCGGGGCGCTGAGCAAAGCTGCCGCCCAAGCCGCTGATCCAGTCTGGCGCATGCCCTTCCACACACCCTATGAGACTATGATCGAACCTGGCATTGCCGATCTGGACAACGCGCCCTCGGGCGGGTTCGCGGGGTCGATCACCGCAGCCCTGTTCCTGCGCCGATTTGTTGAAGACAGCAATTACATGCATTTTGACATCTATTCCTGGCAGCCCAGCAAGCAACCGGGTCGCAGCAAGGGAGGTCTGGGGCAAGGCCCACGCGCCCTACTGACCGCACTGCCCGAGATTTTGGGCCTATGACCCACCTACGCGTCTTGGACCCGGTCGTTGACCTGCTGCGCAGCCCTGATGGCCCGCGCGATCGTCAGTTGCTGTTCGGAGACACAGTACAGCTTGCAGAGCAGAAAAACGGGTGGAGTCGTGTCAAGGCTGACAAGGATGGCTATGTCGGATGGGTTCGCTCGGCCCAATTGGGGCCGCAACAGACCACGACCCATAGGATTGTTGCACCTGCCACACATGCCTATGAACAGGCGGATATGAAAACCCGCGATCTGACCTCGCTAAGCTTCGGAAGTTTCGTACACGCCCTCTCCCAAGCGGACAGATTTGTTGAAACTGAGCTGGGATTCATCCCAAAAGTCCACACGGCCCCGATTGCCGAATTGAACCGTGATCCTGTCGCTGTGGCCGAGTTGTTTCTAGGCACACCCTATCTGTGGGGCGGCAACAGTCGGTTCGGGATCGACTGTTCTGGGCTGGTTCAGGTGGGGTTGCTGGCCTGCGGTATGGCGTGTCCCGGCGACAGCGGCGATCAGGAAAAGGCCCTTGGTATCACTCTGCCCGAAGGATCAGAGGCCAAACGCGGCGATCTGTTGTTTTGGAAAGGCCATGTCGCATGGGTTTCCGGGCCGAATATGCTGTTGCATGCCAACGCGCATCACATGGCAGTCGCGTATGAATCCTTGGATCACGCCATCACGCGCATTCAGGCGCAGGGCGACGGGCCTGTGACGGCCCATAAAAGGCTCTAATCCGGGGAAACTGAGCGGATCAGCTTACGCTCCAATACCCGCAAGACCGTGCGCAGGTCATGGCCGCGTTTCAGGATCCGTCCGTCCATCCCCACAACGGAATACATCCCCTGCTTTTGGCGCAGACGAGGATGCTTCTCGATCCGGTAGATCGGATGCTCGGCGGTGCGTCGGAAGATCGAAAAAATCGCCATGTCGCGCAGGTTGGAAATTCCGTAGTCGCGCCATTCTCCGGCGGCGACCATCTTACCATAGACGGACAGGATATGGGACATCTCGCGCCGGTCGAACGCGACGGGCATCTGGGCCGAGTTTGTTGGGAACCGGCTGGGAGGCTGCATGTTCATACCCCAAGCCTTGCCGGAAAACGCGGCTGAATCAAGCCCGATGCGCAAGCGGGCCATAATTCGTCAACGGGTGTTACCGCCGTCCGACTTGTCGACATATCAGGATCACAGGCAGTAATCCAACGGCCAGAATGACCAAGGATGGCACCGCCGCCCCCTCGAGCCGCTCGTCTGAGGCCAGCCGGTAGGCCTGTACCGCCAGCGTGTCAAAGTTGAAGGGGCGCATGATCAGCGTTGCGGGCAATTCCTTCATCACGTCGACAAAGACGATCAACAAGGCCGTCAGCAATGAGGGCGTCAGGATCGGCAGTTGCACCCGCCTCAGTGTACCCAGAGGCGTCTGCCCCAAAGACCGGGCTGCGGCGTCCATATTGGCGTGAACCGTACTCTGCCCGCCTTCATAGGCACTTAGGGCCGCCGCAAGGAACCGCACCATATAGGCTGCCACCAGAAGCCAGATGGACCCGGTCACCAGCAGGCCTGTCGAGACATCAAATGTCGCGCGCATCCACGCGTCCAGCGCGTTGTCAAAGCTGGCAAAAGGCACCAGCAGGCCAACCGCGATCACCCCGCCCGGCACCGCATAGCCTAGCCGCGCGATATAGCTCGCGATGGTCGAGGGCCGCCCCGGTCTCAAACGCTGAAAGAACCCAACACTGACGGCCGCAATAACGGTGATGACAGCAGCCGTCCCGGCGAGGATCAGCGAATTCTGAATGAAGCCAAGGTAGCGGGGCGAAAGCAGGTTCTGCTCGGATTTCAACCCCATCTCGAACAGAACGACCACCGGCAGGAGGAACCCGAAAAACACGGGAATGGCGCAGAGGGCAAAAGCACCGATCGCGCGCCATCCAGTCAGTTGCGCCGCGGGCAGAGCTGCATGTTGCTTGCCCGCTTGATAATACTTGGCCTTGCCGCGCCGCGTGCGTTCAGCCACAGCCAACACAAGCGCGAAGGTCAGCAGACACAAAGCCAGTTGTGCGGCGCCTGCACGATCTCCCAGCG
>NZ_JBQFVZ010000025.1:0-2512 GCF_056540025.1 Ruegeria sp. AP12
GCGATATCCTGTGGTTCGAGGAGCCGACAATTCCAGACGACTATAAAGGCTATGGCCGAATTGCCGAAGCCACGGGCGTTCCCCTTGCCATGGGTGAAAACCTGCACACGATTCACGAATTCGAGTACGCCTTCGAAGACGCAAAGCTGAGTTTCATCCAGCCCGATGCCTCAAACTGCGGTGGGGTAACCGGCTGGCTGCGCGTGGCCGCGCTAAGCGCACAACACGGCATTCCGGTTTGCAGTCATGGGATGCAGGAACTGCACGTCAGCCTTGTTTCTGCGCAACCCAACGCGGGGTGGCTGGAAGTACACTCATTTCCGATAGACCAGTACACGACCCGTCCGCTGGTTGTGGAAGACTGTCTGGCCGTAGCCCCGGATACTCCGGGAACCGGAGTGGAATTCGACTGGGACAAACTGAATGCGGAACACAGGGAGATGCATACATGACGACCCAGACGATCTCTGCGGCGTACTACAGGGGCAACAAAAGCTTTGCCGTGGAACAGGCCCGGGCGACTGCTCCGAGCCCAAGCGAGGTTGCAGTTCGCGTTGCCTATTGTGGAATTTGCGGGACGGACATGCACGTCTACCACGGCAACATGGATGCCCGTGTCGGCCTGAACCGGGTGATTGGGCACGAGATGTCAGGTGTCGTAGAAGCGGTGGGCGAGGGCGTCGATACGGTAAAACCCGGCCAAAAGGTCGTCGTCCGACCGCTTGATCACTGCGGCGAATGCCCGGCCTGTAAACGGGGGCATCAGCATATCTGCCAGAACCTCAGGTTTCTCGGCCTCGACACCGATGGCGCCATGCAAGAGATCTGGACCGTTCCGGCCCACACGTTGCACGTTCTTCCGGATGACTTGCGCATGGATCACGCGGCGCTGATCGAGCCGGTCGCCGTTGCTTGCCACGATGTGCGGCTATCTAGCCTGCAATCTGGAGAGGACGTTGTCGTCATCGGTGGAGGCCCGATCGGCATGCTGGTTGCCATGGTTGCGCGGGACGCAGGCGGAAACGTCGTGATTTCCGAAGTGAATCCGAACCGCTTGGCCATTGCCGAAAAGCTTGGTTTTGACACGATCAACCCAATCGAAACCGATCTGGTGGCCACGATCAACGCGCGCACGGGCGACAAAGGGGCGGATGTGGTTTTCGAGGTATCGGGAACGCAGCCCGGTGTTGATGCGATGACCGCCGTTGCCGCGACGCGGGCCCGGATCGTGATGGTCGCGATCCATGCTCAAAAGCCCCAGATCGACCTGTTCCAGTTCTTCTGGCGAGAGCTGCAACTGATAGGTGCTAGGGTCTATGAGCCAGAGGATTACGAGAAAGCCATCGCAGTTGTCGCCTCGGGCGGAGTGGACGCGGATGTTGTGATTACTGGCGTCAGCCCTCTGGCAGACATTCAGGCCGCGTTTGAAGCACTGGATCGCAGTCCAACCGCAATGAAAAGCCTGATCGAAGTAGGACCGCGTTCATGAGTGTTTTGCAAAGTTTCGACCTGACGGGAAAGACGGCCCTTGTTACTGGGTGCAAACGCGGCATCGGGCGCGGCATGGCCGAGGCATTGGCATCGGCCGGAGCCGATATCATCGGAGTGTCCGCCTCGCTCGAGCTGTCCGGCTCGGAGGTCGAAAAAGCCGTCACGGCGATGGGGCGCAGTTTCCGGGCTTACCAATGCGACTTCTCGGACCGCTCCGCGCTGCATGGGTTCATTGATCAGTTGAGGGCCGACGGACAAACCCCTGATATCCTTGTCAACAATGCCGGCACGATCAAACGCAAGCCAGCCGCCGAACACCCGGACGACTGGTGGGACGAAGTGATTGAGGTCAACCTGTCCTCGCAATTCGTTCTGTCTCGCGAGATCGGCAAGGACATGCTGGCGCGCGGCTCTGGGAAGATCATCTTCACTGCATCGCTGCTGACATTTCAGGGCGGTATTACCGTGCCGGGATATGCAGCTTCGAAAGGTGGGATTGGACAACTGACCAAGGCTTTGGCCAACGAATGGGCCGGGCAGGGCGTGAATGTGAATGCGATCGCGCCTGGCTACATCGCGACCGACAACACCCAAGCCCTGCGGGATGATCCGGTCCGATCTAAGTCGATCCTTGAACGAACACCCCAGGGCCGTTGGGGTACGCCTGATGACTTTGCCGGACCGGTGGTCTTTCTGGCCTCTGCCGCGTCGGACTTCGTCAACGGTGAAATCCTTGTCGTCGACGGGGGCTGGATGGGGCGGTAGCACTGTCAAAATGCACGGCATTTAATCTGACTGAGCATGCTACCAAGGGGCCTACTTGGCTTAGACTTGGAGGAAGAATTTCCTTCGTTGTTCTGACAGAGGGCCTGTTCGAACAAGTTTGGCCTGACCATCGAAACAATAAATACGCGCAAAACGCTAAGATGTTGAACTCAATGGGAGGCGAGTCTCAACAATTCCATCCCATTATTTACGCATTCCGACAGATGGTTATGAAAAACAACTCAAAACGCAGAGG
>NZ_JBQFVZ010000026.1:0-2416 GCF_056540025.1 Ruegeria sp. AP12
GTTTCGGATGTCGCCATTGCTCATAGGTCCGCTCCGGCCAGATGTAGTTTGCGCTGCGAGATGCGCAACACACGGGCCTGAACTTGGCTTTTGGCCGCCCGGATCAAGCTCAGATCGTGGGTAGCGATTAGGACTGTCTTGCCCATGCGGTTCAGCTCGATCAGCAGACGCAGCAGCCGTTGCGACATCTCCCAATCGACGTTGCCGGTCGGCTCATCCGCCAGCACCACGTCGGGCGACAGGATCACGGCCCGCGCGAGAGCCGCGCGTTGACGTTCACCACCCGACAGTTCGGGCGGATGGGCGTCAAGCCGAGCCCCTAGCCCAACCCAGGACAAAAGCTCGGTCAGGTTGTCCTGCTCTTCCGACTCGGCACGTCCCGACACCATCAAAGGCAGGGCCACGTTTTCAGCCAGCGTCATATGATCCAGAAACTGGCAATCCTGATGCACAACCCCGACCCGGCGCCGCAGCAGGGCCATCTGATCCCGATCCAGACGCGCGATATCTTCGTCAAACACGCTCAGCCGACCCGAGGTCGGCAACAACGCGCCATAACACAGCTTCAGCAACGTGGTTTTTCCTGCGCCCGAAGGTCCGGTCAGGAAATGGAACGAGCCGGGCTGCAATTTGACTGAGACGTCGCTCAGCAATGCGCCGTCGCCATAGGTATAGCTGACATTTTCCAGCTCGATCACAGGTGTCCCCAGTTCTTTTGCCGATCTTCTTGCCCGAGCTTGCCTGCGGTTTCAATGCCTGCACCGAGTCCAATTGGCGACACTTGCCCCATGAAACCGAAAACGCCCTTTGCTGTTGGGTCTTAACGGAATATCATCCCTGAAAAAACTACTATCGGGCCGAACATCAGGCCGGGGAGGCAGTATGAGACTTACATGTCCGAATTGCGGCGCTCAGTACGAAGTGCCGGACGAGGTTATCCCCGAAGAGGGGCGCGATGTACAGTGCTCCGCCTGTGACCAGACGTGGTTTCAGCCCAAGCACCCGGAAGACGCAGCACCCACTACCGACGCGCCTGAAGCCACCGCCGAGCCGGACGCTAAGCCGGAGCCGACACCTGAACCCGACACAAAAGTTGAGGTTGTTGATGAGACTCCGCCCGATAGCGGCAAGACCGGCAATGTCGACCCTGCCGTTGCGAGCATTTTGAAGGAGGAGGCCGCGCGTGAGGCGGAGCTGCGCTCTCAGGAAGGCAGCAGCCTTGAGACGCAACCAGATCTGGCGCTGGAAGATTCTGTCGAACCCGAGTTTCAGATCAAGCGCCCAACTGCGACCGAGACCGCCGAGGATGCGGGCCAAAAGGATGAGCTTCCTGACGTTGAGACCATCAATTCAGGCATGATGAGCGATGAGGGCGATGACGCGCCCCCAGCCAAACAATCCCGTGGCTTCGTGCGCGGTTTTGCCGTCATGCTGATCATCGGCGTGATCCTGTATCTGATCTATGGCAATGCGCAACAGATCAGTGAGGCCGTGCCGCAAGCCGATCCGGTGCTGGACTCCTACGTCTCTTTGATTGATCAGGCCCGTATCTGGCTTGAGACGCAGGCCGGGGCAGGCGCGCCGCAGGAATAAAGCGTTTCGGGTTTTACCTGAAATACCAAGTGACACGAATGTCCCGACAACGCAGAAAGCGTGGCAGGGTATTCGTGTCTCAGGATTAAGCCGAAACGATATAGCGGCTCAGAACCGTTCCAGCAGACGCTTGAGGTATTCCAGCTCGATCTCGGGCCGGTCGGTTTCTCCGGTCCGACGGCGGATTTCGTCCAGCAACTCACGCGCGCGGCGATAGACGTCTTCACCCTGCAGTAGGTTATCATCGGTTGAGATCGACCCGGCTGCACCGGGATTGCGGCCCAGCGGGTCGCGGCTGTTGGCTTGCGCCTCACCTTCCTCGGTGCCTTGTCCGGATTGGTTCTGCTGGTTCTGCGCCATGGCCTCACCCAAGGACCGCATGCCTTCGCGTAGGGCCTCCATCGCTTCGGACTGACGGTCGATCGCTTCGGCCAGATCATTGCCGCGCAGCGCCTCCTCCGCCTCTTCCATGGCACCTTCTGCGCGGCCCAACGCATCGCGCGCCGCGTCGCCTTCGGGGGTGCCTGCACCGGGCAAACCCTGTTGCTGTCGGTTCAGTTCTTGCCGCAGGGCCTGCTGCCGATCCGCCAAAGACCCCTCACCCGGTTGGCCTTCGCCCGCCTGATCCGAGCCCTGACCCTGACCGCCCTGACCCTCGTGGCTTTCGCCGCGGCCCTGACCGCCATTGCGGCCTTCATTGCCCTGATTTTCTCCGGCCTGAGCGCCGGGGTTGAACTGTTCCTGCAGATCGCGGAATGCCTGATCGCTCAGGCCTTGCTGTTCACGCAGGGTCTCGGCCAGGCCTTGCATGGCCTCTTGCCCC
>NZ_JBQFVZ010000027.1:0-2400 GCF_056540025.1 Ruegeria sp. AP12
CCCCGGCAGCGGACTTGTTGGGGTGAAACTTTAGCTGCGGCGTCCCGCACGAGTGATCCAGTCAGCTCCACCGTAAGTGATCGACAACACGTAGACTTCTCGGGCTTCGTCATAGACTGTAAAGGCGATCACCGCGCGGCGGGCCGCTGGGATGGCGCGCAGGCCCGGCAGGATATGATCACGCAGTGTACCGATATGGGGTAGAGTACGAAGGCTTTGCGCGACCTCGGCAATCTCCGCCAGCTTACGGCGCGCGATATGTGGGCCGGCATACTCTTCGATCAGTTCCGAAATGTTTGTCAGATCATCCGCCACCGACGGGTGGTAGCGCAGTCGATACGTCACCCTTTGCGGTCCAGACGGCGCATTGCAGGAGCAAAAACGTCGTCATGTTCGAAAAATTCCGAGCGCGGGGTTGCCGCCCGACGGCGGATTTCGTCGGCCATCGCGTCCAAAGCGACCTCGCGGACCTCATCATCCTCAATCATCCGCTCAACCGCCGCAGCAACAGCGGCCGAGGCCGAGGCATAGACCCCCTGCCCCACTTTATCTTTGAGGAATCGGTGGTGGCGATCGGTGAAACTGAGCGTGGTTTTGATGGTCATATCGGGCCTCCAAGGTCATACTTGGTCATACCTATAGCCCAAGTCAAGCCCGATTGACTTGTGGTGCAGGCCTTTGAGGCCACAGGATATGGAAATAACACTTGCAAGAATCGTAGGTTCTGCCCCATTACTTACGGAAAGCAGTGAATAAAACGGCGGCAAGCGTAACAACGAAGCGCCAAAAGAGGGCAGAGATGGAGCAAGCAACCGCAGGTGCCACCGTATCGGAGGCGCAGCAATCTGGCCATACGCAGGAACGGATCGACCTTCTGGTTGGCGATCACGCCCAGCGGTTGTCTGAACGACTACAGGCGCATCGCGCGCAGTTGTTCCCGCCCGACGCCAAACGATCCCTAGGGTCAGGATTCATAACCAGTAGATGACGACGGCTGCGAGCGCGATGGCCGAGAGGAAGACCTTGGGACACCTGTCGTAGCGGGTTGCCACGCGTCTCCAGTCTTTGAGCCTGCCGAACATGATCTCAATGCGGTTGCGCCGTTTGTATCGGCGCTTGTCGTATTTCACGGTCTTCTTGCGCTGTTTTCGTCCAGGGATGCAGGCGCGTATCCCTTTGTCTTTCAACGCATCTCTGAACCAGTCGGCGTCGTAGCCTCGGTCTCCGAGCAGCCATTCGACCTTTGGCAAACCGCCCAGCAATGCCCGTGCGCCGATATAGTCACTGACCTGTCCGGCGGTGATGAAGAGGTCGAGCGGTCGTCCCTGGCTGTAGCAAATGGCGTGAAGCTTGGTGTTCATACCACCTTTGGTCCGGCCAATCAGGCGACCGCGCCCCCCTTTTTAGCGGCCATGCTGGTCGCTGTTCGATGTGCCTTCAGGTAGGTCGCGTCGATCATGACTGTCTTCTGTTCGCCGTGCTCGGCAGCTAGCCCCACCATCATCCGCGCGAATATGCCCTTTTCGCTCCAGCGCTTCCAACGGCTATAAAGCGTCTTGTGTGGGCCATAGGCTTCAGGAGCGTCGCGCCACCTTAACCCATTGCGGTTGATGAAAATTATCCCGCTCAGAATCCGCCTGTCGTCGACCCTTGGCTTACCGTGCGACTTTGGAAAGTAGGGTTTCAGACGCGCCATCTGTGCGTCGGTCAGCCAGAAAAGATTGCTCATGTCACCGCTCTGTTTTCGGAGCCGTGAATCACGCAGCGCTCGGGAAATCAATGCATCCTGACCCTACTTATCGCGCTACACCCACCGCAGCGCGATATCCAACAGTCGCCTGATCCGGTTCGATGAGACCACCGTCACCTTCCGCGTCAAGAATTACCGCGTCAATGGCGCCGGACGGCATACCACCATGACGCTCGCAACCGGGGAATTCATCCGCCGGTTCCTGATCCATGCCCTGCCAAAGGGCCAGCACCGCATTCGCCATTACGGCTTCTTCGGCAACGGCGCCCGTGCCGCCAATATCGCCCGGATCAGGGACCTGCTCGGAGACGAAACACCAGTTCCAGGTCTCGCTCGCGATGACACGATCGAGAGTGCCGATGCGCCCACCCGCGTCCTCGCGATGCCATGCCCATGCTGCGGTGGCCGATTGATCATCGTCGACACCTTCGCGCCCGCGCAACATCCCAGAGCGCCGCCAGGATCTGCGAGGGCTGCTGCATGAACCCCGCGCCTCAGTCCCAAGTTTGCGACCACAACCGCACACCGTGCTGGCTGCGGCCCATCCCGCTCGTCCAAATCCAGCCCTCATTGGTCCTCGGAACGCAGATATCAAGGGAACGCAACGCAGGACGGCTAAAAACCACCGCGTCCTACGAAGGGCATGCTCT
>NZ_JBQFVZ010000028.1:0-2226 GCF_056540025.1 Ruegeria sp. AP12
CGGCCGAGCCACCGATCTCACCGATCATGATGATCGACTCGGTCTCGTCATCGGCCAGGAACCATTCCAGCACGTCGATATGCTCGGTGCCTTTGATCGGGTCGCCGCCGATACCAACGCACGTGGACTGGCCCAGACCCACATCGGTGGTCTGCTTGACGGCCTCATAGGTAAGAGTGCCCGAACGGGACACAACGCCGACCGAGCCACGCTTGTGGATGTGGCCGGGCATGATGCCGATCTTGCAGGCGTCAGGTGTGATGACGCCGGGGCAGTTCGGGCCGATCAGGCGCGATTTGCTACCTTCCAGCGCGCGCTTCACCTTCATCATGTCCAGAACCGGGATGCCTTCGGTGATGCAGACGATCACTTCCATCTCGGCATCAATCGCTTCGAGGATCGAGTCAGCCGCGAAAGGCGGCGGAACATAGATCACCGAGGCATTGGCTTCGGTCACATGCTTGGCCTCGTGGACCGAGTTGAACACGGGCAGGCTCAGATGCTCCATCCCGCCTTTGCCGGGGGTCACGCCGCCGACCATCTTGGTGCCGTAGGCGATGGCCTGTTCAGAGTGGAATGTGCCCTGCGAGCCGGTGAAGCCCTGACAGATCACTTTGGTATTTTCGTCGATGAGGACTGCCATTTGGCGTTCTCCTATTTTAGGCGGGCCAAGGCCTGCCAGAATTCTTCGGAAAAGTGGGGCGAAACCCACTCCACGGAATTGGGCTTAGCCTTTCACAGCCTTCACGATCTTCTCGGCACCGTCTTTCAGGTTGTCCGCTGCGATCACGTCCAGGCCAGAGGTGTTGATGATCTCTTTGCCCTTCTCGACATTCGTGCCTTCCAGACGCACGACCAGCGGAACCTGCAGGCCGACCTCTTTCACCGCGGCGACTACGCCCTCGGCGATGACGTCGCAGCGCATGATGCCGCCGAAGATGTTGACTAGAATGCCTTTGACGTTCGGGTCCGATGTGATGATCTTGAACGCCTCGGTCACTTTCTCTTTGGTCGCGCCACCGCCCACGTCGAGGAAGTTGGCAGGCTCGGCGCCATACAGCTTGATGATGTCCATGGTCGCCATCGCCAGACCAGCACCGTTGACCATGCAGCCGATCTCACCATCCAAAGCGATGTAGTTCAGGTCGTACTTGGAGGCTTCGAGTTCCTTGGGGTCTTCCTCGGTCTCGTCGCGCAGCTCGGCGATGTCTGGGTGGCGGTAAACCGCGTTGCCGTCAAAGCCCAGCTTGGCGTCCAGCACCTTGAGTTCGCCGCTGTCTGAGACGATCAGCGGGTTTATCTCCAGCATCTCCATGTCCTTCTCAACGAAGGCTTTGTAGAGGATGCCCATCAGGCGCACGCATTGCTTGACCTGCGCGCCTTCCAGACCCAGCGAGAACGCGATGCGGCGGCCGTGATAGGCCTGATAGCCGGTTACAGGGTCCACCGAGAAGGACAGGATTTTTTCGGGCGTGGACGCGGCCACTTCTTCGATATCCATGCCACCTTCGGTCGAGCAGACAAAAGAGATGCGGCTGGTCTGGCGATCCACCAGCAGGGCCAGGTACAGTTCACGCTCAATGCCGGAACCGGCTTCGATATAGATGCGGTTGACCTGCTTGCCCGCGGGGCCAGTCTGGTGGGTGACAAGAGTGCGACCCAGCATCTTCTTTGCTTCCTCGGCTGCTTCTTCCACCGACTTGGTCAGACGGACACCGCCTTTTTCACCTGCGTCTGCCTCTTTGAAGCTGCCCTTGCCACGTCCACCTGCATGGATCTGGGCCTTAACAACCCAAAGAGGGCCGTCCAGTTCACCGGCTGCGGTTTTGGCTTCCTCGGCGCGCAGAACCGCGCGACCGTCGGAGACCGGAGCGCCATAGCTGCGCAAAAGAGCTTTGGCCTGATATTCGTGAATATTCATCGAAACTGTCCCGTCTGACTACGATTACCCCGTTATAGGGGTGTCTAAGGGTCAAGTTTAAAGAGTTTTTTGACCTGTCACGGGAAATTGTCGAAGATTTTCAGTATTTGTGATCACAGGTTTTTGGGGTGTGATCACAAAGCATGCGGCGAGCGTAAGTTTGATTCGATTGTATGGGTTCGTACAAGGAAATCACATTCATAAGTGAGATTTGTAACGTTTGCGCCAACATCCTCGCACCCGTCGCGCGGGACCCAAAAGAAAACCGGCCCGCTCAGGGGCCGGTTTCAAATTCACAAATGCTG
>NZ_JBQFVZ010000029.1:0-2214 GCF_056540025.1 Ruegeria sp. AP12
GCCGAGGCCATGCCGGGCGTGGTCAAGGTGTTCACCGGCAAGGATTTCGAAGGCGTGGGCGGCATGCCCTGCGGCTGGGAGGTGACGGACAAGCACGGCGCACCCATGCAGGAGCCTGCGCATCCCATTCTGGCCCAGGGCAAGGTGCGCCATGTGGGCGATCCCATTGCCGCCGTTGTGGCCGACAGCCTGGAACAGGCGCGCGATGCGGCCGAGGCGATCGAGGTGGACATCGAGGAACTGCCCGCCGTGATCGACATGAAGGCCGCAGCCCAAGAGGGCGCGACGCTGGTCCATGACGATCTGAAGAACAACATCTGCTATGACTGGCAGCTGGGTGAAGCGGATGACGCCAAGGTCAATGAGGTCTTCGCCAATGCGGCCCATGTGACCACGCTGGATCTGGTGAACAACCGCCTGGTTGCCAACCCGATGGAACCGCGCGTGGCGGTGGGTGAGTACAAGCGCGGGACGGATGAGTACACGCTCTATACCACCTCGCAGAACCCGCATGTGATCCGCCTGCTGATGTGCGCCTTTGTGCTGGGCCTGCCCGAGCATAAGGTCCGCGTTGTGGCCCCGGATGTGGGGGGCGGCTTTGGCACCAAGATTTTCCACTATGCGGAAGAGGCGTTCTGTACCTTCGCCGCCAAGGCCTGCAACCGGCCTGTGAAGTGGACCTCCAGCCGGTCCGAGGCGTTCATGTCGGACGCCCATGGTCGGGATCATGTCAGCAAAATCGAACTGGCGCTGGATGCAGACAACAACTTCATCGGGTTGCGGACCAACACCTATGCGAACCTTGGGGCGTATCTGTCGACCTTCTCCAGTTCCGTGCCCACATGGCTGCACGGCACACTGATGGCAGGCAATTATAAGACGCCGGTCATTCAGGTGAACGTGAAGGCGATGTTTACCAATACGGTGCCGGTGGATGCCTATCGCGGCGCGGGCCGGCCCGAGGCGACGTTCCAGTTGGAACGCGTGGTGGACAAGGCCGCGCGCGAGCTGGGGGTCGATCCGATTGCCCTGCGCCGTCAGAACTTCATCACCCAGTTCCCCTATGACACGCCGGTGGCGCTGACCTATGACACCGGGGATTACAACGGGACTATGGACAAGCTTGAGGCCGCAGCCGATCTGGCAGGTTTTGCCGCACGCCGTGCGGCAAGCGAGGCAAAGGGCAAGCTGCGGGGACTGGGCATCAACTGCTATATCGAAGCCTGCGGCATTGCGCCTTCGAACATCGTTGGCATGCTGGGGGCCCGGGCGGGTCTCTATGACGCGGCGACCGTGCGGGTGAATGCCACCGGCTCGATCAGCGTCATGGTAGGCGCGCACAGCCACGGGCAGGGGCATGAGACTGCCTTCCCGCAGGTTGTGGCCGACATGATCGGCATTGATGAATCGATGGTCGAGATCGTGCATGGCGACACTTCGAAGATCCCGTTCGGCATGGGCACCTATGGCTCGCGCTCGCTGGCGGTCTGTGGCTCGGCCATGGTGAAGGCCACTGAGAAGGTGATCGACAAGGCCAAGAAGATTGCCGCCCACCTGCTGGAGGCGTCTGAGGCCGATATTGAGCTGAAGGACGGTCAGTTCAGCGTCGCGGGCACCGACAAGTCGGTGGCCTGGGGCGACGTGACCCTGACAGCCTATGTGCCGCATAACTTCCCGCTGGAGGTGGAACCGGGGCTGGAGGAGACCGCGTTCTACGACCCGGCCAACTTCACCTTCCCCTCGGGCGCTTATGCATGCGAGGTCGAGCTGGACCCCGAGACTGGTCAGGTCAGCATCGAGGCCTTCACCGCGGCGGATGACTTTGGCAACATAGTCAATCCGATGATCGTGGATGGTCAGGTGCATGGCGGTATTGGCCAGGGTATCGGCCAGGCTCTGCTTGAGAACTGCGCCTATGACGAGAATGGCCAGCTGCTGAGCGCGTCCTTCATGGATTACGCCATGCCGCGCGCCGATGATGTGCCCTTCTACGGCGTCGATCATTCCAGCCAGACGCCCTGTACGCATAACCCGCTGGGTGTGAAGGGCTGTGGTGAGGCCGGGGCGATTGGCTCTCCGCCGGCTGTGGTCAATGCGGTTCTGGATGCGATGAATTCGGGCGGCAAGGCGGTGGATCACATCGACATGCCAGTAAGCCCGTCGCGCGTTTGGGCGGCGATGAACAGCTGAGTTGAGAGGGTGGACCGGGGGCCA
>NZ_JBQFVZ010000030.1:0-2143 GCF_056540025.1 Ruegeria sp. AP12
AACGCGTGACGGGAGGCGGTCATGACTGCATCCCGACATATCTCACTTCTGGTTACGAGCGGCAGGGGTCCGGCGGAATGCCAGCAAGCCGTCGCCGGAGTGCTGGATGTCATGCGCGAAGAGGCCGAGCTCCTCGCCGTGGACTTCGATACCAGTGGGGTTCGAACAAAACTTGGCTATAAATCTGCAGTGGTTCTGATCAGCGGCGCCGATGCCGAGGCCTTTGCCAAGAATTGGCGCGGTACGATCCAGTGGCGGGCACAAAGCAATCTGCGTCCGACGCACAAACGGACCAATTGGTTCATTGGGGTGTTCGACTTGCCCAAACTCGCACGAACACCCGAACGTATTCAAGCGAGCGACGTCACTTTTGCAACCTTCCGGGCGGGCGGACCTGGCGGGCAGCACCAGAACACGACCGATAGCGCAGTGCGGGCGACGCTCAGGCAAACCGGGCTTGCAGCGGTGGCGCGCGAAGAACGGTCGCAACACCGCAACAAGGCGCTGGCATTGGAACGTCTTCAGCATCTGATGGCCGCGCAAGCCACTGCGGAAGAAGCCGCACAAAATGCAAGCCGCAATGAGCTGCACCATGCGCTCGAACGCGGCAATCCGGTGCGGCGTTTCAAAGGTCACGACTTTCGCGAAGTGAAAGGGGGCTAAGATGGAAGCATTTGATCAATTCCTGACCAGCGCCCTGACCAGCGATTTTTTCGCGGGCGGCTTGGCGCTCGGGGCCTTCGGGGTCGCGGCGGCCTTTCTGCGCATTGCGTTTATGGCCATGTACGGTGTGATTGTTCGGCGCGTTTGGGTCAGCCTAACGCTCGACAACAGAAGCGCGGCCTATCGCCATTTCTGTATCTGGATGGAGCAGAACAACGTCCTGTCCCATTCGCGTCATGTGCGTATGACGGATGGCAAATGGGCTCGGGGAACAAAGGGCTATGCACCTGCTCCAGGGCGGCACTGGTTTTTCTGGCGCGGAAAGCTCTGCCGTCTGGAGCGCGACATCAATGAAAAGTCAAAAGTGGGCGCATCACACAACCAGCGCCCGATGGAGGTGTTGAATGTCACCGTCCTGTTCGGAAAGGTCGAAACGATATTGGGCTGGATAGCTGAGGGACGTACGCTTTCCCAAACCAGGGACCGTATCGGCCCTGGCCTTCATATTCTGAAAGGGGACTGGTGGGATCATGTCGGTGATGTCCCGCGCCGTTCCGTCAATACAGTACTGGTGGATGACGATCGCATCGAGAAAGTGCTGGAGGACATGCGTTGGTTCTATGGGGCCAGCGATTGGTACGCGGAACGTGGTGTTCCGTGGCGGCGAGGGTATCTGTTTTACGGCCCTCCGGGCACGGGCAAGTCGAGCCTCATTCGCGCGCTGGCGTCAGACCTGTCATTGGATATCGCGTCGCTGGATATCGGGCGCGTCACGCTGACGGATGATGATCTGCGTGAAGCGATGATGTGTGCCCCCAAGGGGTCGCTGATCGCAATCGAGGATGTGGACGCCGTGTTTACGCAGCGCGAAGGTGGTGAGAAACGCTCGGGCGTCAGCTTCTCGGGCTTGCTCAACGCCATCGATGGTGTGGCCGCTCAGGAAGGGCGTGCGCTGGTCATGACCACAAACCACAAAGAAAGGTTGGACCCGGCCTTGATCCGTCCGGGCCGCGCCGATGTGCACACCGAGCTTGGATTGGTGGGTGCACCAACAGCCCGCCGACTGTATGAGCGCTTTTTCCCCGGTGAACGCGTTTTGGCCGGGGTGTTCGAACAGCGGTTAGGAGGTCAACAACACAGCCCTGCCCAGATTCAGGGTTGGCTTTTGGCCAACAGCGCCGACCCAATGGTGGCTGCGCATGCGTCGGGGCTAGAAGACCGCATGCAAGATATAGCCGCCGAATGAAAAAGCATGGGCGCCCGGATATCTCGCGCCCGCCTGGCTAGATTGTACCCCACTCCAAATCAAACCTACCAACATACTTCCGCAGCCGATATGCACCGCTCTAGGTTTTGCGTTTGCCGCTCGATAAGGCAAACAAGGCGCGCCCGGCCGCACTTAGCCAATTTGATGGTTCGTTTTATTTCTAGATCTTGCAGAGTCGCTTTGGCTGATGGCAAATATCGAAAGCTCTGGCGG
>NZ_JBQFVZ010000031.1:0-2137 GCF_056540025.1 Ruegeria sp. AP12
ACGGAAAAGACCTGTTGGTCAAAGTGGATATGAACGGCACGGGCCTGTTCGAGACCATCGCGGGCCTGCGCGCCACGCGGATCAGTTTCAATGCGGAAAGCGTGGATGTCACTAGCCTGGAAAGCCAGGGCGGGTGGCGCGAGCTGCTGTCGGGGGCGGGGGTCAAATCGGCCTCGATCTCGGGCTCGGGCGTGTTCAAGGATGAAGGCACGGATGAGCGTGCGCGTCAGCTGTTCTTTGACGGTGAGACGCCCGGGTTTCAGGTGATCATCCCCGATTTCGGCATCGTTGAAGGCCCGTTTCAGGTCAGCAGCATCGAATATGCGGGCTCGCATAACGGTGAGGCGACCTATGAGATGAGCATGGCAAGCGCTGGTGCGCTGAGCTTTACGGCGCTCTGATGGCCAATCAGTGGACGGGCGAGGTGGCGCTGACCATCAATGGGGAGCAGCGGGTGCTCAAGCTGACTTTGGGTGCTTTGGCGGAATTGGAACAGGAACTGCAGGCCGGGTCTCTGGTCGAGTTGGTGCAGCGGTTTGAGGGTGGAGGGTATTCCAGCGGCGATGTGCTGGCGCTGATCGTAGCGGGGCTGCGGGGTGGTGGTGCGCGGGTCACTCGCGATGACCTGCTGCATGCCGAGATCGCGGGCGGGCCGATGGCGGGGGCCAAGGCAGCGGCAGAACTGCTGGCGCGGGCCTTCATGGTGCCCGAGTGAGCGGGTTCGACTGGCCCGTGCTGATGCGGGCCGGGTTTCTCGGCCTGCGCCTGACGCCGGATCAGTTCTGGCGTCTGACTCCGGCCGAGCTGCGGCTGATGCTGGGGCAGGGCGCGGGGATGCCTGCGATGAACCGGGCGGGGCTGGATGCGCTGCTGGTGGCCTATCCGGACAGAACACAAGGAGAGCGTGATGACGGATCGTGAGGGTTTTGACGACCTACAGGAGCGGGGAGAGGCGCTAGGCGATGCGCTTGGGGATGCCGCCACGATGGCTTCGGCGTTTGATGGCCAGATGCGGCGGATCAAGGCTGCGTTTGAAGAAACCGGAAAGGATGTGGCCACGCTGGAGCGCGGCATGTCCGGCGGGCTGCGCAAGGCATTTGATGGCGTGGTGCTGGACGGGATGAACCTGTCGGGCGCGCTGGATGTGCTGAAGAATTCGATGATCCGCACGGCGTATTCGGCGGCGATCAAGCCGGTGACGGATCACTTTGGCGGCATGCTGGCCAATGGGGTGGGCGGTTTGGTGCAGGGCATTTTGCCGTTTGCCGATGGCGGCAGTTTTTCCCAAGGCAGGGTGATGCCGTTTGCCAATGGTGGCATCGTCAGCAGCCCGACTATGTTCCCGATGCGCGGTGGCACCGGGCTGATGGGTGAGGCGGGTCCCGAGGCGATCATGCCGCTGGCGCGCGGCGCAGATGGCAAGCTGGGCGTGCGGACACAAGGCGGGGGCCGGGCGGTGAATGTGGTGATGAATATCTCCACACCCGATGTGCAGGGATTCCGCCGCTCGCAAGGTCAGATCGCGGCGCAGATGAGCCGCGCCTTGGGCCGTGGCAATCGCAACAGATAAGAGGAGCAGGGTATGAATTTCCATGAGGTGAGATTTCCGGCCAGCCTGAGCTTCGGCTCGGTTGGGGGACCTGAGCGGCGCACGGATATTGTGACGCTGGCCAACGGATTTGAGGAACGCAACACGCCCTGGGCGCATTCGCGCAGGCGCTATGATGCGGGTCTGGGGATGCGGTCGCTGGACGACGTCGAGACGTTGATCTCGTTCTTTGAGGCGCGGCAGGGGCAGATGTTTGGATTCCGCTGGAAGGACTGGTCGGATTTCAAGTCGGGCGCGGCAACGGCAGAGGTCGACAAGGGCGATCAGGTCATCGCGCGCGGCGACGGAGAGCGTACCGAGTTTCAACTGGTGAAAACCTATAGCTCGGGCGGGGTCAGCTATGTGCGACCGATCACCAAACCCGTCCTCGGTACGATGCGTTTGGGTCTGGATCAGGATGCCATGCGTGAAGGTGTCGACTATGAGGTTGATCTGGCCCGTGGGGTGGTCACATTCGTGGCCCCCCCGCCCGAACAGGTCGAGATCACGGCGGGGTTCGAGTTTGACGTGCCGGTGCGGTTCGACACC
>NZ_JBQFVZ010000032.1:0-2123 GCF_056540025.1 Ruegeria sp. AP12
CAAACCGTCTAGGAGACGCCTCTCATGTCTGCAGATCAACCAACGGTTCTGGTGGTCGAAGATGAGCTCGCCCAGCGTGAAGGGCTGGCCTACAACCTTGAGGCCGAAGGCTTTCGCGTCTCGAAGGCGGCCAGCGGTGACGAGGCGCTGTTGCTGGTGGACGAAGACAGCCCGGATATCATCGTTCTGGACTGGATGATGCCCAATCTCAGCGGAATCGAGGTCTGCCGACGCCTGAAAACGCGGCCCGACACCCGTTCTATTCCGATCATCATGCTCTCGGCGCGGTCGGAAGAGGTCGACAAGGTGCGCGGGCTTGAGACTGGCGCAGATGACTATGTGGTCAAGCCTTACTCAGTCGTGGAACTCATGGCTCGGGTGCGGACCCAGTTGCGCCGTGTACGCCCAGCGACGGTGGGTATTCGCCTGGAATTCGACGATATCATACTGGATTCCGAGACCCACAAGGTCAGCCGTGGCAGCCATTCGCTGAAACTAGGTCCGACCGAATTCCGCCTTCTCAGCACCTTCATGGAAAAACCAGGCCGGGTCTGGACCCGTGAGCAATTGTTGGACCGGGTCTGGGGCCGCGACATCTATGTCGACACCCGTACGGTCGACGTGCATATCGGCCGTTTGCGCAAAGCGCTGACCCAGCATGGCGGCAATGATCCTGTGCGGACTGTGCGCGGGGCAGGGTACGCCTTAGGATAAAAAGGGAAGAGGGTGTCGGCCCCCTACCTATGACATTTACTCATAATCGGGTGTCAAACTCTTGCTGTTTTTCCTCGAAGTGCCACGTTAATGTGCAGCAACTTCAGACAGACCGGAGACACCCGATGAACGCCCCTGCCACCAAACCGACTTTGCGCGCAAAAGATGCGCCGGATCTGGGTAAGTTTGCCTGGGACGATCCGTTCCGCCTGTCCGACCAGTTGTCAGAAGACGAGCGCATGATCGCCGACAGCGCGCGCGCATACGCGCAGGAAAAGCTGCAGCCGCGCGTCACCGCCGCATTCCAGAACGAAGAAACCGACCCCGAGATTTTTCGCGAAATGGGCGAGATGGGCCTTCTGGGCACCACGATCCCGGAGGAATATGGCGGCCTTGGCAGCGGCTACGTGTCCTACGGCCTGGTCGCGCGTGAGGTTGAGCGCGTGGACTCGGGCTATCGCTCGATGATGTCAGTGCAAAGCTCGCTGGTGATGTACCCAATTTATGCTTACGGGTCGGAGGAACAGCGCCGCAAATACCTGCCGAAACTGGCTTCGGGCGAATGGATCGGCTGTTTCGGCCTGACCGAAGCGGATGCCGGGTCTGACCCCGCGGGCATGAAAACACGGGCCGAAAAGATCGACGGCGGATACCGCTTGACCGGCACCAAGATGTGGATCTCGAACGCGCCAATTGCGGATGTCTTCGTGGTCTGGGCCAAGTCAGACGCGCATGACGGTAAGATCCGAGGCTTCGTTCTGGACAAAGGTCAGCCCGGCCTTTCTGCGCCGAAGATCGAAAACAAGCTCAGCCTGCGGGCCTCGATCACCGGAGAGATCGTGCTGGATGGCGTTGAGGTGGGCGAGGGCGCTTTGCTGCCTCATGTGCAAGGTCTGAAAGGCCCGTTCGGCTGTCTGAACCGCGCGCGGTATGGGATCAGCTGGGGCGTGATGGGTGCAGCCGAACACTGCTGGCACGCCGCTCTGCAATATGGTCTGGACCGTAAGCAGTTCAACAAACCGCTCGCGCAAACGCAGCTGTACCAACGCAAACTGGCAGACATGCAGACCGAAATCGCTTTGGCTCTGCAAGCAAGCCTGCGTGTCGGTCGCCTGATGGATCAGGCCGAAGCGGCGCCCGAGATGGTTTCCATCGTCAAACGCAACAACTGCGGCAAAGCGCTGGACATCGCGCGCATGGCCCGTGACATGCACGGCGGCAATGGTATCTCGCTGGAATTCCAGGTTATCCGCCACATGGTCAATCTGGAGACTGTGAACACCTATGAGGGTACTCATGACGTTCACGCTCTTATCCTTGGACGTGCGCAAACTGGGTTGCAGGCTTTTTTCTAGGTCTTAAAGGCGGTTAGGTGTAGGGTTTGATCTAGGGCGATACTATTCTGTAAT
>NZ_JBQFVZ010000033.1:0-2115 GCF_056540025.1 Ruegeria sp. AP12
GATTGATCCGCACGTCGCACTCAGCCGCAACCGAGGGCTTCGCGTGCAGTGCAACGCCGGTTCCGGCCCGCCCCAACATGCCCAGATCGTTAGCTCCGTCGCCCACTGCGATCACGTCGCCCTCGGACAAGCCAAGCGTTGCGGTGATCCGCTCCAGCGACTCCACCTTGGCCTGCCGCCCGAGGATCGGGCGCTGCACATCGCCCGTCAGCTGCCCATTCTCGGTCAACAGCGTGTTCGCCCGATTCTCGTCAAAACCCAACTGCTCTGCAACGCGGGCTGTAAACGCGGTGAACCCGCCCGAGACCAAGGCCGCATAGCCGCCAGCCGTGCGCATGGTCGCCACCAGTTCACGCCCGCCTGGCATGAGGGTGATCCGCGTGTTCAGAACATGGTCAATGACCGCCTCGTCCAGCCCTTTCAACAGGCCGACCCGTTCGATCAGCGCGCCTTCGAAGTCCAACTCACCATTCATCGCGCGGGCGGTGATGTCCTTGACGCGCTCACCAACGCCCGCCTCATCCGCCAGCTCATCAATGCATTCCTGCTGGATCATGGTGCTGTCCATATCCGCCAGAAGCATTTTCTTGCGCCGCCCTTCAGACGCCTGAACGACCAGATCAACGCTCATCTCTTGCAGATCGGCCCAGACATCCCAGCGATTGTCGGGCATCTCGGGCAGCGTGAACTCGGCCGCCTCACCGGGGTTGAGCCACGTGACTTCGCCCCCGCCCCACGCATTTCGCAGCGCGTCCACCATCGGGACCTCAAGCGAGGGTGCGGTGGGATTTGTGAGCAAGGTGGCAACGTACATGGCAGGTCTCCGGCAATCTGAATAGCGCATATCGCAGGTGCAGCATTTTCGCCAGAGTTGGTTGGAAATATCTGGCAAACGGGGCTTTACGGTCCAGGTTTTCCCCGCCAGATTCAGCCCGCGACGCACGGAAAGGAACACCGAATGGCCAACCCGCTTTATGATCGTCTGTTTGGCATTCACGCCGGGAAAGCCACGCCGTTCCTGCTTCTTCCCGACGGTCAAGTTCTGACCCATGCAGCCTTTCTCGACATGGCCGCGCGGCTGGCCAACGCGCTGACGGGGCTGGAGCTTGAGCCCGGAGACCGCGTCGCCGTTCAGGTCGAAAAATCGCCCGAGGCGCTAGCCCTCTACGCAGCATGCGCGCAGACCGGGCTGATTTTCTTGCCGCTCAACACCGCCTATACGACCACCGAGCTGCAGTATTTCATCGAAAACAGCGGCGCGAAGCTAGTGGTCTGCGATATCGCGAACGAGGCTGGCCTGACCCCGATTGCCCAAGCGCAGAACGCCCATATTGCAACTCTGAACGCCGATGGCAGTGGCAGCCTGATGCGCCGGGCGCTGGGAATGCTGCCTGCGTATGAACCTGTCGGTCGGTCCGAGGATGATCTGGCCGCGTTCCTTTATACCTCGGGCACCACGGGGCGGTCGAAAGGTGCGATGCTGACGCAGGCCAACCTGCTGTCCAATGCCGAAACGCTGGTGCAGGAATGGCGCTTCACCAAGGACGATGTGCTGCTGCATGCGCTGCCGATCTTTCACACACATGGGCTGTTCGTAGCGACCAACGTGGTGCTGGCCTCTAGCGGGTCGATGATCTTTCTGCCCAAGTTCGATCTGGACGACATCCTGCGTCTGATGCCGGAGGCCACCTCGATGATGGGTGTGCCAACCTTCTACACTCGCCTGCTGGGCGATGACCGGTTTACCGGAGATCTGACGCGCCATATGCGGCTGTTCATCTCAGGCTCGGCCCCGCTGCTCGCAGAAACCCATGAGTTGTTCGAGGCCCGCACCGGGCATCGTATCCTCGAACGCTATGGCATGACCGAGACCAATATGAACACCTCAAACCCCTATGACGGCGAACGCCGCGCCGGGACCGTCGGGTTCCCGCTGCCGGATGTCGAGTTGAAGGTCACGGACTCTGAAACCGGCGCGCTGCTGCCACACGGCGAGATCGGCATGATCGAGGTGCGCGGTCCGAACGTCTTCAAGGGCTATTGGCAAATGCCCGAAAAAGCCGCGGCCGAGCTGCGCGGGGACGGGTTCTTTATAACTGGCCATTTGGGCCGGGT
>NZ_JBQFVZ010000034.1:0-2003 GCF_056540025.1 Ruegeria sp. AP12
AATATATGGGTCGCCAAATCGGGTGACGGTGTGCCGCAATGCGCGAACCCGGAAGGTTGTACCAACACACTCTCGGCTCCGTTGTTCAAATCGCGGGCGGCGGATCGACAAACACCTTTCGCAATCAAGGTGCCTCAATGACCGAAGATACCGAAGTTAACCCACCCCCGCAAGCCGAGCCACTGCATCAGGCCGCGCGCAGGTTGGCCCTTTCAGGTTGTCCGATTTTCCCCTGCTACAACACTCCCGAAAACAAGGTAGACCACAAAAAGCCGCACACGAAAAACGGCTACAAGGATGCCACGTCCAATGTCGAAACGGTGGTCAAATGGTGGAACCGCTGGCCAAACGCGCTGATCGGGATGCCGACCGGCAAGGGCATAGGCGCAACGGTTGTCGACGTCGACCTGGGCAAGATCGGGCACCACAATCCAAAAATTCATGCCGAAGGACTGGCCGCGCAGGAGTGGTGGAACGCAAACAAGGCCGCGTACCAGACCTCAACCATCGTCCGAACGCAGTCCGGTGGTCTGCACGTCTACTGCAAATTCAACGGAGAGCGGAACTCCCAAGGCGGCATCCACAAGGGCGTGGATCGGCGCGGAGAGGGCGGGTACGTCATCGTGCCACCGTCGCCGGGGTACGAAGTCATCCAAACCACCCCACGCGACAAGTGGCCCGAGGCCCCGAACAACGCAGACGGCAGCACGGGTGGCGGCGTCGAACTTGGTCTCCACAAGTACCGGGACGGGCGCACGGTTGAGGATTGGCACACGCTGGCTGACGTCCTGATCAAGCTGATGATCCAGCCCGACGAACTGCACAAGCATTTTCAGAAAATCGCGTTCATCGCCGCGAACTGGTGGAAATTCGAGACCAACAGCATCGAAGACTTCATGCACGCAGCCCTGATCGCCGCGTACCAAGGCGGGACGATCACCACCGAACTTTACGAGAAACACCGCGTCAGGCTGCCTGCCATCGCGCGCTGGTACTACACCAAGGCCCGCGAGGACATCGACGCGATCATCGAAGCCGGTGTGGCGCGCAGCGAGGCCAGAACCGTAGCGGAGTTCATAACCGCTGCCACCGAAGATGAACTCCAACAAATCGAACAACTCATACAAAAACGCAGGGGGAGCGGATGAACAGGTTTGACGGCCTAGAACCGGGTGAGGAACCGACGGACATCGAGAAGATCAAGAAGCGGATCAAGTCGCTGGTCGTCAAATGGGCTGACGCAGGTTTGACCGAGAAGACCGCTGACGTGGACATTGCCGAAGCCGTCGAAGACCTGAAAAAGAACTTTGGCAAGCTGGCTCCCAACAAGACGTTCCTGAAGAACGCGTTGAAGGCCGAGATGGTCCGACGACGGAAACAAGACGACGCCGACACCGGCAAATTTACCTACAAGCCAAAGGGCAAGTACGGCACGATCTTTGACAGGTACGCGGTGGTCAGCGTCAGCGGGAAAACCGTCGTGTTTGACCGAACGTCCCGCACGTTTGCGAAGCCGCACGACATCGTCGCCCTTTACGGCAGCACACCGGCACCAGAACTGGACATAGACGGGAACCAGAAAGGGATCGGCAAGTGGTGGTTGGAGCATCCGGCCCGAGACACCTACACCGACGGCGTGTGCCTAGCGGTGAACGAGACCGCTAACGACAACACGCTGAACCTTTGGTCCGGTTGGGGCGTTGAGGCGAAAGAGGGCGACTGCCAGATCATCATCGACCACATCACCAAGGTGCTGGCCAGAGGCGTTCAGAAACACGCCGACTACATCATCAAGTGGATGGCATGGGGTGTCCAGAACGCGGACATGCCCATCGGAACCGCACTCGTCGTCCACGGCGAACCCGGCGCAGGGAAGGGTGTCATCGGACGCGCGCTGTGTGGCATTTACGGGCACCACCACTCCTACCACGCGCAATCCGAGGGCGAGGTCACGGGCAAGTTCACAGGGCACCTGCGCGACACGATCATGCTGTTTGCCGACG
>NZ_JBQFVZ010000035.1:0-1877 GCF_056540025.1 Ruegeria sp. AP12
CTGATTTTTGCCAAATAGATATGTGCTTTGGACCTGTCCCGTCGTTGAGCCGCCCCAAGTGTTCAATTAGGCCACCTTCCGCCCGAATGCGACCGGGATTTTCTTTCCGAATGTGAGTGCGCCGGCGGGGAATGTAGAAACTGTTGGTGTATTCTGAGCTATTAAGCACACGAACTGATCTGTCATTTCTGCCTTTTTGGGGGCGCCGGAATGAGCAGCCTCATCTGACTGGTCCAAATTGATTGTTAGTGCATCGTCGGCCTGTAATCCATTGGGATGATGGTTTCAGGTGCTGGCGGGCGATAGCCCAATGCACTGTGGGGCCGCTTTGTGTTGTAGTGTCTCCTCCATTGTTCGATCAGAATTTGAGCTTCGCGTAGGCTGTAGAAGACTTCACCGTTGAGTAGCTCATCCCTGAACCTGCCATTGAAACTTTCACAGTATCCGTTCTCCCACGGGCTCCCAGGTTCAATGTAAGCCGTCTGGGCGCCAACTGCGGTGATCCAGTCTCGGACGGCCTGGGCGATGAATTCTGGCCCATTGTCTGAACGTATGAAGCGGGGTGCACCCCGCAGTATGAACAGATCCGTCAGGGCATCGATCACATCGACCGAGTTCAGCTTGCGCTTCACTCTAATCGCTAGGCACTCCCGGCTGTGCTCATCAAGGATGTTCAGCGTCCGAAAAGCTTTGCCATCGTCAGTTCGACAATGAACGAAGTCATAGCTCCATACATGATTGCGATACTCCGGCCTCAGCCGAACACACGAGCCATCGTTCAGCCAGAGCCGTCCTTTCTTCGGTTGTTTCACTGGTACTTTCAGCCCCTCTCGTCGCCAAAGCCGTTCAATTCGCCCATCGCTGACAGACCATCCGGCCTCTCTCAGCAGCGCAGCGATCCTGCGATAGCCAAATCGGCCGTACTGTCGAGCCAACTCGATCATGTCGGCGACCAGTCGGTCTTCGTCTGCGCGACCTTGTGGGACCCGCCGCTGCGTGGACCGGTGTTGCCCCAGCACGCGACAGGCGCGTCTCTCGGAAACGTTCAGCTGGTTACGGACATGATCGATGCAGGCACGACGACGAGCGGGGCTCAAAAGTTTCCCTTTGCGGCTTCCGTCAGGATCAGCTTGTCCAGAGTCAGATCAGACACCGCGCGTCTCAGCCGCTCGTTCTCTTTCTGAAGCCGTTTCAGTTCCTTCAATTGATCAACACCCATTCCACCGTACTTCTTCCGCCAGCGGTAATAGGTTTGCTCAACAACGCCGATCTGCCTGATCGCATCAAGTCGGGACATGCCTTGCCCCATCAAAACTTCAACCTGCCGTAACTTCGAGACAATCTCTTCGGGCTTCGGTCTCTTGTTTGCCATTCGTGGTCCTCCGTTTCCTAAACATAACGGTGGACCAGTTCAGTTGGGGAGGCTCATAATCTACATTCGGTGGCGGCCACGTTCAGGTTCTAGAGTCACGATGCATCGTACTTCGCTTCGCTGCGTCATTCACGGCCCTTAAAACGGAGCGGTGACATGCGCGACCCTTACGGGCTGACAGACGTGCATGGGCGACGTCGCCATGACGATCAAACAACGATGGCGACGGGCTTACTTCGGATCATACACATAGCCAATCCCGCGCACGGTGCGGATGATTTCCGGCTTTTCGGGATTGGCTTCAAGCTTTCGGCGCAGTCTTGAGATTCGGATGTCAATGCTGCGGTCGAACGGGTCCCATGACCTGTCATGGGCATGTTCCAGCAACTGGTCACGGTTCAGGACACGCCCCTTGTTGTCAGAGAAAACCTTGAGAAGACGGTACTCCATCGCAGTCAATTGAATTTCGGTCCCGTCAGAGGCCAGAAGTTTTGCGGCGTCCTTG
>NZ_JBQFVZ010000036.1:0-1857 GCF_056540025.1 Ruegeria sp. AP12
TTTTCAACCTGCATCTGCGTGGCGATGCCCGCGTGGTCCTGGCCGGGTTGCCAGAGAGTGTCGAAGCCACGCATCCGGTGCCAACGGATAAGGATGTCCTGCAGCGTGTTGTTGAACGCGTGGCCCACGTGCAAAGCACCTGTCACGTTGGGCGGCGGGATCATGATGGTAAAGCTCTCGTCACGCGATTTGTTCGCGCCTGCCTTGAAGGCTCCGGCCTGTTCCCAGGCCTCGTAGATGCGCGCCTCGCCCTCGGCCGCGTTGAATGTCTTTTCCATCGCCATGGGGTGCGTCCTGCGTCATCAATCTTGGGTTAGTGCGTGCAATAGCGAATGGATGGCAAAAGGGGAAGGCTTTGCGCTCAAATCCACAAGGCATTCGGCCCGCCGGGATAGTGAACCACGCCACAGACGGCCGCTGGGTTGTTCAGCTACACTTGTAATGGGCAGTCACGAGACGGTGCGACCCGGTAAGTTGCGGCTTCACTGCTCATTTCGTGATCTGTCGTCAGACGGTTTCGGGAATTTTGCAATGCGTTTGAGCTTTCGAAATATATTCAGACATATGGTGGCTGTAACGATGAGGTCACGCATGCTGAACGCGTTAGTCATGATGATGCCCAAGTGCCCGCTTAGGCTTGCGACTATACTTCAAGGTCTCACGGTTTCGTTGGATCTCTTGTCCGGCATGCGGATGATACCCATCCTTGAGTGTATCTCGCCTCTACCGACACGCGGGCAAGTGATGGGCTGGCGGTTGAGCGGTGGCGGGATATGGGCGCATAGGCGTCAGTTGCCGATGCACCTTGAAGGCCAGGGCGGCGCGATGTTGAGACGCACCCTCGCAGAGTACAGGAGTGGCTGAGATATGATTCTGTCACGGTTAAGCAGAAAGCTACTTGGATGGCTCGGGCGGCCCTTACGCTCAGAGCATTCCGCCGAGGCGCTGCACCGTGAGCCGATCAGCCATGTTGTCATTCTGGACGGAACAATGTCGACGCTGGAACCCGGCTTTGAGACCCATGCCGGGCAGACGTTTCGCCTGTGTCAGGAAATGGGGCCTCAGGTTTCCGTGTTTTATGAGGCGGGCGTCCAGTGGGAAAGCTGGAAGTCTTCACTGGACGTGATGATGGGGCGGGGGATCAATCGGCAGATCCGTCGGGCCTATGGCTATCTGGCCTCGCGTTACAAACCCGGAGACCGGATTTACTTCATAGGGTATTCGCGTGGGGCCTACGGTGTTCGTAGCCTTGCGGGCGTGATCGACATGATCGGCCTGCTGAAGGCGGAACACGCGACCGAGCGGAACATCAAACAGGCCTACCGCCACTATGAATGCAACCCGAGTGGCACGGCGGCCCGCGATTTCCGCCGCAAATTTTGCCATGAGGGTGTGGCGATTGAGATGGTCGGGGTGTGGGACACGGTCAAAGCGCTGGGTCTGCGCCTGCCGCTGCTTTGGCGTTGGGCCGAGGAAAAGCACGCGTTCCACAATCATCAACTGGGCCGGGCGATCCGCCACGGATATCACGCGATGGCCCTGAACGAGACCCGCGAGGTCTATGAGCCTGTCTTGTGGAAATGCACGCCCGAGTTCAAAGGTCATGTCGAACAGGTTTGGTTTCGGGGCACCCATGGCGATGTGGGTGGTCAGTTGAACGGCTATGAAGAAGCACGCGCCCTCAGCAACATCTCTCTCATCTGGATGCTGGACAAGGCCGAGCGGCATGGGCTGCCGCTGCGGGAGGGATGGCGCGCGCGTTTTCCGACCAATGTTCAGGGGGCTTCGGTTGGGACGTGGCGCGGGTGGGGCAAGATTTTTCTTCTGCGCAAAAGACGGATAGTGGGCAAGGACCAG
>NZ_JBQFVZ010000037.1:0-1845 GCF_056540025.1 Ruegeria sp. AP12
GAGGCAGTAAGTGGCGGTATCTCATGACTGAGATGGTGTATGGCGCGGTCCAGGACCAGCGCGGGGAACCGATTCTACCAAAGTGGTGGCGGACGATTGATCGCTGGACGATGTCCTGCGTTCTGATTCTGTTTGTCATCGGATTGTTGCTGGGGCTGGCCTCGTCGCCGCCTCTGGCCGGGCGCAACGGGTTTGATCCGTTTCACTATGTTGAACGACAGGCGCTCTTCGGCGGATTGGCGCTGATCGCGATGCTGCTGACCTCGATGATGTCTCCGACACTGGTGCGCCGTCTGGCGGTATTGGGCTTTCTGGGGGCCTTCGTGGCGTTGGCCTTCCTGCCGGTCTTCGGGACGGATTTCGGCAAAGGCGCTGTACGCTGGTACTCGCTGGGCTTCGCCTCATTGCAACCGTCCGAGTTTCTCAAGCCCGGATTTGTAGTCGTTGCGGCGTGGTTGCTGGCGGCCTCGCAAGAGATCAATGGCCCTCCGGGGCGGTTGTGGTCCTTTGCGCTGTGTATGGCGATTGTCGGCATGCTGGTGATGCAGCCTGATTTCGGGCAAGCCTGCCTGATCCTCTTCGGCTGGGGCGTGATGTATTTCGTGGCCGGTGCGCCGATGCTTTTGCTGGTTGGTATGGCCGGAGTGGTCGTTCTGGGCGGGATGTTCGCCTATTCCAACTCGGACCACTTTGCTCGCCGTATCGACGGATTCCTGAACCAGGAGGTCGATCCGACCACTCAGCTGGGCTACGCGACCAATGCCATCCGTGAGGGTGGTTTGTTCGGCGTCGGCGTAGGGGAGGGGCAGGTCAAATGGTCTCTGCCCGACGCGCATACGGATTTCATCATCGCCGTCGCGGCCGAGGAATATGGGCTGATCCTGGTGCTGATCATCATCGCGCTTTATTCGATCATCGTTGTGCGCTCACTGATGCGCCTGATGCGCGAGCGGGATATGTTTATCCGTCTGGCAGGCACCGGGCTGGCCTGCATGTTTGGCGTTCAGGCGATGATCAATATGGGTGTGGCCGTGCGCCTGTTGCCTGCAAAGGGCATGACGCTGCCTTTTGTCAGCTATGGCGGCTCATCGCTGATCGCAGGTGGTATTGCGGTTGGCATGTTGCTGGCCTTCACACGCTCGCGCCCACAGGGTGAGCTTGGCGATATTCTGCGCGGACGAGGCTGATGGGCAAACCTTACCTGATGATTGCGGCTGGCGGCACCGGGGGCCACATGTTCCCGGCGCAGGCTCTGGCCGAAGCGATGCTGCAAAAAGGCTGGCGCGTGCGTCTGTCGACCGATCCTCGGGGTGCTCGCTACACCGGGGGCTTCCCGCACACGACCGAGATTGTCGAGGCGTCCTCGGCCACTTTTGCACGCGGCGGTTTGGCCGCAAAAGCGCTGGTGGGGCCGAAGATTGTAGGTGGCGTAACCAGCATGGCGATGCAGATGTTACGCGACCGTCCGGACGTGGTTGTGGGCTTTGGCGGCTACCCGTCGATCCCGGCACTGGGTGCCGCGACGCTACTGAAACTGCCGCGTATGATCCACGAACAGAACGGCGTTTTGGGGCGTGTGAACCAGCTCTTCGCCACACGCGTGGCGCAAGTGGCCTGCGGTGTTTGGCCGACCGATCTGCCCGAAGGGTCCAGCGGTATTCACACCGGCAACCCGGTCCGGGCTTCGGTGCTGGAGCGGGCCGGTGCGCCCTATATCCCACCCGGCGAGTATCCGATGTCGGTGCTGGTGATGGGGGGCAGTCAGGGTGCACGGATCCTCAGCGATGTGTTGCCCGAGGCGATCGCCGCTCTGCCGGAGTTCCTGGGCGGATTCATCCGCGTCTC
>NZ_JBQFVZ010000038.1:0-1844 GCF_056540025.1 Ruegeria sp. AP12
CGCGCAAATTCATGCCGACCAGAGTTGTGCGATTTTGCTGCGTCGACCCCGCCCAAACCGTCACAGTTTCGTTACACTTCCCTGCCGCTGGCCTGATTTCTGCACCCGCAATATCACGGGCGATCACTCCCGTTCGCAGATTATTTTTGCGCATATGCTGTGGGTTAACCGATCTGTTCACCTTGCCGTGAATCACGACCTTATTTTCAGCACAAATACTTGAGCAAAAACGCGTTTTCAGTCCCTCTTTCGTGATTTCCCTGATCGCTGGGCGCGTGGAACTTTGGCCACGCACACTCGCAAACAAGGAAACACCCACATGTTTACAAAGAGAAAAAAGGCAATCCTGCTTGCTGCCACTGCGTTTAGTGTGACCAGCACGCTTGCCTTTGCTCAGGACGCTCAAACTCAGGCCGAGCTTGACGCTCTGCGCGCTCGGGTCGAAGCCCTCGAGGCCTCTAGCGCCGGTCCCGCTAATGGCGATTTCCGCCTTGGGAACACCAGCCTGGACCTTTACGGCTACATCAAGGCCGACTTCTTTTATGACTTCGACTTCGACCAGGGCGACACCGCGTTCGTGAACGTCATCGGCGAGCCTTCGACCGCAACCAGCGGAACCTTCGGCAGCACCGTACGCCAGTCGCGCATCGGCCTGCGCACCAGCACGCCCAGTGCCCTGGGTGACATCGGCGGTCAGTTGGAGCTGGACCTGTTTGCCTCCAACGGCACGGCCGAACTGCGACTGCGTCACGCCAACATTACCATTGGTGACAATTGGCTGATCGGTCAGTACTGGACCAACTTCCAGCCGCTGGACACCTACCCTACGTCGGTTGAATTCAACGGCCCGGTCGGCATCGCCTTCGCCCGTCAGCCGCAAATCCGCTATACCAACAGCTTCGGCACGAACACTGAGTTCAGCGTTTCGCTCGAGGAAAACGTCAGCGGCTCGAACTCGAACGACCCGGTTCTGACCGCGGCGGCCGAATATAACGACGGTACATACGTCGCGCGTATCTCGGGCCTCTACGGTAAAGCCGAAACCAGCGATGGTGCCACCGAAGTGGACCAGTGGGGCGTGACCCTGTCGGGATCGGTTCGCCCATGGGAAGGCGGTCTGTTCCAGGTCAACTACGTGACTGGTCAGGCGATCGGCCCCTACCTGATCGGCCTTGGCAATGCCATCGTCAACGGTGAGGCCAATGACGTCGACGGCTACACGATCGAGCTCCGTCAGGATCTGGGTGAGAAATGGAATGTCAGCATCGCCTATGGTCGGGAAGACTATGACCTGGCGACCAACAGCTTCTCGGATGGCAGCGGATCCCTCAACTTCACCGAGTTGGAGACAATCCACGTCAACGCCTTCTATCAGGCGACCGACAGTCTGACGCTGAGCGCCGAGTATATCTATGGTGAGCGCAACGATGCCACGACCGGTGACGCCTTCGACGGTAGCCGCGTTCAGGTCGCCGCGCAGCTGAACTTCTGACGCCACATACCTGCCCTGCCCGTCTTCGGGCAGGGTTTTACCCATGCGGGCAAGGATATGAGGCACAGGGTGGATCACCGCTCAGCCCGCTCCGAAAACTTCGGGAAAAGACGCACGTGCCGCGTCCAGATCAATGACCAACAACGCATCATAGCTAGCCGGGTCGAAAGGATCTTCGGCTGGCACGACCTCACGCTCAAACAGCCAGCTCAGCCGCCCTGCATCCAGATTGCCGCGTTCAAAGGGCTGATCCCCGAAGTTCTGCCAAAGCGCCTCCATAAAGGCGACGACTGCGCGACGGTCCGCAGGCTTGCGGTCGCGGAACCGCTCACGCCTGGTGATCGGCGTCACG
>NZ_JBQFVZ010000039.1:0-1841 GCF_056540025.1 Ruegeria sp. AP12
ACCGGCCGCTTCATGTTCGATGAAAACGTCACCACGCTCACGCAAGGCATCCATCGTCAAGGCGACGCGCTGACCAGCATCCTTGACGTAGTCCGCCCAAGCCGAGCCAACAGATTTCGTCTGCGTGAATTGCACCGCAAGATCTCGCAGATCGCTTGTCAGGTTCAGAACCCGATCCGAATGGTATTCAGTTATTTTTTGTGCCTGAATGGTGGCGGCACGAGACAGAATTTCATACTGAACACCAGATTGATCGAGCACGTTGGAAATTGCGTCAAACAATTTGCTGTTCACGGCCGTTATGTTTTCACCCGTTGCAAGGTTCGATGCCTTTTCATTCGCGAATGAATTCCGAGCCATTGATTTATCCTTCCTCGGACGATGTTGGTTTCACCGTCGATGGGGAGTATGCCCCCGGTCAAATTGAACGCCTCGCTGCTTGCAAGAAACGATGCACAGGTCGACATCTTTGATGGTCGCGAAGTGGTGTGTGGGTGCATGCTTTGCTGCAGCGCACCAAAATTGGCTATCCCGGTGACGACACGGGTTTTCAGAAGGCCTGGCGACATCTTCGCTTTGCGACTGCAGCGCGCGTGCATAACCCCACGCGATCGACCGATCGCTCGCTACTCCGATGACGACAGCTTTTGACCTATTCAGGTGGAACATAGTGGCGCCTCGATTTCTGCAGTGCAGCATACCACTTCTCAATCGATTCGAAACATTTGAATGGTCAAACTACCTCGCCAACGCTGCGTCAAAGTCGTTCTGTAGCAAGGTTGTGGCACATTAGACTTCGCAACAATCTCTGACGGCACGCGACCGATCCATTAGAATGGACAACGCTTAAAGCTGACCACAATACGCCAATCCAGGACCGCCCCTTACCGGAGCAGACGGCATTCATACGCATCAAGTGTGGGCGTCAATTGTCGGAAGCTTCGCAACTGACCTCACAAAAAACACATCTGCCCTAGAGGCCAAACAACACCTCATTCGCGACTTTTCCAAGCATGAGGGAACAAGCAACCAATTGTTCCTCGGAAACGTACTCATCAGGCTTGTGGCCTTGTTCCGCCATAGACCCTGGGCCGCACACCACTGTCGCGATGCCAAGGTCTGACAGAACGCCAGCCTCAGTTCCGAATGCAACGTGGGTTGTTTCGCCGCCGCCAGAGGATTTGACAAGTGAGACCTCTGGCTCAGAGCTGGAGACTGACAACCCGGGGTATCCCGCCAACGCCCGAAGCGAGATTTGGGCAGCCGTTGGAAACTTGGCCAAAACCGCGTCTGCTGCCTGCTGAAGCTCGGCTTCGATCTCGTCGGGGTCATCTTCCGCCAGATGCCGGAACTCAAACACAAGCGTCGCCTTGTCGGGTACAAGGTTGAGAGCTGTGCCGCCGGACAGCTGGCCAACATGGAAGGTCGTATAGGGAACATCGTAGGCGTCGTTGCGGATCCCGGTTTGTTGGGCCTTCTGCTGCATCTGGCGCAACTTTGCGACGAAATCGACGGCAACATGGAGTGCGTTGACAAATTGCGGGGCGAGCGCGGAATGTCCGGCCTCTCCTTTAATGTCGGCGCGGTAGGCACGCTTGCCTTTATGGCCGATAGCGACCTTCATCTCGGTCGGCTCGCCTACAATGGCCAGTCTGGGACGCTCCAACAGCGACGGCAGCTGCTTTTTCATGCGTGAAATCCCGACGCAGCCGATCTCTTCGTCGTAAGACACCAATAGCTTTAGGGGCGTTTTCAGCTCCCGACCGTGCACGGCATCGGCGAGGGCCAACATCTCAGCCAGAAAGCCTTTCATATCGGTCGTTCCACGCCCGTACAATCGG
>NZ_JBQFVZ010000040.1:0-1783 GCF_056540025.1 Ruegeria sp. AP12
GCGGCGTTCTGCCACCCGACGCACCGGGATTGGGGGTCACCGTAGACCGCGATCTTCTGGGCACTCCACTCGAAACCTGGGAGTTATAACAAAATGTTCGAAGGAAAACGCGCATTGGTCACCGGCGCTGCGGGCGGCATCGGTCAGGCCATTGTCGACAAGCTGCGCCAAAGTGGCGGGCGGGTGGCAGTCGCAGACCGTGCAACCGACACCCTGACCGCCGAGGCGCATTTGCCCGGCGACCTGCTGGAGGCAGGCTATTGCGACGCGCTGCCTCAGGCCGCACATGACGCGTTGGGCGGGCTGGACATCGTCATCAACAACGCGGGCGTGATCACGCGCGGGCCGGTGACCGAGACCTCGGACGCTGACTTGTCCCTGTCGATGGGCGTCAATGTCGAGGCCCCGTTCCGCATCTGCCGCGCGGCCATCCCGCTGATGGCCGAGACGGGTGGTGGGGCCATCGTCAACACCGCCTCGTGCTGGGGCGGTAAGGCGCCGGGGCCGAACCACGCGCTGTATTGCATGACCAAGGCCGCAATCGCCTCGCTGACCGAATGCATGGGCATGGACCACGCGCATCAGGGTATCCGCATCAACGCGGTCTGTCCCAACGAGGTGAATACACCGATGCTGCGCTCGGGCTTTGCCAAGCGCGGGTTTGATCCTGACGAGGCCGTGACTGAACTGGGTAAGACCGTGCCTCTTGGGCGGATCGCCGAGCCTGAGGATATTGCCGATGTGGTCCTGTTCCTCGCCTCGGATGCGGCGCGCTACATGTGCGGCACGCTGGTTGAGGTCAATGGCGGGAAACCGGTCGCATGAGGCGGTTTGAGGGCAAGGTTGTTCTGGTCACCGGCGGTCGCTCGGGGATAGGGCAAGCCATCGCGGCACGGCTGACGGAGGAGGGCGCGCGCGTCTTTACCGCCCAGCGCGGCGGGGATGATCATTTCGAAGGGATCGCAGCCGATTTCACCGACCCTGCCGCGCCTGCACAGGTGGTGGCCGAGGTCATCGCCCGCGCCGCGAAGTTGGACGTTCTGATCAACAATGCCGGTATGATGCAGGAGGCCCGCGTCGAAGAGTTGACGTTGGATGACTGGCAGAAAAATCTGACCGTCAACTTGACCGCGCCCTTCCTGATGATTCAGGCCGCTTTGCCCCATCTGCGCAAAACCAAGGGCAGCATCGTCAATACCGGCTCGATCGAGGGGCTGGGCAGCAATCCCGGCCACGCGGCCTATTGCGCCTCCAAGGCCGGGCTGCACGGGCTGACCCGCGCCGTGGCGGTGGATCACGGGGCCGAGGGTATTCGTTGCAACGCGATTGCGCCGGGCTGGATCGACACCGAGTTGAACCTCGACTTTATCGACTCGATGCCCGACCCGGATGCGTTTCGCCGGGACATCGGCCAGATTCACCCGGTCGCGCGCACCGGCAGGCCCGAAGAAGTGGCAGCATTGGCGGCGTTTCTGGCTGCCGAGGAAAGCGGCTTTATCACAGGGCAGGTCTATACGGTCGATGGCGGGCGGATGGCCAAGTTGAGCTTACCCTGACCCCCGTGCCATCGGTTCGAGAGCTTACCGCAAGTCTTGCAACTGCGACAGCAATTCGGTGCTGACGCTGACACCCTCGGCCTGAGACGCGGCGCGGTTCTTCAGCCGCCCGTCACCGGGTATGCGGGCGGTGCCGTTGCCGTCGATCTCGGCACAGATGCGCGTGACATAGTCGTTGAAGGCGGCATTTCCGAACCGTGTCGGATCAATCGCGATCAGGGTCGCGC
>NZ_JBQFVZ010000041.1:0-1774 GCF_056540025.1 Ruegeria sp. AP12
GATGTGGTGTTCCTTCACCACGCGCCCGCTGATCCTGCGCACCTATGGCACCGCACGCACCCTGCATGCGGGGGATGACGGTTGGGACGAACTGGCAGGTCAATTCCCCAACCACCGCAGCGAGCGGCAGATCTATGACCTCAGTATTGATCTGGTGCAGACCTCCTGCGGCTATGCGGTTCCGTTCATGGAGTTCCAGTCGGATCGCGACACGATGCAAAAATGGGTCGACGGCAAATCAGACGACGATATCCGCGCCTATTGGGTCGCGAAGAACCAGCAGACGATTGACGGCAAGCCCACCGGCGTTCCGGTCTAGACCATGCTTGCCCCCTATCTGGATCAGATCAAGGCACATGCCGATGCCGAGCGCGCGGAACAGGTCGCGGTCTATCACAAGGCCGAGCGTCCCTATCTGGGCGTCGCGGTTCCTGTTCTCAACGATCTGACCAAAGCCTGGCGCAAGGAATTGTCCATTGCTGAGCGCGTCACCCTCGCGGATGCGCTCTGGCAGACCAACATTCACGAGGCGCGCGTTGCGGCCTCCAAACTGCTGACCCAGGCGCGCATTCGCCCAGATGAGGATGTGTGGGCCTTGTTGCAAAGCTGGGTGTCCGATTTCGACGCATGGGCCATCGCCGACCACGCTTGCACCGCCATCCAGAAACGCCTGAGCGCCGATCCCACACGGCTGGATCAGGTTAAAACATGGACGGGATCAGACCACATGTGGACCCGCCGCGCTGCTCTGGTCTCAACGCTTCCTTGGACCAAGCAAAACCACCCCAAACCAGAAGATCTGGCGCGCCGAGATCGAATCCTCGGGTGGGCCGCGGGCTATGTGCCCGATCGGAACTGGTTCATTCAGAAATCCATTGCGTGGTGGCTACGGGAACTCTCCAAACATGATCCCAACCGGGTCGTGGCTTTTCTGGAAACGCATGGAGACGCGATGAAACCCTTTGCCCGGCGCGAGGCCGGAAAATACCTGAAGGGTTAGTTGGCGTAGACCTCGACCTCGACCAACTGATCAAACGGCACCAGCAACGCCCGCATGGCATCTAGTGACAAACGGCTGCCACCTGTCTCGGGCCCCGAGGCCGGAACCAGAGTGATATAAGCCTGCGCGCCGGTTTTCGGCACAACAACCCGCGCGGTCACCTCGGAATCGACCAAGGGTGTCTGCATCCAGCGGCCCGGAGTCGACGGATCGCCCAACCCGGCAATGGTGGTCTTGGCGCCGGTCCAGTTCGCTGTCGCGGTTGCGGGCTGGATATAGGCAGAGCTTTCCGCCTCGGCAGGTGCGGTCTCTACAGCAGCAGGCGTTGGCTCTGCCGCCGCTTCATCGCGCCCCAACAAACGATCCGTTGTCGAACGCACGGTATCGCACCCGACCAGCAAAACGCAGGATATCACAAGCAGTTCTCTCATACCCCGAACCTACAACCCCTCATGCAGCTGCACCAGACCAAAGCACAGTTCGCTCTTGTCGTGGGCCTGTTCCAGCTTTACCTATACCGCATGACTGCTCCGCTGATTGATCCTTTCGCCCGTGCCATCACCTATCTGCGCGTCTCGGTAACCGACCGCTGCGACTTTCGCTGCGTCTATTGTATGTCCGAGAACATGACCTTTCTGCCCAAGAAAGAGCTGCTGACGCTGGAAGAGCTGGACCGCATGTGTTGCACCTTGGTGAATATGGGCGTTGAGAAACTGAGCATCACCGGTGGTGAGCCGCTCCTGCGGCGCAATATCATGTCGTTCTTCAACTCCA
>NZ_JBQFVZ010000042.1:0-1767 GCF_056540025.1 Ruegeria sp. AP12
GAAACGAGGATCGACGCGATCACAAACGTCTCATACCCTGCGGGATCGCCCAGCAAGACCAATCCCTGAGCCGAAATGATCCCCAGCATCTGCACAATCATATAGAGCGACAGTGCCTGCCCCCGGTTCTCATTACTGGCCGCGTTGTTGAGCCAGCTTTCAGCGGTCACGTACACGCCCGAGAAACAGAAGCCGATCACGGCACGTCCCAGGAACCACGCGATCGGGTCGGTCAGCATCGGATACATGATCATGACCGCGGAAATGAACGAGGCCAGGGCTGCAAAGACACGCACATGGCCAACCCTGCGGATCATCTCAGGCGCGAGGCGCGATCCGCCCAGAAACCCCATGAAATAGGCCGACATCACAAAGGACATCTCCAGGGTCGAGAAACCTTCGATTTCACCTCGAACACCCAGAATCGTACCTTGCAGGCCGTTGCCGACCATCAGCAATCCCATACCGAGAAGAAGCGCCCAAGCGGTGGACAGAACCTGAATCATTTGGGCCTCCGGGATGTGCCAAGCTGAATTGCGAGTCGTTATGTGATCAAAACAAATGCAGATCGCGCCTGTCTACGACATTCCCTGTCTGACAGTGTCGCGGCTGAGGATTTTAGGGGATCAGAAGGGACGAATCCCCATACGAGAAGAAGCGATATTTCTGTTCAATCGCATGGGCATAGACGGACCGCATACGCTCCTGCCCCATCAGCGCCGAAACCAGCATCAGCAGGGTCGACTTGGGCAGGTGGAAGTTGGTCATCAGTGCGTCCGTCACGTGGAACTGAAAGCCCGGATAGATGAAGATGTCGGTTTCCCCTTCCCAAGGTGCAATCCGCCCGCTACGCGCGGCGCTTTCGATCAGGCGCAGCGCGGTTGTACCGACCGGGACCACCCGGCCGCCTGCCGTCTTGGTGGCGCGGATCTCATCAGCGGCCTGCTGGCTGACCCGGCCCCATTCGGCATGCATCTTGTGGGTTGTCACGTCCTCAACCTTGACCGGCAGAAAGGTTCCCGCGCCCACATGCAGGGTCACGTGGCTGAATTCCACCCCACGCTCTGCCAGCGCGGCCATCAACGCACTATCGAAATGCAGCGACGCGGTTGGTGCGGCCACAGGGCCCGAGTTGCGCGCCCAGATGGATTGGTAATCCGTCTTGTCCTGCTCATCCGCTGGACGTTTGGCGGCGATGTAGGGTGGCAAGGGCATCGCACCGGCCTGTTCGAGGGCAGCGTCAAAATCCTCAGCACTGAGGTTGAACTGCAGATAGGCCTGCCCGTCCTCTACCCGGTCCAGCGTCGCGCTGAGATCGTCAGAGAACACGATCTCTTCGCTCGGTTTGACCTTTTTCAGCGGCTTGATCAGCGCGGTCCAGGATCCATCCGCCTGAGGCTCCAGCAACGTCGCCTCGATCGCAGCGGAAACCGGCCCCTGCGCGCTGTCGCGGTGCCGCCGCCCGCTGAGCCTTGCCGGGATCACGCGCGTATCGTTCAACACAAGCCGATCGCCGGGGCGCAGCCAGTTGGGCAGATCGAACACATGGCTGTCCGAGATCGCCTCGCGCTCGGCCACCAGCAAACGCGCAGACGAGCGCGGGTTGGCGGGGCGAGTCGCAATCAGGTCTTCGGGCAGGTGGAAATCAAAATCGCTGAGTTTCATGGCCGCGCCATACAAGGCCGCAAGAGATTCGGCCATATCCTCTAGCGGTCGTAGTTCCGCGTACCGTACGTCCGGTTGGGTTCGGCCGGGTTGCGGGGTCGA
>NZ_JBQFVZ010000043.1:0-1735 GCF_056540025.1 Ruegeria sp. AP12
TGATGATCGCGATTGGCTCGAACGCGTTCGACGCGTTCCTGCGGGGCGGACAGGCTATGGACCTGCATTTCCGTTCGGCCGACTGGGCTGAGACCGTGCCAGTGATGCTCGCCTTGGTCGGAATCTGGCATCGTCAGGTGCTGGGCCATGCCAGCCGCGCGGTGTTGCCCTACGACCAGAGGCTGCTGCGCTTGCCGGCTTATTTCCAGCAGCTTGAGATGGAATCGAACGGCAAATCGGTCGCAATGGATGGCAGCGCGCTGTCGGTGCCATCGGGGCCTGTCGTCTGGGGTGAGCCGGGCACCAATGGCCAGCACGCTTTCTACCAGCTGATCCACCAGGGCACCGACGTGATCCCCTGCGAATTCATGGTCGCTGCCGAGGGGCATGAGCCTGAACTGGCCCATCACCACCGCCTGCTTCTGGCCAACTGCCTCGCCCAGTCCGAGGCTTTGATGCGCGGCAGGTCTTTTGACGAAGCCAGCGCCCGCATGGCGGCCAAAGGCTTGACGGGCGATGAACTTGACCGTCAGGCGCGGCATCGGGTCTTTCCGGGCAACCGGCCCTCGACTACCTTGATCTATCCCAAACTGACGCCCTTTGTGTTGGGGCAGATCATAGCGCTCTATGAGCATCGGGTGTTCGTCGAAGGCGCTCTTCTGGGCATCAATTCCTTCGATCAATGGGGCGTTGAATTGGGCAAAGAACTTGCCACCTCACTCGGGCCGATCGTGGACGGAGAAGAAAGCGCGGATGACAAGGATGGCTCGACTGCCGCTCTGGTCGCCTATGCCCTGCAACACCGCAATTGACGTGGTGATTTGCGGCCCGGGGCAATCTCGGGCTGCAATCTTTTTATTGTCAGACAAATAATTGCTTGGCAGGGTTCTTCCCAATGAACCGTCATGATTGATCGCCCGGCCACAGGCCCGCGTATCACTCAAAGCACGGAATGGCCGCCGACAGCGTGGCCTGAACAAAAAAGGGAGGATGTCCATGCTGGGACAGATGATGACGCAGCCCTTGCTGATCTCGTCACTGATTGATCACGCAGAGCGCTACCACGGTGAGACGGAAATCGTGTCGGTTGAAACAGACGGCACCGTAGCGCAAACCAATTGGTCCGACGTGGCGCGCAACGCTCGCCGGTTGGGATCGGCATTGACCAAGCTTGGACTGGAACCACAAGACCGCATCGGCACCCTGGCCTGGAATAATCGCCGCCACCTTGAGATCTACTATGCGACCTCGGGCGCAGGTTTCGTGTGTCACACGATCAATCCGCGCCTCTTCCCCGAGCAGCTGACCTACATCATCAACCACGCCCAGGATCGCGTTCTGTTTTTTGATGCCACCTTCATCCCATTGGTCGCGGCGTTGCAAGAAGGTCTGGGAGAGGTCCATCACTTTGTGCTGATGGGTCCTCGTGATGAGGAAGCGGCCGCGCAGATCGACGGGCTGCAATTCTATGATGAACTGATCGAGACGGGTGATACCGATTTCGCATGGCCGGATTTGGACGAAAACACCGCCTCCGGCCTGTGCTACACCTCAGGCACGACGGGCCATCCCAAGGGGGTGCTCTATTCGCATCGCTCGACCGTATTGCATGGCTTCGCCTCGAATGCGCGAGACGTCATTGGCTATTCGGCGATGGATGTGGTGATGCCCGTGGTGCCGATGTTCCATGTCAATGCCTGGGGGTCGCCCTATGCCTGTGCCATGTCCGGCTCGC
>NZ_JBQFVZ010000044.1:0-1644 GCF_056540025.1 Ruegeria sp. AP12
GTCAAGCGTAGAACAAGGCTGCGGATGGGTATTCCTCTGCTGGCGGGGTCGCTTTCCCTGAACATCTTGTCCCTTCTGGCGCCAATCACCATTCTGCTGATTTTCGACCGCATCATCCCCTTTCAGGCGACCGAGACGTTGCGCATCCTGACCTGGGCACTGGTGATTGGGGCTGGGCTTGAGTTTTTGTTGCGTTGGGCGCGTTCTGTGCTGTTGACAACCGGGGCCGAAGAGAGTGCTGTCACCCGCCAGCGCCGGTTCCTTGAACAGGTTTTGAACGCAAACCCGATCCACTTCTCCCAAAACACCGCCAGCACCTATTTTGACCGCTTCATGGCGATCAGCCAACTGCGAGAACACCAATCAGGTCAGAGCCAGACGCTCGTCATTGATCTGCCATTTACGATCCTGTTCGCCCTCATGATCGGCTTGATCGGAGGGTGGTTGGTTCTGGTTCCCATTGCCGCGCTCTGTATCGTTTTAGTGTTTGCGGTTGTGATGAAGCATCAGCAATGGTCCCTGTTTGAGCGTCGCAAGGCACTGGATACCCGCCGCTATGCGTTCCTCTCGGCCCTGCTGTCCAGCCTGTCCACGGTCAAAGCCAACCGGATGGAGCCTCAGATGGCCCGAAGGTTTGAGTTGTTGGAGGACCAGACCGTAGAGGTCAGCCGCAAGCTGATCCTGTTCTCGGGTTTTGCGCAGAGTTTTGGCGCTGTTTTCGGGCAGATCATGGTTGCCACAATGGGCTTACTGGGGGCTTATCTCGTCATTCAGAACATGATCGGAATTGCCGAATTGGCGGCCTGTATGCTTTTGAATGGTCACATCATTCAGCCTTTAATCAAGATCATGGCGATATCGGTTCAGTCAGAAAGCGTCGCTTTGTCCCGGCGGAAACTGCGCGAAATGGACAGTATTTCTCAGCACCCGCCAGGCTGGATCGGGCACAAAAAGCTCAAAGGTGATCTCCGGGTCGAAACGCTATGCCTGTCGCACCCACAAAACAAAGAGGCCGTTAATCGCCCAGTGAGTTTTCACGTGCCGCCCGGCACTGGGATACTGATAGAAGCCGAAGAAAGTTGGATGGTCGATGCCCTATTTGCGACCATTCTGGGCAACCAAGAGCCCAATGCCGGCTCGTGCCTGATAGATGAGGCTGCAACAACTGAACTATCCGCCCCTGTCAGTCGGGGCGGGATAGTAGCGCTAGAGCGCGACCCTGCAGTCTTATCAGCAACCTTGCTGGACAATCTAGCCGCGTTTGGCGGCACCGAAACGGTTGAACGTGCCAAACAGATTGCCTCCAAGCTTGGTTTGGAGCGGCGTATTCACCGGCTGCCAGAAGGCTACAATACCCAGCTGGGCAAGGGGTCGAGTTTTGAAAGCGATCCGGTCAAGCGACAACTGATCGCGCTGACCCGAGCCCTTGCTTTACGCCCTCGGATGTTACTGATGAATGAACCCTCGTCTGTTCTGGACGCACCTGAGCGTCAGGCCTTGGCAACCTGTTTGAAAACGCTTTCGCCGCCCCCCACTCTGGTGATCGCAAGCCCCGACCCCCGGTTGCACCAGCTGACGGATCAATCCGCCCAGCTGGGCAACATCCGGACCTCCGATCTGCTTCAATGGCAAGAGGATGCTCAT
>NZ_JBQFVZ010000045.1:0-1608 GCF_056540025.1 Ruegeria sp. AP12
AAGTGAAGGGTGAGTTGGTTTATCTCTATTCCGCCGACGACACACACGCCAAAATCCTGGACTTCATGCTATCCAAGTGCCGGAATAAAGCTGCTGCGACGAAGTTCTTCGCTCGTGCGCTTGAGGTGAACGGTTTGCCACGGAAGATTGTCATCGACAAAAGCGGGGCCAACACAGCTGGTATCAAAGCCATAAACAAGATGCTGAAAGGCTTTGGCTGCCCAGTACCAATCGAGATGGTGAGGCGGAAATACCTCAATAACATCATTGAACAAGATCATCGATTCATCAAACGTCGGATCAGGCCCATGTTGGGTTTCAAGTCTTTCTCATCAGCTGCATCTGCCCTAGCCGGTATCGAACTGGTCAACATGATCCGCAAAGGTCAATTCACGCCCGGTCTCTCTCCGTTTCAGCAGTTCGCCCAAATGGCAGGATAATCGACCCGCCTGCGCCAGCTCCTCAGCCTTCAAAGGAATTTGCGACAGAACCCCACTGACGTCCTGCCTTTTCTGCCTCGGTCAGATATTAGGTGCACAAAACCGGCGATCCGGTTCAATCTTGGGGCAAGTTTTTTGGCAGACTTGTTAGGGTCAGGATTCATAACCAATAGATGACGAGAGCGGCGAGCGCGATGGCCGAGAGGAACACCTTTGGGGATCGGTCATAGCGTGTTGCCACGCGCCGCCAGTCCTTGAGCCTACCGAACATGATCTCGATGCGGTTGCGCCGTTTGTATCGCCGCTTGTCGTATTTGACTGGAGCCTTGCGCTTCTTCCGGCCAGGGATGCAGGCGCGTATCCCTTTGTCTTTTAACGCATCCCTGAACCAGTCGGCGTCATAGCCGCGGTCTCCGAGTAGCCAGTCGACTTTTGGCAGACTGCTGAGTAACGCCCGTGCGCCGGTGTAATCGCTGACCTGCCCGGCAGTGACGAATAGATTAAGCGGCCGCCCCTGGCTGTCGCAGATGGCGTGCAGCTTCGTATTCATGCCACCCTTGGTTCGACCAATCAGGCGTCCACGCCCCCCTTTTTTGCGGCCATGCTGGTCGCGGTGCGGTGGGCCTTTAGATACGTCGCGTCGATCATCACGGTCTTTTGCTCGCCATGTTCGGCAGCCAGGCCGACCATCATCCGCGCGAAGATGCCTTTCTCGCTCCATCGTTTCCACCGGCTGTACAGCGTCTTATGCGGTCCGTATTCCCTGGGAGCGTCGCGCCAGCGCAACCCGTTGCGATTGATGAAGATAATCCCGCTCAGCACTCTCTTGTCATCGACCCGTGGCTTGCCGTGCGACTTCGGGAAGAAAGGGGAAAGCCTGGCCATCTGCTCGTCGCTCAGCCAGTAAAGGTCGCTCATATCACCACTCCATTTTAGAAGCCGTGAATCACGCAGCGCGTTGAAAATCAATGCGTCCTGACCCTAACTTCAGCCAAGATACAAAGGGGTGTCCGTCCAGGCTATTACAGAATTGAACGTCCAAATACGAGATCGGTTTTAGCGTTTTTGGGAGCACGCAATGATGTCATAGATCAGATCTTGAGTAGGAATCCACCGCCATCTTTTATCGACTTTGTGCCAAAAAACGGAAAACTGGAGTGTCTTTGGA
>NZ_JBQFVZ010000046.1:0-1516 GCF_056540025.1 Ruegeria sp. AP12
CTTCGGGGGAAGCAGAAAAGCTACCTTGAGGCTTGAGCGCTCGTGGGGCCAGGCCTTCAATGAGATAGCTGGATGCCCAGGTTAACGACGGGTCCGTAAAGATTGGATCGGGTTTCTCGGGAAGAACAGCGGCGGCCAAAGAATTCCATTCTTCAGCAGTGGGCAGTCGGAAGTTGTGACGACTCCTCTTATTGATCCAGGTGACATATTGCTGAACGTCCACATAGCTCAGCCCGGTTGCCGGTGTTGTAGCGGGGTCCTGGTCAGGTCGTGCGCGCAAGGTCAGCTGACAATCACCCTCGTCCGCGCATCTGTTCCATTCGGTTACGGTGGCTTCATATTTTTGCACGTAGACCGAACGCCCGTCCGGCAAAATGACGGCGCGCTCGGCCATCGCGGGCAAATAGGCTGGATTCGGGCCGCGCTGCGTGAGCGCGACCCAGGCGATGCTTGCCGCCGCAAGACCCAAGATGGCGAAACGAAGGGACGTCTTACCAAGTCTTGTCTCTGAGTTTGCTGCGGCCGACACCGGTCCTCCTCCTCTCTTAGGTTTCGAAACTGCGCGGAGCGACAACCTGCTCCATCAGAGCATTGTCCCACTGACCATCGACCACCACGTGAGCGGTCGCACCCAGCATCACACCTTCGATCAGGTTGTGGTTGACGTAGGCGTAGACGCCCGGTTGCTCGAAGGTGTACATCGCCGCGACCGCACTGCCGCCCCGCACGAACCACGTTTCCATGTCCTGAAGAGGCGCGTCGGTGAACGAGCTTTCCCAGACATAGTTGCCATGCCCGCCGATCAGGTGCGGGCGCGAGTCCCGGTTCGCCTGATTGTGGACCATCAGCACAGTCTCACCAACTTTGGCTTTGATCGCGCCTTCACCGGTCAGAGCACCGACGGCACCGTTGAACACCGAATGGGTCGGGATCAGGCCACGCATCACTTCAAGGCTGTCGGCATAGTCGTCGCCTGCCGCCTTGTAGGTGCGATAGTCGCCGTTTTCGTCCTTGGGCAGGTAATAGTCTTGCTCACCGAAATAGGCGATGCTGTCATAGCGCAGCGGGTTGCCATCCTTATCCTTCAGGCCATCGCGCGGCAGCACCATGATGGCACCGTTCATGCCATGCGCGACGTGATACGGGATCATGTCACCGCCCGGAGCACAGTGGTACGTGAAGCAACCAGGCTTGGTTGCCTTCCAACGCAGTACGCATTCCTCGCCGGGATAGACATGGGTCAGGCCACCGCCACCCAGGGCACCAGTCGACGCGTGGAAGTCGATGTTGTGCTCCATCATGCTGGAAGTCGGGTTGCGCAGCGTCAACTCCACCATGTCGCCCTCATGGACGATGATCAGCGGACCCGGGACAGACCCGTTATAGGTCAGCGCCCAGATTTCGGCACCATTGTCTTCGTCAACGACCATGAGCCGCTCTTCGGTTTCCATGGTGATCTCAACAATCTTCGGACCGCCAGTCGCGACCTGCTCGTGTGCGGGTGCGAAAGGTGGGG
>NZ_JBQFVZ010000047.1:0-1576 GCF_056540025.1 Ruegeria sp. AP12
CCAAGCCTGCTTCAAACATGTCGCCGCCATAGGCGCTCAGCCCATGGGAGGCGGCGATGCGGGCGACCGTCTGGCCCCGCGTCAGACCACCGGATTTCATGATCTTGACCGAAACACCATCGCAAATCCCCTCGCGCGCGGCGCGCTCCATGTCTTCGGGGCCAAAGACACTTTCATCGGCCAGCAGAGGGACGTCGATCATCTGCTTCAGTTGGGCCATCATGCCTAAGTGATGCGCCCGAACGGGCTGTTCGATGAAGTCGGGTTGAAACTGGGCCACGTCGCGCACCTGCGCCGGGGCGTCCTCGATGCTCAGCCCCTGATTATAGTCCACGCGGACGGCCATTTCGGGGTGGTTCCGGGCCAGATATTCAAGCCGCATGATGTCGAAGGCATGATCCTTGAACCCTGTCTTGAGTTTCACGATCCGAACGCCGTCGTCGCGCAACCGCGCCAACAGGTCGATGTCCTGTGCGAAGTCAGGATTGGCGATGGAGCAGCTCAGCGGGATCGCATCACGGCACTTGCCGCCCAGCAAGGCCCAAACCGGAAGTGAGGAGATGCGGCCAGTCAGGTCCAGCAGTGCGGCCTCCAACGCGGCCTTGGCCTCGGTGCAGTGGGCGACGGCATGGGCGGCTTTGGCCATAATCGCCGCCCGGTCAGAAAGACGCGCGCCTAAAACCAGCGGGCGCAGATAGCGGTCCAGCGCGGCAAACGTGGCCTCGGGCGTGCCGGTAAAAACCGACCAGGGTGAGGCCTCACCAAACCCTTGCGTGCCGTCCTCAGTGGTCAATCTGAGGATGACGACCTCGCACGCGCCCTCGACCGAGCCGATGCCGTGATCCCGACGCGATGTCACCGGCAGCGCAAGATGCCATAGATCATAGCCCGTAATTTTCTGTTGTAGATCAGACATCCCACCTCCGGTCAGGACGCAGCCTGCCTTGACCAGAATATCATTTCAAATACTATATCTTGCTTATACTATCAGAAAAAGTGATGTCAGGATGTCCCTCAGATTTCGTCAGTTACAGGCTTTTCACGCGATCATGGAGACAGGGACGGTCACCGGCGCCGCGTCAGTGCTTGGCATTTCACAGCCGGGCATCAGCAACCTTCTGTCTCAGCTAGAGCGCGAGGCGCGTTTGCCCTTGTTCGAACGCACCAAGGGACGCTTACTGCCCACGCCCGAGGCCGAGCTTCTCTATCGTGAGGTCGACACCGTGGTGCGCGGGTTGGATCACGTGGCGCAGGCCGTAACGGATTTGCAGAACAAACACCCTGGTCAGTTGCAAGTCGCCGCCCCGCATATGCTGTCCTTCGGCTTCATGCCCCGCGAGATTGCGCGATTCTCGCAATCCCGTCCCAATCTGTCGGTCAGCTTTCAATCGCAGTATTCGTCGAAGATTCAGGAATGGGTGACGTCGGGCCTGTTCGAGATCGGCATCGTCGAGATGCCCATTCTGCACGACACCCTTGACGCCAAGGTTTTTCGGTTTGAAACGCTGGCGACATTTCCCGAAAACAGCCCTCTGGCCGCGCATGACGTCCTGGCGCCGCAACTGCTTGAAAAGGA
>NZ_JBQFVZ010000048.1:0-1551 GCF_056540025.1 Ruegeria sp. AP12
CTGATTTGCTCAGGCGGATTGTCCAGCAAAGCCCGAAGGCGGAGCATCGCGTCCTCGAACCTCTGCAGCGAGACATGCCCGTTCATCGCAATGCGCACAGCGTTCGGGGCGCGCCCGTCCCGTAGCGCGAACTCATCCGCGGATCGCAGTTGAATTCCTTCTCGCTCTGCCGCGCGGCTGAACGCAGCAGCCCGCCAACCCGACGGCAAATGCAGCCAAACAAACGGCACATCAGGCGCCCAGTTCAGATCGAACCCGCCCAAGGCATTCACTGTCACCCGCACATACTCTCCCATCCGCGAGCGTACATCCCGCGCGATTTGACGCGTGCGAGGGTCAGAGAGCAACAACCGGGTCAGTTCAGCCAGCGGCTGTGCAAGGCCAAAATATCCGTATTCAGCTGAACGGCGCAGATCCACGCTCCGGTCTCTGGGCGCAATAGCGAAGCCGACGCGCAAGGACGGTGTCAGCACTTTCGAGATCGAAGACACGTGCCATCCCCGCTCAGGGGCCAACGCGCGGAAACTTGGTTCCTTCGCGTCTCCCATCCGGTAGCAGTCGTCCTCGACAATTTGCACATCGTATTTCCGTGCAATTTCCACGAGTTCCTTGCGCCGCTCCAAAGGGGTGTGCAGTCCGGTCGGGTTCTGAACCTCAGGCGAAACACAGACCGCCTGCGCCGGCGTCTGGCGCAAGACATGCTCCATCGCTCCTGGGTCGATTCCCCATTTGTCCATTCGGATGCCAACCACATCGGCCCGCATCAATTCAGCTGCGCGGCGGAACCCGGCATAGGAGAGGTCTTCGACCATAACGATCGGTTTGGGACCCTGCAGAATGGTCTGGAAAACAAGGCACAGGCCGTTCTGACCGCCGTGTGTCAGTACAATGTCGTCGTCGCACAACTTGCCGAGCGGCAGGTCCGACAACCAATCAACCACCGCCTGACGCATGGGTTTATACGCATCGCGTGTCGGATAGTTCATGAACAAAGCCGGATCAGACTGCGCAACTTTCTGTAGACACTCGCGGATCAAAGACACCTGCCCCATATCCGCAAGCCTCGGGCTGAACAGACTCACGTGATTGGCATTCTGAGCTTCGGCCAGATGAAGCTGCCTTGACCAGACATCGTCCAGAATCGGAGATTTCGGAGGGGCGACAAATGTACCACGTCCAACCTCAGCTTGTAGCAAGCCCTCTTCGGTCAGAATCGTATAGGCCCGCGCGACGGTTCCCGGAGTGATCTGGAGGCGATACGCGAGTTCGCGCACTGGGGGCAGTTTGGTCCCGATATCTAACGTCTTACTTTCAATTGCTTTTCGTATTGTATCAGCCACTAAGGTATACTTAGGCCCTTTGGATTTTGGCAGCGTCTCCGGCCAAATTGTATCCATTACAATTCTTCCTTTGCATTTGACACAATTGCGAATGTATCAAATACATGTACCGAACATTGCTACTTTGTGTCAATACAATTTGAAAGGAATACTGAGATGACACGCACAATGCACACTCCCGCCCTTACACTGCTGAACGCCAGCCCTCGGC
>NZ_JBQFVZ010000049.1:0-1452 GCF_056540025.1 Ruegeria sp. AP12
CGCTCTTTTCGGCGCACGGTCAGAGGCTCGGATGGGCCTGCAACAGTGACGATCACCTCAAGCGGAGGGCCTTCGGGGATCGGGGCTTCGCGCTTGATGGCTCCGAAGATCAGAATCTCGGACCCGTCGAACGTTGCGGTAATGGCAACCCGGTCCTGGCTGAGGCCCAGGACCACCTGCTCTTCCGCGGCAGCGGCGGGCAGGCAGAACAGGCACAGGGCGGCGATCAATGAGCGGACCATGATCAGTGCCCCCCGCTGGCGCCAAGCGAATACAGCTCGGACGGTTCCAGAAGCAGATCAAGCGCCAGCTTGCCGCAGACGACCAGCACCAGCGCGGCCAGCAAAACCCGCAATTGCTCGGCTGGCATCCGGGCGCCGATCACGGTTCCGATCTGAGCTCCGATAACGCCACCGACCAGGAGCAGCACGGCCAGAACCACGTCCACGGTGTAGTTCGTTGTGGCGTGCAGCATTGTGGTGAAGGCGGTTACGAAAATAATCTGGAACAGGGATGTCCCGACCACAACCTTGGTGGGCATGCCCAGCAGGTAGATCATGGCAGGCACCATGATAAAGCCGCCGCCGACGCCCATGATCGCGGACAGAACGCCTACGCAGAGGCCGACCAGAACCGGTGGTATGACCGAGATATACAGGCCCGAGGTGCGAAAGCGCATTTTGAAGGGCATCGCATGGACCCAGCCGCGCTGACGGCGCTTGGCAGGTGCGCCTCCGCCCTTCTTGGCCTTGCGCAGGGCGCGCAGGCTTTCGACGAACATCAGGCTACCAATTACGCCAAGGAAGACGACGTAGCACAGGGTTACCAGCAGATCGACCTGGCCCAAGCTCTTGAGGTAGTTGAACACGACAACGCCAAGCGCGGCCCCGATAAGGCCGCCGATCAAAAGCACCGTGCCCATCCTGAAATCGACCGCCCTTCGCCTGAAATGTGCCAGAACGCCCGAGAAGGACGAGGCCACGATCTGGTTGGCTTGGGCCGCGACGGCAACCGCCGGAGGGATGCCGATAAAGAACAGAAGCGGCGTCATGAGGAACCCGCCGCCGACGCCGAACATGCCCGACAGAATGCCGACCATGCCTCCGAGCCCTAGCAATAGAAAGGCGTTTACGGAGACTTCGGCAATCGGAAGGTAAATTTGCATGGCATGCTCTAGTCGTATTGAGTTCGGCTGTGCAAAGCGGTGGACCCGCCGGCATCGGAAATGCGTGCAGCCTGAATATCGGGCGCTGCGGTCACAGGCCTACCACCCGTCTTTGGCAAATACGAGAGGAGGTTTGCACTCTTTTCTATCAGAGGAAACACGCACATACCCTCTTAGAGCGGTTGCGGCATGCAAAATCAACTCTGCATGCCGCTCCGCAGCGAACAGGACTGAAACTCAATTCGGAACTGGCCTTATCAGCGCTCTTTGACGTAGGGTTCTCCGCC
>NZ_JBQFVZ010000050.1:0-1532 GCF_056540025.1 Ruegeria sp. AP12
CCTTCGCGCGCATATCCTCCAGCGCCGAATCCATTGGCAGGGATTCGGTTGCGTTCAGAAAGCGTTCAAGCTGTCTGACGTCCTTTTCGGTTCCGGGAAATTCGATCATTCCGCTGCCTTTGCTTGTCCTTCGTCCGCGCGCACCGGGCCGAACACCGTTTCCAGTTCATCGGCGATGCGACGGGCCCGGTCGAACGCATACTGCGCTTCGGCCTGAGCATTAGTTTCACCCGATCCGGTCCGGTGTTCAAGATAGCCGCCCAACAGCGCCACATAGTGGTCCAAAACCGTTTTCAGCCGCTCCATCATGTTTTCACGCGCCGTGTCGATCAGATCATCCCCGATCAGTTCGAATTCCTGCACGATCATCCGCTCTGCACGCGTGACGACGCTTTTGCGCGAAATCAGGCGCGACAGCCAGTTCACCCTCAACTCCACCGTAATACCGCGGGTCAGGGCCGTTGTGTCCGGACGGAACCACCGCACCGCGCTGGTGTTCATGCGGTTGTCGACGGGATCCTGCCATCCGGGCAAGGCGCGCAGGGCCGCGTTGGCCTGCATGTCGATCGCGTAAAGCTCGCTCAGCATGCGCTGGCGGACGACCTGCGTGGCCCCCTGGATCAACTCGCGCATCCGGTCGCGTAGAGGGGTAAAGTTCAACTCGGTCTCAGCACCTTTGGCCAGCAGAGGCGAATTGCCATCCGGGCCACGCACCACGGCCGAGACCGCCTCGGCCACCGTGTCATCCATGACGCCGCGCAAATTGGCCAGCACGTCATCCATGTCGCGCGTCATCACCTCGGTCTTCTCGGCGACTAGCGCCCTGAGTTCACCAAGCGTTTTGTTGTTTTCGTCCAGATCAACTGCAGTAGAGCCGTCCTCGGATTCAAGCGCGCGCAGCTCGGCCTGCGACCGTTCAAATTCGCCCTGCGCGAAACTGTTCAGATGCTGCCACGCCATCCGCAGCTGTTCGCTGCGAGGGCCGTCGGCCAAGGCCTGTGTCACATGCCGCCGCAGATCCGGCAGACCAGAGGCGATCATGGCAGCAAAGCGCAGAACGCCTTCGCGGCTGATCGGGCCGGGGCCTTGCTTGATCTCTTCCACACCGTCCAAATACTGCTTCATCTGCTCGGGATGGGCGCGCAGCCAGGCTAGGACGTCATCGTGATTGACGCCGGTCTCATCCCCGGTCAGCGCATAATGTGCCCATTGGGCACTGCCCATCAGCACATCAATGTCCGAGTTCCCCAGCGCTTGTTCCAAACCGTCCAGAACATCACTGCGCACCTTGCCGGCATCCTCGGCCCCGCCGCCCAGCTCATCCACGCGGTTGATGAAGACGACGATCTGGCCCAGTTCCAGCGCTTGCATCAGGCGGAACAGCTTCAGATCAGCCCGTGACAAAGCCTGATGCGCGGACAGAACCACCACAAAGAAATCGGATTCCTTGAGGTATTGGCGCGAGATTTCCTCGCGGATCAGCAGCGGGTCGTTGACACCCGGCGTATCGGTAACAGTCAGCGGAAACGGGA
>NZ_JBQFVZ010000051.1:0-1531 GCF_056540025.1 Ruegeria sp. AP12
ACACAGACACAGACTGCGCGAGTTCGAGTCGCTAAGAGCCGTGATCACGACTGGGACAACCATCGGCGCCGCGCGGCGTCTCGGGATTTCGCAGTCTGCCGTGAGCCGGTCCTTATCACAACTCGAGGCCCGTGTTGGGCGATCGCTCTTTCTCCGGCGATCGGGACGTATCGACCCAACAGACGAAGCCTTGCGTCTCAACAAAAAACTGGACCCAATTTTCGAGACGCTGGCGGACATTGAGGGCGCAGAATGGGCTACTCCGGATAACGAGCCGTTACGCCTGATCGTGCCGCCGACTCTGGCACATCACTTTGTCATCTCCAGGGTGGCCAGTTTTCTCAAGAAGAATGAAGGAAAGCAGCTTCAATTGGATATTCAGGCCACGGACGTGCTGGTCGCCGGCATTCTCGACCTCCGCTATGATCTTGGTTTGACGAGTGCGATGATCCAAAGAACTGGTGTTCATCTCATGCCTTGGCGCCGCAGTCAGGTGGTCTGCGCCATGCCGAGCAACCATCCGCTATCGGAAAAACGAGTGGTGACGCCGCACGACCTTGAAGGCGTCGCGCTGATCGAGTTTCTGCGAAGGCTGGGGACGCGAGCGATCACAGAAAAGATCTTTGCGCGCGCTGGAATTCGGCCGAAACAAGTCGCAGAAACGGCAACGAACATGGCCGCACTGGAGCTCGTCCGCGAGGGTTTGGGCGTGACGCTGATCAATCCCTTCCCGTTGTTGTCGTCAGGGATGGAAGGTGTCGTCGTCAGGCCATTTGACGCCGCCATTTTTTATGACACGAGCTTTGTACTTCCATCAGGCAGGCCACCTTCTCAGCTTGCCCGCCAGTTCATGCAATTTGTCAAGTTGACGACGCCGCAGGACAAATACTCAGAGCCCGTCTAGCGCAGCATCTTAGCCGACCACGAGGTGTCGACGTCCATCGGAAAGTTCGGTCGTGGCAAATTCGCAAACGGCCAGCGGTCGTGAACTGGCGACGTAAGCCCGCCCGTGTCGACCTCAAATACCTGGTTTGGCCCAAACCAGTTGGAAAACCCGGCCCGAAAGTGGCCTCTGGATTTCACAACAACAGTCCGGGCAGACGCAATATCCAGCCCGAACATATGAAAGAACACGGGGTCGGCAGTCTGTGTGCGATCGGTGATCACCACCACGGTGATACCACCAATACGAAGCGCAGCGGATGGCCCTAGGGCCAATCTCCGACCTGCCGTCATGCCCAGTTCACCTACCACATCTCCATTATGGAGACCCAAGACCTCTGCATCCGCCTCAAAAGGCACATCCCATTGCGCCCAGAAAGCGCTGGAATCGGAAGACCGGTTGAATCGTGCCCTGAATTTGCCGCCGACACCGATGCCATGGGCTTCGTTCGCAAGTTCCGGATCACAAAAGGAACCGAATAGGCATTCTTCGACTTTTGCCGCATGAAGAGCGGCTAACAGTTCCGTCGTCCTGCCACTGCCGCCGCCACCAGGATTGTCACCGGCATCGGAGAAAATCACAGGCGTG
>NZ_JBQFVZ010000052.1:0-1511 GCF_056540025.1 Ruegeria sp. AP12
CAATCTGATGGATCTTGATGCCATCGCGCCCGCGGTTGACGGCGGGGCTCTTTTACAAGGCGGGCGGGCGCCGATCTTTGGTGCCATACTGGGTGCTGTCATCATCCAATTGGTCAAATATACACTATTGGCTAACGTGGTAGAAGACGAAGTCGCACTAATCGCCAAAGCCGCCATCATTATCCTGGCCGTTTGGGTCCAACAGTTCCGGAGGGCTTGATTGATGTTGGATGAAACGGCTTTTGACCTGCGAAAGTACCTTCGGCGCAATTCGGCTTCGGTGACGGTGTGGCTCGCACTGCTGGCTTTGATCCTGTTCGGGTTGATGCGCTATGAAAACTTTGGCAGCGCCTACAATTTCTCGTCTTTCTTGAACTACAACGCGATGTTCATCGCGATTGCACTGGGCATGTGTTTCGTGATCATGACCGGCGGGATTGATCTGTCGGTAGGATCCGTTGCGGCCTTTACGTCGGTTGTTGCGGCCTATCTCAGCCCATACGGGATTCAGGTTGCGTTGCCGGGGGCCGTTCTTGCCGGGGTTGGTTTCGGGGCGATCAACGCCTTTTGCATAATCATCCTTCGAATCCCGCCCTTCATCGCCACACTGGCGACCATGTTGGCCGCCAAAGGCGGGGCATTGGTGATTTCGGACGCCCAAACAATTTCGGTCGATTGGGGGTCGAACTTCACCAAGCTTGGCATGGGGCAGGCGTTCGGCCTGTTTCCATGGGCAATCGTCATCGTGGCCGGACTGACGCTGGTACTTTGGCTGGTGTTGGAAAGAACAACCATCGGGCGAACGGTGTTGGCGATTGGTGGCAGCGAGGATGCCTCAAACCTCATGGGTCTGAAGGTCAATCGCGCTAAGGCTTTCGTTTACCTGCTGTCGGGCGGCTGTGCGGGGCTCGCCGGAGTCTTTCTGGCCTCGGGTTTTGGAGCCGGACAACCCCTTGAGGGCATCGGATGGGAATTATCGGCCATCGCGTCCGTCGTGGTGGGCGGCACTTTGTTGACGGGTGGGATGGGTTCGATCCCTGCGACGGTGGCCGGTGCGCTGTTGCTGGGGCTGGTCTTCAACGTTCTAAACTTTGAAAACGGTCAGGGCACCATCAGTTTCAGTGCCTATTGGCAGATGGTAATTCGTGGAGGCTTTCTATTTGCGGTCATCCTTTTACAGTCTCGGGTTATTGCCAGGCAGCAGAAGGTCTTGGGTCAATGAATCGCATAGAAAGTGTATCAGCGCGGCTGTTCAACGTTCCGCTCGCCGAAGTCCTAGTCGATGCCAAACATGGGGATCACACGTTTTTTCAACTGATCACAGTTACTATTCAAACCTCGGATGGGGTCGAGGGGGTCGGATATACTTATACGGGGGGCAAGGGTGGTCATGCCATCCTGGCGATGATCCAGCATGATCTGGCACCGTTCCTTGTAGGACAAGACGCTGAACAGATCGAAAGCCTATACGATGCCATGCAGTGGCATGTGCACTACGTCGCGCGGGGCGG
>NZ_JBQFVZ010000053.1:0-1510 GCF_056540025.1 Ruegeria sp. AP12
CACGAAACTTCATCGCCACGCCGCCCTCGGGGCTTTTCAGGCGCAATTCCTCGGAATGCAGCATGAGGCGTGAGAAATCGCGCGCTGCGCCTTCGGCGTAAAACGGGTCACCCAGAATCGGGTGGCCCAACGCCAGCATGTGAACGCGCAACTGATGCGAGCGACCGGTTTTCGGAAACAAACGCACGCGCGTCGTGTCACCTTCGTATTTGACGACACGCCAATCGGTGACGGCCTGCTTGCCCGTATCATGACACACCATCTGGCGCGGTCGGTTCGGCCAGTCGACGATCAACGGCAAATCAACCGTCCCCGTTTTGGCCTCAACCCACCCCCAAACGCGAGCAATGTAGGTTTTGCGGGTTTGTCGCTGCTCGAACTGCATGCTCAGATTGCGTTGCGCATGGGGCGTCTGCGCAAACACCATCACGCCCGAGGTATCCCGGTCCAACCGATGCACCAGCAGGGCCTGCGGAAACACCGCCAGCACGCGGGTCAGCAGGCAATCCGCCAAATGCCCACCTCGCCCCGGCACCGACAACAAGCCCGAGGGCTTGTTCACCACAATCAATTGCGCATCTTCATGCAGCACATCCAGCGGTGTCTGGGGGGGATCGTAGGTCTCGCTCATGCCCGCGTGCCTATCCCACAGCGCCACTTCCCGCAACGTCGTCCTTGCGCGCGGCGCGCGTATCGTGAACCGTTGAGGCAAAAGGGGAGAGGTCATGCATCCAACAATCGAACGCATGCAAGAGGTTGTCGCCAAAGGGGACGAAGACCTCATTCACGAGCTTTTGGCCGAGGACGTCCGCTTCATGCCGCCCACCTACTACAGCACATGGACCGGCCGCGCGCCGGTTGCGGCGGTGTTGGGCCATGTGGGTAAGGTATTTTCCGACTTCCGCTATCGACGGATCATGGGCAGCGGCAATGACTGGGCGCTGGAGTTTCAATGCAAGGTCGGAGATCTGGATGCGGTCGGCGTGGACCTGATCACGCTAAACGACGAGGGTTTGATCCAGCAGTTCGAGGTTGTGATGCGCCCTCACAAGACCATTGGTGCCCTGCGTGAAGCGATGATGGCCCGGGTGATGACCGACCCCCGGTTTCTGGAATTCAAATCCGCCCTAAGCTGATCATGTCAAATCCGCTTGCCGCCGATCAGATTCTGCGTGTGCCCCTGCTGCCAGTTCTGGCGGCGCAGGGCTTGGCTGTGCGCCGCAAGGCCCAGCTGCTGCCGGAACCGATTGGTCCGCGCGAAGGGCGAACGGGCCGTGGGCCTCGCCTGCGCCTGTTGATTGCGGGCGACAGTTCTGCCGCCGGCGTAGGCGCGGGCACGCAAGAACAGGCGCTGTCAGGCCATTTGGTCAAACACTTGGAGCGGCATCACTCGGTCGAATGGCGGTTGGAGGCAACAACCGGACACACGACACGAGATACGCTTGAGAGGTTGCAAACGATTGGAGGCACATACGATGCGGTCGTCACCGCGCTCGGCGTGAACGACGTG
>NZ_JBQFVZ010000054.1:0-1494 GCF_056540025.1 Ruegeria sp. AP12
CCTGTTTGGCGGCAGCGATCATCTGCTCTTCGGTCGCGTCGCGACGGCCATAAAGGATATTGTCCCGGACCGAGCGATGCAGCAGCGCGCTGTCCTGTTGCACCATGCCGATATGGCTGCGCAAACTGTCCTGCGTGACCTGCGCAATGTTCTGATTGTCGATCAGAATGGCTCCTCGCTCGACGTCATAAAATCGCAAAAGAAGCTTTACTAGGGTCGATTTTCCGGCCCCGGAGCGCCCGATCAGGCCAATCTTCTCACCCGGCTGAATGGTCAGATGGATGTGGTCCAAACCTCCGGCCTCACGCCCATAGTGGTGAGACAGATCGTTGATATCGATCTTGCCCTTGCTTAGTTGCAATGGCTTCGCCGTAGGCGCATCCAACAGGTCAATGGGCTGGGCGATGGTCTCCATCCCTTCGGCGACAATACCCAATTGGCGGAAGAAGCTGGTCAGCGCCCACATGATCCACCCGGTCATAGCGTTCAGGCGCAGGGTCAAGGCCGTTGCTGCCGCTACGACACCAACCGAGGCCGTGCCCTGCATCCACAGGGAAATCGCCCAACCCACGACGCCCACGATCAGCAGGCCGTTCAGAGTGACCAGAACCGCGTCCATTATGGTGAAGATCCGCATTTCGATCTGGAATGTGCGGCGCGTCTCTTCGATGGCTTCGCGGGCATAGTCCATCTCTTGCCGGCCATGGGCGAACATCTTGACCGAGTGAATATTGGTGTAGCTGTCCACCACACGCCCTGTCACGGTCGAGCGCGCGTCGGAAGCCGCCTTGGATGCCGGGCCAACGCGCTGGATCGTCCAGCGCACCAACAGCGCATAAAGCGCAAACCAGATCAGCAGGGGGATCAGCAATCGCGGGTCCGCTGCATACAGAAGAATCGCCGCGCCGATCAGATATGCCAGCGAGAACGAAATCGCGTCAAAGACCTGAAACACCACCTCGCCCGCGGCAGGAGGGGTCTGCATGATCCGGTTGGCAATCCGTCCGGCAAAGTCATTCTCGAACCAGCCAACCGACTGGCGCAAAACATGTTTATGCGCCCGCCAACGGATCAGCGTGCCAAAATTCGGTAGGATCGTGTTGTTGAGCAGCAGCACGTCGATCAAATGCAGCAACGGACGCAGCAGTAGGACAAACGCAGCCATCAGCAACAGCTCAGTCCCGTGATTCTGCCAGACCTCGGCCGGAGTGCCGCCCAGCAGGTCAACCACGCGGCCCATATAGGCGATCAACCCGATCTCAACCCCGGCAACGATGATCGAGATCAGCGCCGCCCAGGCAAACACCCGATAGAAGGGCCGCGAATAGTCCAGCATGAACGGCCACAGCTTGGTTGGTGGAGCGTCGGCTTCTTTATAGGGGCCAAAAGGGTCAACGAGGTTTTCGAAATAGCGAAACATAGAGGAGTGCTCCGATTGAGCAGAAAATTAGACATGCGAAGAAGAATGGCGCCTGAACACCACCCTTTACGGGG
>NZ_JBQFVZ010000055.1:0-1484 GCF_056540025.1 Ruegeria sp. AP12
GGCCTTTCCCATCAGCGGGCGCTTGGTGGCGTCGCGATCTCCGCCCGCACCAACGATCGCGATCAGACGCCCCATCACATGCGGGCGCAGCGCTTTCAAAGCCGTAGCGACCGCATCTGGCGTATGGGCATAGTCCACAAACACCGCCGCGCCATTGTCACGCGTTGCGGCCAGTTGCATGCGGCCTCGGACCGTTGTCAGATGCGGCAGGGTCTCGAACACCCGTTCGGGGTCGTCGCCTGCTGCGATGACCAGCCCACAGGCCAGTAGGATGTTTTCGGCCTGGAACCCTCCGATCAGGTTCAAGCGCGTCTGGAAGGTCTTGCCCTGCCACGAGAACCGCAAATCCTGCCCGGTCGAGTCAAAGCGTTGGTTCATCAAGCACAGGTCGGCCTCACCCAACCCAACGGTCAGCACAGACTGCCCCCGCGCCTCAGCGATCTTGCGCACCTGAGCGCCCTTCGGATCGCTCAGATTGATGACTGCGGTGCCGTCCTCAGGCAGAACCCGTTCGAATAAGCCCATCTTAGCCGCGAAATACGCTTCGAACGTCTCATGATAGTCCAGATGATCCTGCGTGAAGTTTGAGAAACCCGCAGCGGCCAGATGCACTCCGTCAAGGCGGCGCTGTTCCAGCCCGTGCGAGGACGCCTCCATCGCCGCGTGGGTTACGCCATTCTCGGCGGCCTCGGACAGGCAGCGATGCAGAGTGATCGGTTCAGGCGTGGTATGGGCCAGCGGCGCGGTCCATGTGCCTTCGACCCCGGTGGTTCCAAGGTTGACGGCGGCGTGACCAAGTTCGGACCAGATCTGGCGGACGAATGTGGCGACCGAGGTTTTGCCATTGGTTCCGGTGACCGCAACAATCGTCTGCGGTTGCGCACCGAACCAAAGTGCAGCGGACCCGGCCAATGCCTGTCGCGGGTCTTCAACCACCACCAAGGCAGCGTTGGATGCGGCCAGTTCCACCTCAGCGATCTGCGCGCCTTCGGCATCGGTCAGAATGGCGGCGGCCCCCATGCGCAGGGCATACTGAATGAACTCACCCCCGTGGACGCGCGTACCGGGAAGCGCAGCGAACAGGCAACCGTCTTTGACCTCGCGACTATCGACGGCCAATCCGGTGATGTCGGGATTCGCGCCTCCGCGTGCTGTCAGGGCCAGTTGGCTGAGTTTCTTTGTTCTTGCGCCCATGACCCACCTGTTCTCTGGCACCCTAATTCGAGGTCAGGGTTATAGCAGCGCTCGCCTCAGGCTCAAGCCGGGGTCGCAGGCCCAACAAGGGCGCGACCCGACCGATCAACTCAGCCGCCACGGGCACTGCCGTCCAGCCCGCCGTGCGGCGCTTTTCGCCATAAGCCAGGATAGAGGGTTCATCCAAAGTGACGATCAGTACATATTTCGGGTCGTAGGCCGGGAAGATGGTCGCGAAGGTGGCGATCACCTTGTCATCATAGTACCCGCCACGCGGTTTGGGCTTATCG
>NZ_JBQFVZ010000056.1:0-1453 GCF_056540025.1 Ruegeria sp. AP12
ACAACCCCGGCTACCAGAACGTGCTCAAGCGGCTCAAACCCTCGACACGCCAAAGGTTCCTTTCGATCAGTTTCGATTTTCCCGACACGGAAACCGAGATCGCAGTAGTCGCGTCGGAAAGCAGGCTGGAGCCGGGACGTGTTGCGCCGCTGGTCCGTCTGGCAAGCCATATCCGCAATCTTAGGGGGATGGATCTTGAGGAAGGCGTCTCAACCCGCCTTCTGATCTACGCCGCTACGCTGATGGCTGGCGGTATGGGGGTGACCCAGGCGCTTGAGGCGGCAGTCATCGAACCATTGAGCGACGAGCCGGATGTCCAGCAGTCGCTGCGCGATCTGGTCAGCACAATCTACGGGTGACGGCGATGCACTTGCGCGACCTCATGGAGCCTGAAGAGACGGTCGGAAACCTCTGGCACGACATGGCCAGCGGGATCGGGGCTGGCGTCACATACCCCGAAGCGGGCGTCACGCTGGCCTCAGTCCGACCCAGCCTTGCCGTTCTCTTCCGCGCGCTCGGCGGGGCACCGGGGGTCGAACTGGCCGAAGTCGCACCAAGTGTCGTGCAGCATCGGCAGGTGATGCGCCGCAAGCTTGGGGCCGAGCGGGATCGCGAATGGGTGGCGCGTTTCGATGGCGAACGGCTCGCATTGCCACCCGTCATGGAAGCCTTCCCCGACCCGGACCTGAACCGTGCTGCCTTTTTCTGGCTGACGGCACTTGCCGCTGTGAGCGAGGTCGGTGCATTCGATCCGGGCGCGCCCGGCCCCGCACGGGATTGTGCGCATATTCGTGCGAATGCAGTGGCTGCGGACAAGGCCTATCTGGCCTGCCCGGGACTGCGGAAGCATTACCTCGCGATGTCTGCGTTTTGTGCGGACTCCCGGCCGGACATGCACCGCCCCGCCCAAGAGGCCGTAATGGAACAAGCGATCCGCAATCAGCTGTGTGGCGAGGCTCCCAAGCTTGATGCCACAGGTGCAGACGCGCGCAGATACATGCCATGCGCTCCTGTCCCCATATGGCTGCGCTTTGAACACCCGGGCACGGGCGGGCAGGCAGCCGACGATGCCGAAGCCGATCCCGCCGCACCGGCACCCGATGCCGCTCTCACTAACCGCAAGCTGGGTGAGCGCAAAGATCAGGATCAGCAGAACCGCAAAGACAGCTTCATCATTCACCGGTTTGAATCGATCCTGTCATGGGTCGAATCAATGAACATCAACCGCAGCGTCGATGACGACGATGACAAAACCGCTCAGAAGGCGGCCGACGACCAGGACAGGATCACCCTGTCGAAACAGGACCGCAAGGTTGCCACGCGGCTGCGCCTGCATCTTGACCTGTCGCCAGCCGATGCTGATCACGAGGCTCTGGCGGGCAAGCACACCTACCCTGAATGGAACCACCGGTCGCACAGTTACATGGAAGATCACTGCCGCGTGCTGGATGCG
>NZ_JBQFVZ010000057.1:0-1447 GCF_056540025.1 Ruegeria sp. AP12
TTTCATCGTCGCGCAGGGCATCTCCGGGGTCGCGACGCCGTGGGTATTCACCCAGGTAAATCCGTAGCGCAGCTTCGCCGACATCCGCATCGCCCGCCCGGTATTGTTGGTCCAGACCGACGAAGCCAGCCCGAATGGCCCGGCATTGGCAACCCGCAGCGCTTCGTCCTCGTCGCTGAACCGCGAGATCGTAACGACGGGGCCAAAGATCTCGTTGCAGAATACTTCCGCATCATGGGGTACATTGGCGAGAACCGTGGGTTCATAGAAGAAGCCGGGGCCATCGATCAGCCTGCCACCGACGACAACCTCGCAAGTGTCGCGCGCCCGGTCGACAAATCCGGCCACGGTGTTGCGTTGTCCGGCCGAGATGATCGGGCCCATTTCCGTGCCCTCGGCCTTTTGCGCACCAACCTTGATCTGCCCAACCTGATCGAGCACAGCGGCCACGACCTTGTCATAGACAGCATCCTGCACCAGCAGGCGGCAGGGTTGCGCGCAATCCTGACCGGCGTTGAAGAAGGAGCCATAGCGCACGGTTTCTGCAACCGCGTCGATATCGGCGTCGTCAAAGACGATCACGGGGGCCTTGCCGCCCAACTCCAGATGCACGTGGCGGATCTGACGCGAGGCCGCCTTCATCGCCTCGGCCCCGGTCGCATTGGACCCGGTGATCGAAATCGCCTCGGTGCGTGGGTTGTTGATCATCTGGCTGCCGATCTCACGGCCCGAACCGTGCAGCACGTTCACGACGCCATTGGGGGTGATGTCTGCAATCAGCTCGGCGGCCTTCAAGGTGGAAAGTGGCGTGAGTTGAGAGGGTTTCAGCGTCACGGGACAGCCCGCCCCCAAAGGCGCAGCGAGCTTCCAGGCGGCCATCATCAAAGGGTAGTTCCAGGGCGCAATCGCCGCTACCGGTCCGACCGGATCTTTTCGGATCATGCTAGTGTGACCGGCTACGTATTCGCCCGCCGTCACCCCGGTCATAGTGCGCGCGGCACCGGCGAAAAAGCGGAAGGTGTCCAGCGTCAGTGGGGTTTCATCGTTCAGCGCCGAGGGCCAAGGCTTGCCTGCGTCCAGACTTTCCAACTCGGCCAACTCCTCGATGTTGGCTTGGAGGACATCGGCGATATCTGTCAACAGTTGCGACCGCTCCGCCGGGCTGGTCTGCCCAAACGTGTCAAACGCCTCATGCGCGGCGGCAGCTGCGGCGTCTGCTTGTTCCGAGGTGGCGGCATTGACGGCGCAAATCTCTTCTCCGGTTGCCGGGTTCAGGACCGGGATCGCCGCCCCGTCTCCTTCGACAAGCTCGCCATTGATCAACAACTTTGTTTGCATGTGCTCCCCTCCTCAGAATGCGACCTGATCGCCGCCCTTCAGACCCAAACGCGCGCGCGCCTCGGCGGAGGTAGCAACCTGAAGCCCCAAATTTTCGACAATCTCCCGA
>NZ_JBQFVZ010000058.1:0-1437 GCF_056540025.1 Ruegeria sp. AP12
GATGAACTCGGCATCCTTGACGCCGTTGCAGACGATCAGCGCCTCGGGGGCCAGACGATGAGCCAGCGCCACGACCAGTTCGGGTTTCGATCCGGCCTCAAGCCCATAGTTGTACTTCTTGCCGAACGCGACGATGCGATCGACTACCTGCGCCTGCTGGTTCACCTTGATCGGAAACACGCCACGATAGGGGCCTTTGTAGCCCACCCGCGCGATGGCGTCGGCAAAGCTCTCGTTCAGATGCGCGATCTCGTGTTCTAGATACGAACTGACGCGCAGCAGCATCGGCGCCTTGATCCCACGGTCATCCAGATCGCTGAGGATACCGGGCAGACTGATCGCCGCCGTGTCCGGAGACATCGGATTGCGCAGACCGATCTCGCCCTGCTCCGTCACCTCGATGAGGCCTTTGCCCCATTTCTCAACCCCGTAGATGGTATGCGGTGCGTCGGGCGTGTGTTTCAATCAAGTCAGTCCTTAACTCAGAGGTGCCGGTTTCGCGCCCGCCAATACGGCAGCAGTTTGATTCTTCCAAGTGTAAACTATGTGACAGGGATTGCCGAATGTTACGCGTGCGCGCGGATCGGGATCAGGTGGTTGTCCCATTGGCAATCGGGGCGGGCAAGAACCCGCGCGCGGAGCCCGTCTACAGCGCCAAACGTGCCCGTGCCGGTGGTAAAGACCAGCCCGTCCGGACCTGCGCCCAGACCGCAGACATCCTCCAGTTCGAAAGCTCTCGTGAAGCTGCGACCTGCTACATCGAACAGATGCAGCGCATTTCCCCGTGGACAGGTTATGGCGACCTCGGCCCCGCTGGCCGAAAAGGCGATGCTGCCAGCATAGCCTTGCAAGGTATTTTGGAGGTCTTCTGGTGCGGACAGAAGTTGCGGCGGCGCGCCCCGACGGTGTAGGCCCAGCAGGGGCGTATGCTTGGTCTGGCTGCCCTGCCATTGCATCGCGAACCCCACCAGCCCGTCGTTGCGCACGCTGAGATGACGGATGGAGTTCTTGTGCAGGGCGTTTGGCAGCTCGACCCGTTCAAGCAGTCGACCGGACAGGTCCAGATAGGTCAGGTTTGGCTGCATGACGGGTAGGTTCAGTTTCGTCCGCCCGGTCTCAGGGTGGGTTTCGATTCCTCCATTGGCGATCACAAGGCTTTGGCCATCCGGCATTAGGCGCATGTCATGTGGACCAACCCCGCCCGACGAAAACTCTCCCAACCGTTCAAAGCTGGTGGCGTCCCATAGGCTGATACGGCCTTCGCCAGCCTCATAGTCGTTTTCGGTAGCAAAGAACCGGGTGCCGTCCGATGTGAAAGTACCATGACCATAGAAATGTCGTCCCTCAGGGGCCCGTAGCCGTGCAAGCTCTTGCCCGGTTGCGCAGTCTATGACCAGAGCAAACGTGCCGGGGCGGCGGGCGAAGGCCACGGCCAGC
>NZ_JBQFVZ010000059.1:0-1425 GCF_056540025.1 Ruegeria sp. AP12
GTAACCTGCATTATGGTAGTCCCCATAGGATTCGGGGCGCGCAAAACGGCGCGCCGGGCAAATTTGACGCCTTCTATTTGCCCAGCCGCCCACGTGCAAGGGGGCAATGCCCGGATCACCCCGGTTTTACCGTCTTCAACAGCAAAAAAACGCCCCAGCTGGAACCGGAGCGTTTTGTGAAACATCTATCGCTGATCAGAACTGCCAGCGCGCGCCCAAGACCCAGGCTTCGTTCTTGTCGAACGACGTCCCATCTTCGAAATCGTGGTTGCGGTATTTCAGGTATGCATCCGTGTTGATCGAGTCGATCCGCTGCACGACAGCAATACCCCATGCTTTGGTGTCCGACCCATCATTGTTGAAATCTGACCCATCGTAGTAGTCGATGCCCACACCGGTTTTACCCCAGGCCACCCAGTCGCCCTCGTATGCTATTTTTGCGTACCAGAAGCTTGGATCCGATGCGCCACTTGCGGTGTCGTCCCGCGACCCTGCAGCAGCGGTAAAGCTAAACCCGCTGGGCAGCAGAACCGAGGCAGACCCTATGGTATCCTTGCGCTCACCCGATACATTGTCGAAGTCTCGCACTGCATAGGCCACGCTGGCAGCAAACTCGACGCCACCGGCAAAGGTGTTGTTATACGCGATCGCAAAGTCGTAATACGTGTCATCGTCGCTGCTGGAGAGCGCGTTTTCACCATAGGCGATAGCTGCACTGAACCCGTTGAAGTCAGGCGTATCGTAGCGTACGCGCGTCCGGCGGCCACCGTCGAAGTTGCTGCTGGAGTCACCGACCGTAATGTCGCTGAGTACCCCATCGGTTCCGCGATAGAAGAAGCCCGAGTTCTCATCGTTGGTGAACGAATAGAGCGCCGTTCCAACATAAGACAAGTCCGTCTCAGCCGCCCCGTCCGAAGCCATGCTGCCCTGCCCCGCCGAGAACTTACCGTAGCCGCCCTTCAGCGCGAAATCCACGTGACGGATATCTTCCCGCGTCCAACCGCTGAAATCCGTACCCAGCTGGTTCCATTCGCTCGAGTTTGGCAGTCCTAGTCCGGTTTCGAGCCGAAACGTAAACTCGTTGTCACCGTAAGGCTGCATAAGGCGCAAGCCGACACGGCTGTTGGACAGGTCGTTGTCCAGCAAACGTGTCTCGGTGTCTTGTCCGTCGTCAACTGAGATCAGCGCGGGGTTGAACTGTCCGTAGAGCTCTACATATCCGCCGCTATTGTTTTCGTATTTCAGCTCAGCCGCAGCCGGAATGGCCGTGGTCGCCGCCAAAATCGCGGCAACAGACGAGGTTTTCAGGTTAAGGGTCATGTCACTCACCTTGAAAGGGTTTATTATTAGGTCTTGCTCACATGCTCACCACACCGAGCCGTTCCAATGGGGCGCGCCCTACGCCAAAAGAAGGTGGCGAATCCG
>NZ_JBQFVZ010000060.1:0-1418 GCF_056540025.1 Ruegeria sp. AP12
TCCAGCGCGGTATTGGCCAGCGCGATATCTTCTTCCAGCACAGGCGCATGGCCGCACCACTCGCTGACGCGGTGACCCAAGATGAGCGTGCTGTCACCCATTCTCAGCAGAAACTGCAGGAAGGCTTCGTCGCGGGTCATCACATCGCCCCCACTTCATCGGGGATGTCGAAGAATGTCGGGTGACGGTAGACCTTGCTTTCGCTGGGCTCATATAGTGGGCCTTTGTCACTGGGGGATGAGGCCGAGATGTTGTTCGCTTCGACCACCCAGATCGACACCCCTTCGTTTCGGCGCGTGTAGACATCGCGTGCGTTCTTGATCGCCATTTCTGCGTCTGGTGCGTGCAGTGAGCCGACATGGCGGTGGCTCATACCGTGCTGACCGCGGATAAAGACTTCCCATAGGGGCCATTCGTTTTTCATCGGGTTTCCTCCTCAGGTCAGGCTTATTCAGCGGCCACTTGACCGGCGCGTTTCTTCTTGGCGTGGGCCAGCAGGCCGTCGCGCACCCATTGCCCGTCGTCCCAGGCCTTGTTGCGCGCGGCCAGGCGGTCGGTGTTGCAAGGCCCGTTGCCTTTGATGACGTCAAAGAACTCGGACCAATCGGGTTCCGAGAAATCGTAATGGCCGCGTTCTTCATCCCATTTCAGATCCGGGTCGGGGACGGTCAGGCCAAGGAATTCGGCCTGCGGTACGGTCTGGTCGACGAACTTCTGACGCAGCTCATCATTGGTGTTCATTTTGATCTTCCAAGCCATGGATTGGGTCGAATGCACCGAGTCCTTGTCCGAGGGTCCGAACATCATCAGCGACGGGTACCAAAAGCGGTTCAGGGCATCCTGCGCCATCTTCTTCTGCGCAGGTGTGCCTTCGGCCATCTTGCGAATGGCATCGTATCCTTGACGCTGGTGAAAGCTTTCTTCCTTGCAGATCCGGATCATGGCACGCGAATACGGCCCGTAGGATGTCCGCTGCAACGGCACCTGGTTCATGATAGCGGCACCGTCTACCAGCCAACCAACCGCTCCGATATCGGCCCAGTTCAATGTTGGATAGTTGAAGATCGACGAATATTTCATCCGACCGTCCAGCAGCATCTCGGTCAGCTCATCCCGGCTGACGCCCAGTGTCTCCGCCGCGCAATAAAGGTAAAGCCCGTGTCCGGCCTCATCCTGCACCTTGGCCAGCAGGATCGCCTTGCGTTCCAATGTGGGAGCGCGCGTGATCCAGTTGCCTTCGGGCAGTTGTCCAACAATCTCAGAATGGGCGTGCTGTCCGATTTGGCGGATCAGCGTTTTGCGATAGCCTTGCGGCATCCAGTCTTTCGGCTCAATCTTGATGTCCGCGTCAATCTTTGCCTGAAACTCGGCAAGCTTTTCAGGGTCATCGTTTGTGGCCTCAGACTTAACCATTTGTG
>NZ_JBQFVZ010000061.1:0-1390 GCF_056540025.1 Ruegeria sp. AP12
CTGGGGGTAAATCACTATGATCCGGTCCCTTGGAAGCAGGCCGAAGGCTATACGGTCTTTGCACCCTTCGCCCAGGATACCGCGTATTTTGGCCGAAGCGAGCAGCAGTGGATGATCAATTTCAGGGTTGATGATTTGGCCGCTTTGACACGCCAGCTACAGGACGCAGGGATCACCGTCGAAACCAATCCGGATTGGGATAGCGAGGTGGGTAAATTCGCCCGTATTCATGATCCCGAAGGCAATCCCATCGAGCTATGGCAGCCAAATCAATGAATTGGCTGGAATGTATACCGTCGCATTCTTGTAAGTATCTGAAATAAAATGGGAATTGATGTATTTTGGGTGTGCCGTATAGTGTGTCGGATGAATCGGAGCCCTGCATGACGCCAATCGATGACCACCCTTTACGCTATCGGCTTGCCAATGAACTGCACGCCCGACCTTTTCCGGTGGCGCAGGTTCCATGCACGGTTGCCTTTCTGGCGATCAAAAAGCCCGGCACGTCGCAAAGTGGGGACCGGCAGGACGACATTGCGCATTTGATAAATCTGCTGGATCGTCACGGCGCGCCGCACCCTCAACCCGACGCGACCCACTATGCGGGGCAGATCGGACGCCATTGGCTCAAGTGGGAGCAACACACTGAGTCCGTAACCTTTACTGCGATCTCTCAGAACGTGAGTGAGCGGGCGTTCAACCGCGCCGATTTCGAAGTCTTCCCCCCAGATTGGATGATGGCCAGTCCCGGTCAGAGGATCACGTCGGCTTTGCTACGAGTTGTTCCGCGCCCAGAGGATGACGTCGTCCGGAACTTGCTACCGGATTGGTTCGAACCCGAAAGCCTTGCCGTGTCCCGCGTTTTGGACGATGCCGCGATCTGCGCCAGCGATTTTCGCATCGACCCCGCAGGGCACATGCGGTTTGCGCTGTTCGTGTCGGATGGAACTGGAGAGCGCCGGGTTGGACGGATCATCCAGCGCCTGTGCGAAATCGAGACCTACAAGGCCATGTCCATGCTGGGGTTTGCGCGGGTCAAATCTCTGACAACGCGCATTGGCGAGTTGGATCAGAAGCTGACCGCGCTGATGGGCGAGATGACCGATGGCGGCAAACATCCCGATGACATGCTGCCGCAGCTGCTGAAAACCTCAACCGAGTTGGAGACGATCTCGGCACGCTGTACCTTTCGGTTTGGGGCCACGGGCGCCTACGAGGCCATCGTTAACCAGCGCGTCAAGGTTTTGCGGGAAGAGCGGTTCATGGGGGGGCAGAGCTTTGCCGATTTCATGATGCGCCGCTATGACCCTGCGATGCGGACTGTTAAGTCGACTGAATTGCGCCTACAGGCCCTGTCAGACCGGGCCATCCGCGCCGGAGATCTACTGCG
>NZ_JBQFVZ010000062.1:0-1371 GCF_056540025.1 Ruegeria sp. AP12
GTGACCGTTGGTTTCTGTGTGATCGCCGGGTTGGTCAGCTATCCGATCAACCGGATCATGGGCGCACGGAACGATATTCCGCCGACCGAAAAAAGCTACGCCGAGATGTTCGTGGTCGAAGGCTTTACGATCCCCGAGATCCCCTCAATTGTGATCCGGTCAGCCCAGATCACAGGTATCCTCGCCCCGCTTATCGCAATTTCAGTGGTGATGCAGCAAATCCTGTCGCTGCTGGGGGCGCAAGAAACCATTGGGAACTTTGTAACCTCAATGGGCGGCTACCACGCGGTTCTATTTACCTCGATGGTGATCGTCTTCTTTTCCGGTATGGTGCTGGAAAGCTTGCCGGTGACGATCATCCTTGCGCCAATCCTCGCGCCGATCGCGGCCTCGGTTGGGATAGATCCGATCCATTTCTCGGTGATCTTCCTGGTGGGCGCGTCTATCGGCTTTATCACTCCGCCCTACGGTTTGAACCTCTATGTGGCATCAGGCGTGACGGGTGTACCCTACTTCCGTCTCTTGCGATACACGGTGCCTTATCTGGTGGCTTTGCTGTCCGTATGGATATTGGTGTCGCTTGTGCCCGATCTGGCCTTGATCCTGCTGCCAAATAACTAGAATGTTGCGGGATGGCCGAGACGGAAACACAAGAAAAAGAAACTCAGATCCCGACCAACCTGCGCCTTCTTCTCATCCTTGAGGAGGTGGCGCGGCGCGGAGTCGCCGTCAAACCATCGGACCTAATCGAGACATTGGGACTGGCCAAGCCCACAATCCACCGTCTGCTGCAAACCGCTGAGGCCGAAGGTTTCCTACAACGAGATCTGGATGGCCGCTCATTTGGTCCTGGGCACCGGCTGAGGTCGCTTTCGGTCAATACAATGTCTTCCGAACACCTGCGCACGGCGCGTTTGGCAATCTTGCGCAGCGTCGCTGAAAAGGTTGGTGAGACGTGCAACTTGGCCATCCCAGACCGGGAGGGCATGATCTACCTTGACCGGGTTGAAACGAAATGGCCGCTACGCATCCAATTGCCAATCGGTACACAGGTTCCCTTCCATTGCACAGCTAGCGGCAAGATGTACCTGTCTACTCTACGTCAGAAGACGTTGGATGGGTTCCTATCTGCAGGCAATTTACAACCGCAGACCAAACAAACTCTAACGAACCCTAATGCACTACGCGAGGAAATCCGGGGAATCGCCGAGAACGCTTACGCGACAGATGATGAGGAATTCATGGCCGGAATGACGGCCATCGCTGTGCCCATTCGTGATGGACAAGGCAGATTGGTAGGCACACTTTCAGTGCATGCTCCAACACAACGTCACGACGTCAACAGCCTGCTGTCCTTTCTGAACATCCTGA
>NZ_JBQFVZ010000063.1:0-1366 GCF_056540025.1 Ruegeria sp. AP12
GCAGCTCGTTTGAAAGAGCTCAGGGAGGGCGGACACCAGATTCGCATTCTTTCCAATGCTGCCAGCTATAATCACCAGGGCGCGACTGCCAAGTTTCAAAAACTCGGAATGCAAGTTGACGCAGATGAGATTGTAACCAGCCGCGACGCAGCCTTGGCAAACCTGAACGACGTTCTGTGGGGCTGCATCGCCTCTCCGTCTGACGATCTGACGGACATCTTATCCGAGACGATCAGGCTTGAGGCAGACCAGACAGACTTTGACCGCGCTGACGGTTTCTTGTTTCTCTCGACCGAAATCTGGCAACGATCTCAACAATCCATGCTTTGCGACAGCTTGTTGGCGAACCCGCGCCCAGTGGTGATCGCAAATGCTGATCTGGCAGCGCCACGAGACTTCGGATTCTCACTGGAGCCCGGTCACTACGGGCATTTGCTGGCAGATGAGGGCCTTCAAGACATCAAGTTCTTTGGCAAGCCATTTCCGGAAGTATTTGAAATGGTCGAAGCCACGCTTCCAGGAATTCCGCCCGAACGCATCGCGATGTGCGGTGACACTCTTCACACCGATATCCTCGGTGCAGCAGCACGGGGTTGGCGCACAGTCCTTGTCGCGCAAGATGGAGTGTTTTCGGGGCTGGATACTCGCACTTTTTGCGAGCAATCGAGCTTGACACCGAGCTGGCGCCTACTTCGCATATAGAAAACATCGTGATGCTCCCACTTTTGGCGAAGTATCAGACCGAAAATTAGCCTTGGTTCGAACGGCGGCTATGTCCCAAACAGCGGTCGACTTCGAACCGCGTCTCGAATGGCAGTTTTCTGCAACCAATGCACCAATTGCAGCGTCATAACAAACCGGAAACATCACTGAACGGGTGTTATGTGAACCGCCTTGTGGTTGAGAGTGCTACCCATCGCTGCTTGTCGTGATCCGCCTCATAAGTCCTCTCCCCATTGCTTTTGAAGACGCAATCCAATATCAAGACCGGCTGCGCTTCCGGTCGACTAAGCCGAGTGCGGCTTGAAGCGAACAAACCAAATGGAGGGTGCCATGTAGCAACGAAACTACATGAAAGGCCGCTACAATGGCCCACTACAAACGCAAACGGGCACGCACTGTATCTCGGATTGGCTACTCAGCACGGGGGCTCGAGCATCGACTGTCGGAAGGTCCGGACACCATACATTGGCTGGAGAACTGGCCGCGATGGCATGACAAGCTGTTTCATACGAAACCCTATTAGACAGGGCCGTGTCCTCGGCTGCGCCTGCGGGCCGCACCACCCCTGTCGAATAGCATTGCCTCGCCCCCTCCCGCGTTCGCCACGTGGCAGATCAGCAGGAACAGGCGGCTTCGCCGTCTG
>NZ_JBQFVZ010000064.1:0-1339 GCF_056540025.1 Ruegeria sp. AP12
AACGCTGGCAATCGGGCCTGAGGGCAACTTCCCGGTCCGTCGTGGGAATGCCGACAACCCGACCGCGTTCTCGGAGGCCTGGGCAGAGCTGCCTGTTGGTGTCGACCGCAAAGCGCCCCTGGGTGAGCTGTACGAACAATCCATGATCGACGAGATCGTTGGCGGTCTGGATGTGGCGCAGCGCTGGGGCGTGGCCGAAGGCCAACTGGCGCTGGCATCGAAGATGATCAACAGCCAGGCCATAAACCGCGTCGTTCGCCAGTATATTGACGACGAGATCGACGCGGCCGCAGCCATTGCGGCGATGAACGAAGAGTTGGCCAAGGTTCAGTAACCACCCGGCACCTGCAGCGGCGTGTGCGCCGCTGCCCCTAAACCCTTCGAGGTAACCCATGACTTCGGCCTCCCCACCGACAGGAACCGGGGCGTTAGCCAAACGCGAGGCGCGTCTGGCCTGGACGCTGCTGGCTCCGACCATCATCAGTGTGTCGCTGGTTGTGATCCTGCCTTTGCTGGCGATCTTCTGGATCAGCTTCAAGCCCTTCACCCTGTCTGACCTGCGCCCGCCTGCTCCGGTCGTGCGTGAAAGCCTGCGCGGATCGGGTGATGATCTGCGGATCGAATACCGCCTACGCAACTCTAGTCAGGATATTGCGATCGATGGCGTGACAGTCCGGGATGTCCTACCCGACGGCGTCACGCCAATTGGCGACGTTGCAGCCCCCTGCGCGCTGAACGGGCAAGTGCTGTTTTGCGACTTTGGTAAGTTGGATGGCGGCCAACGCGAGCGCATTCGCGTTCCCGTTGCGGTCGATGGCGAACCGGACGCCTTCGAAGATCTGGTTGAAGGGTCTGAACCAACAGTCACCGGCAGCGGCCCTAGTGTCCTGACAAATTTCGAGTTCAGCCTGGAGAACTTCGCCCGTGTGTTTGACGGCGACGAGTTTTGGGGCGTGCTTTGGGTCACCCTGTTCTACACTGTCTTCGGCACCATCGGCGCGCTGGTTATGGGCCTGTTCGCCGCCTTGCTGCTTAACAAAAGCTTCCAGGGGCAGGGCTTTATCCGTGGCCTGTACCTGTTCCCCTACGTGGCCCCCGTCATCGCCGTGGCCTTTACCTGGGTCACGCTGTTTGATCCGTTCTCAGGCTCGGCTAATGCGCTGCTGGTGCAGATGGGGCTGAGCAGCGAGCCGATCAACTTCTTCGGGGAACGCCCACTGGCGTTGATCATGGTCACCGTGTTCGAAATCTGGCGTTACTTCCCGCTGTCCTTCCTGTTCATTCTGGCGCGGATGCAGTCCATCGACTCCAGCATGTACGAAGCGGCGGATATGGATGG
>NZ_JBQFVZ010000065.1:0-1246 GCF_056540025.1 Ruegeria sp. AP12
CCCCGAACTCGTGCCCGAAATGCGCCACATCTATCAAGAGCTATACGATGATAGCGTTTTGGTACGGATCAACGCCAACAGCATCATCCTTCCCCCGCCTCTAATCATATACCGATCGAGTAGGCTGATCAGATCCTGAATGGTCTGCATTCGATGCAGCAAAACTAACAGAAAACAAGAAGACACAAAATGAATGGGCGGCCTATTGCAGGCCGCGCTTTTAGTTTCATTTGCCATCAATCACTCGCGGATCGTCAACGCCGGGTTATGTGCAAAAAAGTTGAACGGCATGATGTGAACCGTCTTCCATTCGGTCGACATCACAGGCCAGTCTTCCATACGCGGGATGTGGTGGAACCCTGCGGTGAACCAGGACACAATATCCTGACCCTTTAGCGGCTTGTCCTCCTTGACCCATTCCGCCAGCGTGTCGGAACCGTCGCTTTGCATCGCGTATTTACCACCTGCATAGCGCTGCTCTTGGTCATAAACAGTCGTCCATGAGGAATACTCAATATAGGCGTTGCGCTTGAACGGCGGGTCGCTTTCAAAGTCGAACGGACCGTATGCGATCGAGCCGTGGTGGATCATCCAGCCCGGAATGTGGCCCAGATACCCTTCCGATTGCGGGTTCGAGATATGGACGTGACGCGGTTTGGAGGCGCTGAAGCGATAGCGCGCGTCCAGCTCACTGTCCGGCATCACATGCTGCCAGGTCCACATCGACTTGCGCGGGCTGTCCGCAGGCACTTCGGCCGGAACGATTTCCATCAGACCCATGTGGTTGACCGGCTGGTCGATGTCAAAGTCGATCCGGAAGTTGAAGTAATGATCGTGGTTGGCCGCAACCAGATGCGGTGCAATCAACGTGCCATACTTGGTGTCTTCCGCAGCGGTTTCATCATTCATCGAGGTCGAAACCACGCCTTTGACCGCGTCCAGACCGGTTGCGCCGATCTTGATGAACATCTGACCGTCCTGCTTGAAGCGGTAGTCGATCAGATAGTCATAGTTACCGACCTCTGACGCAGTGCGCACTACCAATTCGGTTTCCGAGCGGCCCTCTGCAGGTACAAAGTTGTCCGGCGTCTGAGCAAAGATCTCAAAGTGGCGCCAAGCAGGGTCACCAATGTTGCGCTCGAAGATGCAGATCGCATCCGGGATTTCCAGCGGCATACCTGCGTCATCCGCGATTACAGCAGGCAAGAAAGTTGCATATTCAGGGCAATCCACACCCGCACGCAAC
>NZ_JBQFVZ010000066.1:0-1328 GCF_056540025.1 Ruegeria sp. AP12
GGAAACTCGCCCGCAGGCCCATCCAGAAACGGTCGACCGAATCCCAGCCATGTCCGGTCACGCCGCCCACATATTCCGACTGGACGGCCCGGTCATACTCGGACTCGATCGCACCCATGTCTGCATTCATGATCCGGGTCAGAATGTCGGCGTAGCGTTGGCCCCACTCGTTGTCGTTTCCACGGGCCTTGTATGGTCCCGGCTGATCGATTTTGGGGGTTAGGGGTTTGACACAGGATTCCGGGCCACCCTCGCGGGTAATCAGATCGGCGGCATAATCCTTTGGATCCCATCCCATCTGGCGGACGATGGCACCCTGATCGCGGATGAGCCATTCGTCGTTGATCTGATTGTTGATGGCGTGGCAATCGGCCAGAATCCGATAGCGCAGTTTTGTTCCCGTTGGCTTGCCGTAAACACCCTCGGCCAGATGCGTGGCCGTTGAGATGATACGGTGAGAACTCAGCATCCCTTCTTCGGGGGTACCGGACCAGATCACATCCTCGCCTAACAACTGCCGATCCGGAAATTCGGCCAGCGTCGCCATGGTCGCGCCGATGACGTTCTGGTTGCCCAGCACCACCGACCCGGGCGAGCGCACGACGATATCCTTGCTGTAATAGTCATGCAGCGTGGCGATGCCGCGATCTTCCCAGATCTCTTTGGTGATCCCGATGATGTAGTCCGGAAAATCCCGGAATTTCGGATCAAAGCCCTTCATGTCTCGGTCCTTTGTGGTTTCCACCCCTTCGGCAAACGCGCCGAGGTCCGCACGATCAGCGGCCCGTCAATAGCCACTTTGCGTGGTTCGGCCGTGGCCGGGGTGTCGATATGGTCAAGCAATGCGGTGACGGTTTCAGCCACCATCAGATTTGCGCGCTGGCGGATCGTCGTCAGGTTGTAGGCAGGCCACCCGGCGGGCGGCACGTCGTCATAGCCGATGACCGAAACATCCTCGGGCACACGCAGACCCAATTCGAAGCGGATCACGTCCATCACGGCCAAAGCCATGTGATCATTGGCCACAAATACCGCGTCGGGCCTTTTACCGGGGGCAACATCAAACATCCGGCGGGCGGCGGCCCGGGCGTTTTCGGTGTGGAAATCTCCGACATCATGGGCGAACACGTCCTGCCCGCCTTCGGCCAGGGCCGCACGGAACCCGGCCTCGCGGTCGCGCTGGGTTGAGGCGCCCTGCCAACCCGCGATATAGGCGATACGCTTATGCCCAGCGGCCAACAGAATCTCGGCCACTTTGCGGCCCCCCGCATAGTTGGCCGAGGCCACCGTGGTGACCCCGGCCAGATCCTGCGTGCGGCTGAACAACA
>NZ_JBQFVZ010000067.1:0-1322 GCF_056540025.1 Ruegeria sp. AP12
GGCTGGACCCGCAACCGCGCAAACGCGTGATTCCGGGGATTACCGCGCTACAAGCGCTGACAGCAGCCCATACCATTCCCATCAACGATATCGGCGCGCCTTATGTTGTTACCACTGGCCGTCGTATTCGCGACGAAGGCTGGCCCTCGGACGCCACCAAGGTTGCCGTGATGCTGGACGGCGAGTGTTCGTTCCAGGCTCTGGACATGGAGGCGTTCGATATCTGGTGGGGCGCTTATGTCGGCATGAAGGAAGAGATCCTGATCCACGGCCCGCTGGATGAGGTGGCCGAGACCATTTTGACCACCCGTGCGCAGGCCCGCGCCGATCATGGTTGGATCATGGATATCTACCTGCTGCAAAAACGGTCACCCTGAAGACGCATACGAAAATGTGAATGCAGCGATGGGCGAAACCTGCTCTAGTTGGGCACCAACAAGACGGAGACCCTGTGATGAGAGCAATCTGCGCTGCAATCTGCTTGCTGGCCTCGCCTGCCCTTGCGGATCAGGCCCTGCCGGGATGGGCGGTTCATGACACGGGGAAATCCTATGACGCGCTGGTGGCCGACACCAAGGCTGCCGTCAAGGAACACGGGCTGATCGTTGTCACTCAGGCCGGGCCGACCAAAGCGGCGGCGGCCCGTGGGATCACCATTCCGGGCAATCGCGTGATCGGCGTATTCAACAACGACTATGCGGTGCGGGTACTCGAAACCTCGACCGCTGCGATGATCGAGGCGCCGATTCGCCTCTATGTGACCGAAAATGACGACGGCAGCGCGCGCTTGTCCTACAAAACCCCCAGCTTTGTGTTTGAGCCCTACACGAGTCAGGGCGGGCAGGCCCTGTCCGATATTGCCGCAGAACTGGACCAAAAGTTTCAATCCATCGCGAAAACAGCCGTCAAATAGTCACACTGATGTGAACCCGCTTGCCTCTTGCCGGTGTGTCAGACATTTGCTGTCACATATCTTTTTCTCGGAGCATGACTGATGCAGGACCTCTCTCCCCGCGCGGCGGATCTACTGGCTCAAAGATTGTATGAGGCAGGGTGTCGCCATGCGTTCGGCATGCCGGGCGGTGAGGTTCTGACGCTGGTGGGTGCGCTGGAACAAGCTGGCATCACCTTTCATCTGACCAAACACGAGAACGCAGCCGGGTTCATGGCCGAAGCAGTCCATCACCGCGATGGCGCGCCTGCGATACTGGTTGCAACCCTTGGTCCCGGCGCGATGAACGGGATCAACGTGGTTGCCAACGCGCTGCAAGACCGGGTGCCGATGATCGTGCTGACCGGCTGCGTCGACGCGGATGAAGCGC
>NZ_JBQFVZ010000068.1:0-1305 GCF_056540025.1 Ruegeria sp. AP12
CCACAAGCAGGATCTTTGCTTGCGGAAAGGCGTCGTAGATCATCGGGGTGCCCTGATCTACGCCAATATCGATGACGGATTCAGGCTGAAACCCGAAGCCCCGCAAAACTGCGGCGGTTGGTTTGGTCTGTTCGATTTCAAACCCACGGCGCGACAAGGCACGAAACAGCTTGCGCGGTCGGATTTCGGCGCCCGGCTCTTTTGGCGCTAGGTCTACCCCCAGCTCACGCAAGTGACTAAGGAACAGGCGAGGTGTCGAACGTGTCATGTCGTGGGCCGGTCTGGTTGGTGTTCAAGAAGGATGTTCATAAGCTTGGGGCTTATCACCTCGGGCGAGTGCATTTGCGCATGTTTCAAACAGGCCTGTCGCAGCCTCTGATACTCTGAGGTTTCCATCTGCAGCGATCGGATCATGGCGCGGATCAACCCTCGGGGCAAGCTTGGGTCATAGAGTGTTGTCTCATGCAGTTCCGGCGGCGTGACTTCTGTCATGTCGCCCGGGGCAGGGCCGATGATAAGCAACCCGAAACATGCCGAAAAACAAAACATGTTTGGGCTGCGATCTGGAATAGGATGTGCGAGTTTGATGTCCTGTGGCTCAAACGACCCGAGACAGCTTGGATGAGAAATCACGTGAATGCGGCTTGCGTCGGCTCGTTTGACCAGCGACTGGCAGGCTTGGCGAAAGCCTCCACGGCTGATCACTTTGTGCGGGCGGGCATTGTGAATTGTCCAGACCAACCGACCGCCATGCGCGCGGTAGCTTTCAATCGACTGTTCCGCCTTGTGCAAAAGGTCCGCGTTGTTTCGCGCACCGGCATCACGGCTAAAAATCCTATCCTCCCAATGCAAATGTGCTACTGAGTTGTTTGGCCGGATCTAAACTAAGAGGAATGCCTTTGCTGCCGCCCACAAATTCGACCCGGTCCGCCACGCAGCGATTCATCATAATGCGCTTATAGGGGTTTCCGTCGGCAGTCAGAATATACGGGATCTGAGCGGGTATTTAGGTACAGGGGCTGGGTCCCTGCTCAGTTATGGGCAGCCTGACCGTCGAACAGGGGTTTGCGGTTCCCGCGGTGACGCTCGACAAGCTTCGAAATCCACTTGCCCTTTCCGGGCACCAACCTTGCCGTTAGCGGTCTAAAATCAACCGCCGCGCATTCTGGGAACAGCTCTTTGATCTCTTGCCGCGCTTCGGGCGAGATGGCCTGCATGGTTAGCGGCCCCAGAAAGAGGCTTTCCGTGGGCGCGCCGTTGGACCAAATGATCTCATGCTGATCGAACAAGATGTGGTGATACCGA
>NZ_JBQFVZ010000069.1:0-1304 GCF_056540025.1 Ruegeria sp. AP12
CTTTTGGGAAGGTCAGTCCGAACGTCAATCCGCGAGCCAGGAGACCTGCCGCAAGCAAAGAAAGAGAACCGCGAACGGAGGGTTCGGGGGCGTGTTCAGGGGTCATTTTGCCCGCAGCGTCCTCGGCATTCATTAAAAGGACAGAGGACGACATGAGCATTACCGTATATTCCAAACCCGCATGCGTACAATGCACCGCCACCACCCGCGCGCTGGATGCAAAAGGCATCACATATGACGTCATCGACCTGACCCAGGACGACAGCGCCATGACCCACGTGACCGAGCTGGGTTATCGTCAGGCTCCTGTCGTTGTGGCGGGCAGTGATCACTGGTCGGGGTTCCGCCCGGACATGATCGCCCAACTGGCCTGATCCATGGCCGCGCCGATCCCGGCGCTGGTCTATTTTTCATCGAAATCCGGAAACACCCACCGCTTTGTCTCGCGGCTGGGCCTGACCTCTTTCCGCATTCCGAATGGAATGGACCCGCTGCCCGACGCCGGACACCCCTATGTGCTGATCAGCCCCACCTATGCAGATGGCGAAGGACGCGGGGCGGTTCCGAAACAGGTGATCCGGTTCCTGAACGACCCGGACAGACGCGCCGGGATCGTTGGAGTGATCGGCACAGGCAATCGTAATTTTGGTGCGACCTACGCTTTGGCCGGTCGCATCATCGCCCAGAAATGCAACGTACCGCTGCTCTACACGTTTGAGTTGGCCGGAACAGAGACCGACATCGCCCGCGTCCGCGCCGGGCTGGAAAAACTAGGGAGACACCTATGCTCGACAGCAGCGTAAACGAGCAGGACTATCACGCATTGAACGCGATGCTGAACCTCTACGATGGTGAGGGTAAGATCCGCTTCGATGCCGACCGTATGGCCGCGCGGCAGTATTTCCTGCAGCACGTCAACCAGAACACTGTGTTCTTCCACTCGCTGGATGAAAAGCTCGGGTATTTGGTGTCCGAAGGCTACTACGAAGAGGCCGTTCTGGACCAGTATTCCAAGAACTTCATGCGCAAGATCTGGGATGCGGCCTATGCCAAGAAATTTCGGTTCCCGACCTTTCTAGGCGCATTTAAGTATTACACCTCATACACGCTGAAAACCCGTGACGGGCAGCGGTTCCTGGAACGCTATGAGGACCGCGTCGTCATGACCGCGCTGGCGCTGGCGCGCGGCGATGAGGCGCTGGCCCTGTCCTTCATGGAGGAAATCCTCGACGGTCGCTTCCAACCCGCCACGCCTACCTTCCTGAACGCGGGCAAAGCCTCACGCGGCGAGCTGATCTCGTGCT
>NZ_JBQFVZ010000070.1:0-1273 GCF_056540025.1 Ruegeria sp. AP12
CGGGGCCGCGACCTCTTTGTAACTGCCGCCCATACCGATGAAGATCGCCTCGGACACGTCTGTGGGGTCGATCCCTTCGATGCCGCCCTGCTTAGCCATGGCGGCTTCGATCAACAGTTGTTTGTCGAACTTTACCTGCTGACTTTCGGTCGGAGGCGCGCCGGTTTTGTAGTCTACAATCCGCAACGCGCCTCGGCTGTTGTAATCAATCCGGTCGGCACGTCCGGCGATGGTGAAATCCAGAGGCTCCAACACCAGCTTCATCGCGGCCTCAAACGCCACCGGGCCACCGTCGCCCCGGCGATTGACCTCGGCACTTAGAAAGTCGTCGGCGATCCGTTCCAGCCGCGCCAGCCACAGTTTGCGGGCAGTCGGCCAGGCGACATGAGCCTCAAGCATGTCATGGGAGCGTTTCAGGAAGTTTTCGCGGGTCAGCAAGGCGGTATCCAGCACGCTGTCCTTAACGAAATGCTCCAGAATTTCATGAATCACGATCCCGCGCAGCAATGCATCGGGGGCCTGCACCAGCGGATCGAGCGGCTTCAGACGCAGCACATGCTTCGCGTAAATCGCATAAGGGTCGCGGATCAGGCGTTTGATCTCGGTGACTGAAAGGCGTCGCGGTCGGGGGGCGACCGGAGGTTTGGGTGAGGGCCGATGCGCCGCCCCAATCCGAGGCGCTTGCTCCAGTGTTTTAGCCCAGTTGAGATAGGTTCGACCCCGCGCGCGCATATCTGATAGCGCCGTCTGGCCGCCTTGGTCGGGCAGGCCCTGCAACAGGTTCGTCAGACGGTTCAGCCAGCGCGAGGGTACAGTTTCCGCATCGTCCGAGCGGGTGGCGCGGGTCAGCCAGACCTCGGGCGCACCGATGGCCTGTTGGAAGTCATGCGCCGAAAGCCCAATCCGCCGTTCGGGCAACAACAAACCCGCCTTGTCGCGCATCTGGCGGTTCAACCACGGGTCCGGGGCTGGGGCTTCGGGCCAGCTGCCCTCGTTCAAACCACCGAGGATCAGCAGATCTGCACCCTGCACCCGGGCCTCGAGCGTGCCCCAGATCATGATATGCGGGTGCGGGGCGTCGCGGTCGCGGACCTCTTCTCCGGCCAAAAGCGCGCCCAGCAGATCCGCGAAGTCATGGGCGGTCATGGGACCGCCGTGATGCGCCTCATCCCGCAGATTGGTCAACACCGACAGGGCCTTTTGGCCCGCGTTCTTGTCCCACAAGGTGCCTTGGTCGCCTGCATGTCCGGCCGAGATCGCCTCGGACAGAGAC
>NZ_JBQFVZ010000071.1:0-1257 GCF_056540025.1 Ruegeria sp. AP12
GCAAGGATCAATGCCACGCCGTGGGGGCGACTAAACTAGGGTGAATGTGGTGGAAAACATACTCAGGCTTGAACACAAGGAAACCGTGCGACTGGATCCGGATCGCCTCAGCGGGCTGTACCGGCAATTGGGCGACAAGAACGCGTTGGACGTGCTGTGCCGCACGGTCGAGGAATTGGCCGTGCGCTTATCGAATTGCGAACGGCACTGGCGGCAACGCGATTGGGAGGCATTGCGCAAGTGCTCCAAGTCGCTGGTGGCAATCGCCGATCAGATTGGAATGACGGCGCTGGCACGGGTTGCGAGCGATGTCACCGGCGCCGTGGATGCAGGCGATGCGGTGGCAGCAGGTGCAACGCTGGGGCGGTTGATCCGGGTTGGAGAGCGCTCTCTGACCGCGATCTGGGATCAGCAAGACCTTTCGGTGTGACGGGGGTTGCGGGCAGGCTGCAGGCGGATAGTCTGGTCGCAAATTCACTCAGCCCGAGACACCTATGACCCTCAGCTTTGCTCAACCCTCTGACAACTCTGTGCCCCTGCATGTGGTGGCGCAACCTGATCTGGACGATTGGCTGGCCGGTCAGTCCGATCACATCCGCAATTGGGTTGCCGCGAACGGGTTCAAGGGCGCGTTGGGTCAGGTCCTGACGGTGCCAAGCACGGACGGCGGTGCGGGGTTCGCGCTGGCCGGGTACGGGACCGAGGGCAAGCGCGCCCGCAAGCGGTTCCCTCTGGCCGCTGCGGCGGATGCGCTGCCGGAAGGCAGCTACCACATCGCGGAAGGCGTCCCGGCCGAGCATCTGGAGATGGAATGTCTGGGCTGGTTGCTGACCGGTTACGCCTTCGATCGTTATGCGACTCAATCCGCCGCCAAGGCGCGACTGGTTGCCCCTGAAGGCGTTGATGCCGCGCGGTTGGAGATTCTGGCAAATGCCGAGGCGCTGACCCGCGATCTGGTCAACACGCCAGCCTCTGATATGGGGCCGGACCAACTGCAAGCGGCAGCCGAAGCGCTGGCGGACGAATTCGGAGCCACCTGCAAAACGATCACCGGCGACGCGTTGCTGGAGCAGAATTTCCCGATGATCCACACGGTCGGGCGAGCCGCAGATCAGGCCCCGCGTCTGATCGAGATGAATTGGGGCGCGACCGGGCCGACGCTGACGCTCGTCGGCAAGGGTGTGTGTTTCGATACCGGCGGGCTGAACCTGAAGCCGGGCGCGTCGATGGGGCTGATGAAAAAGGACATGGGGGGTG
>NZ_JBQFVZ010000072.1:0-1155 GCF_056540025.1 Ruegeria sp. AP12
CGCGGCCAAAGCGGGGTGTTTCCGGATCGAAGCTGTGGCGGACGGGGGCCGCAACCAGATGCGCCTCATCCCCGTTTTCCAGCGTGACCGGCGTGCGGCGCAGCTGCGGGTGTACGGCAAAGGTGCTGACCGAGTTCACGGCCCCATAGGCGATGGTTGCCGCGAACAGCTTGCCTTCCAGCTCGGTGCGGGTGTGACGGGCAAAGAACCCGGCCACGATGGCATCCAGTTCAGCGCGGTTGGCGACCCGTTGGGCGGCGTCGCAGAACCGGGGATCGGTCGCCAGGTCGGGCTGTCCGATAACATCGGCGCAGAGGCGTTTCCACTCGCGTTCGTTCTGGATCGAGATCGCCAGAACCTCATTATCTTTGGTGGTAAACCCGCCGTAAGGCGCGATGGACGGGTGATGCAGGCCAACCGGTTGAGGCGCTTTGCCCGCATAAACCGTATGCATCAAAGGCACGGTCATCCAATCGGCTGCAGTGTCGAAAAGGGACAGCTTCACCGCGCTGCCTTTGCCGCTGATGCTGCGCGCGATCAGAGCCTTCTGGATGCCGATGATCGCGTTCATGCTGGCACCGATATCGCAGACCGAAACGCCTATGCGGCCGGGATGTCCGGGCGCTCCGTTGACAGAGACCAGCCCGCTTTCGCATTGCACCAGAAAGTCATAGGCCTTCATCTCGCTGTAACGTCCCTCCTCGCCATATCCGCTGATATCGCAGGTGATCAGGCGCGGGTTGCGTTTGCGCAGGACATCCTCACCAAACCCGGCGCGGGCGATGGCGCCGGGGGCGAGGTTCTGGATGAACACATCCGCCTCGTCCAGAATACGGTGCAGCAGAGCGGCATCCTCGGGGTGTTTTATATCTAGACAAAGGCTTTCCTTGCCGTGATTGGCCCAGACGAAATAGGACGCCGAGCCTTTCACCGCGCCGTCGTACTTGCGGGCGAAATCGCCGGTGTCACGCTCGATCTTGATGACGCGCGCGCCGCCCTGGGCAAAGTGGCACGACGCGAGGGGGGCAGCGACGGCCTGTTCCAGAGATACGAGCAGCAGGGGTTCGTAGGGCTTGAGGAGGGTATCGGTCATGCGGCAGCTCGTGTGTTCAAAAGCGGAGAGGTGCGGTGGATGTCATTGGCGACGTTGGTCAT
>NZ_JBQFVZ010000073.1:0-1149 GCF_056540025.1 Ruegeria sp. AP12
GTGACCGCGGAATGGAACTGCCGCGGGTCATTTCACTGTCCCTCGTTCCAACAACTGGCGCCCAAGGTTTCTTGGGCGCTTTTTTCTTTTTGGAACCCTGCTAAGGATGGGGCATGCCAGATTATTCCGACGCCTTTCTGAAAGACATCCTGCATCGCACCAAAACCGTCGCTGTTGTGGGCGTGTCGATGAACCCTGTGCGGCCCAGCTATTACGTGGCGCGTTATCTGTCGCTCAAGGGGTATACGGTGATACCGGTCAATCCCGGCCATGCGGGCAAGCTGCTGTTCGGTCAGACGGTGCAGGCCTCATTGTCCGAGATTTCCGAGCCCGTCGATATGGTCGACATCTTCCGCCGCTCCGAGGCGGTGCCGCCGATAGTGGATGCGGCGCTAGAAGCTTTTCCCGACCTGCGCACCATCTGGATGCAGATCGGCGTCGAACATGCCGAAGCGGCGGCCGAGGCTGAGGCGCGTGGCGTTGATGTGGTGATGAACCGCTGCCCCAAGATCGAATACCAGCGTCTGTTTGGCGAACTGCGCATGGGCGGCTTCGCAACCGGGGTGATTTCGTCCAAGCTTTGACGGCTAGCCGCCCGCATAGGGCTTCAGTTCCCCATATTGCTCTATCCGCCGTTGCTGCAGCACCACCTCACGCGGGACCCACTCATATTTTGTGTCTTCAACCAGAGGCGACCAGAACAGCACGCCGCCATACCGCCACGGGTCCAGCACAACGCCGTCATACATCGTCTCACCCTTGCGGCTGATGATGGCAGTGCTGTGGTCGATGCGGAACGGATTGTCCGCATTTGCGATGGCGCGGTGCATTTCCAGCGTGCGGAATTGTTCCAGGTCCAGGCGCCGCTCGATATCCTCGGCCCAATGCCAGCAGAGGCCCCGCGGGCGCAGGCCCTTGTTGACCTTGGCGTTGTGGATCAGGGGTGGGTCGGTGATTTCATACTCTTGCACCAACTGCGCCGTATAGGCATAGGCGATCCGCGCCGCCCGCTGCGCCACTTCCGGGTCGATATCGGGGCCCAGGCTTTGGATTTTGCTGGCCAGTCGCTGCACCTCGTCCCCAGACGAGCGCGGAGGCGCAGCGCAGGCGGCAAGTGTTGCAAGGGCTGCGGCAAACACCAACGCTCTG
>NZ_JBQFVZ010000074.1:0-1232 GCF_056540025.1 Ruegeria sp. AP12
TCAGGCGGGCGGGATGAAACAGGCGCGTCTGGGCCGCCCCAAGGCCGCCCCTGATGACGAACAACCGCTGAAAGACCGCATGGTCGCGCTGATCTTCGAAAAACCCTCGACCCGGACGCGCGTGTCCTTTGATGTCGGCGTACGTCAGATGGGCGGTCAGACCATGGTCCTGTCCGGCAAGGACATGCAACTTGGCCATGGCGAAACCATCGCCGACACGGCCCGTGTCCTGTCACGCTATGTGGACATGATCATGATCCGCACCTTTGACGAGACCGTCTTGACCGAGATGGCCGAATACTCGGACGTGCCCGTGATTAACGGCCTGACCGACCGCACCCATCCCTGTCAGATCATGGCCGATATCCTGACCTACGAAGAACACCGTGGCCCTATTGCGGGTAAAAAAGTGGTCTGGACCGGCGACGGCAACAACGTTTGCGCCTCGTTCCTTCACGCGGCAGGGCAGTTCGGCTTTGACCTGACGTTCACCGGCCCGGCACAGTTTGACCCCGAGGAAGAGTTCATGGGTTTTGCCCGTCAGAAGGGCTCGCAAATCGTCGTTGAACGTGATCCTTACAAGGCCGTTGAGGGCGCAGATCTGGTGGTTGCCGACACCTGGGTCTCGATGCATGACAGCCAATCCGCGAAAGAGCGTCGCCACAACATGCTGCGCCCGTATCAGGTCAATACCGAGTTGATGTCCCATGCCAAGCCGGACGCGCTGTTCATGCATTGCCTGCCCGCCCACCGCGAGGAAGAGGCGACCTCCGAGGTGATGGACGGCCCGAACTCGGTCATCTTTGATGAGGCCGAGAACCGCCTTCACGCCCAGAAAGCAGTGATGCGGTGGTGTCTGGGCGTCTAAGCCCGCTTCCTCACGTCCCAAACACGCAGCTTGGCGAGCGCCCGCCCGCTCGCCAATAGCACCAAAACGCAGAGGGCAGTCTTGGTCATGATCTCCATCGTGCCCTCGATCAGCATAGCGTGCACAACGCTTCCGATGATCGTCACAGAAGCCAGCGTCGTATGCGTTAGCCGCCAGACGCGAAACCGCAAGGCCAAGCGCTGTCGGTAAATACCGAGAAACGCCGCAAAAAAAGCCGCCCACATCGCGATCACTCCCCAAGCGGAAAATGGGGTCGCTGAGACGAAGAGCAACGCATCCACCACATCCGGAGGGCTGGTAATCCAAAGGCCGCCAACATGGACAAAGATCGCCACGATCAACG
>NZ_JBQFVZ010000075.1:0-1229 GCF_056540025.1 Ruegeria sp. AP12
CTGACCCATTGCGGGTTCCAGTATTTGGGTCAGCACCCGCGCCGAGGCCGGGTTGTCCTGAAACACGCTGGCGAACATATTGGCGTTCTCAAGCGGATTGGCACCGACCAGGGCCTCAACAGCCATCGAGGCAATGCCCGTGTTCCAATAGACAGGCGCAACCCAATAGCCAACCTCGGACTGGTTGCGATCGAGCCGCTGCAAAGAGATCAGGCCGATCAGCTCGGGCCCGCCGTCTTTGGTGGCGTCCATCGCCCAGACGTCCTCATCCCGGTCTTCCGCCATCGAGCGGGTCACAAAGGCCTCGATCGAGCCCGGCGGCAGCGGGTGTGGGATCGACGTGGTCATCCTCGCCACACGCTCATCGCCTGCATAGTGTTCGATAAGCCCCATATCCGACCGACGCAGAGGGCGCAGGTCGAACCGCTCGGTTTCGATGACCGGCTGATTTATGATTGCTTCAAGTTTCATGAGTGCGTTCCTCCTCCGAACAACACAAAAAGTACGGACGCAACAGTCAGACTGGCGAGCGTCCACATCAGATATTTTTCCGCAGGCCGACCTTCAACCACATGGGCGATCCGGTCTCCTGCAAATGTCCAGATCGGGTGCAAAACGATCTGGCAGAACAACAAACAAAGAGCGATCGTGAGCGTCGCCTCAAAACTGGACGTCCCCGCCGCAACAAACCCCGTGAAACCTGCAATGATCATCGCCCAGGCCTTGGGGTTCAGCGGATGCACGATGAGCCCAGACAAAAAGCCCGGCGCGTTCCCTTCCGCCGCTGCACGAGACAGCCTTAGATTGGCGATCTTCCAGGCCAGCCAGCAAATATAGGCGGCAGAAGCGTATTTCAGCACCTCAAACGCCAGTGGAGCCTGATCGGCAACCTGCATCAGGCCAAAGCCTACGGGCCAGATGATCAGCTGCTTGCCCAACACGACCCCGGCCACAAAAGGCAACGCGGCGCGAAAGCCATAACGCGCACCTGTTCCCATCAGGACCATGTTGGCCGGTCCCGGCGTGCCGACCTGTGAGGCGGCAAAGATAAGAAAGCTGGTGGTTGCGACGGGCATTGCTGTTCTGGATCACGACTGCGTTAAAACGAAAAAGGGACCGGCATTTTCTGCCGGTCCCCCATGAATTTTTTATTAAACCTTCTGGGTTTCGGCTTACTCTGCGGCCTCCGGCACTGGCAGGACCGAAATGAAGGTGCGGTTTTTCAGTCC
>NZ_JBQFVZ010000076.1:0-1136 GCF_056540025.1 Ruegeria sp. AP12
CAAACGCGCCGCAAAAGCGTGGTTGGGACGTTGATCGTAGAAGAGGCCGGTTTTCTGACCGCCTGTCAGGTCGGCCATATAGGTCGCGCCGTTCATGGGCACAGGCAGAGGCGCGTCAGGCACGGTTCCCCGCAGGGTTTGGTTGACATCATCCAACCCCTCCAACCCGCGGGTCCGGCCCGAGGCGTTTTTCAGAACGGTTGTCACGCCGGTCACCTTGACCAGCGCGTCGGTCAGCACCTCCAGATGCGCTTCGGCCCAGGCGGCGTTGGGCTGGATCACGCAGGCATCGCCGAAACGGTCGATGATCACACCGGGAAAGCCATCTGCTTCGGCGTGGATCAGGCGGTAATATGGCGCGTCAAACAGGCGTTCACGCATCTCAAGCGCGCGCTGCAGGCGGGATTCGAACCAGTCCGCATTCAGAACGGCCTCAATATCGCGATCCAGAACACGACACATGATTTTTGATTCAGGGTTCACCGCGACCAGAGCGATCGGCGCGCGTTTGTCATCCTCAAGCACGGCCAGCGCCCCGGCAGGGATTTTGCGCGTGCGTCGGTCGGTGACGATGTCATTGGCATAGACCCATGGGAACCCATGGCGCAGCCCGCGCGCATTGGCTTTGGGTTTCAGGCGGATACGGGGGCGGTCAGCGGCTTGGGTCATGACCGCCTCATAGTCGCGAACAGCCCGAAGGAAGACCCCCTAGCGCGGGCGAGAGCGCCAGCCACCGCGCCGCTTGGGCGCTTGGGCGGCCTGCAACCCTTCGCTCATCACTTGAGTCATGGGATGATCGGCGTCCTGTGCGGAATAGGCCGCGTGCAGCTCGGCCAGAGCCTGTTTCTGGTCCAAGCCATCGGGCAGGCTGAGCGCCCAGTCCAGAAAGATGCTGCGGCATTACGGCATGGCGATGCCTTCGATGTTATATGCCTCGCGGATCAGGCCCTTGGGGTCGTTTGGATCAGTGTTGCGCGCCATCTTCATCCTCTTTGATTACGCTGCCGATGATCGCGGCGGCGGTGGAGTAGCTGACCTGCAACGCGGATTGCAGTGCTTCGACCTGTTCGAACCCGGTGGCGCGGCATAGGAAGGCCGCTCCGCCCTCGCCGATTTTATCCGCTTCAATCACCTTG
>NZ_JBQFVZ010000077.1:0-1206 GCF_056540025.1 Ruegeria sp. AP12
ACAAAAGCCTGCGATGGCCGTGGCGCTTCACATAGCGCGGCGTACGAGGGTTCAGCTGCGTCTCGAGGTCCGAGCCGTAGGGCAGCAGGATATCCACCCCCTCACGCTTGCCCGCCGTGCGCACCGCCTTTGCCAGAGTTGTCTTCCCAGAGCCAGGAAGACCTACCATCTCAACGATCATCAGGCGGCTTTTTCACACAGCACGTGATAGATGTGAGAGTTTTCCTTCTCGTCGCTTTTCACCAGACGTTTCTCGACGACCTTCAGGCCAACAGAGGCCAGCATTTCGGCGTTATCCGCAGCGGACAACCGGCTGCCAAACACCACATTTGGGTCCACTGGATCACTTTGATCGCGCGTGTTTTCGCCCAGTTGAATGATCGCATATTTCCGGGTCACCCGCGCAAACTCTGCCAGCGCTTTTTTCGCGTCACTTGCTACAATGATGTCCCGAATGAACCGGGTGCTGACAACGAGGTCAAAGGCGCCGTCATCGAACTCCAGCGACATGGCAGTGCCGGTTGAGGTCGTGCATTTGGCGAAATCATCACCCAGAATGTCCTTGGCTGTCGCCAGCATCTCGTGGGAGGCATCGAGGCCCTGAACGGTGAAGCTCTTTTTCAGGTAGTAGGGCACAAAGCGACCCGTACCAAAAGGCACATCCAACACGCGCAAACCGTCCGGAAGCAGATCAAGCAGGCTGGCCATTTCGCGCTGCTCCACGCCCCACCATTCCTGCTTGGTCCGGCGTTTTTCGTAGTTCCGGGCGGTTTTGCCGTAGTAGGTATCACCCTTTGCGCCTGTTTTCATACTGACTTCCCTTGTTGCGACAGCGCGGTAAAGCTGCTCGTAGATTGTGCCTTTATGATTTGATGCAGATTGAAGGGCTGATCAAGAACTATTGAGCTTGTGCCCCGTTCGCCACAGGTGAATTTCGACGAGAGTCCAAACGATCGGATAGAATGGCGAGCGTGTCCTATCTCACTCGCGCTGCAAAGCTGCTCCCGCCCTTGAAAAGCTACATTTCTGCTGGCGCGCGCAATCCCCTTGCCTAACCTGTTGATCTCGTTCACACTTACATGCAGTCCGTTATCCAAGAACGACATCTGAGGTTCAGAGCGTCCACGACCCATTTGACCAACTGATTTACAATAAGGGAGGACGATATGAAAGCATTCACCCTCGGGCTGGCGGTAACCCTGCTGG
>NZ_JBQFVZ010000078.1:0-1206 GCF_056540025.1 Ruegeria sp. AP12
GACTTTTGGTTGCATGCCAATGATTTTTGTGGGCGCCGTGCGCTCTTCGGTCTTTGGGGTCTACGACGCCACCGATCCGGCCAACCCGGTTCTGAAACAGCTGCTGCCGTCGGGCGTTGGGCCGGAAGGCTATGTGGCAATCCCCGAGCGCAATCTGCTGGTCTCGGCCAATGAAAAAGATCTGATCGAAGACGGCGGCCCGCGTGCGCATGTGTCGATCTTTGAGTATCAGGATGCGCCCGCCGCTTATCCACATCTTACCTCGGAAGGCGCGGATGAGCTGATCGGATGGGGTGCCCTGTCCGGTCTGGTCGCAGATGAGGATGGCATCATCTACGCGGTTAATGACAGCTTCTACGGCTTCCAGCCTTCGATCTTCAAAATCGACCCCAGCCAGACCCCGGCCCGCATCGTGGACGTCGTTCGCATCAGCCGTCAGGACGGCAACCCGGCGCAAAAGCTGGATCTGGAAGGTATCACGCTGGATGGCAAGGGTGGCTTCTATGTCGCCTCTGAAGGCCGAACCGACCGCGTCATCCCCCACGCCATCTACCATGTCTCGGCCGAAGGCAAGATCAAGGACCGCAAGGGTGAGATCGGCCTGCCGCCGGAACTGATGGCCGTCGAAAAACGCTTCGGGTTCGAAGGCATAACCAAGGTTGGAGACACCCTGTGGATGGCAGTTCAGCGCGAATGGAAGGACGACCCCAAAAACCACGTGAAACTTGTCGCCTATAACCTTGAAACCAAGGAATGGGGCGCAGTGCACTATCCTAAAGCTGACCCGGAAACTGGTTGGGTAGGTCTGTCGGAGATCACCGCATTCGGTGACCATGTTTATGTCATCGAACGCGACAACCAGCACGACCACCGTGCAGTCACCAAGAAAATATACCGCATCCCGCTGTCTGAAATGACCCCGGCCCCGCTGGGTGGTGAGCTGCCCGTGGTCAGTAAGGAAGAGGTCCGTGACTTGCTGCCCGACCTGACTTCGACTGGCGGCTACGTACTGGACAAGATCGAAGGTCTGGCCATCCTGCCTTCGGGCGAGGCATTCGTTATGACCGACAATGACGGCGTCGATGATGCCTCGGGCGAGACGATGTTCTGGTCGATCGGCTCGGTTTCGGCTGGGAACTAGACTAAACATCAGAAATCAAAAGGCCCCGCGCGGAGATTGCGCGGGGCTTTTGCATTCAAAGCCAG
>NZ_JBQFVZ010000079.1:0-1205 GCF_056540025.1 Ruegeria sp. AP12
GTACAACCAGATAAGCCGGTGACGTATTATCACATCCCCTGCGAGGAACACGCCATTCTGACTTCCCACGGTTTGCGCAGCGAAAGCCTGTTTCTTGGGGATCGCGCGCTGAAGTCCTTTCAGCGCGAGGACGTCGCCGAATTGCTTGCGCTGTTTCCCGAACTGGAAAGCAACAGGTCAAGGCAACAAACGCGGCTGCGTTGCCTCAAGCGGGCCGAAGCCAGCGCATTGCAAGGTTTGTTCTGACGATCTGCCGAATTATTTGAAGTTCCGGCTGTCCTTGATCTGATCCCAGGCCCAGACGACCTCTTGCAACTGTTCTTCCTGGCTGCGATCGCCGCCGTTCATGTCCGGGTGCAGCACCTTGATCAGTTTCTTGTAGGCCTTGCGCACCTCGGCTTTGGTCCAACTGTCATTGGCTTCCAGAATCTCAATCGCGCGGCGTTCCGTGGGGGGCAGACGGCGGCCGCCACCGCCCGACGTGCGGCCGGGGTTCTTGGTGGCGTTCGCGCCCAGAACCTGATGCGGGTCTTCGATGCCCAAACGGGCCCATGCGCGCGCTTCGGGGTCGCCCATGGGCTTGGTCTCGCGCTCCCACACTTTATCCTTGGATCGCTGCGCGTTCAGTTCAGCCTCGGTCGTGCCGTCGAAGAAGTTCCATTTCTGGTTATATTCGCGCACGTGCTGCTGGCAGAACCAGAAGAAATCGTCCAGCACGTCCGGCGCTTTGGGCGCGCGGAATTTGCCCGCCTCTTCACAGCCTTCGTGGTCGCAGATTCGCACCGATGTCTCAGACGCGCCCGACATCCCCCGACGCCCGCGCGGGTTCTTTTTCTTGGCGTTGGAGACGGACATATCGAATCCGAAAGGGTCTGATTTCGTCATGCTGTGATCCTTAAGAACGCATCTTCTCGACTCGGAGGCAGCAGTTTAGTCTAAGCAGCCGAAAGTAGAAGAGGGGAGCGGCAAGTTTTTTGCCGTTGAGCGTAAAAATGACTGTGACCGACGAAATCCGAACCCGACTGCAGGCCGCCTTTGATCCGCGTGAGCTTGAGGTGGTGGATGACAGCGAAAGCCACCGGGGTCATGCAGGGTTTCAGGAAGGTGGCGAGAGCCATTTCAACGTCCGCATCCGCGCCGCCGCATTCGAAGGCCAATCTCGGGTAGCGCGACATCGCGCCGTTCACAAGGCACTGGGCGACGTT
>NZ_JBQFVZ010000080.1:0-1107 GCF_056540025.1 Ruegeria sp. AP12
GGTAGAGGAAAACCAGATCCATTTCGAGGTCTTTTCTACCTGAGCGCGTCAGCGTCCGCGCTCTGATCCGACCATCCTGCAAGGCATATTGATCGTTCTCCCTGCTGGGATTATCTATCTCAGATGATTGATAAAAACGGTAAAAGCGTTGTTTTTTCGCGGTTCAAGGTTCTGGCGCTGTTCATTGCGGCACTTTGGGCGATTCAGGTTCCCAACTGGGCAGTTGGGTACCGCCTGAACCTCGCGTTCGGGCTGATCCCAAGGCAGATCACCGGGTTGGACGGGATCTTTGGCATGCCACTATTGCATGCCAGCTTTCCGCATCTCATTTCAAATACGCCTCCTCTCATCCTGATGGGCGCCTTGCTGGCGGCTACAGCAACGCGGGCCCTATTGGTCGTGAACGCCGTCATCATCGCTTTGGGCGGAGCGCTGGTCTGGCTGTTCGGAAACACAGCCATCCATATCGGCGCATCCGGGCTGGTATTTGGGTGGTTCGGCTTTCTGGTCGCGCGCGGCGTGGTCGATCGGTCGCCCGTGACCCTTGCCGTGGCCATGGTGGTCGGGCTGCTTTACGGATCAATCCTTTGGGGCGTTCTGCCCGGCCAGCTCGGCATCTCGTGGGAGGCGCATCTGTTCGGCGCAATCGCAGGCGTAGCTGCGGCCTTACTCGTCCGAACTCATGTACATGCCCCCCGGATTTTGAACGTGGACCAACCATAGACAAGCATCGCGGGAAAAGGGGTTGATTGCGGATCACTGACACACCCTTGGCGGTAGGAATTGCCCGCACCAAAGGGGTTTGCCACTAGCCCCTACGAAATCTAAGACTTCGAACAGGTCACGCAGTCCACCGGTCTGCGCGGCACCCGATCAGGGTTCCTGTTATTGAGGCGATGGAAAAACCGCGGGCGATCCATGCGCCCGCGGAATGGGTCAGCCAGACCTACTGTGCTTCTGTCATCGCTGCCCGTAGCAATTCCGGGCGATCCGATTGTGACGGCAGGAACACGGCCTGAGATCCGGCATCCAGCGCGGACAGGCTTGCATCATACCACTGCATTGCCAGATCGCGACGCTCTTGCACGCCGAAGCCTTCGCGCAGGT
>NZ_JBQFVZ010000081.1:0-1105 GCF_056540025.1 Ruegeria sp. AP12
TCTCCGTTCATGACCTCGAGGTTCTGAACTTCCTTGTCGCTGACATAGCTCTCAACGATTTCGTTGATATAGGGCAGCTGGTTACCCGCGGTGTCGACCTGGTGGAAATAGGGGTTCGCCACCAGTTTGCGGCCTTCCGAGGTCTCTTCGACAACGATGTGGCTTTCCAGCGTCGGCACAACCGCACGGCCAATCGCAGCGGCTTTGTCGGCGTCTTTCAGCAGCGGCGAGGGAACGTCTTTCCAATCCGAGCCGCCGTAGTAGAAATCAACCGCTTCGGCGCCGTTGGCGAAACCGTATTCCTGCGCCAGCGCATCGGCGTTTTCGTTGTATTTGGGCATGAACTGGCCCAGGAAATGCTTGGGCTGGAACGGCTGGCCATAGTCGACGGCAAAACGGTTCAGAATGCCCGGCGTCGGCACCGGGAAGGTCATGCGGACGGTCACGTCGTCAACCGCCTCAACATTGATCGGCTCGCCTGCAAACAGCCAGCGATCCGGGGTTTTTTCCAGAATGTCGGTGTTCAACAGAAGGTCGTTGTACCAAAAGGCAACATCTTCGGCGGTGAAGGGTTCGCCGTCCGACCATTTGTGGCCTTCACGCAGCGTGATCGTCAGAACGGTTTTGTCTTCGTTCCAGTCCCAAGCCTTGGCGACGTTGGGCACAACCGTCTGCAAGTCATCCGCATAGCGCACGAAATTCACGTGGCGTACGGATAGAAGGTCCGACGTGCCCGACTCGGTCGCTTTCGAAATGCCAGTAATTGCGCCGCCATACTGGCCGATGCTCTCATAGGGCATCACGACCAGAGGCTCGGCCGGCAGGCGGTCTGCGACAGCGGCCAGGGCGGCGTTGCCAAGGATTTTGCCGTTAAGGTCGGCAATCGCCGGGTTTTCCGAGAATCCCAGGGTGCAGGATGCGGTTGATTGCAGCTCAGCCAGTTCCAATTGCTGCGGGAACGCGGGCTCTAGCCCCATTGGATCAGCGACGGTGGGGACCGGGCAATTTGCCAGCGCGGGAACCGCAATCATCGTCGCGGCAGTGGACATCAGAATATGACGGATCGTCATGACAACCTCCAGGTTTGTTCGACGACCCGGTTAAG
>NZ_JBQFVZ010000082.1:0-1188 GCF_056540025.1 Ruegeria sp. AP12
ACCGCGAGCGCGAGATCGTTCATGCCTTCATCGACGATCTGGGCATCAAGGCGGCGCATATGGACCAACCCATTCGTGAGTTGTCCGGCGGCAACCAGCAAAAGGTGCTTCTTGCCCGTTGGCTGGCGACACAGCCCGACATCCTGATACTCGACGAGCCGACCCGAGGCGTGGATGTCGGCGCCAAACGAGAGATCCAATCGTTCATTCGGTCTTATGTCGAGAAGGGGTTTGGCGTTGTCCTCATCAGTTCGGAATTCGAAGAATTGGTGGAAGGCGCCGACCGCATCGTGGTCATGCACGAGGGGCGCTCGGTCAAGGAACTGACCAACCCCGGGATTACCGAGAACATACTGGTGGGCGCGCTTGCGCATCATGAAGAAGGAATTGGTTCATGGACCGCGCAATGAAGTTGCCGCAACGGGTCGCGTCGATGCCCTTCCGCTTTCATGGCGGTATCGCCGCGTTGGTCGCCCTGCTGGTGTTCAACGCGTTTTTCACTCCCAATTTCCTGCAACTGCAGACCCTGTTTGTGAATATCAGCCAGGTTGCCACGATCGCCATCGTGGCCATGGGCATGACGCTGGTAATCGCCACGGGTGGCATCGATCTGTCGGTTGGTGCGGTCATGGCACTGGCGGGGGCGCTGGCCCCGCTGATCTTTCTGTCGGATCTGGGTGCCGCTAATCCGATGCTGGGCGTCACTTTGGCCATTGTCCTGCCGCTGTTCGTCGCGGGGTTATGCGGAGTGTTCAACGGCGTAATGGTTGCCATATTGAACGTGCAGCCCATTGTGGCAACGCTCATTCTCTTCATCTCTGGTCGCGGTATTGCCCAGGTTTTGACGAATGGGAACCTGCAGACATTTTCAAACCCGTCATTCAGTTATCTTGGAACCGGCAAGGTGCTTGGCTTGCCGTTCCAGGGTTGGCTGGCGCTGGCCATTGCCTGTGTTCTGTACTGGGTGATCACTAGAACCACATGGGGCCGCTACCTGCTGGCGATTGGTGGCAATGAACGCGCTGCCTATCTGTCGGGTGGTCCCGTACGAAGGGTCAAGATCGGGGCCTATGTCGTCTGCGCGGTGCTTGCGGGGCTGGCCGGTCTGATTGTGGTTGCGATCAACTCGGCCTCGGACGCCGCGCGCAACGGCAATCTGATGGAGCTTGATGCCATCGCAGCCGCGGT
>NZ_JBQFVZ010000083.1:0-1183 GCF_056540025.1 Ruegeria sp. AP12
CCAAGCTGGAAGCCCTGCACATGAAAGCCGCTCCGCTGCTGGAGCGGATTTTCCCTCGCCGCCCTCGGGTCAAACCCGGGTACAGCATGGTTCATGGTCGTCTGGACATTGCCGATCCGGATACATTCCTGACCGACAAGCTGAACATGTTGCGCCTGTTCGAGGAAGGCCTGCGCACAGGCATGCTGATCCATCCGGATGCTATGCGGCTGGTCACGGCCAATCTGCACCTGATCGACGAAGATATGCGCAACGACAAGGAAGCCCAGCGTATCTTCCTCGACCTGATGCTGAAACATGGCAACCCGGAACGCGCCCTGCGCCGGATGAACGAACTTGGGGTGCTATCAGCCTTCATACCCGAGTTCGAACCCATCGTAGCGATGATGCAGTTCAATATGTATCACAGCTACACGGTGGACGAGCATATCATCCAGTGCATCGTCAACCTCGCCCAGATCGAACGCGGAGAGCTTGTTGAATCGCTGCCGCTGGCGTCCTCGATCCTTGAAGGGGGCGTGAACCGCAAGGTCCTCTATGTTGCGCTGCTGTTGCACGATATCGCCAAGGGCCGGCCTGAAGATCACTCGATCCTCGGGGCACAAATCGCGCGGAAAGTGGCACCCAGGCTGGGGCTGAACAAATCCGACGCCGAAACCGTCGAATGGCTCGTGCGCTATCACCTGCTGATGTCGGACATGGCGCAGAAACGCGATATCTCGGACCCTCGGACCGTACGGGATTTTGCCAAGGCTGTGCAAACGGTCAAACGGCTGGATCTGCTGACCGTGCTGACCGTCTGTGACATTCGCGGTGTCGGGCCCAATACGTGGAACAACTGGAAAGCAACGTTGCTGCGCGCGCTGCATGCGGAAACCAAACGTGCCTTGGAAACCGGCATGGAGGATCTGAACCGTGCCAATCGCGGGGCCGAGGCCAAGAAACTTCTGCGCGCAGAACTGGCCGAATGGTCCAAGGCCGATCTGAAGACGGAAACCGGGCGGCACTATGCTCCGTACTGGCAGGGCCTGAACGTCTCGACCCATGTGGAATTTGCCGAGATGCTACGGGCGCTGGAACACAGCGGCGATCCCGGCGCGATGGAAATCCGCCTGCACCCGGACGAGGATCGAGACGCCACCCGCGCCTGCTTTGCCATGGGTGATCACCCCGGTATCTTTGC
>NZ_JBQFVZ010000084.1:0-1181 GCF_056540025.1 Ruegeria sp. AP12
CCTCCGCTTGCTGGTCGCGGCCACGCTGTCCGATATCGAGCTTTCGTCCGAAACACCGGCGAGGCGCAGCATGTCCTCTTCGTATTCCTCATCCAGCACCACCATCGCATCATCAATGGTGATCACGCCGACCAGACGCCCGTCGGTATCCACCACCGGGGCCGAGATCAGGTGATACTGATTGAACGCATAGGCGACGTCTTCTTCGTCCTGATCGACCGGGATGATGTGGAATTCTTCTTCGGCAATGTCCTGCAGCAAAACTTCGCGCCGGGTTGCCATCAGCTTGCCCAGCGTGATCTGCGCAACGGGTTTCAGCCGTGGATCGACCAGAATGACATGATAGAACTGCTCGGGCAGATCGTCGTTGGCACGCATGAAATCGATGGCCTGCCCCACCGTCCAGTGCTCGGGCGCCATGACCACCTCGCGCTGCATGAGACGGCCCGCCGAGTTCTCGGGATAGGACAGCGCCTGTTCCGCTGCGATCCGCTCGGAATCTTCCAGTGCGTCCAGAATGGTCTCTTGCTGCGGCTCTTCGAGGTCTTCCAGCAGGTGGACGACATCGTCGCTTTCCATATCCCGAACAGCGTCTGCCAGCACGTCGGGGTTCAGGATATCGATCACCTCTTCCCGAACCGACTCGTCAAGTTCGGACAGGATGTCGCCGTCAAATTCCTTGTCATACAGGCGGATCAGCCGGGACCGTTCATAGGGGTCGATCTGTTCCAGAAGGTCGGCGATGTCGGCCGCGTGCAGCGGATCCATCAACTCGATCAGCTTGTCGCGATCCTCGACCTCCACCGCATAGAGGATGGCCGCAACGGTTCGCATGTCCAGCGCATAGGCGTCTTCATCCCGGGGCTGATCGTGTCCGGCTTCGTCAATGCCTGTGGTCATGCTCTGCCCCTCATTCCGCGCGATTGCTTCTTGATAGAAGAAGCAGCTACCGGAAAACAATGACAATGCTCGGATTTACCCGCATCTTTCGCCCCCCTATGCTGAAGAACGGTCCAAAACACGCGGAGAACAGGGAAAATGGCGCAAAAGACGCTTTTGAAAGGGCGCGTACTGAGCTTTGACGGATCGCCGTTCGAAGGCGAGCCGACCGATGCAGTAGCGTTGCACGAGGCACTTGTGATCGAGGACGGACGTATCGCAGCGTTGGGCTCGGCATCGGA
>NZ_JBQFVZ010000085.1:0-1180 GCF_056540025.1 Ruegeria sp. AP12
AGGACACGTTCGATGCTCTGGTCGCTGCGGCCCAAGCCGAAGTCTGGTCGGAAGATCGGCCGTCAAAATCCGGCCAGCATCGCAACGGCCCACGGCAGGTTCATCACCTGTGGTCGTTCCTGAAACGCGTCATGGCCTATGCTTGCAAAAAAAAGCAGGTCAAGTTCAATGTGAAAGCAGCCATCCTCGACGCGCCGCCGGTTCCGAAACGCGGGCCAAATGTGAAGTACGCATCCGCCGAGGACACCCGCATCCTTGTCGACGGGCTGCGCAATGGTCACGGCCCACGCAAACGCAAAAATCCCGATCTGGCTGACGTGGTTCAGCTTGGGTTCCTGCAGGCGCTGCGCAAACAGGAGACGCTTGGGCTGCAGTGGTCCAACGTCTCACTCGACGCCGACGTGCCGTTCATCAACGTGGTGGATGTGGTCGAGGAAGCGGGCGGCATCTATCGACTGCGCACCGGGACCAAGACGGACGCTAAAACCGGTCAGCTTGGTCGAAAGGTTTTTTTACGCCCTGAAGCGATTGAATTGCTCTGCAGGCGTCAGGGTGTGACCAACAATGCTTTGGTCTTTCCTGACCCCGTCACAGGCGCTGTCTGGCGTCCTTCGGCGGTCTCTTCCATGGTCCGTACGGCTGCAAAAAATCTGGGTGTTGTTGCTGGGCTGCATTCCCGGCGTCATGGCGGGATCACCGCGTTGCTCGAGGCAGGCGTCCCGTTGGAGGTTGTTTCCAAACACGCGGGCCATGCAAACACCGACATGACCGAGACGACTTACGGCTGGGTAACGGATGATCTGGCGAAGCAGCAGGTCGCGGCCATCACATCGGCGCAAAAACCGGTTGAGGCCGAGTTGCCAACTGACGTGATGAAACTGGCGCTCGACTACGCGCTCAAGACCGGCGAGCCGCTGGATCAGGTCATTTCTGCCCTTCATGGGCTGAAAGTTGCCGCAGAGTAGGCAATGCGCCTCATGCGATGCAAATACGGCTCGGTTACACGCCGTTGTTACACGTCGCACAACTGCAATCTGCTAAATCTCTGATTTAATGGCAGGGGCAGCAGGGTTCGAACCCGCGACCTACGGTTTTGGAGACCGTCGCTCTACCAACTGAGCTATACCCCTAGGCTGAGCCTCAGATATGCCAGCCGCGCGGCGGACTCAAGAGGCTTTTT
>NZ_JBQFVZ010000086.1:0-1179 GCF_056540025.1 Ruegeria sp. AP12
TCGGAGGATTGGATCAGCGGCGACCGGGTCGTTGCGAATTTCATCAAGCAAGAGATCGACGCCACGGATACCGACCACATACAGGCCGAAATCTCGGCAAGCACGAGGCTTAATGCGATGGGCGACAACCAGATGGTCAACGTCACCGAGATTGTCCAGCTGGGCAGCTACTATGATGTGATCATGATCGGCGGCAATATGATATCCGTCGATATGCTGTTCCAGACCAACGTGTTAGTGGATGACGATATCGTAACGGGCGGCTCGATCTCGGCGCAGGGTGATGAAAACCTTGTCATGAACGAGGCCTCGGTGTCGAAAACGGGTGAGGACAGCCACCAGGAGCTGCACCAGGATATGGCTAATGCCATGGCGCTGGGTGAAGCAGACATGGACGCGCTTGAGGACGCATTGCTCAACGATCCCATGTTCGCAGGGATGGAGCAGATCCGTGCCCTGAAAATCGAGGGCGATCTGCTGCAAGTCAACATCATGGAACAGGTCACCATGCTGCTGGATCAGGACGATGTGCATGTGTCCGGGCCCAAGGCTGCCGAGACGGAAATCACCGCGGGCAGCAATGCTCTGCTGAATGCGGCGAATGTTGCCAAGGCCGGGATCGACTCGGTGGTGATGGCGGCTGAGGAGACCTATTCAGATCTGCTCCTGCATCAGGCGAGCCTGTATGATGTACCTGATCAGGATGACATCTCTGAGCTGACGAATGACGCCATCGCCGTGTTGATGGAAGAGGCCAATAGCGAACTGGCCAAGATCCACGAAACCGTCGCCAAACAAACAGCCCCGACCGAGATGGCGGGCGCTGACGACGGCCTGCAGACCATGCTGGCGTGATTTCCCGTAATTTTAGCGAGTGACCGAAAGGTTAGTTTATGTCGATTGTGTTTTCGTCGCGCCGCACCATCTGTTCCAGCCCTTTGGATCGAAATGGCGGCGTTGCCGTGTCCGAGGCGCCGCGTACCGAAAAGCGATCAAATGCGCCGCAAGAACCCAAAGAGTCAGCCCTGCTTCTGCTGCATGAGGCGCTGCGCGTCGATACGCCAGACGCCTCGCAGGGCAAGGAGCAAAGGGCAGCCAAAACGAGTCCTGCAGAACCGAAGAACACTCACCGCGCCGATTCTCCCCTTCGGCGCGAACAGCCGCAACCTTCGCAAGATA
>NZ_JBQFVZ010000087.1:0-1177 GCF_056540025.1 Ruegeria sp. AP12
GCCCAGCTGGCCGATGTAAAAGTTCGGATCGACCAGAAGCTGCTTGCCATAGTTGTCGGGATGTGTGTTGACCTTCACTCCCATCTCATCCGAGATTATCCCGGTGCCGAAGGCACCCGAATTCACCGGACCCAACGGCATGGTCACCGCCAGCCTCGCCTGTGCTTCGGCGCTCAGCAATTCGTTGATAAGCCGCATCGCGTTGTCTTTCTTCGGAGCCCCCTTGGGAACCAACAAGCAGTCCACGTCCATCGTGCCGCCATCAAAGGCATAGGCCACATCAATGCCCGACGCGATCACGCTTTCTACGCGGTTATGGCCCATATGGATCACGTCCACTTCGCCGTCACGCAGCAACTGCGCCGATTGCGACCCGCCGCGATACCAAACGGTAACTTCGGGGGCAATCTCACCCAGCTTGTCCCATGCGCGCGCCTTGCCCTCATTCGTGGCCAACGTGTCATAGATCTCGGCCATCGGCACACCATCCGCCATGAGCGCGGCTTCGAGGTTATAGTTCACCTTGCCGTGCATACCGCGCTTGCCGGGGAAGTTTTCCAGATCCCAGAACTCTGCCCAATTGGACGGGCCATTGTCGCCAAATGCATCCTTGCGATAGGCAATCACCTTGGTGAAGTTGATGAAGCCGATGTAATTGTCATGGATCAGCTCTTTCGGAATGCCTGTGGTGTCAACAATCGAATAGTCGATCGGCTCAAGGCTGCCTTCCCGGCTCAGGGTTTCACACGAAGGCAAATCCTGTTCTGTAACGTCCCATGCAACGGCACCCGCCGTGATCTGCGCGCGCACGTCCTGAATGCCGTTTGTCGTATCTTCCTTGACAGTGATATTCAGCGCACCAGCGGCAGGTTCCAGCATGGCTGAGCGCAAGGCATCCTGAAACGAGCCTCCCCAGGACGCAAACACGACCTCTCCCTCGGCAAAGGCAGGCGAAGCAATGGCCAGGCCACCTGCCACTAGCGCCGTGGTGAGCTTCAGTTTTTGGTTATCTTTCATCATGTCAGGCTCCTCCCGAACTGTTGGTTGGTTTGTGGCTTCGCGACATGCGCGGCTCCACATAATCATTCGCAATCGTTTCATCTAGCAAAACGTCATTTCAGTTTTACTAGAGCTGATGTTGGAATTGGTCAAGGATTCTTTTGCCCCGTAGGATTCA
>NZ_JBQFVZ010000088.1:0-1044 GCF_056540025.1 Ruegeria sp. AP12
GCCGCAGAAAAGGCCCGCGATGAGATAGGGCCAGACGGGGAGGAGAAACAGATGGAAAGACCATTCGGAGCGCCTCAGATGCGCCCTGTTGACAGTGGGATGCTCAAACAGGCGATGCGGCGGGCGTGGGTTGACCTCCGCAGGGCGCCGCTGTTCGGCTTGATATTTGCGGGGTTTTATGTGCTGGCGGGCTGGACGATCGCCTGGGTGACACTCCAGTCGGGAACAAGCTATTGGCTGGTCCTCGCCGCGATCGGGTTCCCTCTGATCGGACCGTTTGCAGCGGTCGGGCTGTATGAGGTGTCGCGCCGCCTGGAGGCCGGGGAGGATCTTGATTTTAAAGCGATATTCGGGGTCGTGCTGCAACAGAGCCGTCGCCAGTTGCCCTCAATCTGCGCGATCATCGTGGTGATGTTTCTGTTTTGGTTCTTTCTGGGCCATATGATCTTTGCCCTGTTCATGGGGCTGTCGACGCTGACGAACGTATCCTCTTCGCTCGAAGTGTATCTGACGGCAAACGGGTTGATGATGCTGGCCGTAGGGTCGGCCGTCGGGGCTGTCTTTGCCACTATCCTCTACATGATCACCGTGCTGTCCATCCCGATGCTGTTGGACCGCGAGCTGGATTTTGTGACGGCAATGATCGCAAGTTTCTCCTACGTAAGGGACAACTTTCCAGTCATGATCGGGTGGGGCATTTTCATCGCCGTGCTGACGTTTGTCGCGATGGTGCCGTGGTTCTTGGGACTGCTGCTGGTGCTGCCGCTTTTAGGCCATGCAAGCTGGCACCTGTATCGCCTGATCTGCGAGGATGGCCCGAGCTAGCGTCGTTCGTCGGGCCTGTGGGCCCTTATCAGCTTGCGCGCGGCACCAAGCGCATCTGTTGCATCCTGCCCCAGACGGGTCAGGGTCACGGGGCGCGCGTCGTCTTTGTCCGGACGCGTGTAGCTTGTACCTTGCCAGAGGGTATCTTTCTTGCTGACCACATAGACCCGGCTGTTTTGGCCGTTACGACCGGAAATCAGCATGTAGACATAATCGCCG
>NZ_JBQFVZ010000089.1:0-1160 GCF_056540025.1 Ruegeria sp. AP12
ACCTGATTTCATGTTCGCTAATGTGATTGGAGAAACGCCAATCGGCCTTGTCAGTAGCGGGTTGAGCGGTGAGTTGATTCAACCGCCCCGCAAGTGCTTAATAAACATCATAAAGCTGCCTATTCTTGTTCGGCCGTTCAGGTGTGAAATTAAATATATGTGTTCGTTTTGCGAGCCTCGCAAAACAACTTTGTTGTCTCCCTTGAGAGTCCACGAGCGAGATTGGTGAGCGCACCACACAATTTACCGAGCGGGTTCGGGTTTCACCGCTGTTTTCGTTTAACCGAAATAATACAGCCCGAGTGCTTTGGGTGCCGTGCTGGTACATCGCGTGCCATGGCGTCCACGTTTCCGAGGTGCCGCAACGCTCCGCTGTTCAGCAATACGCCGCGCCCGGCATCATACCGGCGCTGTCCATATCCGCTGGCAACGCATTCCCAGTTTTCCTTGGCCGCGGCATTGCGGAACCTCGGTAGGTCATGCGGGTCATGTCGTCCGGGTGTTGCTGCGACGTGATCGTGTTTCTTTGCATTGCTTTGGTGGGTTAGGTGGTGGGTCACTTGGGTTGTGCCGGGTTGCTGGACAGTCCCGGTTGTAGGCCTCGGCTTTGGGCGCATGATTGTCACGACGCCTTGCGGCTTTGGGTGTCCCGGGACCGCGACGTGCGTTGATGTAGGTTTTTGAGTCAATTGTGGAACTCGGCCGGGAACTGCAACGGGAACCTGATTGGGAACTGCTGTTGGAACCAGATTTGGCGTTGAAACTTGGGGAGGAGTGACCACAGGGGTCTGGCCCGCGATAGGTTGCGGCACCTGCTGTTGCACGGGAGTTGGAACGGCAATTTGCGGTGGAATGACAACCGGCGTTTGCCCGGTGATGGGTGTTGGCACCTGTGGTTGGACCGTTGTAGGCACAGGATTTTGGGGAGGGGTGACCACAGGGGTCTGACCTGCAATAGGTTGTGGCACCTGCGGTTGCACTGGATTTGGAACAGCAATCTGAGGTGGTGTGGCTATCGGAACCTGAACGGGTATCGCGATGGGAACCTGATTGGGAATTGCGTTCGGGACTGCGCTCGGTGCAAGGACCGGAACAGCAACGGAGCTTGGCGTTTGCTGCGTTCCTTTGGGCGGCAACTGATTTGCTACTGGCTGAGTAGG
>NZ_JBQFVZ010000090.1:0-1150 GCF_056540025.1 Ruegeria sp. AP12
TAAACCAGTTCTGCAATCAGGCGGAGCATCGGATGACCGAAGAGCAGCTTTCTTCCAATCACCCCCCACTCCCACCCACCACGGAAGAGGATCGGTTTTCGTGGCTCCGCCTGTTGCGCTCACGCAAGGTTGGTCCGGCGACGTTTCGTCGGCTGCTAAGCGAACATGGCTCAGCGCAGAACGCGCTGGCCGCGCTGCCTGAAATGGCACGCGCTGCCGGAATAAACGGGTATGAAATCTGCCCTCCCGGCGTGATTGAGGCGGAACTCAAGGCCGCACAAGCCGCCAAAGCGCGGCTTGTGTGCCTTGGGTCCGCCGATTTTCCAATAGCTCTGCAGGATGTATCTGACGCGCCGCCGCTTCTTTGGGCCGTTGGCGATCTTTCCATGCTGCAGAAACCCGCAATCGCAATGGTGGGCGCGCGGAATTGTTCCTCGCTCGGCGCGCGTATGGCGCGTGGTCTGGCGAAAGAACTGGGCGATCTCGGCCATGTTATTGTCTCTGGTCTTGCCCGAGGGATCGACACTTCGGCCCATCTGGCCGCGCTGGACACTGGCACCATCGCCGTGATGGCCGGAGGGGTCAATGTCATCTACCCAGCCGAGAACAGCGAACTGGCGCATAAGATCGGCGAGACAGGCCTACGCCTGTCCGAGCAACCTATGGGGCTGACACCACAAGCCCGCCACTTTCCGCGCCGCAACCGGATTATTTCGGGGCTGGCTCAAGCGGTCGTGGTGGTTGAGGCCGCGGCTAAGTCCGGCAGCCTGATCACCGCGAGGGATGCGCTGGACCAGGGGCGCGAGGTTCTCGCCGTGCCCGGCCATCCGTTCGATGCACGGGCCTCTGGATGCAATTTGTTGATTCGGGACGGCGCGACCTTGATCCGGTCTGCGGAAGATGTGATCGAAGCCCTGCCCAAGGGAGAGAACCTCTTCCAAACGCGTAGTGAGCCCCCTGCTCCGCACACATCGGCACCCGCTGTAGCGCTGCACGATCAAATCCTGCAACGACTCGGCCCATCGCCCATCGCCGAGGACCAACTGCTGCGCGATATCGCCGCTTCGGCCGGTGATCTTGGTCCCGCTTTGGTAGATCTGGAACTTGAAGGGCGAATCCAGCGCCAACCCGGTGGGCTTTTGTCTCTAGC
>NZ_JBQFVZ010000091.1:0-1056 GCF_056540025.1 Ruegeria sp. AP12
TCGAGTATTCCGGGAACCTAGAGGACAAGGTCGACATGGATGGCTTGTGTGAGTGCATCCGAGCAACGGCTGCTGAGATTGACACCTTTCCGATGCCGGGAATTCGTGTCCGCGCTGTGCGGGTCAATCACTTTGCAATTGCAGACGGTGATCCGGCGCATGGCTTTATCGATATCTCGATCCGCCTGCGCGCCGGTCGGTCCGATGACGTAAAGCAGGATGCCACGCAGCGCATTTTCGAGGCGGTCAAAGCGTATCTGGCACCTGCCTTCGAACATCATTCGATCGCGCTCTCGCTTGAGATGCGCGACATCGACCCGAAGCTTTCGCCCAAGACTGGTACGATCCGCGATCACCTTGGCGCCACCACGCAGGAGACCTGACCCATGAGTGTACTGGACACAAACATCGAGAAACTGGCGGGCTTTCTAGCGCGGTTCAAACAGACGGGTATCAAAAATCGTATCGCTGGCGAGGATGTTGCTGGTTCCGCTGGCGTATTTCAGTCTACCTCGCCAGTCGACAAGTCTGTGATCTGCGATGTTGCACACGGTACAGCAGATGACATCGACGCCGCGGCCAAAGCAGCCCATGCCGCCTTTGCCGACTGGCGCGATATGCCTGCCAGCGAACGCCGCCGCATTCTGCTGAACGTGGCGGATGCCATCGAAGCACGTGCCGAGGAAATCGCGCTGTGCGAATGCTGGGACACGGGTCAGACCCTGCGTTTTATGTCCAAGGCGGCTCTGCGCGGAGCCGAGAATTTTCGTTATTTTGCAGATCAGGTAGTGCAAGCGCGGGACGGTCAGCATCTGAAATCACCGACCCTGATGAATGTCACCACCCGCGTGCCGATTGGTCCGGTTGGCGTGATCACCCCTTGGAACACGCCGTTCATGCTGTCGACCTGGAAGATCGCGCCCGCTCTGGCTGCAGGCTGCACGGTGGTTCACAAACCCGCCGAGGATTCCCCTCTGACGGCCCGTCTTCTGGTGGAAATCGCCGAGCAGGCAGGGCTGCCCAAAGGTGTGCTGAATACGGTCAACGGGTTTGGCC
>NZ_JBQFVZ010000092.1:0-1125 GCF_056540025.1 Ruegeria sp. AP12
ACCGGGCCGAGGCCCCGTCGCTGCAGCAGGTTTGCTCGGTCATGGCTGGGCACCGTGGTGTTTTGGTAATGTCCTGCGACGTTGATTTCGGGGCCTCTGGCGCGCCGATTTTCTCTCTGAGTGGTGTGCGTCCGCGAATCGTATCTGTGGTGTCGGCCAAAGCCGAGCTTAACGGGGAAAACGTATCATTGGGCACCGCGCTGGATGGATCGCTGCAGCTGTTGCAGGCGGAACTGTCCAATGGCAATGGGTTTGGCCTGTCTTCGGGCAGCTCCGGGTCTGGCAAGAATGTCGGGGCAAGGTTTATCCGGCCATGAGGAATGCCTTTGCCCTTTTCGTCCTGTGCGCCTCTTTGGTGGCCACGGCGGCGCAGGCCCAAAGCAACAAACGCACACTGACGGATCGCGATGACCTCTACGGGTGGGAGGCGATCGGCCGGCTTGATGTGGGCAAACGGTCCTTCTGTACGGGGACGCTGATAGCGCAGGACATGGTGCTGACAGCCGCCCATTGTGCATTGGACAAACGCACCGGACAGGCCTATGAGCCGGGCGAGGTGACGTTCCGCGCTGGGCTGAGCAATGGCGTCGCCCTGGCCGAGCGCAAGGTGGTTCAGATTGCCACGCTTCCAAGCTATGGGACCAATGACCCTCTGTCGAACCAAGGTGTGCGCGAAGACGTGGCGCTGATGCGGCTGGAGGAACCGATCCCCTATTCGATTGCCGATCCGTTTGTCCTGTATAAGGGGCCCGTCATCGGCTCCGAACTCAGTGTCGCTTCTTACGGTCGAGGACGGTCCGAGGCCATAACACGCGAAAAATCCTGTCGAATCCTAGATCGGCGAGACGGGCTGATCACCTTTGATTGCGATGTCACCTTTGGCTCATCGGGGTCGGCTGTTCTGACCAAAAACGGGTCGCGCTGGCAGATTTTGTCGGTTGTCTCCGCCATTGGCGAGAGCGGGGGGCGCAAGATCGGCTTCGGGATGGAACTGTCTCCGGTCGTCTCCGAACTCAAGGCGATCATGCGGCGGGATGTACCCCAACCCAAAGCCAATATCCGCAGATTGCAGGTGGGTTCGGGCAAGTCCGGATCGGGCGCGAAATTCATCAGCTCGGGCGGGGG
>NZ_JBQFVZ010000093.1:0-1117 GCF_056540025.1 Ruegeria sp. AP12
TGCGCCCCTGGTAGGCCAAAGCGGCGGCCTCAGAGAAGGTATAGCGTTCCGCACCGACTGAGACGTGACCGTCCGAGAAAGTAACTTTCGACGGGTCGGCCTGATGACGCTCGGCCAAATAGTCGGCCATGCGGTCGCGGATCGTGTCGCAGGCGGCTTTGACCGCCATGCCGTTCAGGTCGCTGCCCGAAGACGCCGCCGTGGCCGAGGTATTGGGCACTTTGGCCGTATCAGTCGCGGTGATCTTGACCATCTCCAGCGGAACGCCAAAGCGCGACGCAGCGACCTGTGCAACCTTCTGGAACAGGCCTTGACCCATCTCGGTGCCGCCATGGTTCAGGTGGACCGAACCGTCCTGATACACATGCACCAAAGCACCTGCTTGATTGAGGTGGGTCAGCGTGAAGGAAATCCCGAACTTGACCGGAGAGAAAGCAATGCCCTTCTTGATCACACTGTTCTCGGTGTTCCATTTTTCGATGGCTGCCTTACGCGCGGCATAGTCGCTGGATTTCAGCAGAGCTTCGGTCATGCCATGCAGTTCGAAATCGCTGACCTCCATCCCGTAGGGCGTGGTGTTGCCGCCTTGGGGTAGAGGGCGCACGGGCGCCTCGCCCATCTCAACTGCGCCCCGGCTGGTCAGGTCTTCATGCGGATCGGGGTGTCCCAATGGTTTCTCTGCCGGTGCAGCTTCAGCAACCTTGTGGGCGGGTTCGTAGTAGTTACGACGGCGCAGCTCGACCGGGTCCAATCCCAGTTCATGCGCGGCGTGGTCCATTATTCGTTCGATCCCGACCATGCCCTGAGGGCCTCCGAACCCGCGATAGGCGGTGGCGGATTGGGTGTTGGTCTTCAGCCGGTGGCTCTCGATCCGCGCATTGGGCAGAAGGTAAGCGTTGTCCGAATGCAGCATGGCACGATCGGCGACAGGCAGAGACAGGTCCTGCGCCCAGCCGCAAATCGCGTGGTGTAGGAACGAGACGCCCTGAATATGGCCGCTCTCGTCAAACCCGGCCTTGTATGAAATGCGGAATGCGTGGCGTTTGCCGGTGATGATCATGTCATCATCTCGGTCATAGCGCATCTTGCAAGCCTTACCGGTAGCACGCGCGGCGAT
>NZ_JBQFVZ010000094.1:0-1113 GCF_056540025.1 Ruegeria sp. AP12
CGAGATATCTCCGTCTTCAAGTGCAACTCGGTTCCGCATATGGACGGCCCCTTCGGTAAGCCGGGCAACACAGGCACCGCAGACACCGGACTGGCAACTGTATGGTGGATTTAAGCCTTTCAATTGGGCAGCTTCCAGTATGGTTTGACCCGCAGCCACCGGTACGTCATGCCATGCACCATGCAGATTTATGCGGGCTGTCGCTGCGACCCCTGACGTGCTGAGGTCGGGCTCGGCATTCCCTCCAAAGCTTTCCGTGTGAATGCGATCGTCAGGCACGTCCAAATTCTTGAGCGCCGCCCGCAGGTCAGTGTTCATGCTGCCCGGACCGCAGATCCAGTACTGCACGTCCTGCGCTACAGGTGGGGTCTCGGCAATAGCGGCCTGAACGGTGTTTGCGTCCAACCGACCCGTGCGCCAAGGGCTGAACCAACTCAGCAGTGACGGGTGGGACAGAACATGGCGCACAGAAAAGCGTTTTGGGTATCGAGCTTGGATCTGCTCCAACTCGTCCCGAAAAATGATGCTGTTCGCGTTGGTGTTGCCGAAAACCAAATGCGCGACGGAATGCGGCTCTGCCGTCAAAACGGCATTGATCATCGCGTATAAAGGCGTGATGCCGCTGCCCGCGCCAAAGAAATAGTGTGTGCGGCGTTTAAGGAGTCCGGGCGTTAAGGTGAACTGTCCAAAGGGGGGCATGACTTCGATGATATCGCCCACCGACAGAGCATCACCGATATGGTTCGACACGATCCCGCCTTTCACTCGTTTCACAGTGATGCGCAGTGCGGATCCAGGAGGGTTTGAGATGGTGTAGCTGCGCCTATGTTCCTGCCCTTCGATCAAAAACCTGATCGTCAAATGTTGCCCTGCTATCCATTGAAACAGATCAGCCAGTCTGGCAGGGACATCTAAAGTGACACTTGTGGCTACACCGCCGATCTCTGTGCGGATGTCAGATACGGTCAATGGATAGAAGTCGCGCTGCATTAAATCACCAATCACCGGTAGTCATAAGTTGTTGTCAATGACCGGACCACCATCCCGCCAAGGTAAGGTTCAAAGGCAAACTCATCTGTCTGACGCATTTTGCCGGCATATCCCTGCCAATCA
>NZ_JBQFVZ010000095.1:0-1083 GCF_056540025.1 Ruegeria sp. AP12
CGTGATCGGCACCAGCACCCCCGCCGGGCGCAGTTTGCGCCCCGGCGGCAACACGGTGTCTGGGTTCAGGTCAAAATCACTGGACCCAAGACCCGGACGACCCAAAGCCGTCCGGAGTTGTGTCTCTAACTCAGACACTTTTGCTGTCTTCGGCGTCAAAGCCCACGGTGGCAGGGTCCAGCACGTAATGCGCACCACAGAACTGACAATCGGCCGTGACCTGACCTTCGGGGGTGGTCATCTTTTCAATGTCCTTGGCCGAATAGATCGACAGGCTTTGGCGTACACGCTCTTCTGAACAGGTGCAGCCAAACTGTACCTGCTGCGCGTCATAGACCCGTGGGTTTTCCTCGTGGAACAGACGCACCAGCAGATCGGTTGGCGCAATCGAAGGGCCGATCAGCTCAAGATCCTCGACCGTATCCAGCAGGATATTGACGCGGCCCCAGTTCTCACCTTCTTCGCCATCGACCAGATCAGTGGCGGTCAGGATCTCTCCGGTGCCTTCGCTGGACGCCGCAAAAGGCGACGCTTTGGGCATGTGCTGCAACATGATGCCGCCCGCGCGCCAATGCTCACCCACACCCGGCTCGGTCGATTTGCCGAAGCTCAGCGAGAACCGGGTGGGCAGCTGCTCGGACTGCGCAAAATAGGCTTCGGCGCAGGCACTGATCGAGCCTCCGGCCAGCGGAGTGATGCCCTGATAAGGCTGCGTGCCTTCGCCCTGATCGATCATGATCGCGAAATAGCCCTCGCCCACCTGATCAAAGGGAGCGCCATCGGTCAGACGATCACGGTCAAAACTGGCGTAAGCGCGGATGCGGGCCGGCTCACCCTCTTTCTGTGGTGCGTAGTAGTCGGTGGCAATCATGCGCACCGGACCCTTGGACTGCACCTGCAGCGACAGCTTCCAGCGAAGCGAGACAGTCTGGCCGATCAACGCGGTCAGCAGGGCCATCTCGGCCACCAGGGCCTCGACCTTTTCCGGATAGTCATGCTGTTTCAGGATGCCGTCCAACACGCCATCCAGACGGGCCACGCGCCCGCGCATATCCGATACATCGAGTTGAAAGGGCAGGACGG
>NZ_JBQFVZ010000096.1:0-1073 GCF_056540025.1 Ruegeria sp. AP12
TCCAAGTGCTTTGTTGATCGTGGAAATACTGAGGCAGGCTAAACCTTGTTGCTTAGCAATCGCCGCCGCCTCACTTGCTGATTTCCCTTTGGTTGCCTTGATCTTGTTGCGGTTGGTAGGCAGGGCCATCAACAGTTTCTTGAAATGGGATGCGTCAGTTTTCTTGTATTGGAGTATTGGGCGGTCGCCTGCCACTTCTATGAACAGCTCCGTCCAAGTGGTGTAGTCGTCTTGTAGCTTGGTGTTCCAATCGTCGGTCCGTATCGCTTCGGATTTTCGCTCAGCAAATAGCTCGGAAAGCAATTGCCCCTGAGAGAGCATCAGCGGGGCGCCCATGGGCCTCTCTGGGGTTTCCACTACGTCGCCAGCATTGCGCGACTGAATGGCCTCTGCAGCTTTGATTGTCGCTTCCTGTAGCGCTCTGATCAAACGCGGCCATGAAGGGGAATCTTTGGCTAGATTGATGCTGACCCCGTCCCAAGTCAAAACTTCCTCGGCCTCACTCTTGAAGAAGCTGTCCTGTTGGCCTTGCGCATATGCAGAGCGCGTTTCCTCTTGGCTAAAGTCGTTGAGTTCCGTGTATTCGCCGAAGCTATAGCGTGGGTCAGCTATGGCTCTTTCCGGCGTCAACTTGGGTGTTTCAGCGGAACGGAAGCCATCTAGGCGCGTTTCTTCATCTTCTTCCAGCCGGAAATGATAGTACACGGCCTTGATTTTGTTGATCTGATCGGAGGTCAGTTCAGCTACAGTTTCCCGTCCTTGGGCTTCGATCCAGCGTCGGTGGGCTTCGAATCGTTGGTCGACTTCAGCGGCTGCGACACGAACCTTCCGAATAGCATCAGCATGGTCCTTGGTTCTCAAAGAGAACGTTTCTTCAGTCTTCGGATAGCTTGCCGCGATGTCTGCAGGGATGGCTGCGCGATGGTAGTAGACGTCGCCACGTCGATAGAGTCTGGGGTGTCTGGGCATCTTCTCAAGCGCCTTCACTGTAACACCTCACTGTAACAGACTCGTTTCTAAGCCCTTGTAAGTTAAGGGGATAAAGTCAAATCAACAACTTATGGAGATTTGGT
>NZ_JBQFVZ010000097.1:0-1060 GCF_056540025.1 Ruegeria sp. AP12
CTTGGCCAGCGCGTCCGTCTGGGCCGCCCGCTGCGCGTTCACGGCCTGCCGCAATCTGCCACCGGCCCGGGCTTTTCCTCGGCCGTTGGTCTCAGCCTGTTTGCGGCGCATCCGCAGGATGAGTGGTGGGATTTCGAGATCCCCGTCGACACCTATGCCGCGCGCCCGTTCAAGCGCGCCGTTCGGTGGTTCCGTGACAATTGGTAGAACTCTGCGCCGCGCCTTGTGCGTGGCGCTTGCGCCCGGCCTCGCTTCGGCGCAGTCCGTCATTTCGCCTGAGACGTTTCTGGACGCTGTGCTAGGCAAAACGGTGCAGTTCCACGAAATCCGTAGCGGTGATCTGGTGGGAACCGAGCAGTTCCTGAACCGCAAGACCTCGGTCTGGCGGGTCGAGGGTGGGGGATGCGTCTACGGTCAGATCACGACGCCGAATGGTCAGGTCTGTTTTCTCTATGATGATGATACAGACGGCATTCCTGTTTGCTGGTGGCCATTCGAATATCAGGGCCGTTTGATGGTCCGGCTGGCAGAGCTGGGCAATGGCGAAATCCAGGAGGTGCGCAGCATGACCAGTCACAGCCTGAATTGTCCAAGCGCCCCAATCAGTTGAAAAACACCTTGCGGAGGCCTGATTTATCCCTCAAGATATCCACAGGACCCGTGAGAGGTCTTGCGGCAGGACATTGAGCAGTTTTCCGCACGAGTTTTGATTTGAATCCGGGGCGTGACGCGTAGGTCGTTCACTGCTCGGATGCTCTGTGTCTTGTAGTGATCAGCGTTGTTTCCGCTATATTTGGCAAAGCCTGCGAAATGCCGCCGGTTGCTGCCTTATTTCGTCCATATTTTGTGGAATCGCGTGATTTTTGACGTGACCTTTACGCATCACATCGCTAGAATCGAAGATGGATAGGTAAAGAAAAACACCGCTTTGGCGGAACAAAAACACAGGCGGACAGAGCATGACATTGAATCTTTCGATGCCCGGGCACGACGAACTGAAGCCTCGGATTACAGTATTTGGCGTTGGCGGCGCGGGCGGTAACGCGGTCAACAACATGAT
>NZ_JBQFVZ010000098.1:0-1059 GCF_056540025.1 Ruegeria sp. AP12
GCAAACGCATGGAGGATCACCTGCGTTACGCCGTCGCGTGGTGGCACTCGTTCGCCTGGGAAGGCGGCGATCCGTTTGGTGGCCCAACGCTTGAGCGTCCCTGGTATCCGCAGGACGATATGGGCCGTGCCAAGATGAAAGCCGACATCGCGTTCGAGATGTTCGACATTCTCGGGCAGCCCTATTTCTGCTGGCACGACGCGGATATCCGACCCGAACAGGGCAACTATGCGGATAACCTGAGAACTCTGGAAGAGATCACCGACTATATCGGTGAGAAGATGCAGGTCTCGGGCACCAAGCTGCTTTGGGGAACCGCCAATATGTTCAGCCATCGCCGCTGGATGGGTGGGGCCAGCACGAACCCTGATCCGGATGTGTTTGCCTTTGCGGCTGCAACGGTGAAATCCTGCATCGATGCGACCCACAAGCTGGGGGGGGAGAACTACGTGCTCTGGGGCGGGCGTGAAGGCTATGAGACGCTGCTCAACACCGACATGGGGGCTGAGCTGGATCACATGGGCCGGTTCCTGAACATGGTGGTCGAGTACAAGCACAAGATCGGCTTCAAGGGCGCTATTCTGGTCGAACCCAAGCCGCAGGAACCGTCCAAGCATCAGTATGACTACGACGCCGCAACTTGCATCGGTTTCCTTCGCAAGTACGGCCTTGAGGACGAAGTCAAGCTGAACCTCGAACAGGGGCACGCCATTCTGGCCGGTCACAGCTTTGAGCATGAGATCGCAACTGCGACGGCTGAAGGCATGCTGGGTTCTATTGATATGAACCGCAACGACTATCAATCGGGTTGGGATACAGACCAATTCCCCAACAACACGCCCGAGGTCGCGTTGGCCTACTATCATATCCTGAAGGCCGGCGGCTTCATCACTGGCGGCACAAATTTCGACGCGAAGATCCGCCGTCAGTCGATAGACGCCGAGGATCTGATCGCCGCACATGTGGGTGGTATGGATATCTGCGCGCGCGGGTTGAAAGCGGCCGCCGCCATGATCGAAGATGGCGGGCTGGAGGTCGCGCTGGAGGAGAGATACGCGG
>NZ_JBQFVZ010000099.1:0-1058 GCF_056540025.1 Ruegeria sp. AP12
GACAATCTGGATGCTTTTTTTGCGGGTCAAACACCGCGAGACCTTTTGTAGTAGAGGACATAAGTAATGGCTAAACTTGCTTTTCTCGGCCTGGGCGTGATGGGCTATCCGATGGCAGGCCACTTGCAGGCCGCAGGCCACGAAGTAACGGTTTTCAACCGGACGGCGGCTAAAGCTGAAGCCTGGGTTGCCGAACATGGTGGCTTGTTGGCGGCAACCCCGCGCGCCGCGGCTGAGGGGGCAGATTTTGTCATGACCTGTGTGGGGAATGACGATGACCTACGAAGCGTTTGCACCGGGGCAGACGGAGCGTTCTCCGGGATGTCGCAAAGCACCACGCTCGTTGACCACACCACCGTTTCAGCTAAAGTCACACGCGAGTTGTATGCGGCGGCGAAGGATCAGGGTTTGGGCTTTGTAGACGCGCCGATTTCGGGCGGTCAGGCGGGGGCCGAAAACGGTGTCCTTTCGATCATGTGCGGCGGGGATCAGTCTGTTTACGATGCAGCCGAGCCGATCATGCAGGTCTATTCGAAGATCTGTCGTCGGATTGGCGAAAGCGGTTCGGGTCAGATGACGAAGATGAGCAACCAAATTGCGATCGCTGGTCTGGTTCAGGGCTTGAGCGAGGCCCTGCATTTCGCCGAGAAAGCCGGTCTGGACGGGCGTGCGGTCGTCGAGGTTATCAGCCAAGGCGCAGCAGGAAGCTGGCAGATGGCCAACAGGTACGAAACGATGCTGGACGACCATTTTGACCACGGTTTTGCCGTGGACTGGATGCGCAAAGATCTGGGGATTTGTCTTGATACTGCAAATGAAACCGGGGCGAGCCTTCCGGTGACGGCGTTGGTCGATCAGTTTTACAAGGATGTTCAGAAACTCGGCGGCGGCCGCTGGGATACCTCGTCTTTGCTAAAGAGACTTCGGGCCTTGGATTGAACAACACGCCTGCGATTTCGAGGCCTACCGGCTGAACGCTTTCAATGCAAACCGAGATAGGGCGGTGATTTGCCTGACACGCTGTTCAAACGCCAGATGGTTTATTAGCCTAGGCGCTT
>NZ_JBQFVZ010000100.1:0-1052 GCF_056540025.1 Ruegeria sp. AP12
GAGCAATCGGCGGCTGCTTTTGCAGGTGATATCGGCATCTCGACCCCGCTGTTTCCCGCCCCGTACGGAGATTGCACCGATGCGCAGGACAATTGCATAAAAGCCCCGCATGGCGACGGCGATGTGCGCGTCTTCGAGGTGGATCAGGTCGGCATGGACCTCGTGGCCTTCTACAGCCGCAATCTGGGCGTCCCGCGTCGTCGGGATGTGGATGACCCGCAAGTGCTGCGCGGGAAAGAGGTGTTCCACGCCACAGGCTGCGCCGCCTGCCATACCCCGACCCATGTCACCCATCGCATGGAAGACCGGCCCGAGCATAGTTTTCAGCTGATCTGGCCCTATACCGACCTCTTGCTGCATGACATGGGCGACGGTCTGGCTGACAACCGCCCCGAAGCCCGCGCCACAGGCCGCGAATGGCGCACGCCGCCCCTGTGGGGGATTGGTCTGACCCAACGCGTGTCCGGCCATACTGAGTTCCTACATGACGGGCGCGCCCGCACCCTGCTTGAGGTTGTGCTTTGGCACGGGGGCGAAGCACAAACCGCACGTGACACTGTCGTGACCATGCCCAAAGCCGACCGCGACGCCCTTATCCGTTTTCTCGAAAGTCTGTGACCCATGCGCCTATTTGCTTTTGCCATTGCCTTAGTCGCCCCTTTGGCGGCGTCAGCCCAAGACCGAGCAGCGATCCTGACGGATGTGCCTGCCGCGCATATTCTGCCGCGCTTTGCTGAATTGGCAGACGCGACCGAGGCTTTATCCTCCGCATCCCAATCCGATTGCGTCCCTCAATCAGAGACCTTGCGCACGGCCTATGGCACCGCCTTTGACGCGTGGATATCGGCCAGCCATCTGCGCTTTGGCCCCACCGAGGCCGACGACCGCGCCTTTGCCATGGCCTTTTGGCCAGACACGAAAGGGTTCACGCCCAAGGCTCTATCGCAGCACATCGCGGCAGAAGACCCCGCCGTGAACGACACGGCCGCCTATGCCGAAACCTCGGTCGCGGGGCGCGGATTCTTTGCGCTTGAGCAGATGCTCTACGATCC
>NZ_JBQFVZ010000101.1:0-1049 GCF_056540025.1 Ruegeria sp. AP12
TACGGACCCTATGCCGGGTTTAGACCGCGATGAAAGCTTGTGCCCCAAAAGCCGGCAGGCGCGGTCCACCACAGACAATCCCAATCCCATACCCGAACCCAGTGGTACGTTGTCGGCCCTTGTGAATTCTTCGAAAACGCGTTCCTGATCCTTGCGCGCAATTCCGATACCAGTGTCCCACACCTGCAAAATGACCTTGTCGCCACGCCTGCGACAGCCAACCAGAACCCGGCCTCCAGGCTCGGTATACTGGATGGCATTCACCACCAGATTCTGGACCGAACGCAATAGATAGACCGGGTCCGAGTTTACGATTTCCGAACAAGGGACAACATCAAGCCGGACATTCTTGTTCTCAGCGACCAACGTTTGGTCGCCCTGTATCCCGGCAACCATCGAAGCAAGGCTGACATCCGTAGGTGAGACGGTATCCGGATCAGCAGTTTCCAGTCGCGAGATATCCAGCAACGAATGTAGCAACTGCTCTGCAGAACCGAATGCGCCGTCCAGACGCTCCATCATCTCGTGAAATTCGGTCTCGCGCGTGATTTCCAACAGGGTCGAGATCATCAACTTCGCGGCATTGATCGGCTGAAGCAAATCGTGGCTGGCCGCGGCAAGGAACCGTGTCTTGGAAGACACCGCAGCCTCAGCGCGTTCTTTCGCGATCCGCAGGGCCTCTTCCACGCGCGCTTTTTCTTCGTATTCCTGAACCAGCTTGGCGTTGGCGTGGGTCAATTCGGCCGTACGCTCCATAACGCGGTTTTCAAGCGTCTCGGTCGCGCGAGCCTCAAGCGTTACATCCTTCAATTCGACCAGAAACCCACCATCCGGTAGTTGGTTGACTTGAATGTCCAGCACGCGGTCCGACCCGTCGCGCACTCGTTTACGCAACCAGCCCCGGCTTTTCAGTTCGTGCTGCCACCTGCCGATCCTGCGTTCATCATCAGCCTTGATCAGCCCGCGTGCCCGCATCAGATCCAGAAGTGTTTTCACAGGCACGTTTCCCTGTAAAAGAGAATGCGGCAGGTTCAGGATCTCCCGAAACC
>NZ_JBQFVZ010000102.1:0-1045 GCF_056540025.1 Ruegeria sp. AP12
CGCGAAATTGCCAAGCTTGCAAAGTCGCTCCACAGCCTCGGCAGCAACGACGCCGAGGCCGCATAACACAACCCCAAGGGAAGAGCCGCCATGTTTTCCAGATATAAGAAAGCGTCTGATGCGCAGCCGGTCGAGACTCCGGCCAAAGCGCCCGAAGCGGCCCCCGCAGCGCCCACGGCAACAGCAGTTGCACGCAAGCCCGTTCAGAAGAAAGCTGGCGAGGTCACGAGCGCCGACCGCGACCGTAAACGGAAAGAGCGCCTGAGTGAGATCAAGATTGAGCTGCACCGGGAGCTACTGGAAAACCTGAACCTCGCCGCCCTCGAAAACGCAGGTGAGGCCGAGCTTCGCACCGAGATCAGCGCAATTGCAAGCGAGGTTCTGGAAGCCAAAAGCATCGTTTTGAACCGAGACGATCGCACTCAGCTGAACAAAGAGCTCTATGACGAGGTCACAGGCCTCGGCCCGCTTGAGACCTTGCTCCGCGACGAAACGGTCAACGATATTCTGGTGAACGGCCCGCAACAGATTTTTGTCGAACGTGCGGGTAAGCTAGAACTCAGCGATATTACGTTTAAGGACGAAAAACACCTGATGCGGATCATCGACAAGATCGTGTCCGCTGTGGGTCGTCGTGTTGATGAATCCAACCCTTATGTTGACGCCCGCTTGGCCGATGGGTCGCGTTTCAACGCCATGGTGCCGCCGATTGCGGTTGATGGATCGTTGGTGTCCATTCGTAAGTTCAAAAAAGACAAACTGGGCATCGACGACCTGGTCAGTTTTGGTGCGTTCACCGAAGAAATGGCCGCCTATCTTCAGGCTGCCGTGTCGACCCGCCTGAACGTGATCGTCTCGGGCGGTACGGGTTCTGGTAAAACGACCACGCTGAACGCTCTGTCCAGCTTTATCGACGATGCCGAACGCATCCTGACCATCGAGGATACGGCGGAACTTCAGCTGCAGCAAACCCATGTGGGTCGGATGGAAAGCCGCCCACCAAACGTGGAAGGCAAAGGCGAAGTCAGCCCGCGCGACTGTCTGA
>NZ_JBQFVZ010000103.1:0-1038 GCF_056540025.1 Ruegeria sp. AP12
CAACCTCGAAGCCGTCCCCGCCCCGGCCGGAGTGATGGAGGTCGCCTTGGGCCCCGGCTGGCCCGGTATCCTGCTGCACGAAGCCATCGGGCACGGGCTGGAGGGGGACTTCAATCGCAAGGGCAGCTCGGCATTTGCGGGTCTGATGGGGCAGCAGATTGCGTCCAAAGGCGTGACCGTTGTGGATGACGGCACGATTGCTGACCGGCGCGGCTCGATCACTGTAGATGACGAGGGAACGCCAAGCTCTCGGACTGCGTTGATCGAGGACGGTATCCTGACTGGGTACATGCAAGACCGCCAGAACGCGCGCCTGATGGGCGTCGCCCCTACCGGCAATGGACGGCGCCAGAGCTACGCGCACAAACCGATGCCGCGCATGACCAATACGGTGATGCTGGGCGGCGATGCAGACCCGGCCGCTCTGGTTGCTGATATCAAGGACGGGATCTGGGCCGTGGGTTTCGGTGGCGGTCAGGTCGACATCACCAACGGCAAATTCGTCTTTTCCTGTACCGAGGCCTACCGGGTCGAAAACGGCAAGATCGGCGCTCCGGTCAAAGGCGCGACGCTGATCGGGGATGGACCCTCTGCGCTGAACCGCATCCGTGGGTTGGGCAACGACATGGCGCTGGATCCGGGAATGGGAACCTGCGGCAAGGATGGTCAATGGGTGCCGGTAGGCGTCGGCCAGCCGACGGTTCTGATGGACGGGCTGACCGTCGGAGGCTCCGCCGCCTGAGTCGGAATCACCTGAAGTACGAAAGGCGCAGGGTTAACGCTGCGCCTTTTTGCTAGAGGGGCCGAGGTCAATTGGAAATTCAACCCACGCATCTTAGTGAGGTTTTTGTTTATATAGTTCATATTGTTAGCGGCGTTCCCCAATGGACTCACTAAGAAAATTGCATCTAATTTTCGACGATTTACAGGCTGTTAACCCCGACACCCGTAAACCAGTTCTGCAATCAGGCGGAGCATCGGATGACCGAAGAGCAGCTTTCTTCCAATCACCCCCCACTCCCACCCACCACGGAAGAG
>NZ_JBQFVZ010000104.1:0-1034 GCF_056540025.1 Ruegeria sp. AP12
ACGTGGAATGGCGAGAAGAGCCATGCATGGAGAACTGCAAGACAGAGGCAGCGGTTACTATGCGTTCTGTCTTTCTGGTTGAGACACCACCAGAAGGCGGTTCGAATTCGGTCATGAATGAAGCCAGCGCGGACGGGTTACCGACGTTCACGGCGGAAGGGCCCTCGTTCATTCCGACCGCAGCGCCAAAGCCTGAGGAAGAAGCCGCCACAACACCGGCTATTCAAGAAATCGACGAGGCTGACCAGACTACGGAACTGTTCGCAGCTGGTGAGAAGGTCTTCAAGAAGTGTAAGTCCTGCCATCAGGTTGGTGACGGTGCAAAGGACAGTACGGGCCCTGCGCTGAACGGGGTTATCGGGGCCAACGCAGGTTCGGTTGAAGGGTTCAAATACTCCAAAGCTATGAAAACAGCTGCCGAGGCTGGTCTTGTTTGGACCGAAGAAGAAATGGCGGCCTTCCTGGCAAAACCCAAGGACTACATGAAGGGCACACGCATGTCCTTTGCTGGGCTTAAGAAACCAGACGATATTGAAGCCGTGATCGTTTACCTCAAGTCGTTCGGAAGCTGATCATGCGGTGGTTGAACATTTTTTTGACCTGCGCGGCGGTTATGGTTGCTGTTGCCCCATCGACCCACGCCACCGAAGGCCTCGGCGACGCCGAAGCCGGAAAAGAAGTGTTCGCCAAATGCAAAGGCTGTCATCAGGTTGGAGATGGAGCCAAAAACAAAATCGGGCCGCATTTGAATGGTGTCTTTGGGCGCAAGGCTGCTGGTCTGGACGGTTTCAATTACTCAAAAAGCCTAGAGCGTGCGGGTAACTCGGGTCTGGAATGGCACGCTGATACTCTGTCCGCCTACATCGAAAACCCACGCGCATTTGCGTCAGGCACGCGGATGAGTTTTCCCGGTTTGAAAGACCCGGAAGACCGAGCCAACGTGATCGCCTATTTGCGGGCGTTTTCGGACAATCCTCAGGACATCCCAGAAGCGGACCCAACGGCGAAAGGCACGGATCATTCGATCGATCCCG
>NZ_JBQFVZ010000105.1:0-936 GCF_056540025.1 Ruegeria sp. AP12
TGTCATGGCATAGACGATACCGATGACCGGTGACAGCCAGCAAGCGAATGCAAGCGGAATATACAGCAGGTTTTCGAAGTTGCCGTCTGCGATACCCAAACCAAGCGCCGTGATGACAAACGCGCCACCTGCATTCCACGGGATTAGAGGGGACACCAGCGTTCCGCCTTCCTCGACCGCCCGGGACAGGTTCAATGGGGAATAGCCCATCGCGCGATAGACCGGTGCATACATCCGTCCAGGAAGTGCAATTGACAGATAAGGGTCACCTGCAACGGTGTTGGTCGCGACAGAGGTCAGGATGGCCGAGGTTTGAATGCCGGCAAACGTTTTCACCTTCGAGATGACAACTTTGATGATCGCCTGAAGGCAACCGACGCGTTCAAGCGCTCCACCAAACCCCAGAGCAAGGAGCACCAGTGAAATCGTCCACATCATCGACTGAATGCCTCCGCGGTTCAGCAGGGGATCGATCTCCGGAACCCCAGTATTGACCGAATAGCCGCTATTGGCAAAGGTGAACGTCTCATGCAGTCCAGCCCCCTGACAGAAGATAGCCATGATGCCGCCCGCAACGGCGCCTGCAAACAGTGACGGGATCGGAGGTTGTTTCATGACCGCCAGCACGATGACCAGAACTGCTGGAAACAGCATGATCGGCGAAATCCAGAACGCGTCATCCAGTGCGGTCGTGATTGCATGAACGCGGTCAAACGATACCTGGGACGTGTCGATCAAAGTTAAGCCAACGACAAAGTAAATCACAAGTGCAATCAGCATCGAAGGAACAGTGGTTGGAAGCATGTTCCGAATGTGATCGAACAAATTGGTTCCTGTTACGGCTGGTGCCAAGTTCGTCGTGTCCGATAGAGGTGAGATCTTGTCTCCAAAGAATGCTCCCGAGACGACCGCCCCCGCTGTCCAATACATTGGAAT
>NZ_JBQFVZ010000106.1:0-1026 GCF_056540025.1 Ruegeria sp. AP12
GACACCAACACCAATGGCGGCAACGACAGCAACACGAACGGTGGCAATGACAGCAACACGAACGGTGGCAATGACAGCAACACCAATGGTGGCAATGACAGCAATACCGTACGCGACAATGGCAACAGCACCAATGACAACGTAAACCGGGTCGATATCGACTTTGGTGAAGGTGAGTGGATCCCGCGTGACGATGACAAAGTCGACGTGGATATTGCCGATTCTGCATCCACCGGTGATGTCATCACGGCAGGTGATGACGTGAACTATGATCCGGGCGACGATCTGAACCTAGACTTCTCGTTGAACGGCGAAGGCAACGACATGGCCTCGTTCAACAACCAGTATGCCAGCCTGACGGACAATGACACGCTGAACGGAGCGACAGTGTCCAACACCGGCACTTTCGAACAGAACGGCCATGCGACCGGAGGTAACGCAACTGCGGAAGAGGGCATTGATTCCTCGTCTGATGGTGGAGCGTCCGGTAGCGGCGGCACCAGCCATGGCGGCGAAGCCTGGGGTGACACCTATGGCAGCACTTCGATGGCTCTTGGTGGCCACTCCGGAGATGCCAACGGCGCGGCAACTGGTGGTGCAGGCGCAAGCTCGGGCGAGGCGCATAACGGCAGCATCGGTCTAGGCCTGTCTGGGGCACAGTCGGATGGTGACGGTACGGGCGCCGCTGGCGGCAACGCCAACAGCACCTCGAACGCGACGAACTCTGGAACATCCAGTGCCAGCGGCTCCGGCAATGGCGGAGAAGGTGGCGCGGCCGGATCTCTTGGTCTTGGCTTAGGTCTTGGCCTGTCTGGTTCAAACGCTGACGGCAACGCCAACGGCGGCGACAATACGTCTGGCTCGCTAGGAACCGGCTTGGGTCTTGCAGGAACAGATGCATCCGCACAAGGCTCGAATGCTGGCAGCGGCAATGCGCAATCCAGCGGCAGTGCCGATAACACAAGCTCTGGTAGCAATCAGGCCAACGGCGCGACCGCAGGCAGTAATAATGCTGCGGGCATCGCG
>NZ_JBQFVZ010000107.1:0-935 GCF_056540025.1 Ruegeria sp. AP12
TCGGGTGTTCAGCGTAGCTATAGGGTGTATCCGTTGATCGCCGGCGACATCACCTTCGATGCGCAAACGGTTGCGGTGACCTATGCCGATCCCAACACAAGTGCCCCGGTTCAAGCCACGGTCGACCTGCCTCCGGTCAAGATAACGGCCGAAATTCCGGCTGGCGCAGAAGGTCTTGATCCGTTGATCATCGCAACTGGGTTTACCCTTGAGCAGAAACTCGAAGGCCCGACCGACATGCAAGCCGGTGACGGCATCACGCGCGAATTGACTGCGCGTATCTCTGGCACAACCCCGCTGTTGATCCCGGTTCTGACACCGCGACAGCAAAGCCCGCTGTTGCGCGCCTATCCCAAAGAACCCCGGATTTCAGAATCCGAGGAACGTGGCGTGTTGTCCGGCCAACGTCAGGAAGAGGTCGTTTATATCGCGCAGCAAGAAGGTGAAGCGCAGTTGCCCGAGGTTTCCATCGACTGGTTCAACCTGCAGACCAACCAGATCGAAACAGCCTCAGTTCCCGCGACGGACTTGACGCTTGCGCCACCGAAATGGCAGCCGCCCAGTCTGGACGAAGTTCTGAAGTTCGCTGCGTTCGCCGCAATCACCCTTTTCGCGTTTGGTGCTTTGTGGCGTTTTCTTTCCCCAGGCATCCGCGATTTGAGAGAGGCACGCCGTGATCGCTATCTGGCGTCGCCGAGATTTGCGGTGGACGCCTTGAAGACCGCCGTTCAAGCGCATGATTTAAATGCCACTTATACCGCATTGGAGCTTTGGAGATCGCGTGGCGGCGACTCTAAGAATGCAGCCAAGCTAGAGGACTGCCTGACCCGTATCGGCGCTGCACGGTATTCGGAACGAGATCAAACGGAAGATTGGAGTTCCGCCTTGCAAAGCCTGACTTCGCTGCAAGACGCGGCAGCGCGCGACAAGGATGC
>NZ_JBQFVZ010000108.1:0-1023 GCF_056540025.1 Ruegeria sp. AP12
CGTCCATCTGGGACAGCCACCTTGAGCAGTGAAAGACACCCGCAGGGTTCAACAGAGTGCAGGCCCAAAGGTCAAGCGGAATCGGCTGTAAATTCGTCGCGTCGTGGCATTCCAGGCCACTCTTTCAAAGAATTCAGCCGGTTTGGCGTCCGATTTTAGGAACCCCGTTCATCTTGCCGTTATGCGCAGCCATCCAGTCCAGCGTCTTTTCGAACGGCATTGGCTTGCCAATACCAAAGCCTTGCACGTGATCACATCCAAGCTGGGCCATCAGGGCATGTTCCCCCGGTGTCTCGACCCCTTCCGCCAGCGTCTCGAGGTTCAAACGTTCGGCCATGGTCAGGATGGCGCTGGCCATCTGTTGCTGACTGGGGTCCTGATCAGACTTGGCAACGAATGAGCGATCGATCTTGATCCGCGTGACGTTGAACCGCTTGATCGACGCGATTGAGGCATCGCCGGTGCCGAAATCATCCAGATCAATACAGCACCCCAAAGCTGCAAGGCCGGTGACATTGCGGGTGATCACATCATCGGGACGGCGGGAAAAGACGGTCTCTAACACTTCGACCGTCAGCCTGTCGGGGGTCAGGTCGAATTGATCAAGCTCCCATTTGAGGCGGTCGATCAAACTAGGTCCGCGCAGCTCATCCGAGGAGAAATTGACACCCATACGTGGCACAATAACGCCCGCCCTTTCCCAGGCCCGCATGGCGGTGAAGGCGTGGTGCCGGATGGCCTGACCCAAACGCTCCATCAAGTCGGCTTGTTCGGCGAAGGGCAGGAAGACTTGTGGGCTCAGTACACCTTTTTGCGGATGTTCCCACCGGGCCAGCGCCTCAAAACCCGTAACGCGGCCGGTATCCGTGGATACCTGTGGTTGGAACCACGGGCGGATATCGCCATGATCCAGCGCTGCCTCGAACTCCTTGCGCAGATTGCTTCGGACCAGCGACCTGCGTCGGGTCTCGGAGGAATAGGCCCGAATCGTCGAGGGCCCACTGCGCTGTGCCTCGGTCAGCG
>NZ_JBQFVZ010000109.1:0-1016 GCF_056540025.1 Ruegeria sp. AP12
TCCGCAGTTGGCGGAGAAAACGCCCTGCGCCTCGTGGAAGCCTATGAGAAAACACGCGAAGACACCGGGGCCTATTGGCAACCTGCAAAGCTACCGAAGATTAGAAAACCATAGCAAAAGCCCCGGGGTTTTGCCCGGGGCTTTGGAGTTTATCGCCTATGCGGTTACGAGCAGTCTTGGACGGCGCGTTTCGTCATCACCCCAACCAGATGCGCGCGGTAGTCTTTACTGCCATGCAGGTCGGCGATCATGTTCATCGGGTTGACGCTCAGCCCCATCAGTGCCTCGGCTCTGAAGGATTTGTTCAAGGCCTCTTCGGCCTCTGCCCACCGGAACACGCCGTCTTCGCTGGCGCCGGTCACGGCCACGCGGACACCATCCGCGAACCGCGACACGTAGACACCGACCAATGCAAACCGGGACGCGGGCTGCAGGAACTTCTGATAGCTCGCCGCCTGCGGCACAGGGAACCGGACCGAGGTGATGATCTCACCCTCATCCAGCGCGGTGGCAAACATGCCCTGAAAGAAGTCGTCCGCCGCGATCTGCCGCGCGTTGGTCACGATGGTCGCGCCTGAGCCCAGCACGCCCGCCGGATAACAGGCCGCCGGATCATTGTTGGCCACCGACCCGCCAATGGTGCCGCGATTGCGCACCGCCGGATCACCGATCTGACCCGCCAAGGCCGCCAGCGCCGGATACGACCCCGCCGCTTCACGCGCCACCGTGGCATGGGGCGTCGCCCCGCCAATGACGACCGAGCCGTCATCCTCGACACAGACACCTTGCATCTCGGCAATCCCACCCATGCTGACCAGCACCGATGGCGCCGCCAGGCGCTGCTTCAGCGTCGGGATCAGCGTCTGCCCCCCGCCCAATGGCTGCGCATCCTCGGCCCCCAACGCGGCAACCGCGTCGGCAATGCTCGAGGGCTTCTCAAACTCGAAACTGTACATTCCGCTTTTCCTTTCCGAAGAGCGCAGATCCGCTCTTCATCTGGCTAAAAATACCTCGGG
>NZ_JBQFVZ010000110.1:0-1012 GCF_056540025.1 Ruegeria sp. AP12
TGAAGAACTACTGGGTCGCCGTGGGCGTCATGGCGGGTTTCTGTCAGGGCGGCGGCGTTGGCCTGACCATGGCCGAATGGATGATCGACGGCGAGCCCTCGATCGACGTCTGGGCGATGGACGTGGCCCGCTTTGGTGAGTTCGCAACGCCGGACTGGGGCACCATCAAGTCCTCGGAAAACTACGAGCGCCGCTTCGTGATGACTTTCCCGAACGAAACGCTGCCCAAAGGCCGGATGCAGAAAACCACCGCGCTCTATGACCGTCTGGTCGAAAAGGGTGCCGTGATGGGGCAAGGCTTTGGTCTGGAAAACGCTCTGTGGTTTGCCGACAGTTCCGAAGACGCGCATGAAACGCCGACTTTCGAGCGGAACCGCAGCCACGACTATGTCGCGCGCGAAGTCAAAGCCGTGCAAGAGGCCGTCGGCGGTATCGAAATCGCCAACTTCGCCAAGCACGAGTTCAAGGGCGCTGGCGCGCGTGAATACTTGAACCGCACTCTGGCCGGTTACGTCCCGAAACCGGGCCGTCTGGCGCTGACCCCGATGCTGACCGAAAAAGGCCGCCTGTACGGAGACCTGACAGTGGCATGCCTGGGTGACGATCACTTCATGCTGTTCGGTTCCGGCACGATGCAGGACGCACATAGCCGTTGGTTCGAAAAGGACCTGCCTGCGGATGTGTCCTATGCCAATGTCTCGGACGACTGGCATGGGATCGCCCTGTCGGGCCCCAAATCGCGCGAGCTGCTGGCCCGTATCACCCGCGACGACGTCAGCGCCGATGCGCTGAAGTTCCGCGATCTGCGCCAGACCTTCGTGGGCGGGGTTCCGGTGATCCTGAACCGTATCTCGTTCTCGGGAGAACTGGGCTTTGAGATCTACTGCAAGCCGATGTACCTGCTGCGTCTGGCCGAGGCGATCGAAGAGGCCGGGGCCGATCTGGGTTATCGCTGGTACGGCGCACGCGCGCTGATGTCGCTGCGCCTTGAAAAAGGCTGGGGCGTCTGGAC
>NZ_JBQFVZ010000111.1:0-1008 GCF_056540025.1 Ruegeria sp. AP12
GTCTCTCTCAATAGGGTCACCGACGATCGGGCGCTGGGGTTTATCCAAGGCATGCCGCACCTCGTACAAAAGCAACCCTTGGCGCAGCGTGGCGGAGACATTGCTGGCGATTTGATATGCGCGACTGTTGCGTCCTGGAAAGCGGATGGGGACAACTGTTGCCCCAGAGCGCCGGATCAACTTGGCTGTAAAGGGATTCCATTCGCGTTCGACTGCAGGCCCCCACCAACTGTCCGACGAGGCAACAACCCCGGAAGGGAATAGTGCGATCAACCCTCCGTTCGCAAGATGCTCCATTGCTTTTCGGCGCATCTCCAAGCTCTTTTCAAGAGCGTCGGGTTCATGATCGAAGGGGACCGGGATCATGAACTGGTCAATCTCAACGACACCCGTCAGCAGGGACCGCGTTAGAATTTTAAAGTCGGTTCGGACCTGACCGATCAGTTCCGCCAGGATCATGCCGTCGACAAGTCCGTGCGGGTGATTGGCGACAACCACTACGGGCCCTTTGCTCGGGATTTGACGAATTTCTTCATCGGGCGTTTGCAGCGCGATGCCCATCACCTTGAGGGCCTGCCCCCAGAAGGGTTGCCCAGAGGGTACGCCCATTGCCTCGAATTTTCGGATGCGACGCAACAAATGGAATTTGCTTGTCGCAAGCTCGATCGCTTTAATCGCCCTTCGCTGAACCGGGTTGCTGAATGTGGACGCATAAGACAAACGGCGTCGATCATAGGGCTGCTCGCTCAGGTTTGTTCCGTCGCTCTGGCCAAGCAGCAGCCGCGTCTCTTTTTCCGGGCGGCCAGTACCGGGTCTTTTGAGGGTCTGAGACCCCTTACCCCTCATCGAAGGATAAAGACGGAACACGGCGCGCGGCGTGAAATACGCGACGCCGTCGAGCCCAGAAGATAGTCCCGAACGCCGGGTTTGTGAGATCCGACTATAACCAAATCAACATGGTTTTCACGGGCATATTCCGCCACTTTCAGGCCCGGTTTGCCGGTGATG
>NZ_JBQFVZ010000112.1:0-918 GCF_056540025.1 Ruegeria sp. AP12
TGCCTCGACCCGTTATCCGGGCAAACCTTTGGTTCCCCTGACCGGAGCAAGCGGCAAAGCAATGACCTTGCTCGAACGGTCCTGGCGCGCGGCCTGTTCCGTATCTGGTGTGGACAACGTGGTTGTCGCCACCGATGACGACCGCATCCGCGAAGCAGCCGAAGGGTTCGGGGCCGAGGTTGTCATGACCTCGGACTCCTGTGGCAATGGCACCGAGCGCTGCGCCGAAACTCACGCCAATCTGGGTATGGGCTATGATATCGTGGTCAACCTTCAAGGCGACGCGCCGCTGACCCCGCATTGGTTCGTCGAAGACCTGATCGCAGGGCTGCGCGCCGCACCGGATGCCGGTGTCGCCACGCCGGTGCTGCGCTGTGATGGCGAAGCGCTCAACAGCCTGCTGAACGATCGCAAGCACGGGCGCGTCGGTGGCACAACGGCGGTCTTTGCCGCAGATCACAGCGCCATGTATTTTTCGAAAGAAGTGGTTCCTTACACCGCTCAGACCTATGCGTCGGCAGACGAGACCCCGGTGTTTCACCACGTCGGCGTTTACGCCTATCGCCCTGATGCGCTGGCCGCTTACCCCACATGGCCCATTGGCCCGCTGGAGCAGTTGGAAGGGCTGGAACAACTGCGCTTCATGGAAAACGGGCGCAAGGTTCTTTGCGTCGAGGTTGAGGCCAAGGGCCGCCAGTTCTGGGAACTGAACAACCCGCAGGACGTGCCGAAGCTGGAGCAAATGATGGCCGCCATGGGGCTGGACTGACCGCAGTGTTTATCACAGATAACCGGCCCTTTTGGACGGCAAGACAAATTGGAATTTTGAATGACTAATATTCTTGTGACCGGCGGTGCCGGCTACATCGGGTCGCATGCCTGCAAAGCGTTGTCGCAAGCCGGATACACGCCCGTGAC
>NZ_JBQFVZ010000113.1:0-1005 GCF_056540025.1 Ruegeria sp. AP12
TTGTTGATCCATCAGGTGCACGGCGCTGGATTGTACGCGTAACGGTCAAAGGGCAGAAGAACCGCAAGGGTGCACCGCTGAGAACGGATTTCGGGTTAGGTGGCGCTGATGTCGTCACACTAAACCAAGCTCGAGAAAGAGCCCTCGAATATCGACGCATGGCAAAATCGGGACTGAACCCTCGTTTTAACGCCCAGCGCGAAATCCCAACGTTCGAAGAGCTCAGTCGACAGGTCCACATCGACCGCCTGCCGACATGGAAGAATGCCAAGCATGGACAGCAGTGGCTCAACACCTTGCGCGACTACGCTTTCCCCAAGATCGGCCGTATGCCCGTAGACAGCATCGATCAGCCCGAAGTGCTGATGTGCTTGTCGCCCATTTGGACTGAGAAACACGAAACCGCAAAGCGACTGTCTCAGCGGATCAAGACGGTGCTCGACGTGGCAAAGTCAAAGGGATTTCGATCTGGGGAGAACCCGGTGACCGCGATCCGCGAAGGCAAGGTGCTGCCCACCGTCAAAGCCAAGGTCCAGCACCACGACGCAATGCCTTGGCAAGAGGTGCCCGCGTTCTATGCCGAGTTGCAGACCCGCTCGGCCATGGCCGCCAAAGCGCTACAGTTCACCATTCTGACCGCCTGCCGGACCTCAGAGGTCCTGGAGATGAAATGGCCCGAGGTCGATTTCGATGCGCGCCTTTGGATCATACCTGCGGAGCGCATGAAAGGCGGGCAGGTCCATCGTGTTCCTCTCACCGACGAAATGCTGGCCATTCTGGAACCGCTGCGTGCGCTGGCCTCTGACTATGTTTTCGAGGGGCAAAAGCGGCATCAGCCCCTGTCAAACATGTCCATGCTAATGTTGCTGCGCCGGATGCGGCAGGATGGCGTTACTGTGCATGGCTTCCGCAGTTCGTTTCGGGATTGGGCAGCGGAAGCTGCCAATGCACCGCGTGAATTGGCAGAGGCGGCATTGGCTCATCAGGTTGGGTCCGACGTGGAGC
>NZ_JBQFVZ010000114.1:0-1002 GCF_056540025.1 Ruegeria sp. AP12
CCGCGCAGGCGCGCGGGGCCGGAGAGAGCGCCGAGATGCGCGCCTTGCTCGTTCGCGGGTTGATGCTCGGCGGGGCGGCAGGCCTTGTGTTTGTCCTTGCCCAGATCGCGATCTTCAGTGGCGCGTTCTGGTTGTCCCCGGCCAGCCCCGAGGTTGAAACACTTGCGCGCTCGTACCTTGAGTTTCGAATCTGGGGAGCACCCGCGACCATTGCCCTATATGCGATCACCGGCTGGCTGATTGCGGTCGAGCGGACACGGGGCGTTTTCCTGCTACAGATCTGGATGAACGGTCTGAACATCGCGCTGGACCTGTGGTTCGTTCTGGGGCTGGGCTGGGGCGTCGAAGGCGTGGCGATTGCGACCCTGATCGCAGAATGGACAGGATTGGCGCTGGGTCTGTGGCTGTGCCGGGACGGGTTTGCCGGGCAAATCTGGCGTGACTGGCCGCGCATTTTCGATGCCACCCGGCTGCGGCGGATGGTGCAGGTGAACGGAGACATCATGATCCGCTCGGTTCTGCTGACTGGCTCGTTCACCACCTTCCTGTTCGTCGGGTCCGATTTAGGAGACGTCAATCTGGCGGCCAATCAGGTACTGCTACAATTCCTGGAAATCACCGCTTTTGCGCTGGACGGATTCGCCTTTTCTGCCGAGGCGCTGGTCGGAGGCGCGGTTGGCGCACGGGACCGATACCAAGTACGGCGCGCCTCGGTCATGGCGTCTCAGTGGGGTGTCGGTGGCGCGGTGCTTCTCAGCGCCGTTTTCTTCTTTGCAGGTCCCGCGCTGATTGATCTGATGTCCACCTCTCCCGAAGTACGCGAGGCGGGACGCACGTTCCTGTTCTGGGCGGCCTTGGCTCCGATCATCGGTGTCGCAAGCTGGATGTTCGACGGTATCTACATCGGAGCCACATGGACCCCCGACATGCGCAATGCGATGCTGCAATCGGTAGCGATCTATGTCGTCCCTTTGTTCATTCTTGTACCCCCGTTCGGCAACC
>NZ_JBQFVZ010000115.1:0-1001 GCF_056540025.1 Ruegeria sp. AP12
ACTGAGCGTGGTGTCCGGCCAGACCGTTGCTTCAAGCGCGAAATGCAGGACCCATGAGGCGATCGCCGTGAACACGCAGAACACAGCGACCGAGCTTGTTGGCGTTTCCCCCAGTTTCCGCGACAAAACGGAGTAGCCTGACCATGTCAGGGCGCACAGGAACGCCAGCGCGTATCCCGGTAGGTGGTCGGCTTGGAACCCGGCGCTGCCACCGCCAGTTATGATCAGTGCAGCCCCGGCAAACCCCAAACAGGCCCCGATCAGGTGGCCAGCGCGCAGATTCTCTCCGGGCAACAGGCCGGAGAACAGGACGATAAGCAGCGGCCAGAGATAGGCGATCAGCCCCGCTTCGGCCGCCGGGGCCATCCGAAGGGCCGAGAAGTATAGCGCGTGGTAGCCGAACAGGCCCACCGTTCCAAAGGCGTAGACTTTCCAACTGATGCGGCGCAGCTGGGACAATCCGCCCGATCGCCACGTCCAGACAAGCCCCAAAGTACCGCCGATACTGAAGCAGATCGCATTCAGTAGAAGCGGCGGTGTTGGGGCTGACCCGACTGTGAACAGGGCCAGCAGCGCCCAAAGCAAAACCGCAATGAAGCCGATGGCGGTGGCGCGTTGTCTGGTCATGTGGATGAGACGTCTTCTACACGAACGATGGTGAATTCATCCGAGATATGAGCGGTTTTTTCAATCTCCGCAACAAACCAATCGCGAAATGCTGCGACTTGAGGCCGGTTCTCCGCTCTGGGCAGGCAGAGAAATCGAAAGCGGCCTTTGGTCTCAATGGCGGTTTTGAACGGCGCGACAAGCCTCCCCTCCATCATGTCCTTGATGATCATCGCCCGTCGCCCCAAGGCCACGCCAACTCCGGCGACAGCCGCGTCAATCGCGTGGTCTGCGTTGGAAAAATGCGCCCCGTGGGTCGGCGTGAACTCGACGCCAACAGCCCTAAACCAAGTCGGCCAATCTGCCGGAGGCTTCAGAAACGCAATCGAATCGTC
>NZ_JBQFVZ010000116.1:0-990 GCF_056540025.1 Ruegeria sp. AP12
TGCGAGGTGTTGTAGCCTACGGATTTCAGAACTTCGGCAATTGTGACTTCTTCATCGGCAAGGCCAAAACCCGAAATATTGACGGCGGTATCGCCCATCGCATTGCGATCTTGAGAGGCCAATCAGAAAATCGTCCGGTACAAGGTGAATCCTCAAAATCCCCAAACAATTTCCATGATTGTCAAATTTTCGCAGAGAGAGCTGTCGCCTCCTTACGGCTGGTTCGATCCTCGGAACCGGAGCATATGTAAACGGGCACGGCTTTTTTTCAGGAGCACACATGAACACGCAATACTATGCACCCCATGGCGGCCACCCCGGACAAGACCAGCTGCTGACGGACCGCGCCGTGTTTACGGATGCGTATGCCGTGATCCCCAAGGGCACTATGCGAGATATCGTGACGAGCTTTCTGCCATTCTGGGACGATACGCGCCTATGGGTGATCTCACGCCCGCTGACAGGATTTGCCGAGACTTTCTCGCAATACATCATGGAGGTGCAGCCGGGCGGTGGCTCGGATCGGCCCGAGACCAACCCCGAGGCCCAAGGTGTTTTGTTCGTAGTCGAAGGCACCGCAACGCTGATCGCTGAAGGTACGCACTATGAGCTGACGCCTGGCGGCTATGCCTATCTACCGCCCGGATGCGATTGGACCCTGCGCAACCACTCCGATGACACCTTGCGGTTCCATTGGATTCGCAAAGCCTATGAGGCCGTTGAGGGGCTGGGTATTCCGGATATCCTCGTGCTTAATGAAAACGATATCGCGCCGACCCCAATGCCTGGCACCGATGGCAAATGGGCGACAACGCGGTTTGTCGATCCGAGTGACCTGCGCCACGACATGCATGTGACGGTGGTGACGTTCGAACCCGGTGCGGTCATCCCTTTCCTCGAAACCCATGTGATGGAACACGGCCTCTATGTGCTTGAGGGAAAGGCGGTTTACCGGTTGAACAATGACTGGGTCGAGGTCGAGGCCGGTGA
>NZ_JBQFVZ010000117.1:0-976 GCF_056540025.1 Ruegeria sp. AP12
TCTTGTCTTCGTCCATCGCCTGAAAGGCGTAGTCTGAAAAGGCATTGAACTCGTCCTTGGACAGGAAGCCATCATTGTTCGAGTCGATGGCTGTCAGCTCTTTTTCATTCAACTCTGCCACGTCGTCCGCAGCTGCGGCACTGGCCATCACAAGCGCGGCGATACAGATTATTCGTTTCATCACTGTCCCCCTCAACATGCGAATCTTGCGCCACTGATGCTGCCGGTAGCGGCACCTGCGCCCGTCAGAATGGACTTGCCTGAACCGCCTCCGAACTGATTGCCGATTGCGCCTCCGATCAGCGCGCCACCCAAGGTGCCGCTCAGGCAGGCGATTTCATGTTGCCGTGCCGCTTGTTGCTGTGGTGTTGGGGCCGGACCGCAAGCTGCAAGAAGGCCTGCGCCGCCCAGAATGAGTGAAATGGCTTTGAGATACATAAACATACTCCCCAGCTATGTGCCTTTGATAATCGCACACTGGGGCGTTGTATCAAGTTAAATAGGGTTAGGACGGCCCCGGTTTAGCCGGGGCCAAACAAGGTCAGATTACTTCGAGCAAGCCTTCACCGGCTGAAATCTCGCAAGCGCCGGGGCTTTCTTCCAGGTTCAGCGCAGTGACCTTGCCGTCTTCGACCAGCATCGCATAACGCTGCGAACGCGCCAGCAGCCCGGCTGGTGGGGCGTCGAAATCCATGCCGATGGCCTTTGTGAACTCGGACGCGGCGTCGCCCAGCAGGGTCAGGCCGGCCTCGGTTGCGCCGGTCGCTTCGCCCCAGGCTTTCATCACGAAGGGGTCGTTGACGGAAATGCAGATGATCTCATCCACGCCCTTAGCTTCGAACTGATCCTTGGTGCGCATGAAGCTGGGCACATGGGCTGAGTGACAGGTTGGCGTAAACGCGCCGGGCACTGCAAAGATCACCACTTTGCGGCCCGCGGTTTTGTCGGAAATCCGAACCTCTTCGGGGCCTTCCGC
>NZ_JBQFVZ010000118.1:0-971 GCF_056540025.1 Ruegeria sp. AP12
CGCAATTGTTAGCACAGTTTTTAATGGTTGCATCTTTCCCGTTCGAACCCGCAGACTGACCGGGTGATCCGGGGGAACGAATGAATATTGCGCTGATTGGTTTGGGGATGGTTTCGGGCACGCATGTCGCTGCCATTCAGGCATCGGAGCAAGGCCTCAATCTTGCTGGCGTCCTCGGGCGCAATCCTGAAAAAGCAGCTGAGTTCGCGCAGCGAAACGACACTCGCGCGTTCAGCTCGGTCGAGGAAATCGCAAACGACTCAAACGTCGACTTTGCGATCATCGCAACCCCGCCTGATCAGCGTACAGAGTTGGTTCGGGTTCTTTCGACTGCTTCGAAACCGATCCTGATGGAAAAGCCTATCGAAAGAACGCTGGACGCCGCGACAGCCATTGTCGAGCAGTGCGAGGTGTTAGGTGCGCCGCTGGGCATCGTCTTTCAGCACCGCGCCCGCGCCGCCTCGCAGGCACTGAAATCAGCCATTGAACAGGGTGAGTTGGGCACGATCGCCACAGTGGAGATCCGTGTCCCCTGGTGGCGCGATCAGAGCTACTATAACGAGCCGGGTCGAGGCACTTATGCACGCGACGGAGGCGGTGTCATGATCTCGCAGGCGATCCACACGCTTGACCTCACGATGTGGCTGCTGGGGCCGATCTCGGACATTCAGGCTGTAATGAGAAAAACTCCACTACACGATCTCGAGGCCGAGGATTGGGCAGGTGCAGTCTTTGAAATGGATAGCGGCGCGGTGGGAACTTTGATGGCGACTACTGCCGAATACCCTGGGGCCGCTGAAGCTATCACGATCCAGGGCACCCGCGCCAAAGCGCATCTGGAGTCAGGTGTCCTGACCTTGACCGCTTTCAATGGTCAGAAGTCCACGGTTGGCGAAATGTCCGCCACAGGCGGGGGGGCCGATCCCATGGCGTTCACCCATGATTGGCATCAGGCGGTTATCGAGGATTTC
>NZ_JBQFVZ010000119.1:0-960 GCF_056540025.1 Ruegeria sp. AP12
TGAACCAGTTGGCGGCACCAGATGAGCATCGAAGACGGAGCCGTCTGTTTCGGTGCGAACCTGACTGTTGACCCGGTATATTTTCACGTCATGGCAGCCTGTGCGCAGGGTGATGTCATTCTCACCGCAATGCGCTTCAGGCCGCAAAAGCAACCGTGCGCGCGCCATCCCGCCCATAAGAACGACCTCGACAGCGGAGAGCGTTGATAGGGCGGCGCATGCTCCTCTCCGACCAATGTGATGGGCCCCTCATACCCACGCTCGCCTAGATCAGCGCAGACCTAAAACCCGGCCTTCCTGGCGCCAATAGCCACGAGGTGCTTCATCGCCTAACGCAAACCTGCAGTGGCTTTCTGCATCGCCAGGATCAACGCGTCGCGTTTCGCCGAAAGCTCGGCTGGGCTTTGCCCGCGGGCCTCGTCGCGCACGCCGTCGATCAAGGTGCGCGAAACAACGTCATCCAGATGCACCTGTCCCAGATCATCCCACCAGCTGTTAAACGTGTCGGAGAAATGATCGCAAAACGCCTGAAGCCCGCCTGCGCCCGCTCCTAGATTGAACAACATGGTTGGCCCCATCGCGGCCCAACGCAGGCCCGGGCCGGCCCAGACCGCCTTGTCCACGTCCTCGACGCTCGCCACGCCTTCGACCACCAATGAAATCGCCTCACGCCATATTGCGGCTTGCAGGCGGTTCGCGACGTGGCCGTTCTTTTCCTTGTTCACCCGGATGGTAACCTTGCCCACAGCTTCGTAAAACCGTTCGGCCCCGTCCACTGCCGCCGGGTCGGTCAGGTCATTGCCCAGGATTTCCACCAGCGGGATCAGGTGGGGCGGATTGAACGGGTGCCCCAGCACGAAGCGTGCGGGATCTTTCCAGCCTCCTTGCATCTGGCTCAGCATCAGGCCCGAGACCGAACTGGCGACAATGGCCTGCGGGTCCAGAACTGGCTCGGTCTCG
>NZ_JBQFVZ010000120.1:0-957 GCF_056540025.1 Ruegeria sp. AP12
CGATGGCACAGGCGGATTGGGCCTGGATGGCAACGCTTTGTGTTAGCGGTGCGTTCGGCCATTGGTTGCTGATCAAATGCTATGAGGCGGCCGAGGCCAGCGCGGTGCAGCCCTTTGCCTACCTCCATCTGGTCTGGGTGGCGATCCTTGGCATCGCAATCTTCAATGAGGTCCTGCGCCCCGAGGTCGTCATCGGCGCTGGTCTCGTTGTCGCGGCGGGGCTGTTCACCCTATGGCGCGAACGCCGCAAGGGTTGATCCGGTCAGTTCCTGCGAGAAGGGCACGGGCAGGGCGGGTTTACCCAGACGCGCGCGATAAACCGGAAGGCTTTCGGTCACGCGCATCACATAGTTGCGCGTTTCGCTGAAGGGGATGGTCTCGATCCAGTCGACCACATCCACCTCACCGGCACGGGGGTCTCCGTAGCGCTCCATCCATGCGATCGGCCGCCGTGGTCCGGCATTATATCCGGCGGCCATCATGACCACATTGCCGTTGAAATCTGCCGCAAGACTGGACAGGTAGTTCGCCCCAAGCTTGGCATTGTATTCCCAGTCCGAGGTCAACCGCCCGGTCTGATGTCCGCTTAGGATCCCCAACTCCTGCGCGACCAGCTTGGCCGTCGCTGGCATCACCTGCATCAAGCCACGCGCGCCTGCACCGCTGATCACCACGGGATCAAATTCGCTTTCACGGCGGGCGATGGCCAAGGTCATCTCTTTTGCCATTGGCAAGCCGATATCTGCGACCGGATGCACTGGGTAATAAGCTGCGGGCAGAACCGTTCCTGTGGTCGCGGCGCGTTTGGCGATCATCACGGCCAGATGCGGCTGTTTCAGTTCGATAACCAGATCGCCCAATTGATTGGCCTGCACTGGATCAAGGCTTTCGACCAGATGGGTCAGGAACCGTTCGGACAGGTTTGCTTCTCCGGCTTTCAGCAACAGCAATCCGGCC
>NZ_JBQFVZ010000121.1:0-953 GCF_056540025.1 Ruegeria sp. AP12
GTTTTTCTGATCAATTCGGCCCTCGGGAAGCCATGCCTCAAGGCGGTCTGCGGCGGCTGGGTCCAAAGCTGCACAGTCTTCCAGGAGGCTGTCAAAGCTGCGATCGGGATAGAATCTGCGACGGGCGGCTGCGACAAGGGCATCCGCCAACTGCCGCTCAACAACCTGCGCGGCGACAGCGGCATCCAGTGTCCAGCGGATGTTCACCAGTGGCTCTGAGAGATTGGCAAAACCAACCTCATCGGGCGCATGGATCAGAGCGACCTCATCATCAGCCTCAAGCCGGAATTGGGCGAACGCGTCAAAGATCTCTCCGACCCCGATCATGCCAAAACAGCCAAGCTCACAGGCGCGCAGAGCCCCGATCGAGGCGGCACCATAGACGGAGATGCCTTCGGACAGCGCCCAAAGGATTTCCTTGTGGTAGACGGCGGGCAAGGCCTCGAAATAGCCATCCAGCAGGATGATGGCACGTGGGCGGGCGAGCGCCGCCTTCAGCAGATCACCCTGCGCCGCAGGTCCAAGACGTCGGATCGGCAACCGGTCTTCCACGTCACACCGGCGCGGCAAGGAAGGACCGGCAAAGAGGATGATATCACCTTGGCTCATGACACATGTCGCGCGCGCGCTCCGGGGCGGTATCCGGGTGCGTAGGATGTACCTTCAAGCCCCGGCGCAATGACCCGCATGACTATTGCGGGCAGGTCGGGCACCGAAAGATCAACGGCGACCGGCACCTCAAGCCCGGCCCGTTCAAGCGCGGCAAGCATGCAGTCAAGGCTGTCACCAGGGGAGCGGACCTGATGCAACGGCACCTGATCGAACCCGTGCGGCGTGTCCGCCTCAACGATCTCGGCGCGCTGCGATCGGAGCGTTTCCGCATTGCGCCGCGCTTCATAGTAGTCGCGCGTCCGATCATCCCGCGCGCCTGAGATGAGGGTCAGCCGACTTTG
>NZ_JBQFVZ010000122.1:0-952 GCF_056540025.1 Ruegeria sp. AP12
GCAACACTTGTTTCGCGAGAAGAGAACCGTGTTCGTATTTTCCCTTCTTCGCTAACAGTCCGCACACTGGACGAGGCGAAACAACGGCTTGCGGATGCGGAGATCACTCAAGCGCATCGCAAACAATTGCTGGCCATCGTGCAGCATCTGATTTTGGCCCCGGCGGATGAAGGGGTCTCAACCGATCAGCTCTGCGGCGTCAGCGGTTTGACACCCGGCGCACTGACCAAGGCGATGGCCAATCTCGAAAGCTTTGGCATCGCGCGCAACGACGTTGCAATGACGCTCTTCATCCATGTCGGTGTGGCGCAGTCTTCCTCCGGGCGCCTCACAGAGGCCGCAAACCTGGAACGGGATTTGATCGCGTCGATGCGAGAGCTGGCACCGGATGCGGACAAAGAGACTCCAATACCGCTGAACCTTCAGGAAACCTGCCAGCATCTGCGCAATCAGGACCACGCCGATGCGCGCCCCGATGTAATCGACAAACTGATCCGGGGCATAGCTCGGGATGGCAAGGGGCAGGATGGAGGCACCGGTAATATCCGCTTGCGCAAAATCAGCCGAAACACTCTAAACGTGACGCGGATAAGAACGTGGGAAGTCATTGCCCAAACCGCTGAGGTTCGGTGGCAAGCTGCCGGGATTCTTTTGAAGTTTCTGACGGGTCGACTCGACAAAGGCGCGCGCGGCAAAGATCTGCAGGTCGAAACTACCGTAGGTGACCTTCTGGCGCAGCTCACACAGGATGCCGTTCTGAAATCCAGCGGTCTGCGGGATATGACCAAACTGTTGGAACGCTCCCTGCTTTGGATGCATGAACAGGGTGTTTTGACACTGGGGAAAGGGTTGACCGTATTCCGCCCCGCCATGACCGTATTCCTCAATCCCGAAGGTGGTCAGTTCACGCAGTCGGACTTCCTCCCTCTGGAAGAGCATTACGCCGAACAGA
>NZ_JBQFVZ010000123.1:0-951 GCF_056540025.1 Ruegeria sp. AP12
CCTCCGGGCCTGTGCGCCGCAGGATCGGCGCATTTTGTATGGCGCGAACCTTCCCATGCTGGTCAAACTGGCCAAAAGTCGCCACTTGCCTGTAGCCGATGCCGTGCGTCACGCGATGGAGGCTGGACGCAAGTACATCAATGCGCAAAATGTGACGTTGGATTAGGACCGGACGTATTGAAATGACCAATCGAAGCTTGAAAATCATCAATGAAAAGGGCCTGCACGCCCGTGCCTCGGCCAAGCTGGTTGAGGTGGTAGAAGGTTTCGATGCCAGTGCCGAAGTCTCCAAGGACGGACTTTCTGCATCAGGCGACAGTATCATGGGCCTTTTGATGTTGGCAGCCTCGCGCGGAACCACTATTGACGTCGAGACCTCCGGGCCGGATGCTGAGGCATTGGCAGAAGCCTTGGAAACGCTTGTGAACGACAAGTTCGGCGAGGGGTTCTAAAGCCACCCCGCCGGGACAGGAAGAACGGGAAGACCAGGAATTGGCGGAAACAACGCACGACACCAAGACAGGCCCCGTTGTAGACGGGACCGAAGATCAGGGCGAGGTCTACGACCGTAGAACCCTGACCTATGCCAATTCGTTCGACGATGCCTGGACCGCGACGGCAATCCGCGCCATCGAATGGTTTACTGGCAAGCTGACCATTCTTCGGATGGTCAATAAATTCGAAAAGAAAAACGAGCAGTATCGCGGCCAGCGGTTCTGGGGTGGGGCGCTCAAGACGATGGGGATCACCCTCACCACACCCGAGGAACAGATCGCACGTATTCCCAAAACCGGCCCCGTTGTCGTTGTCGCCAACCATCCTCATGGCATGGTGGACGGCATGATTTTCGCTGAACTGATTGGACGTGTCCGTAGCGACTACCGTATTCTGACCCGCTCGGTTCTGACTGGCTTGGATGAGGCCGCGACCTCGTTTATGATCCCGGTTCCC
>NZ_JBQFVZ010000124.1:0-951 GCF_056540025.1 Ruegeria sp. AP12
ACGCGTGCCGGACGCGCAAAATGCCAGAACCGGGCCAGAGCTATTTTCGGCAATATTGCGTTGCCGGGCGACATTCTCGGGTGTCATGGTCTGGTGGGTCAGTTCCAGCACCTCGTATTCCAGCCCGGCTGCGCGGACCGCGTCTCCGATGGCATCCGATTGCATGATCTCGGGAACTTCGGCATTGGGTCGGTTGCAGATAACCTTGACGAAGCCGGCCTCGGCAATGGCGGGCACGTCCTCGACAGTGATCTGCGGGGACACGGCGTAGCGGGGGGTTATTGGTCGAATCTCCATGCCAATTGATTAGGCCGCGTTGGCCGCCCTGTCCAGTTGTGCGCGCAGCCCCGGCGCCAACCGCATCCCCGCCGCCATCGCAACCAGAAAGACGGCGCTGCTGGTCCCGCCATAGGACAGTGCTGCCATGGCTGGGCCGGGGCATAGACCGACCAATCCCCAGCCTGCGCCAAACAGGACTGAGCCGAGGATCAACCCTCGGTCAAGTTCGGACCGAGCTGGTGCGGGAAATGTGCCGCCAGTCAATGGTTGGCGGGTCTTGGTCATGCGCCACGCGACCAACATGGGCAGAATCGCGCCTCCCATGACGAAGGCCAGTGTCGGGTCCCATGCACCGAAGATATCCAACCAGCCCTGAACCTTTTGGGTATCCGTCATTCCCGATAGCAACAGCCCCGCGCCAAACATCGCGCCCGATATCAAAGCGATCAACAACCGCATCAGATCACCCCCAAACCGTGGCGGAACAGGGCCAGAACCACCGCTCCGGCAGCGATATAGATTAGGGTTGCAACAATCCCGCGCAGCGAAAACCGAGAGATGCCGCAGACCCCATGACCCGAAGTGCACCCGTTTGCCAGCCGCGTGCCGATGCCAACCAAAAGCCCGGCCACGACCAGAAGGCCTAGATTTTCCGTCAGGTGCGTTTCAGGC
>NZ_JBQFVZ010000125.1:0-950 GCF_056540025.1 Ruegeria sp. AP12
TCTGACTTTCGCGCGTGCAGATGGCATGACAATGGTGTTGGCTGCGGCAACGCCTATTGCACCGCCACTTCAGGTTTCTGGCCGGATTAACAGTATCGACCCGAACGCGCGTACCGCGAACGTAACACACGGTCCGATGACTGAGATCGGCATGCCGGGCATGACCATGGATTTCCCGGTTGCGGAGGGGATTGAGGTTTCTAACTTGCCTGTAGGGATTGATGTTTCTTTGATCCTTCGCCGCAATCCCGACTTTTCGATGACGCTGTTAGAGGTCGCGCTTGATGGGAGTGTTACGCAGTGATCACGGCCATCATTCGTTCTTCGCTCGCCAACAGGTTCGTCATCTTGGCCCTCGCATTCATGATAGGAGTTGCGGGTATTTGGGCCATTCGTGAGACGCCGGTTGATGCAATCCCGGATCTGTCGGATGTCCAGGTAATTGTTCGCACGCCATATCCCGGGCAAGCGCCTCAAGTTGTCGAAAACCAAATCACATATCCACTTGCGACAGCCCTATTGGCCGTACCCGGTGCAAAAGACGTTCGCGGGTTCTCGTTCTTTGGAGACAGCTTTGTATATGTTGTCTTTGAGGACGGGACGGACCTCTACTGGGCTCGGTCGCGTGTGCTCGAATACTTGGGCCAGATTACCGGCAGCTTACCTGAGGGCGTGTCACCACAACTTGGCCCTGATGCGACTGGGGTCGGGTGGATTTATCAGTATGCGCTGGTTGACAGAACCGGAAATCATGATCTGGCTCAGCTCAGGACTCTGCAGGATTGGTTTCTGAAATACGAATTACAAGCCGTGGAAGGCGTCTCAGAAGTCGCCACCATCGGCGGAATGGTCAAACAGTACCAGGTCGTCGTCGACCCAAACAAACTACGTGCCAATGACATAACACTTGCACAATTGAGGACGGCTATTCAGGCGGCCAACCGCGAGAC
>NZ_JBQFVZ010000126.1:0-949 GCF_056540025.1 Ruegeria sp. AP12
GGGGTTGGAGCGCGCCTTGCTGGACCGTCTTGGGAACTACATCGCGAGCCTGAGCGCCGCCATCGGCCCCGAAGCCTATGTTGGTGTCGAGCCAATCGCCGTCGACATCGCGGTCGAATCCGCGCAAGAGATTGATCTGGGCGGTCGCAAACTGGTCTTACGAGCCTGGCCCCGGGCCCACACTGGGAATGACCTGACGGTCGTGGATGTAGACTCGGGTGTTATGTTCACCGGCGATCTGGTGTTTCACCGGCATACTCCGGCAATGGATGGCGCGTTGATCGGTTGGCAACGTGTTCTGAAAAAGATGACTGGGCTTGATGTGACCCAGATCGTCCCCGGCCATGGTGGCCCGATCCTTGCGTGGCCGGAGGGGTCCGAAGATATGCTGCGCTATCTGGATGTGCTGGAAACCGACACCCGCGCGGCGATTGAAACGGGTCTGCGATTGGGCGATGCGGTCGAAACAATCGCCCAAAGTGAATCAGAACAATGGGAACTTTTTGACGCCTATAATCCACGTAACGCAACGGTTGCGTTTACCGAACTTGAATGGGAGTAGTTTTGCTAGCCGTTTCAACGATCCGGGTTGATAGTAACCTATGGAAGGGGCAAATCCGCGCTGGAAGCTTATCCCTGATCTGACGTTAACTGTTGCAGCATTTGCGAGATTGCAAAAAGGCGACGTTCGATGATCTGCGGGGTTTCGCACAAGTAGGTGATCGAGCGCTGACGATCCGTGTAGATCAACTGGTCCCAATCCAGCTGCTCTTCAAGGGCGTCAACGCGGTCAAAATCCGGCGGGTCTGCGGACAAGGCCTGCTCCATTTCGACACGGGCCAGATCAATCTTTTCAGCCATTTCGATTTGGTTTAGAGAAAACTCACCGATCCCCGTGATGATGCGCTTGCGTCGTTTGGACAATGTGTCGAAGACGCGCTGAAACACC
>NZ_JBQFVZ010000127.1:0-949 GCF_056540025.1 Ruegeria sp. AP12
GATGCTTTGGTGGGCAGCACGAAGGTGGAAAGAATTTAAACTCTTAAACATGCGACTTAGGGTAGGCGATGTCTCAGAGTCTTTTGAAGTATACACGTGTTTTGGAAATTGTCGGCGACACGATCAAGGTTCGTGTGCCGGTTGACGATGGTGGCGCACCGGCTGTTCGGTTCAATGATCTGGCGGTGATCGAAACGGTTGATGGGCATAAAACGCTGGCCCAGGCGATCTTTATCGACCGGGATGTGGTGACGCTGCAGGTGTTCTCGGGCACCAAGGGCATCTCGACCGAGGCGACAGCGACTTTCCTGGGTCACCCGATGCAGACGCCGTATTCAGCCAATATTCTGGGCCGTGTTTTTGACGGCGCGGGAGAGCCGATTGACGGCGGCCCTGACCTGTCGGCCGAGCCGCGGATCGATATTGGCGGGCCGACAGTGAACCCGGCCGAACGGGCCGTACCCAACAAGATGATCCGCACCGACGTGCCGATGATCGACGTGTTCAATACGCTGGTCGAAAGTCAGAAGATCCCGATCTTTTCGGTCTCGGGCGAACCGTTCAACGCCTTCCTCAGCCGCATCGGCATACAGGCGGACGCGGATATCGTGGTCTTCGGCGGCTTGGGGTTGATCTTCGATGACTATCACACGTTTCGGACTTCGTTCGAGGATGCAGGGGTGTTCTCGCGCACTGTGATGTTCGTCAATCAGGCCATGGACCCTCTGGTGGAACGCCTTCTGGTGCCAGACATGGTGCTGGCCGTGGCCGAGAAATTCGCGGTGGAAGAGGGTAAGCGCGTTCTCGTGCTTCTGACCGACATGACCGCCTATGCTGATGCGATGAAGGAGGTGGGGATCAGTCAGGAACGCGTGCCCTCGCAGCGCGGCTATATGGGCGATCTCTATTCCCAGCTGGCGCGGCGGTATGAGAAGGCGTGTGATTACGC
>NZ_JBQFVZ010000128.1:0-948 GCF_056540025.1 Ruegeria sp. AP12
GCTTGGGTCGTCTTCAACAAAGCCGGGACGGGCATCGCCCGAGGCTTCGGCCTCAGCCACGGCTTCGGCTTCATCCACCGCCTCATCGACGGCTTGTTGCGCCTGTGCCTGCTGTGCCTGCATTTGCGCCAACATCTCACGCTGTTCTTCTTCGGTCAGCGGGCGGACGCGCGACAGTTGCTGGGTTACGGTTTCCCGCAGACTGTCCAGCATGCTTTCGAACAACTGGAAGCTTTCGTTCTTGTATTCGTTCAGCGGGTCGCGCTGGGCGTAACCGCGGAACCCCACGACCGAGCGCAGATGCTCGAGCGTCAGCAGATGCTCGCGCCACTTGCTGTCGATGGTGTTCAGCAGAACCTGCTTTTCGATGTTGCGCATGTTTTCGAGGCCAAAGGCTGCGGCCTTCTGCGCCATCATCTCGTCCGAGGCGTTGACCAGGCGTTCGCGCACCTGTTCGTCATCCACGCCTTCCTCGGCTGCCCAGTCCTGTACGGGAGCGTCGATGGTCAGCTTGTCCTTGACCGCCTCGTGCAGGCCGTCGGTGTCCCACTGATCGGCGTAGGATTTCGGCGGCATGTATTCGTCGATCAGGTCGTCGATCACCTGTTCCCGCATATCCGACACGATTTCTGACAGATCATCCGAGGACATGATCTCGCGCCGCTGGCTAAAGACCACCTTACGCTGGTCGTTCATGACGTCGTCGAATTTCAGGACGTTCTTGCGCATGTCGAAGTTGCGCCCTTCGACCTTGGACTGCGCCCGTTCCAGCGATTTGTTCACCCACGGGTGAATGATCGCCTCGCCTTCCTTCATGCCCAGCGTGTGCAGGACCTTGTCCAGACGCTCCGACCCGAAGATGCGCATCAGGTCATCTTCAAGGCTCAGATAAAACACTGTGCGGCCCGGATCACCCTGTCGTCCGGAACGGCCGCGCAACTGGTTGTC
>NZ_JBQFVZ010000129.1:0-947 GCF_056540025.1 Ruegeria sp. AP12
AATTCGGGGCCGAGCCGAACTCGAACGTGGCCTTCGTGGACGCGGCGATGCCAGGCATGCTGCCTGTGATCAACGAATACTGCGTGGAACAGGCCGTGCGCACGGGTCTGGGCCTGAAGGCGGATATCAACCTGAAATCGGCTTTTGACCGCAAGAACTACTTCTACCCTGACCTGCCGCAGGGCTACCAGATTTCCCAGCTGTACCACCCCATCGTGGGCGAAGGTGAAGTGCTGGTCGAGATGGGCGACGGTACCGCGCGCATGGTCCGTATCGAACGTATCCACATGGAGCAGGACGCGGGCAAATCGATCCACGACATGGACCCGCATATGTCCTTTGTGGACCTGAACCGGACAGGCGTTTGCCTGATGGAAATCGTCAGCCGCCCCGACATCCGTGGCCCCGAAGAAGCCGCCGCATACATCGCCAAGCTGCGCCAGATCATGCGCTATCTGGGCACCTGTGATGGGAACATGCAGAACGGAAACCTGCGGGCGGACGTAAACGTCTCGATCTGTTTGCCGGGTGCTTATGAGAAGTATCAGGAAACGCAGGACTTCTCGCATCTGGGCACGCGCTGCGAGATCAAGAACATGAACTCGATGCGCTTCATCCAGCAGGCGATTGAGGTCGAGGCCCGCCGTCAGATCGCCATCGTCGAAGCCGGTGGCAAAGTCGATCAGGAAACCCGCCTGTATGACCCGGACAAGGGTGAGACACGATCCATGCGGTCCAAGGAAGAAGCGCATGACTACCGCTATTTCCCCGACCCTGACCTGCTGCCATTGGAGATCGAACAGGCATGGGTCGACGACATCGCCGCCAAGCTGCCTGAGCTGCCCGACGAGAAAAAAGCGCGGTTCATCGAAGCCTTCGGCCTAACCGATTATGACGCCTCAGTCCTGACCGCCGAGGTCGAAAGCGCCGCCTATTTCGAAGAGGTC
>NZ_JBQFVZ010000130.1:0-934 GCF_056540025.1 Ruegeria sp. AP12
CGCTGCACCATCGGGGCGAAATGTGCAAAGTCAGGGGTCTCCATATCCTCGCGCTTTCCGGCCTCATCGAGATATCGCACCTGAATGATCTCTTTCAGGTTTGGGTTGGCCTCGAACGCGGTCACTTCCTCGGAATTCATCGGGCCGCCTTGCAGTTCCAGCGTGTGGACCGAGGCGGCGGACAGCCGGTTGAAATACTCTGGCTTTGTGGCGCAGAGATACCGCTTGGCCGCCACGTGGTAGCGGCAGCAATCGGTGATAACGGACGGGAAGAACTGCTCCAGCACTTCGGCACCTGCGTCTTCGTGATGGCGGTCCTCGGTGTCATCAGGGTGATATGTCCCGAATTCCGAAGTGAAGTGGCCGATGTCATGCAAAAGGGCACCCACAATGATCTCTTCGGGCATGCCGTTCTGTTCCGCGATGGTGGCCCCTTGCAGCATGTGCTCGGCCATAGTGACGGGCTCGCCCAGATATTCCTCGCCACCACGGCGGTCGAAGATATCGCCGATGAAGGCCACGATATTGTCGCGATTCAGGGTCGTGAAATCGGGTTTCATTCCGCCGCCTCCGGCTGTGCCATGTCCATAGCGGCCAGAGTGGACAGCAACCCGTCCTTATCGGCGTAGCAGCCTTGCAGCCACCGCGACCCTGCGCCCGAGTAGCCAAGTCGCGCATGCAGCACGCGGGTGTTGTCGACGATGAAGCTCTCGCCCGGTTCAAGCTTGAACGAAACGCCCATCGCAGGGTCGTCGATGATGTCCCCCAGCTGGCGGTAGGCGGCGTAATAGGCCTCCATTTTGTCGAAGGGCACATCCACAAAGGGCGCGGAGGAACGGTTGTTGAACCGGATGCCGATGATTTCGCCATCGGGGGACAGCTCGATCATCGGGCGGCGTGAGCGCAGGCAAACCCCGTCCGTGCCTTTGTATTC
>NZ_JBQFVZ010000131.1:0-932 GCF_056540025.1 Ruegeria sp. AP12
GCGACCGTCGGTATCGGGCAGGCCCACATCCAGAATGACCAGATCGTAGATCGCCTCTTTCGCCCGTTCCATCGCACGTTGGCCATCCGCGGCTTCGAACACGTCGAAATCTTCGGTCATCACCAATTGCTCGCTGAGCGCCTCGCGCAGATCCTCGTCATCATCCACCAACAGGATTTTCTTGAGCTGAGCCATTCTTGGGTCCTCCAAAGCCTTTCCCATCACTTGCGTGTGGAATATGCAATCAACAAGATTTACTGCAACCGTCTCACGCCTTCGTGTCAGACGCAGCGGAAATGTTTCACAATTCCAGCCGAAAGCGCTAGGAAAAGGGTCGAACGTTATAGGGTAACATAGATGAGTCTCATCCCCGATATCACCGAATTGCTGGCGCGCGCGCGGGCTGACCTGCGGATGGGCGTGCCAATCGTGCTGGTGGATGACAATGGCGGCAGCGTTCTGGCCATCTCGGCCGAGACGATCACACCCCAACGACTTGCCGATCTGCGCAGTTTGGGTGGGACACCTGTGGTGGCCATCACCGGGCGACGGGCGGAAACGCTAAAAGCACGCGCTTACGATGGCGATTTGGCGCGGGTATTGATCCCGGCAGATGCTGACATGGCATGGGTACAAGCCATAGCGGACCCATCGGACGATCTGAATGCGCCGATGAAAGGCCCGCTGATGACCGAAAGGCAGGGCAATGCCAATCTGCACCGCATTGCCATCGCGCTGGCCAAATCCGCCCGATTACTGCCTGCCGCCGTGGTGCTGCCGGTCGAAGACGGTCGTGATTTCGTGGCAACCCACGGTTTGACTTGCATAGATCACTCCCGGGCCGCGCCGCATCTGGCAGATCGCAGCGCCCTGCACCCGGTTGTCGCCGCGCGCTTGCCGATGGAAGTGTCCGAGGCCGGTCGGTTGCACGT
>NZ_JBQFVZ010000132.1:0-928 GCF_056540025.1 Ruegeria sp. AP12
CTGGCTTCATGCAGGCTACCACCCACCCCTCGTCAGAATGGGAGCGGGGCTCTTTCGCATGTGCAAAAGAGCCCCGTGTTAACGTCAGATGATGCAATGCCGCGTCTATGCACCTGTTCGTACATAATACTCAGTTCAGCCCGCCGCATCAACAATATATTGCGTGCGTCATCCTGCGACCCGCAAGATGAGGGCATAAATCAGAGGTTTTCCTGCACGTCCGAGGCTGCGTTTTGGATCGCATCGCCCGCTTTTTCGATGTCTTTGCCCGCGCCTTTGGCAGTTTCGCAGGCGGTCAATGCAAATAGGCTCAGGCCAATCAGAATTGCGCGGATCATATTTTTCTCCTTCATGCTCGATCAGGCCTTCGGTAGCAGTATCTTACTGAGGAGGCTAGCACTTTTGCGGTTTACCGGGGGTCGCGCTGGGTCTACGTCTGCGGCCTGCCGGGCAAACTGTTAGTGTCCTGTGTTTTCGCTGCAGAACAGCTCATAGACGGTTTCCAGCATCCGACGGGGCTTGTCATCGGCCAGTCGGTAATAGATCGCTTTGCCGTCGCGTCGGGGCGTCACCAGCCCCTCCAGCCGCAAGCGCGACAATTGCTGCGACACGGCGGCCTGGCGTGCGGACAACAGGGTCTCAAGCTCGGTAACAGATTTCTCGCCCGACGCCAGATGGCACAGGATCATCAGACGCCCTTCGTGGCTAATCGCCTTCAGAAAATTCGCCGCCCGCGACGCGTTTTCGACCATGTGGTCAAGCTCTGCCGAAGGGGTGTCCTGGGTTACTTGGGGGAGTGCCATCTAAACTTCGTTCCTTACTATCCCGCTGTGGGTGGAGCCAGAGATATACTTCTTTCCGGATAAGTACATCCAATTTACTTGTTTTGCACTATTACGCCCATATGCATGCATCAAAATACTGTGAT
>NZ_JBQFVZ010000133.1:0-925 GCF_056540025.1 Ruegeria sp. AP12
GTTTGCGCTTGGGCACCATCTTCAGGTCGTGCAGCGGGGCGCCGCAGCTTGAACAACTAAGCTCATGACGCTGCTTTCCTTTTAGAACCAGCGCCGCGCGGGTTCCGCAATAGCAGCAGGTGGCGATTTTCGAGGGCGTGGAAATGGTGCTCTCCTGTTTATCTGTGCCTTGAGGCATATAGGGCAATCGCGGCCGCATTTGAGACGTTCAGAGACCCAAACCCACCCGCTGCGTCGATTTTCACCAGATGATCAACGGTTTCCTTGGTCTTCTGGCGCAGACCTGGTCCTTCGGCCCCAAGCACCAGAGCCACTGGTTGATCCAGTTTGCCTTCCAAAGTGGCCTCGATGGTAAGGTCCGCTTCGCCGTCCAGTCCCAGCACCAGAAAGCCCATATCCTGCAACGCGACTATTGCATCGGCCAGATTGCGGACGCGCAGATAGGGCTGCCTTTCCAGTGCACCACTGGCGGTTTTTGCCAAGGCCCCTGTTTCCGGGGCCGAATGATGGCGCGTTCCGATAACCGCGCTGGCCCCCAGCACTTCGGCCGAGCGAAGAATCGCCCCGACATTGTGCGGGTCTGTCACGCGGTCCAGCAGGATCACGCGCGGATGTTCGCGCCCGATGCAGTTCTCGGCCAGACCACCCCAGTCCAATGGCTTCACTTCCAACGCCGCGCCCTGATGGACGGAGCCGGAATCAATCGGAGCGTTGAATTTGCGCGGGTCGACCATCTCGGGCTCAATCCCTGCAAACTCAATGGCTTCGGTCAGTTTGTCCCGCGCGTTACGGGTCACAATCAAGCGCAGCTTCTGCCGCTCTGGATTCACCAACGCATCGCGCACAGCGTGCAAACCAAACAGCCAAACAGTTTCGGACGCGGCCGCCTTGCGCGCCTGTTCCTTTTCAACGACCCACTTGGGTT
>NZ_JBQFVZ010000134.1:0-923 GCF_056540025.1 Ruegeria sp. AP12
ACCTGTACGTTCACCTGATGGAGATGTCCCCAACCCCCGAAAAGGCCCTCAAAGCGGGCGATATCCTGCGCACTCTGGTCCCGGATGCAGGCCACCTTGTGCATATGCCGACGCATATAGATATCCTCTGCGGCCACTATCAGAACGTGGTGCATTGGAACCAGAAAGCCTCGGAAGCGGACCTGAAATATTATGAGCGTGAAGGGGCGTTCAATATCTACACCGGTTACCGCCAGCACGACTATCATTTCACCATCTATGGCGCGATGTTTCTGGGTCAGATCGAACCGGCCCTGCGGGCCAACCAGGGTATCTGGGACACAACCCCCGAAGAGATGTTGCGCATCGAGAGCCCGCCCATGGCGGATTTCTTCGAAAGCTACATGTCCATGGGGCCTCACATCCTGATCCGCTTTGGCCGGTGGGAGGAGGCAAAAGCGCTGGCGCTACCCGACGACCCTGACCTGTACCGCACGCTGACGGCAACAACCCACTACGCCCGCGCGCTTGCTTTCGCCGCGACCGGCGATGTGCCCAACGCCGAAGCCGAGGAGCAGCTTTTCCTCAAAGCCAAGGTCCGAGTGCCCGAGGCTCGGCGATTGCACAACAACCGCGTCATCGACCTGCTGGAGATCGCCACCGAAATGCTGCGCGGTGAGATCGAATACCGAAAGGAAAACTTCGATCTCGCCTTCGCTCACCTGCTCCGATCTGTCGAATTGGACGACACCTTGCCCTACGACGAGCCTTGGGGATGGATGCAACCCACCCGCCACGCCCTGGGCGCGCTGCTCTTCGAACAAGGCTATTTGACCGAGGCGGAAACCGTTTACCGAGAAGATCTGGGCCTTGGTGGAACTCTCAGTCGCGCCTCGATCCATCCGGACAATATCTGGAGTTTGAAGGGCCTGCACGATTGCCTG
>NZ_JBQFVZ010000135.1:0-921 GCF_056540025.1 Ruegeria sp. AP12
TTTAACCTTGGTGGCTCAGGCTGCTTACACGGGCGTTCTTAGTCCCGCCCGCGAATTGCTTTCCGGGATCTGGACTGTCTCAGGAGGCGCCTCGAGAGATCTTTCGGAAATACTTGGTTATTCGCCAGTGGCTTATACAGCCGTTGCAGCGTTGGGATTGGTGTCGGCAATTGCATTCGCATTCCACCGGAGAGTCGTGCCTGTCAGAATCATAACAGCCGCAGGCGTTGGCGTGGCTGTGGCGCTTGGCTGGATGATGACCTTTGCGATCGCGCAAGCATCTTTTGACGTCGTGCCCGTGTCGTCCATAACATTTACCGGACCGGCCACGGATACACTGATGGCGTTAGTTGCGGAGAGGAGCGTTGTGTTGTCCTTCGGTATCGGCCTCGTTCCAGGCGTAGCAATTGGTGCCGCAGGCGCGGCCTTAACTGCAGGGGAGTGGAAGATCGAACGGTTTGGCCCGGATACTCCGATGGAGCGCTACCTTGCTGGAGCTGTCCTCATGGGGTTTGGAGCCATGCTGGCCGGAGGTTGCGCCGTGGGAGCAGGGCTTTCCGGAGGGTCCGCACTGTCATTGACGGCATGGCTTGCCGTTTTCTTCATGTGGGTTGGAGCAATCAGCACGCATAGGTTATTGAGGCGAATGCCTGTTCCACAAACGTCCTGAGCTATTCGAATTCCATCTGCTCAAAAACGCGCCCGGCATTTTTTGTCGCCAGTTCCTCAAACGTGTCCAAATGGGCATATGGTGACTGATCGACGTAGTAAGCCTCTGCCAGATCGCCGCCGGCATCCATATGCTCTTGGATCTTGCCGCGCAGATAGATCAGGTAGTCGCGTGTATAGCGGCGCACCTGATCCATGTTTGTCGGATGACCGTGGCCGGGGATGACATATGTGGCTCCCAAAGCTTCGAAC
>NZ_JBQFVZ010000136.1:0-911 GCF_056540025.1 Ruegeria sp. AP12
CGGAACCAGGGTTCCCGTGAAAAACGTGACAAGTGTCTGGGTCATGAACCCCATCGAAATCCAGAACACGACAACGATGGCGATCAGTTTGGGCACGAAGGTCAGCGTCATCTCCTGCACCGAGGTGAGGGCCTGAAACAGACCTACGATCAGGCCCGAGATCAGCGCCACCGTCAGGATCGGGACCGAGGTGATCACCGCGACCCAAAGCGACTGACGGACGATATCGTAGAAAAGACCTTCGCTCAGCATGGCTCAGACCGGCATTCTCAGGATTTCCTGATAGGCCTCGACCACCTTGTTTCGGACGATCACGGCGGTTTCGACGGCCAGTTCCGTCTGGGCCAGAGCCTGCACCAGCGCATGCGGGTCGGCCTGCCCGGTCATCGCGGCCTGCGACATCTGCTCGCTTTGCTTGAGGGTTGTGGCAAAGTCCTGAAACGTTGAACGCAGGCCTTGTGCCATGCCTTCATGGTCGGGATTGGCCTGCGTTGCAGGGCGGGCGACAGTATAGTTCTGTGCGGCGGTCAGGGATCGGATATCCATTCTGGTTCTCCTTTATTTTCTAAGCAATTCCATAAGTGCCGACGACATCTGCCGCGTCTGATCGAACATCTTCAGATTGGCCTCATAGCTTCGCTGGGCCTCACGCGCGTCTGCGATCTCGATCATCAGATCGACATTCGAGCCGAGGTAGTGCCCGCTTTCATCGGCAAGCGGATGACTCGGGTCGTGAATGCGAGACAGGTCGCGGCGATCCAGCTGCACGCGGCCCGCCTGAACCATCGCTTTTCCATCCTGCTGGACGGTCTCAAAAGGGACGGTTTTACGCCGGTATCCGGGCGTATCCGCGTTCGAGATAGTCTCGGACACGTGCCGCAAGCGGGCCGCTTGCGCGCGCAAAGCACTGG
>NZ_JBQFVZ010000137.1:0-911 GCF_056540025.1 Ruegeria sp. AP12
ACGATAAGCGCAATTCCGGCGATGATGACGATCAGCCAGCCCTCGACCGGCTGCGGATCGGCAAAGCGCATCGCGGCTTCGTAGAGCAGGTAGAGGCCGATCACGATCAGCGTGGTGTAGTTGATGAGCGCGGCCACGACCTCGACCCGACCGTAGCCGAACGTCATGTCGGCATCGCGAGGTCGCCGCGCGATTTTCCGGGCGGCGAAAGCGATGATGAGCGAGATTGCATCGGAAAAGTTGTGCAGCGCATCGGCGATCAGCGCCAGCGAACCGGAAACGATGCCGCCGACGATCTGAGCAACCGTCAGGCCCATATTGACTGCGATGGCGGCGAAGACCCGGCGGTCGCCCGCTTCCGGATCGACGTGATGATGATGGCCGTGCCCCATAGTAGCTCCTTTCGATTCGTATCACTTCAGTGTAGATACGATCTACAGCGACTGGAGGTTCAAGAGGCGACATGAAAGAATATTCCATCGGGCAGATGTCGCGCCGGACGGGTGTGAAGGTGACGACGATCCGCTACTACGAAAGCCGGGGCCTGATACCGGCACCGGCGCGGACGACAGGCGGGCAGAGGCGCTATGATGCAGCGGCGCTCGAACGCCTCGCTTTCCTCCGTCACGCGCGGGAACTGGGCTTCGGGCTCGATGACATCGCCGATCTGATGGCCTTGGCAGAAGCCCCGTCAGAGGATTGCGCACCTGCCCATGAGATCGCACGCAAGCAGCTCGCGGCGGTGGACCGGCGCATGACCATTCTCGCGCAGCTTCGGGAAGAACTGGTGCGGATGGCCAGTGCGGACGATCCAGGCCACGCCGGAGAGTGTCGCGTCATCGAGGTTCTGGGGGATCACCGGCTCTGTATCGGTGCGCATGATCTGCCGGACGGTAGCGCAGACTTATCCG
>NZ_JBQFVZ010000138.1:0-910 GCF_056540025.1 Ruegeria sp. AP12
ATACTTCGCCGAGGTAGTCGTCGATCTGGACCAGATCGTTGAACCGATGATCGCCGACCCGGATGTCAACAACGCCGACGTCTCGAAACGCTATACCCACGACACAATCCGCCCGATCTCGTACTACAATGCCGAAAAGCATGTGGATCTGGGCTTTGTCGGCTCGTGTATGGTGCATAAGGGCGACATCAAGATCGTGGCCCAGATGCTGAAAAACCTTGAAAAGGAAACCGGCAAGGTCGAGTTCCAGGCCCCGCTGGTCGTCGCAGCTCCGACCTACAACATCATCGACGAGTTGAAGGAAGAAGGCGACTGGGAAGTACTTGAAAAATACTCGGGCTTCGAATTCGACGACCTTTTCCCGAAGGAAAAGGCGCGGACCGAGTACGAGAACATCCTGTATCTCGAACGTCCCGGCTGTAACCTGTGCATGGGCAACCAGGAAAAGGCCGCCAAGGGCGACACGGTTCTGGCCACCTCGACCCGCCTGTTCCAGGGCCGCGTTGTGGCAGATGCGCCGGACAAGAAAGGTGAATCGCTGCTGGCCTCGACCCCGGTTGTTGTCCTGTCGGCCATTCTGGGTCGGACGCCGACGATCGAGGAATACAAAGCCTCGGTTGAAGGGATCGACCTGACCAAGTTCGCCCCGCCGGTTGCGAAAAACCCGGCCACTCAATCGGCGCATTTCTAACGCCGCATTTGACAAGTTTTTCATGCGCGCGGCCGTTCATCGGTCGCGTGCAGTGGTTTTTTTGGGGGGCGAAGCTAGCGCAGTTCGGCCTCGGTATTGCCACCATCGACCGTGATAACGTGGCCGGTAGTGCGCTCCATCAAAGCAAGATTGACAAAACCCTCGGCGACATGATGCGCCTCGACCTCGCGGCCCAGAAGGTTACCGCCCATATAGACC
>NZ_JBQFVZ010000139.1:0-907 GCF_056540025.1 Ruegeria sp. AP12
CCAGTCCGAACAATTGTTCCGCCTTTGCAACAAGATTGGCGTCGTTTTCAATGAAGACTGGGCAATCAACCTCTTGCTGCAGAAGCGGGCCGAGGGGCACATTCCGTTCCGAGATCGAGGAGGACCAATGGACAAAGTTATGCTCGGCATCAATCAGGCCCGCGATCCCGATCGAGACCCCTGCGATATCCGACATTGAAACGGACGCAGCCGCGCAGGAGCTTTCCAGCGCTTTTCGGATGGTTCGGGCAAAGTCGAGCGGGGTCATGCAGGCCTCGACCAGCGGGTATTTGATCGATGCAATTTCGAGCCCTTCGAAATCTGCGATCAGAACTGAGACATAGTGGCGTGTGACCTTGAACCCTGCGATCAGCAATGATCCCCCGTTCAGCTTGAGCAAAACACGGGGCCGCCCGCGTCGTGGGGACCCGGACTGAGGGTCGCCTTCAACCTCGTGGATCAGGCCCGCAGACAACAGGTCTGCCGTTGCGGTGGTGACGGTGGCGGGGCTGGTCTGCAAAGCACCCGCAATATCAATGCGCGAGATCGCCCCCTTGCGGCGGATATGCTCCAGCACGCGCAGCCGCGTTACGTTCCGCTGCTCGGTAGAGATAGAAGAGGCTTTGTTTTTCAGCATCTTGCCCTCGCGAATCTCATATTGGCATTCACCTTAGTCAGATTCTTATGTTAGCGATAGCATAAATATTTTGCCGACTGAAATAAATGTGCTACTCAAGTAGGTGAAGTCCTCGAATCACTTCGAAGGGACTCGAACAACCGGGAGGAAAGCATGAAGAAATTCCTAAGCATTTCAGTCGCGGCTGCTCTGATGAGCACGGCTGCCTTTGCTGAAACCGTCGTTGGCGTCAGCTGGTCGAACTTTCAGGAAGAGCGTTGGAAGGCTGAC
>NZ_JBQFVZ010000140.1:0-905 GCF_056540025.1 Ruegeria sp. AP12
GGCGAGATCTGCTTTGTGCTGCCTGACCCACCGCCATCTGACGACGGGCAGGCCGCGCAAGCGGATCCCGCGGGACGAAATCTGGAGCAGGCGTCCGGGGTAATGCGGGCCGAGTTGACGGCCGTGCTGTCCCGCATCTCTCTGCCATTGACCGAATTGTCCGCGCTGGCGGTTGGAGACGTTCTGCGGCTGACCGGCTCAAAGCTGGACAAGGTTCAGGTTCTGACCATCGAACGGGGCCGGCTGGCGGTTGGGCGGCTGGGGCAATGCGGCGGTATGCGGGCCGTTCGGATCAACGAACATCAGGCTGCGGCTCTGACCCATGTTGAGCCGCAGCCATTTATGGCCAGCCAGACCGGCGCGTTGCATGATACCGGAAGTGCGCAATCCGCATTGAACAGCGTCGAGACGGTGGATGGTCTGGATATTGCCCATCCATCCGATGCAGGGGACATGTTGGCGATGGGCTCAGATCAGTTGATTTCGGAGATTTCGCAACTCGCCCGTATTTCAGGCGAGGAAGGGGAGGGCTGAGGACCTCAGCCCTGACCTCTCATCTGATCCAGCGCCGGGCGCAGGCCATCCAGCGCGTAGCCCGCCTTGCTGGTCGCATCCAGGATATCGTCCGTGCTCAGCCGGTCGCATTGTCCCAATGCCCAGACCACCGAACACCTTGTGCCCGAGGCGCAATAGGCCAGCACAGGCCCGCTGCAATTCTCGGCCATGTCACGCTGCAGGGCGACGTTTTCCGGTGTCATCGTCTGGTGTGTCAGTTCCAGCACCTCATATTCCATCCCGGCGTCACGCACGGCCTGACCGATCGCATCGGATTGCTGATCTGGTGGTACCTCGACATTGGGACGGTTGCAGATCACCTTGACAAATCCTGCCTCGGCAATGGCTGG
>NZ_JBQFVZ010000141.1:0-904 GCF_056540025.1 Ruegeria sp. AP12
GATTGAAAAGGCGATGGTCGAGAACATCATTGCGATCAGCGCAATGAATTCTCCACGAGACATGCGGTTGGTCATGGGGACTCCTTACCTGATCGCGCTATCACGACGGATCAGGTTGCGCCAGACCGGAATTTCGCACAGACCTCTGTGCTTCTATGCAGAGGAAGCCTCAAGTTGAGACATGATTTCTCCGATCACTTTCTCCCATATTTCAGGAGGTTGCGCGCCCGGAACGGCATGTTGGTTGGCAACAATGAAGGTCGGGACCGAGCTAACGCCCATCTCGCGTGAGTGGGTGTCGCGGTTGCGGATATCCTCGCGGTCGGCGTCGGATTTCAGCAATTTCATTACCACTGCCGCGTCCATACCAGCGCTATCGGCGATGTCGGACAGGACCTCCGGGTCGCCGATATCACGCGCTTGAACGAAATAGGCGTCGAACAGAGCATCGACAACGGCGTTCTGCTTGCCCTCGATCCCGGCCCAGTGGATCAGGCGATGTGCGTCCAGGGTGTTTGGCGTGCGCTTCATCCCCTCAAAGTCGATTTTGAGGCCTGCATTCTCGGCATGTTCGACCACGGGCGCATAGGCGCGCACCGCACCGTCCTTGCCGCCGAATTTCCGTTCCAGATATTCGCGCCGATCCATGCCCGCGTCTGGCATATCGGGGTTCAGCTGGAACGGGTGCCATTCGATCACAAACGGGTGGTCCGGCAGTTTTGCCAAGGCTTTGTCCAGATGGGTTTTGCCGATGTAGCACCACGGGCAGATCGGATCGGACAGTATATCAAGCTTGACAGTCTGGGTCATCGGTTGGACGCCTTGAAATAGGCCGGCAACGCGCGGCGCAGGAGTTTGCCGTTGCCGCCGGTCGGCAACTCGGGAAGGTGAACAAAGGCGCGCG
>NZ_JBQFVZ010000142.1:0-902 GCF_056540025.1 Ruegeria sp. AP12
CAGGGTTGGACGCCTGATTTCATTCCTTGGGTCTTGCAGGAGGCCATAGACAACGGCTTCTATGATGAGTTGATCCCCGTGCCCGGCGCAGACGGGATTGCCTGGTCGCGCCGTCTGGCTGCGGAAGAGGGGATTTTCACCGGCATATCGGGTGGATCCACATTTGCGGTCTCGATGAAACTGGCTGAGACCGCGCCGAACGGATCGGTGATGCTGGTGATGCTTCCAGATACCGGTGAACGGTATCTTTCGACCCCGTTGTTCGAAGGGGTGGAGGAAGAGATGACGGATGAGGAGATCGCGATCTCTAAATCGACGCCATCGGCTCAGATGACGGACTGAAGCGACTGGAAAACAACCGGTTACAGTTGCTCTTCGTGAAAAAATTTTAGGATTGAGACGCGCGAATTGACTTTGCGTTAGATTGAAGCGTGAATACCGCCATTGTTTGAAGGCCGAGTATTGTTTGAATGAGTCCAAATGTTAAAGGCGCACTGCTGATGATGGCCAGCATGGCCGCATTTACAGTGAATGACACGCTGGTCAAAATCGCGCTGCGAGAATTGCCCTTGTTTCAGTTGGTTGCGATCCGGGGGGCTTTGGCGACTCTGCTTGTTTACGGGTTGGCGCGCCATCTTGGGGCGTTACACCTGAATTTTTCGCGGCATGACAAATTGTTGGTCTCAATTCGCTGTGTTGCCGAACTGTCCGCGACGTTTTTCTTTCTGACTGCGCTCAAGAACATGCCGTTAGCGAATGTGACTGCGGTTCTTCAGGTGTTGCCGCTAACCGTGACGCTGGGGGCAGTTCTGTTCTTCTCGGAACATATCGGCTGGCGGCGGATCATGGCCATTGTTGTCGGGTTCATGGGCATGTTGCTGATCGTACGGCCCGGGCCGGAC
>NZ_JBQFVZ010000143.1:0-894 GCF_056540025.1 Ruegeria sp. AP12
CAACCCAGACGCGCTCGGTGGCGCAAAGGGGGCAGAGACAATGTGGCCCCCACAATCCGGTGCAGCAGATCTTCGCGCAGACCGCCCTGTAATCCCGCCGGGGGCTGCCGGCATGAGGCGATGATCCTCAGATCAGCCCGCCGCTCAAGCACTGCCAAAAGAGAGGCCTGCGCAGGCTCGCTCAGGTCTTCAACGCCGCGCAGAAACAGTGTGCTGGGTTCGATACCATGGCAGAAATTGAATGTTGGCGTGTCGCAACAGATCACGGTGTGGAAATCCTGTGTCGCAGGATCAGCCATATGGATCGCGCGCGCCAGCTTGGTCTTGCCCGTCCCGCTTTCACCGGTCAGCAAAAGCGGCAGATTGGTCGGCGCAAGACGCGCAGCTTTGTTCAAAAGTTGCTGAAGGCCCGCATCCGGCCCTGCAAAGCTCCCAAGGGCACCAGGCAGAACCTTTTCCCGTTTGCGCAGAGCTGCCGTCATCTGCGGCGTCTGTGGAGCAACGGCATGACCATAGAGCGCGCGCCCATCCTTGAGGTGTAGAACGCGGTCTTCGGACGGTCTGCCGCGCATGAACTCGGGCATGTCATCAACACTGATTTCAAGCCACTCCTGCAATTGCGACCCGATCAGGTGACCCGAACCGTCCGGGTCCAGCGCACGTCGGGCCCCCGAGGTCATACCGATGATCTTGCCGCCTCCGTCCACTGCAACCGCCGCTTCGGGATCGACCTCAAGAAATTCAGGGCTGGCTGAAAAGCGCAGGACCCAATCACGCCGCGTCGATGCCATCAGGTTTGCCATCTCGACGCGACGGGCGGAGTTCGTCACCAATGTCATGGCCAGATTTTGCGACGCCTTTGGTGAGGGTCCACGCAACAATGACACATCCAGA
>NZ_JBQFVZ010000144.1:0-893 GCF_056540025.1 Ruegeria sp. AP12
GTCCTCGGTCAGGCGGAACAGGCGGGGTTTCGGGTTGCCGGGTTGCGGGCGCGGGGTCACCGCTCCGACCACGATGAAACCGAAACCGGCACGGGAGAGAGGGGCCAGAACCTCTCCGTTCTTGTCGAACCCGGCGGCGAGGCCTACGGGGTTGGGCAGGCGCAGCCCTGCGAGCTCGGTCCTTAAACGCGATGACGTCACCGGTCCGGGCGTCGGGGCCAGACCGGCCTGCAGGGCCTTGATCGACAGACCATGGGCCGCTTCAGGGTCCATACGGTGCAGGGCGGCGAGGCCCAGTTTTTCGGTTAGTTTCATCCGAAGGACGCGCCTCCTTGCGCGGTGCCACAGCGGATCAGGCGGGAGGTTGCGACGGCGGCCTGACGGTGGACCACCGCAGACCGGTAGGTTGGATCTGTTACCATCTCAAGAAACGCGTGAGCGGTAGGATAGCGGGCAATGAACACTTCGTCCCAAGCCTCGTGTTGCGGTCCGATCAATGTGGTCTGAAACGCCCCACGCCACAGGATCGACGCACCGATTCTGGCGATGATCGGGGCGGTCTCAGCCCCGTAGTGGCGATAGGCTTCTGCTCCCGTCAAATTTTTATCCGCCAAGGCGTGGCCCACCGGATAGTCGGCCTTGGCACGAAACCTGACAAGGTTCAGCATCTCGATGGGTTGATCCCGATCCAATGCCTTGAAGGCTTCGAACTGTTCACGATCGGGATCAATATAGGCGGTCATACCATCTCGCTCGGGAATTGGTGGGTTTGGCCATCGAAGGGCAGGGGGCGGGACCAAACCACATCGCTGAGCCGGATTTGGCGGTAGAGATGCGGAAACAAGGCCCCACCGCGCGACACTTCCCATTTCAAGTCGTCGCCCATGGCGTCA
>NZ_JBQFVZ010000145.1:0-884 GCF_056540025.1 Ruegeria sp. AP12
TCTCAGCGACACCTATGTTGTGTCCCGCGATGGCGATCTGAAGCTGCCCTACCTGCCGCCGGTGCGCGCGCAGGGCAGAACGACCGAGCAGGTGGAGAGGGATGTCGCCCGCGTTCTGGTGGCGGCGCAGTTCTACGACAACACCCCGCGTGTCACGGCGCGCATCAGCGATTTCGCCTCGGTCACTGTCGGCGTGAAAGGCGCAGTGTTCGAACCCCACTCGGTCGAGATCGGAGGCACTCCCGGCGACGCGCTGGATCGAGGGCGTCAGGGTGTGCTGGGGGCCTCGACCGAGGCGCGCAACTTGTCCGTCGCCATTCGCGCCGCCGGAGGGGTGCGCCCGGATGCGGATCTGTCAGCGGTCGAGCTGCACCGGCAAGGCACGATCTACCGGATGGACCTACGCGGCGTGTTCGAAGGCTCGGACCCGACCGACATTATGCTGCTGACCGGGGATCAGATCGTCGTGAATAGCCGAGGGTGTTTCCAGGATGATTTGATGCGACCCAGCCCGATCAGCCCGCCCGGCGTGACGCTTTATATGTCCAACCTTACGCAACCTGCCACAGGTAACGCAGAGTCGGCCATCGGACGCGACGTACGTGAAGTTCCTTATGGCACGCGCTACCTGCAGGCCGTAGTCGATACCAATTGCGTCGGCGGGGCCAAGACGACCAACGCCAATCGCAGTGCGGTCCTGTTCACCCGCAACCCGATGACGGGGAACTCGATCGTCATTGAACGCAATATCGAAAAGCTGCTGCGACGTGGGGATCGGGATGACTATGACCCCTATGTTCTGCCGGGTGATGCGATTGCCTGCTACGACAGCAAGGTGACCGGCCTGACCGAGGTCGCCCGCGCGGTGGGTATCGTCGGCGCAG
>NZ_JBQFVZ010000146.1:0-883 GCF_056540025.1 Ruegeria sp. AP12
CGGGAATGCCGAAATGGATTTAGCCAAACCTTTGCCGACCTATCTGGTGAAACGGTATCACGGCTGGAAAGCGACGACCTATTCCGAAAATCAGGTCTGGTATCGGCGTTTGGCGGATGAGGGGCAGCGCCCACGTGCGATGGTGATTTGCTGTTGCGACAGCCGGGTTCATGTGACCGCGATCTTCGGTGCCGATCAGGGTGAGTTCTTCATTCACCGCAACATTGCCAACCTGGTGCCCCCTTACGCCCCGGATGGGGATCACCACGGGACCAGTGCAGCCATCGAATATGCGGTGACCGCGTTGAAAGTGGCGCATCTGATCGTGCTTGGTCATTCGCAATGCGGTGGGGTGCAGGGCTGTATCGACATGTGCAAAGGGCAGGCCCCGCAGCTGGAAGCGAAAGAGAGCTTTGTTGGCCGTTGGATGGATATCCTCAAGCCCAAGTACGAACAGGTCGCGGATATCGAGGATGGCGTCGAGCAGGCCCGCCAGTTTGAACGTCAGGCCGTCGTTGCGTCGCTGGAAAACCTGATGACCTTCCCGTTTGTTTCCGACGCGGTCAAGACCGACACGCTCAGCCTGCACGGGCTTTGGACAGATATCGGCGCGGGCGGGTTGGAGTGTTTCGATCCCTATCAGAAAAAGTTCGTTCCGGTCTAACGCCCTAGCATCGCGGTAAGCAGCGGTTCCGTCCAATTTTCTATGATATGCTCCAGACAAAGGAATTACCCTTTGGAGCATATTATGAAATTGATTAAACGCGTTTTTCTTGGCCTGGTCGTTCTTGTACTGGCACTGGTCGGCATTGCGTATTTGCTGCCCTCAAAAGCCGAAGTATCCCGCAGTATCACCATCAACGCGCCGCCCGAGGCGATCTTT
>NZ_JBQFVZ010000147.1:0-881 GCF_056540025.1 Ruegeria sp. AP12
GATCATCTGCAACCGTCGGTACACCGTGGTCAGAATGCCTGCCGTCATTGGAAACCAAGGCCGCAGCGCCATCAAAACCAACCCCACCGCACATCCGGTGAACCACGACAAAAGCACCATCGCAAAGGCAGGCCCCGGCTGTTCGATTGCCAACGGTTTTACTGCGGCATGGTAGATGAACAGGATGACAAACATAGTCACCATCATGGTGTAGAGCGTCCCGAGCGCCGTGGCCACGATCGTGATCACCATGTTCATAGGTGAGTGCAGCATCATCGGGTTGTTGCCCGCTCCCACACCTGCGACCTGTTTTACAGCCCGAATATGCAGCAAGAACAGGAACACGCCTGACAAGAGATACAAAACAAGGTCACCACGCACCTTGGCCACCCGCGTGCCCATGAAGGACATAATCAAGTAAAACACCAGCACCATCACAAGGACCTGGATAATACTGCGCAAAATCGCGACCACCGCGTTTGCGTGTTGGGTGCGGATATCGCGCACAACGGCATGAAAGATCAGCTCGACCGTGGTGAAGGCACCACCCAGCAGGGTCTTGTTACTCCTGAAATAGAACACGTGTCGAGTCTTTCCTGCTCTGTTGACCTCAGTCTTTCACGAATACCTTGCCGTTCGGTAACCAGCACATCATAAGTCCGTCACCACATTCGATCAATAAACTACCAAATCGGAGCTTTTTTGTGACCTACGACGCCCTTATCCCCGTCATCCGACGTCTGGCACTGGAAGCCGGTGACAAGATCATGGAAATCTACAACTCGGACACCTTCGATGTGAAGGTCAAACCCGTCGAAAGCCCCGTGACCGAGGCTGATGAGGCCGCCGATGCGTTGATCTCAGAAGGGCTGCGCGCCGCC
>NZ_JBQFVZ010000148.1:0-880 GCF_056540025.1 Ruegeria sp. AP12
CTTCTCAGGCCTGCAGGGCTACATGCCGCCCGAGGCCGGGTTTTTCCTGTGGCTGCCAGTCGAGAACGGCGAGGAAACCGCATTGAAGCTTTGGCAGGAGACCGGCGTTCGGGTCCTGCCGGGCGCATATCTTTCTCAAGGTGATCCGGGGCAAAACCCGGGCGAGCAATTTATCCGGGCTGCTTTGGTGGCTCCAAAAAAAGAGTTGCAGCAGGGGCTGATCAAGCTTCGTGACTGCATCTATTCGTGAGGTACGAGGGCAAAATGGCATCATTGAACGCGCGCAACCGCGATCCATTACTGGACAGCACGACTCAGGCCGCGATTGAGCGGCGTACCAAGGAACTGATCGGGATCGCTCTGATTCTGTTGGGGCTGGCCGCTGCGGCAATGATCTGGTCCTACACACCGGAAGATCCGAACTGGATGGTCTCGACCGACGCGCCGGTGCAGAACTGGATGGGGCGGATCGGTGCCTCGATCGCTGCGCCGTTGTTCATGATCGTTGGCTGGGGCAGCTGGGGGATCGCGCTGGTTCTGATCGGCTGGGGTGTCCGCTTCACCGGTCATTTCGGCGAAGATCGCGCCGTGGCGCGGCTGATCTTTGCGCCGATCTGGATTGCCATTGTCTCGGTTTACGCCGCCACTCTGGTTCCAGGCGAGGTTTGGCGCGCGACCCATAGCTATGGGTTGGGCGGACTGTTTGGCGACACCGTCATGGGGGCTTTGCTGACGCTTCTGCCGATTTCCTCGCATTTCCTGGTTAAGCTGATGTCGCTGGCCATGGCAGTCGGAATGCTGGCGCTGGGTATTTTTGTTCTTGGCTTCACCAAAGTTGATGTAACGCGTGGAACGCGTGCTTTCCTACTGGGGCTGGTGA
>NZ_JBQFVZ010000149.1:0-875 GCF_056540025.1 Ruegeria sp. AP12
CGGCTCATCCAGCATCAGTACCTTCGGCTGAGTCATCAGCGCGCGGCCCACGGCCACCTGCTGGCGCTGACCGCCCGACAGTTCGCCGGCCGCTTGATGGCGTTTATCGCGGAGGATGGGGAACAACTCATAGACCTGCTCCATCGTGTCCGAGAAATCATCCCGGCGGATAAAGGCACCCATCTCAAGGTTCTCTTCCACCGTCATCGAGGTGAAGATGTTCGAAGTCTGCGGCACAAAACCCATCCCACGCATCACCCGGTCCTGAGGCGTGAGAGAGGTGATATCCTCGCCGTCCAACCGAACTGCGCCCGAGCGCACATCCAGCATGCCGAACACGGCCTTCATCGCAGTAGACTTGCCAGCGCCGTTGGGCCCGACGATGACTGCAATCTCGCCCCGGTCGACGGCGATGGTGCAATCGTGCAGAATGTCGGGCCCTTTGCCGTAGCCACCTGTCATCGTGTCGCCGATCAGAAACGGCCCACCATCGACCTTGTGTGTTGCGCCGCTTTTGCGATGGGCCGGGGTCATGGTGCCGACGCCTTGCGTGTTCGTGATCGACGCGTCCTTGTTGCCTTTGTCGTCGTGATAAGGATTATCGCTCACGCTCCGGCCTCCAGCTTGTCTTTGTTCTTCAGGCCAGTGCCCAGGTAGGCCTCGATCACGTGTTCATTGGCTTTGATCTCGTCCAGAGTGCCTTCGGCCAACACCTTGCCCTCGGCCATGCAAATGACCGGGTCGCAAATCTTGCCGATGAAATCCATGTCGTGCTCGATGACGACGAAGGTATAGCCGCGTTCCTTGTTCAGGCGCAGAATTGTGTCGGCAATGGTCATCAGCAGGGTGCGGTTCACGCCCGCGCCGACCTCGTC
>NZ_JBQFVZ010000150.1:0-872 GCF_056540025.1 Ruegeria sp. AP12
CATCGCCCTGTTCGTCGGCCGGGGGCATCTGGCCCGCGCGCATATTGACCTGAAGCGACGGCAGAATCAGCCGGGGTTTGGAGAGTGTCGCGTCGCGCGCATCCCGCATTTCCACAAACTCTTCGATGCTGCGACCTTGCCCGATATGGATGTTCAGCGCTTTTTGCTCGCCCACCGTCGTCTCCCACGCATACTCATCCCGGCCCGGAGCTTTGTAGTCGTGCCCCACAAAAATGCGGGTCTCATCGGGCAGAGACAGGATCTTCTGGATCGACTCAAAAAGCACCTCGGATGAGCCGCCCGGGAAATCGCATCGTGCGGTGCCGAAGTCGGGCATGAACAAGGTGTCGCCGACAAAAGCGGCATCGCCGATCACATAGGTCAAGCAGGCCGGCGTATGACCGGGTGTGTGCAGCACATCGCCTCGCATCTGTCCGATGTGGAAACTGTCGCCCTCGCGGAAGAGGGCATCAAACTGGCTGCCATCGCGCTGGAACTCGGTCCCTTCGTTGAAGATTTTGCCAAAGGTTTCCTGCACCTCGACGATATGATGTCCGATCCCGATTTTGCCGCCCAGTGCCTGCTGCAGATATGGCGCAGCCGAGAGGTGGTCTGCATGCACATGGCTTTCCAAAATCCATTCGGTCTTGAGGTCGTTGGCGTGCACATAAGCGATTATCTCATCGGCAGAGCTTGTCCCCGTCCGGCCCGAGGCATGATCGAAATCCAGAACGCTATCGATAATCGCACAAGCGCGGCTGCTGTCTTCGTGGACGACGTACGAGACCGTAAAGGTCTGGTCGTCGAAGAACGCTTTCACTTTTGGCTTCATGGTTTCCTCCACTTAGACGACATATAGGAAAAGCAGAATG
>NZ_JBQFVZ010000151.1:0-870 GCF_056540025.1 Ruegeria sp. AP12
AGCAAGACGAAATTTGTGTGGCTTTGCGGGACGGTTAACCCCAGAGCGCGGCAGTTTTCGGCGAACGCGTCGCGGATGTTGGCAGTTTTTGCCACAACCTCTCGCATATGCGTCTGATGACGCATTGCAGCGGCAGCTGCAGCCTGCGAGGGGATTGAGACATTGTTTGGGTTTAACAGCTTGCGCAGTTCTGCTCCAATCTGGGGCGGAGCATAGGCCCACCCGACCCGCGCGCCCGCCAGCCCATAGGCTTTGGAAAACGTCCGGGTGATGACCGTATCGCCGCGCTGAATCATAGCGAATGCCTCTGCCGGATCATGTTCGGCATCCGAGAATTCGGCGTAGGCTTGATCGACGACCAGCAGAACGTTCTTGGGAAGGCTGGTCCGCAGGCGCACGATCTCAGCGTTCGGGATGACCGTTCCGGTCGGATTGCCGGGATTGCAGAGGAAGACGATGCGGGTTTTTGGGGTGACTGCGCTCAGAACATCATCCACCGAAACAGTCAAGTCGACCTCACGCGCCTTGACATAGTCCGCCTGCACCTGCACGGCTGCCGAGGCGACAAAGGCGTAGCCGTAGTCTGTACCCAGCACGCGGTCCCCTTGCCCGGCATAGGCGCGGATTAGGCAACCGATCAGCTCCATCGATCCCGCGCCGCAAAAGATGTTGCTCTGGTCCAGCCCATGCACTTCGGCTATCGCTAAACGCAGGTCCGGCCATTCCGGATCAGGATAGAGCGGCATGTCGGCCATCGCGGCCTGTCCGGCGGCAATGGCGGTAGGGCTGGCAGGAAAAGCGCTTTCGTTTTGGGCCAGTGAAATCGTCTGAGGACCGCCAAGATCGGCAAGCGCATAGGCGGCCAGGGCA
>NZ_JBQFVZ010000152.1:0-861 GCF_056540025.1 Ruegeria sp. AP12
CCCCGTTCGCGACATGGGAAGAACTGGTGGAACACGGCAAAGAAAACGATGTCGCGCTTGGTCACTTCGGCTCGGTTCTGCCGCCCACACAAGTCACCTTTGCGGCCGCAGTCAGCAGTGGGTTTGACTTCGCCAGCGAAGCCGCCTTCGACGCGCTCGACTGCAACACTCTGGCTTCGGGCGACGTGGACGTGATCAACACGACGCTTCAACTTGTTCTTCCCTGTCTGGACCAAGTGAATGTCCTGGCCAGCATCGGTGGCGAACGGATCTCATTGGTCCCGGATACACCCACAGTTACCGAGCTGCACCCCGAACTGCCTTTGGCCCTGTGGAACGGTCTGTTCGTCCACAAGGACACTCCGGCCGAAGCACGCGAAAAGATCACTGCGGCTGCACAGAAAGCGCTGGAATCTGACAAGGCCAAGCAACTTGCTGAAGAAACCGGAGCACTGATCTACTGGCAGGATCCGGATGCCTCGAATGCACAGATAGAACAGGACAAAGCCTCGTTCTCTAAAATCGAAGAGATTCTAGGCGAATAACGCGAAACTGGCCCGGCGTATTGCAATACTGTCGGGCCTTTTTCTATCCAGCAGGAGGCCAAAATGATCGCAAAGACATTGCAAGACATGTTCAAACGATACCGCCGCCCCGGCGATGTTGTTTTTGCTTTGGCCTTCCTGATATTTTCGGTTTTTCTGCTGAGCCAACTGGGAACGCAGACCGAGGTCGTCAAACGCACCAAGTGGTTTGCGCAACCAAGCTTCTGGCCAATGGTCTCGCTCTGGGCAATGGCCGCCTTTGCCTTTCTGCACTGGCTCAGCTCCGCCATGTCAGACCGCATTCCGGGTCGCTGGC
>NZ_JBQFVZ010000153.1:0-860 GCF_056540025.1 Ruegeria sp. AP12
GCACCGCAGACTGAGACCAATACGCCATTGCGTTTCATTTGGTTAACGAGTGCGGCAGCCCTTTTCGGATCAGGGCGGCGAGATGACTTGTCTGAAACTACCGGAATGCCTAAAAACAGCCCTTTGCCTCGAACGCAATCCATAAAGTCAAAGTCTCGGGACATCGTGTCGAGTTCGGATTTTAAAAAGCGGCCTACGGAATTCACATTTTCTAGAATGTTGTTTTCTTCGATTACATCAATCACAGCATTTCCAACCGCCCCGGCAACGGGTGTCCCGCCGAAGGTGTTGAAGTATTGCCGTTTCTTGGCAAAGGTCGAAAATATCTCGCGGGTCGAAGCGACAACCGCCAATGGATACCCAGCACCTATCGGTTTACCCATTGTCACGATGTCGGGCACTACACCGGAATCCATAAAGCCCCAGACACTGTCACCTAGGCGGGTTAACCCTGATTGCACCTCGTCTACGACGACCAGTCCGCCCATACTACGCACGTTCCGTGACATTTCGGCCAAGTACTTGGGAGGCGTCGTAAAAATGCCGGGCGCATCGAAAATCGGATCAACAATGAACATGGCCAAGCCGTGGCGTGATTTCGCCAACTCGCGAACAATGGGCGCGGCCCCGTTCGCTAGCTTTTTTCCGAAACTACCAGTCTCGGTTTCGTCGTTGGTTTCATGTGGATTGGGTACAGGGACTGACCTCACGAAACCGGGGGTTTCGTTTGGAGGGCCACCAAAGAGCGAGAAGTCTGCAACAGCGAGTGCGTTTCCGTGGTAAGAACCATCAGACACCAGTACGCCTTTGTTACCCGTCACTGCGCGGGCCATGTCATAGGCAAGTGCGTTAGCCTCGGT
>NZ_JBQFVZ010000154.1:0-849 GCF_056540025.1 Ruegeria sp. AP12
CGACAGATCAACGGCAACTGAGGCACCCCGCGTCCAACCGATCAACGTGCCGCTGGCGTCGTAAACAAAGACCTCGCCACCTTCTGGTAGACTTAACCCGGCCAGAGTATCACCCACATCCAGCACCCGCGGATTTTGCGCGCCCGCGGCTGCGTTCTGACGGATCTGAGCCTCGAACACGTTGCTGACCAGCTGTGCGTCGCCCATCAGGTTGCGCGCGGTTTGCTGAACCTGTTCCTTCCGGGAATCGTCCAGATACAAAAGACCGGTCACGAGAATGACCAAGGCAATCAGGTTGAAGGTGACGATCTTGCGCGCCAAAGGCGAGCCGCGCAGAGAAAACAAGTTCCTCCGCGACCGCTTCTCTCGCAGTTCGGCAGACTCGGGGTCTTGTGGGATAACCCAGTCATCCCCGATTACGACATCACCGTCGTGCAGCTCGTCAGATTGGTCAGTGTCACGCACGGGACCACAATACCTTCAAACGGGGCGCGTGCCTATTCTTCGTTGTAGCGGTAGCCGATGCCATAGAGCGTCTCGATGGCCGAGAACTCAGGATCAGCGGCGCGCATCTTCTTGCGAAGGCGTTTGATGTGGCTGTCGATGGTGCGGTCGTCGACATAGACCTGATCGTCATAGGCCACGTCCATCAGCTGGTCGCGGCTTTTGACGAAGCCTGGGCGTTGCGCCAAGGCCTGCAGAAGCAGAAACTCGGTCACGGTCAGTGAAACATCATTGCCCTTCCAGGTCACCGCATGGCGCAGCGGGTCCATCCGAAGCTCACCACGCTCCATAACCTTCGCATCACCAGTGCTGACCGCAGCGCTATCGCCCTCGGTCGCTTCCTGA
>NZ_JBQFVZ010000155.1:0-848 GCF_056540025.1 Ruegeria sp. AP12
CGCTCCTTTTCGCATTTACGTGATGTTAGGGCCAATTGTCGGGCTGACTACCCCAGGACCGAAAAACTGCTTTCTTCGTTGATCGAGCGGTTGCGCGAATAGAATCCGACATCAATCACGCGCTTGATGTAAGGCAGTTCGAACTGCAGCGGTTCGGCATCGTGATCTGCGCCGCCCTCACAATAGTCGATCAGAGCCGTCATCATCTTGCCCGCAATCGGAGCGTTTTTGTATTGGTTTCCGCTAGTGCCACAGGCCATGTAGAACCCCGGTAGGCTGGATTTATCGTAGATCGGAATCCAATCGGTCGACGCATCATAGAGGTCAACCACGCCCCGCGTTTTGGACGGAATACCAAGGCTCGGTACCCGCTGCGCATAGCGCATCGCCTGCGTCGTCCACTGGTCGGTGAAATCGCGGTTATATGTCTTGTCATCCTCGCACCATTGATGCGGATCGCATTCGGGATCCTCGGACCCCACGAGGATATGGTTGCCATGCTCTGGGCGGCAGTAGCAGGCGATGTCACTATCCGAGACAATGGTTCCGTTGTTTTCGAAATCGAACCCCTCAGGCGCGGGAACGTGGACCACTTCCTGCCGCAGAGGACGGGTTTCGATGGTCATGTCGTCCAGAACGCCAGCCATGCCGTTGATAATGGCCGATCCAGGCCCGGCCACGTTTACCACGACCTTGGCGCGAATTTCTTCGCCCGTAGCCAGTTTGACACCCGCCACGCGCCCATCCTCTATCAGGATTTCAACAACCTCGGCCCCAGTGCGCAACTCGGCCCCGTTCTGGATTGCCGCATCCATTAGGTTCTGCGCCGAAAGTGCCGGGTCGGTGAC
>NZ_JBQFVZ010000156.1:0-847 GCF_056540025.1 Ruegeria sp. AP12
TTGTCGATTTCTCCGACCCCCGCATTCGACACCACCAAACCCATGACCCTGCGCGAGCTGATGGGCAAATCCCCCTTGGGCTGTGTCGGTATGTTTCTGTTGGGCGGGGTGTTCTCGGCGCAGTTCGGCATGGCGGCGGTCTATGGCGCGCGCGCCGGGTTGAGCCTGATCGAGATTTCGACCTTCGTGGCCGCCTTCTACATCGGCGCTATCGTGCTGCAATACCCGCTGGGATGGTTCTCGGACCGAATGGATCGGCGTTTCCTGATCCTGCTGGCGGCAGCCATAGGCGGTGCCAGTGCCGTAGCTGGCATGCTACTCGGGGTGAATTTCCCGATCCTGCTGGTAACCGCTTTCTTTATTGGCGGTATGTCAAACCCGCTCTATTCCCTGCTGATCGCCCATACGAACGATTTTCTGGATCGCGAGGACATGGCCGCTGCATCTGGTGGTCTGCTTTTCATCAACGGCTTGGGCGCGATTGCTGGCCCGCTGATTACGGGTTGGTTGATGGGGGACGGGGTCTTTGGACCTCCGGGCTTTTTCCTGTTCATCGCGGCGTTGCTGTTCGCGATGGCTGGCTATGCAATGTATCGCATGACGCAGCGTGCGGCGATTCCTGTCGACGAAACCGGTACCATGTCGCCTCTGTACCCGTCCGCATCCCCCGTTGCGCTTGAGGTGGCCCAGGAAGTGGCCATCGAAGCCGCCGAGGCCGAGGAAGACGCACAAGATGTTTCCGCTAACGCCTAAATATGTCCGAAATGTAGTAATATTTTACTGTCACAAATCTGTAAAACAGCCTTAAATGACCTTACGTCCCTGGGGAGGGCAACACACGGAGTTA
>NZ_JBQFVZ010000157.1:0-844 GCF_056540025.1 Ruegeria sp. AP12
CGGATTGCGGGCCACGCTAAACAACACCGCTAAAAGGTCAGGATGAAAGGCCCCTTTCGCTTGACCGCGTCTGGGGTTTTTTTGATGCGCCTCTGGGATTGAGGCCGAAAGGAATGACATGAGCGAGAACTGGACCAAACGCACCCAAGCCGTCCATGGCGGTATCCGTCGTAGTCAGTACAACGAGGTGAGCGAAGCGATCTTCCTGACCCAGGGCTTCGTATACGACACTGCCGAGCAGGCCGAGGCCCGGTTCCTGGAATGTGGCCCGGATGAGTTCATCTATGCCCGCTATGGCAACCCGACTGTGTCGATGTTCGAACAGCGTATCGCGGCGCTGGAAGGGGCCGAGGATGCGTTTGCCACGGCGTCCGGCATGGCAGCTGTCAATGGTGCGTTGACCTCGATGCTGAAAGCGGGGGACCATGTGGTCTCGGCCAAGGCGCTGTTCGGGTCGTGCCTGTTCATTCTGGAAAACATCCTGACCCGCTATGGTGTCGAGGTGACGTTTGTCGATGGAACCGATCTTGACCAGTGGAAGGCGGCGATCCGCCCCGACACTAAGGCCGTATTCTTCGAGTCCATGTCAAACCCGACGCTCGAGGTGATCGACATTGCCGCCGTTGCGGAACTGGCCCATTCGGTTGGTGCTCTGGTTCTGGTGGACAACGTGTTTTCGACACCGGTGTTCTCGCGCGCGGTCGAGCAGGGCGCGGATGTGGTGATCTATTCGGCGACCAAACATATCGACGGGCAGGGCCGGGCGCTGGGTGGTGTGATCCTTGGCACCAAGGAGTTTATCCGCGGCACGGTCGAACCCTACATGAAGCATACCGGCGGTGCA
>NZ_JBQFVZ010000158.1:0-839 GCF_056540025.1 Ruegeria sp. AP12
CGGCTGAGCGTTTGTCGCTGACCCCGCCTGCGGTGTCGATGCAGATGAGACGGCTGAGTGAGGGATTCGGCGCGCCTCTGTTTGAGAAATCGGGACGTTCGGTGATCCCGACCGAGGTTGCAACGGCCTTGGTGCCCTATGCCGAACGCATGACCGAAACGCTCGCCGAGGCGGTCGATGTTGTGCAGATCATGCAGGGCAAACTGGACCACCGCGTGCGGGTGGCGATGGTGACCACCGCCCGCAATTTTGGCCCACATCTGCTAGCGCAATTTCAGCAGGAACACCCGGAATGCGATCTGCAGTTCAAGATCGCCAACCGGCGCAGCGTGATCGAGATGCTGGATACCGATCAGATCGACCTTGCGCTCATGGGTCGCCCTCCGCGCCGGATAGAGACAACGGCACATCAATTCGCCAAACACCCCTATGTTTTGATCGGCCATCCGGATCATCCGCTGGTGCGCTCCAGCCGCATCCGACGCTCGGACTTGCCGCATCATCAGTTCATCGTCCGCGAGCGGGGGTCGGGCACGCGCATGGTGCATGAGTTCTTTTTCTCGGACTCGGGCCTGCCGCAGCCCAAGGCGCAGGAAATGGACAGCAATGCCAATATCAAACAGGCGGTCATGGCGAATATGGGGCTGGCCTTCATCTCGGCTCACACGATCGCGCTGGAGGCGATGGCCGGAAAACTGAAGATCCTGAATGTCGAAGGCATGCCCGAATATCGCGATTGGTTCGTTCTGCATATGCGCAACAAACCACTACGTCCGGCGGCGCGGTCTTTTCGGGATTTTGTGGATCAGAAAGGCCCGGCCTTCATGGAGGATTTCTTC
>NZ_JBQFVZ010000159.1:0-838 GCF_056540025.1 Ruegeria sp. AP12
CCCACCTTATGTCTGCATTTATTTTTATTTCGGCTCAGATTCAGAGTTTTTTCATCCCATTTGTCCAGAGTCCTCTCAGACAGACAGGAGGGCCGGGATGACCCACTCAGATATCTTGAAAGCTTGGTATGCCGAAGTTTGGGAACAAGGGAATACCGATGTGATTGATCAATATTTTGCACCGGAAACCATGGCTGAGGGGCTAATCCCTGAAATGCAGGTTGGGGCCGATGATTTTCGCGATCTGGTGATGGCCTTCCGGCATATTCTGGGTGAAATCTCGGTGGAGCTGCCAAAGATCATCGAAAACGGGGATTGGGTGTCCGCCATTCTACATGTCAAAACCTTCCGCGCTGACAATGATGCCCCGCTGGAGGTGACCGGCCAGGTCATGGCCCGCTTCAAAGGCAAAAAGATGGTCGAGGCCTACAACCAGTTCGATTTCATATCGTTCTTTGAACAGCTTGGGCAATTTCCGCAGGATACCCTTCCCGTCTGCATGACCGGTCATCGACTGGATTGGTTCTGAACACCCAAGCCGCCTTGACCCCCAAGTTTCAGACGCGATAGCTAAGGCCATACGTGCTGCGCGCATTCAGCGCGCGGACGTTATTGCAGGGAAATGGGTCATGCTTCGTGATCGACAAAGCCAGCTGTCCGAGCGCATTTTGACCGTCGGGCTGGCGTGACATGGCGCCTTCAGTACGCGACCTTGTTCTGGTCTTCGGCAGAATTGGTCTTTTGTCCTTCGGCGGCCCTGCAGCGCAGATATCCTTGATGCATCAGGAGTTGGTAGACCGTCGCGCTTGGTTGTCTGAGGAAACTTATTTGCGCGCCT
>NZ_JBQFVZ010000160.1:0-837 GCF_056540025.1 Ruegeria sp. AP12
TCCATCGCGGCGGCGTTATTGCGCAGATCGTCGGCACTCAGGCCGTGCTGGACGAGGGCGATCTGGCGATGATCCGTGGCTTTGCCGTCAACCGCTTCAAAGGCGATGTATCTCTGTTTGATGAAGGACGCGATGATATCGCCTCACGGACCGGCTGGCCTTGCCTGGGTGTTGTGCCATGGTTCCACGATGCCTGGAAGCTGCCCGCCGAGGATATGATGGATATCCGCTCTCATACGGGTGGGGCCTGCAAGGTTGTGGTGCCTCAGCTGGAGCGCATGGCCAATTTCGACGATCTGGACCCTCTGTCGGCTGAGCCCGACGTCAGTGTCGAGATCATTCCCGCAGGCCGTCCTCTGCCCGGTGATGCCGATCTGGTGCTGTTGCCCGGCAGCAAATCGACCATCGGTGATCTGACCTATTTCCGGAAGCAGGGCTGGGATATCGACCTATACGCGCATGTACGCCGTGGTGGTCACGTGCTGGGCCTTTGCGGCGGGTATCAGATGCTGGGGAAAACGATCTCAGACCCCGAAGGCGTGGATGGCCGCCCCGGCACGGTTGAGGGCCTCGGGCTGCTGGACGTTGACACGGTCATGGCGGGCAAGAAACAGGTGACTCTGACCGAGGCCTGCGCCTTGCCAAATCGCGAACCCGTCAGCGGCTACGAGATTCACATGGGCCGCACCGAAGGGCCCGATTGCGCCCGTGCCTGGCTTGAGGTGCAAGGACGCCCTGAAGGAGCAGCCAGTGCCAATGGGCGCATTCTGGGCAGCTATCTGCACGGGATTTTCTCATCCGATGCCTTCCGCGCGCAATACGTATCGCGTTTGGGTG
>NZ_JBQFVZ010000161.1:0-836 GCF_056540025.1 Ruegeria sp. AP12
CGGCGCCGATATCCTGCGTCTGTGGGTCGCTCAGACCGACTACACCGCCGACCAGCGGATCGGGCCGGAAATCCTGAAGGGCACCGCCGACAGCTACCGCCGTCTGCGCAACACCATGCGGTTCATGCTGGGATCTTTGGCTGACTTCACCGAGGCCGACCGGGTCGCCCCAGAGGATATGCCGCGTCTGGAGCGTTGGGTCCTCAGCCGCCTGGCCGATCTGGATGAGCAGGTCCGCAAAGGCTATTCAGAGTTCGATTTCCAGGGCGTGTTCAGCGCGGTCTTCACCTTTGCTACGGTTGATTTGTCATCCTTCTACTTCGACGTCCGCAAGGACGCGCTGTATTGCGACGGCGATAGCCTGCGCCGCCGTGCGGCCCGTACCGTTCTGGATATCCTGTTCCACCGCCTGACCACATGGCTGGCGCCGGTTCTGGTCTTCACCATGGAAGAGGTCTGGTTGGAGCGGTTCCCAGGCGACGACAGCTCGGTCCATCTGGTAGATTTCCCGGAGACACCGGCGGATTGGCGTGATGCCGAGTTGGAAGAAGCCGTTGCAAAGGTTCGTCGCGTACGCCGCGCCGTGACCGCAGCGCTAGAGGTTCAGCGTCAGGACAAGGTGATCGGATCCAGCCTTGAGGCCGCTCCGATCGTGCATGTCGAAGATCAGGATACTATTGCGCTGTTGGCGAGTTTTGATGTGGACGATCTTTGCATCACGTCGGGCTTGACGGTCTCCAAGAACCCGGCCCCGGCCGAAGCCTTCCGCGTGCCCGAGATTGAGGGCGTCGGTGTGGTTTTTGAGAAGGCGGAAGGCGACAAATGCCAACGCTGCT
>NZ_JBQFVZ010000162.1:0-834 GCF_056540025.1 Ruegeria sp. AP12
AAACAACACTTGTGTTGGCATCGATGTTGTTCTGTTTCAGCGTGTCCTGAATCCGGTCGCGAATCTCGGGCACTTGGTTCACCGGATCAGCCAGCTCATCGATACGGTTCACGAACAGCACGATCTGGCGATTTTCGAACTGGGCGATGATCCGCATCAACGCCATGTCCATCGTGGTCAGCGCCTGGCTTGCAGCCAGCACGACAACACAAACCTCGGACCCGCGCAGGCTACGCAGCGTGATCTGCTCGCGCACCATGAAGGTATCGTTCACACCGGGTGTATCGCAGAGCTTCAGCGCAATCGGGTATTGCGGTATGTCCATGTAAAGCTCGGCCGACTTCGTCACATCGGCGAACCGTCCGGTCTTGGGGTCGATATCCGGATCGTCCTCATCGCCCAGACAGACGTAGCGCTGGATCAGCTCTTCGTCGAAATAATCGTACTGGTGGCTTTGGCCCAGAATCAGGTCGAAATGCTTGCCAAGACGTTCTTCTGATTTGGCCTTCATCTCACCGATCTGGCGGCGGATGTCGTCCATTTCGTCATCCGCACCGGCCCGGTTGGCCAGCTCACCCAGACGACCGCCGCCCACCATCAGGTTGTCCCATTCTTCCTGCTCGAAGAAGGTGAACTTGGACTTAGTGTCGCCCGGCGGACGCGTGTTGATGTTCAGCGTCGTGACCACCGAGGTCCACGGGTTGACGTCAGAAGGCAGCAGCGCAGGACGGCCTGCCAGAATGTTGACGATCGAGGACTTGCCAGCCTTGACCTGCCCCACCATCGTTACGCTGGCGGTGAAGTTTTCCATTCGCGTCTTGAGCGTCGCCAGAC
>NZ_JBQFVZ010000163.1:0-834 GCF_056540025.1 Ruegeria sp. AP12
GAGATGCCGATACCACCTGCAAAAGCAGCCGCCGATTGCTCCATGACCGTGGGCATTCCGGCCTTATGGCCGAAGCGGCCCATCATCGGGGCGTCAAACTCGGTCGACCAGACAATGTTCGCTCGGCCCGAGATACCATCGCCATCCGTATCGTCCGGGTCGGCTTTGGCCAGCAGGTCCTCGACCGGGATCGCCTCAAGCAGACCAAGGCCAATCATCTGAGGCGCAACGCGCGGGCTGAGCATGGCGTCCGGGTGCAACGGGCCGTATCCCAGATCGGCAGCCCTGTAGGTGGGGCGGCGGAGCGAGGCGCTCTCGCCCTCGGACAGCGCAACCGGGATCTCTTCGTAGGTGATCTCCAACCGGTATTCCGCCGGATGGCCGGCCAAGGCGAAGTCCTGCATCTGGCCGCCGTAGTTGGGCTCGGGAAGGGTGGCGAGATAGTCTTCGATCCCATCCGGCGCGTCCTCTGGACCTCCGGGGATAGACACGCGCAGGAACATCGAGATGGCGTTGTCATCCGGCTCGTTCGGCGTATGCCCGCGCCCATCCTTGATGTGACAGCGCTGGCACGAGCGCGCGTTATAAAGCGGCCCAAGACCATCAGACGCGAGGGTTGAGGACGGCGAAGAGACCCAGATTTTCTTGAACAATCCGTTGCCGACCTTGAAGTCCAGCTCTTGCTCAAAGCTCAGGTTCTTGGACGGTTGCGATAACGCATCCGCGTTGTTGCGCACGCGCACGGTTGAGGCCCCGGCAGGCAACTCTTCGAACCTTTGCGGCGCGCTGAAATCCTGCGGCGGTGCAGTGACACCGGCAATGCGGGCGCGTTCG
>NZ_JBQFVZ010000164.1:0-834 GCF_056540025.1 Ruegeria sp. AP12
AACACGCAGACCGCCGTATGTGGTGGTGAAGACTGCGCCGTTCAGGCCTGCGGTACCGGCAGAACCGTCAGCATTGTCGTCAGCCTGCAGACGTACACGACCCGAGAAGCCTACGCCGCCGTCGGTTTCTGCGTTCGCGTCGATGTTCAGGCGGAAGCGCGAATCCAGGAACGCATCATCGTTTTCAGTCGTCACGACTGTACGCTCGGTGTCACCACTTGTGGTGTTGGTGTCCGAAACGATTTCAGTGGACGCGTTGTCTTCAATGTACTGAAGACCAAAGCGGCCAAAACCGCTGAAGCTGACTTCAGCTGCTGCAACGCCTGCGGTCGCTACCAGCGCCGTCGTTGCGAGAAGAACTTTTTTCATCTTGTTACCCTCGGTTTCATTTAAGAGTTTTCTACTCGACACATACCTAGGCATGCGTCTCAGCACGGACATCGTTTCGCTTGTTTACCCCCCTTTGCGCAAGCTCAGCCTAAAGAAGCTGACCGCATTGAGGTTGGATTGGTGCAAGGATGCCACAGTCTGCTCAACGCGGATTGGATGTATACACTGGTAATCGAGAAGAATAGGCTTGTTGCGCGCGGTTTGCTTGGCTAGGAGTAGCTCCCAAAGACCGCAATATTAGTGAAATAGGACCAATAGACGATGCGTTTGCCGACGACTTTGGGTTTAATCATTCTGACTGCGACACTGGCGGCATGTGGGCAGAGTCGGAGCGTCGTCAACAATCCGGATATTCTATCTACAGGCAAGCGCTCGGACGGACCCGAACTGTCCGATCCCGAACGCACCTCCCTTTTGGATTTTTTCAGTGGCAAAAATGCCCCA
>NZ_JBQFVZ010000165.1:0-833 GCF_056540025.1 Ruegeria sp. AP12
GGATGTTGTTCTGGGCCTCGCACAGAAAACCATGTCGAACTACGTCAACCACATGGCTAAAACTCCGGTCGACGAAGTCATGCGCGGCTTCTTGTGGGAACGTAAAGTGGGCGAACCGGCCTAAGCTACAGCCGAGCCTTCGCCGCTGTCGTTGACCGTCAGCGTTTGGGCCCGGTCGCCCAATTCCGCAAACAGCTCAGGCCCGGTTCCCGTCATCCAGGCCTGAGCGCCCAGCGCACAGATTTCATCATAGAGCGCCGCGCGTCGCCCGGCATCCAGATGCGCAGCTACCTCATCCAGCAGAACGATCGGCGGCGCGCCGACCATTCCCGCCAACGCCCGTGCGTTTGACAGGATCAGGGACACCAGCAGCGCTTTCTGCTCACCCGTCGAACAATCCTTGGCCGGAACCCCCTTGGCAGCAAACACCCCATACAGGTCCGAGCGATGCGGCCCGACCAAAGTCCGCCCCGCCGCCAGATCGCGGAAACGGCTTTCGCTCAGCGCCTCGCGCAGATCATCCGCAGCCTCGGGCATCGCACCTTCCGTTTGAATCAACTCCAAGTCTGCTGAAGGAAACGCCGTTTCGGCCTTTTCCTGCGCGGTACGCAAATGATCCAACGCCGCAAGACGCGCCGCGTGTATCCGGTACCCTGTCTCGGCCATCTGACCTTCCAAAGCCGTGTACCAATGGGCGTCCCGGACCTGATCCTTCAGCAGCCGGTTTCGCTCCCGCATGGCTTTCTCATAGGTCAGCGACGCTTCGGCATGCGCGGGATCAAAGCTCAACGCGATGCGATCCAGAAACCGCCGCCGCCCCTCGGCTCCTTCGA
>NZ_JBQFVZ010000166.1:0-831 GCF_056540025.1 Ruegeria sp. AP12
GTTCGGACCCCAACATCTCGCGCCTGCAGAGCTATACTATTGATCTGTACAAAGAGATCGAAGAAACCTCGGGCCATTCGGTCGGTATGCACATCACCGGTGGTTTCTACGCGGCCTCGACAAAGGAATGGTACGACTACCTCAAGCGTGAACGCTCGAAAGCGCGCTATATGGGCCTGCATCAGGAATTCATCAGCCCGCAGGAACTGGCCGAGCGTCACCCGCTGATCGACCCCAAACACTATCACGCCGCCCTTTGGGACGAGCAGGACGGCGATGTCGATCCCTCGGGCGCAACCTACGCCTTCGCAAAATCCGCCCGTCACCACGGTGCGCAGTATTTCACCCATTGCGGCGTGACCTCGATGAGCCAGCGCCCCGATGGCAGCTGGGATCTGACCACCCCCAAAGGCGTCATCAACGCCGAGCAGGTCGTGAACTGCGGCGGCCTCTGGGCGCGTGAAGTGGGCCATATGTCGGGCATCCACCTGCCCGTACAGCCGATGGAGCACCACTACCTGATCACCGACGCGATCCCGATGATCAAGGACCGCATGGAGAGCATGGGCGAAGCCGGTCGTCTGCCCGCAGGCATCGACTATGAGGCCAACATTTACTTCCGTCAGGAACGCCACGGCATGCTTCTGGGCACCTATGAGCCGAAATCGACTCCGTGGAAAGTGGATGGCACCCCTTGGGATTTCGGCCACGAGCTTCTGCAACCCGATCTGGACCGGATTGCCGACCGCCTGGAAATGTCGTTCGAGCGTATCCCCGCCATCGGTGAATCCGGCATCAAAGACACCATCAACGGCCCGTTCACCTTCGGCC
>NZ_JBQFVZ010000167.1:0-822 GCF_056540025.1 Ruegeria sp. AP12
GCCGCGGCAACAAGGCCTACCGCCTGGCGCTGCAGACCCGCGAACAGCATATCCGGCGTGAGAAAGCCAACTCGAACGTCTGCACCGCGCAGGCGCTGCTGGCCGTCATCGCCTCGATGTATGCCGTGTACCACGGCCCCGACGGCATCAAGGCCATCGCGCAATCGGTGCACCGCAAGACCTCGCGCCTGGCCGCCGGCCTGGAAGAGGCAGGCTTTGCGGTGGAACCGGAAGTGTTCTTCGACACCATTACGGTCGAGGTCGGCCATCTGCAGAACGTGGTGATGGAGGCCGCCGTGGCGCGCGGTGTGAACCTGCGCAAGGTGGGCGACACGAAAGTGGGCATCAGCCTGGACGAACAGACCCGCCCCGAGACCATCGAGGCGGTCTGGGGCGCCTTTGGCATCGATCGCAAGGATGACAGCTCGAACAAGCAATACCGCCTGCCGGATTATGCGCTGCGTGAAAGCGAATACCTGACCCACCCGATCTTCCACAAGAACCGGGCCGAGGCGGAAATGACCCGCTATATGCGCCGTCTGGCCGACCGCGATCTGGCGCTGGACCGGGCGATGATCCCGCTGGGCTCGTGCACCATGAAGCTGAACGCCACGATCGAGATGATCCCGGTCACCTGGCCCGAGTTCGGCAATCTGCACCCGTTCTGCCCCGAAGATCAGGCGCAGGGCTATCATGAGATGATTGCCGATCTGAACGACAAGCTGTGCCAGATCACCGGCTATGACGCGATCTCCCAGCAGCCCAACTCGGGCGCGCAGGGCGAGTACGCGGGCCTGCTGACCATCCGCAACTATCACTTCG
>NZ_JBQFVZ010000168.1:0-818 GCF_056540025.1 Ruegeria sp. AP12
ACTGGCTGGCCTTGGCGCTGGTGATCGCAACGATTGCGGGCATCTACTGGCTGCTCAGAACGAAGCGCGGGCTGGCATTGGCTGCGGTACGCGACAATGTCGAAGCAGCGAAATCCGTCGGCGTCGATGCGGTTCGGATGAAATGGCTGGTCTACTTGGTCTCAGCCGCAGGAACCGGGCTGACCGGTGCTTTGATCTATGTGCAGAAACTGCGCATCTCTCCGGATGCGGCGTTCTCGGTCACCGACTGGACGGCTTACGTGATTTTCATCGTCGTGATCGGAGGCATCGGCACCATCGAAGGCCCAATCCTGGGCGTGCTGATCTTCTTCATCCTGCAAAGCCTGCTGGCCGACTACGGCTCTTGGTACCTCATGGTGCTTGGTCTGATCGGGATCGCCGTCATGCTCTTCGCCCCGCGCGGTATCTGGGGGCTGATCTCTGAGAAAACCGGACTTCAAATATTCCCCGTGCGCCGTCGTCTTGTGATTGGCGCGCAGTCGAACAAGGAGGATTGATCCATGAAAACTCTCGCACTGACGGCCGCAGTCACAGCATTAGGAACGGGCGCACTTGCTGGCAGTTCCTTGCCGGGAATGACGGGCACAGACCACGTGGGATTTACAGTCCCGAGCGTTGATGAGGCTGTCACCTTCTTTCAGGACGTCATCGGTTGCAATGTGTTCTACCCATTGGGACCGTTCTCGGGCGGTGACAGCACTTGGATGGCGGACCATCTGAACGTGGACGCCAAGGCTGAGATCCCGACGATGCGGCTGGTACGCTGCGGCAATGGCGCCAATTTCGAAATCTTCGAA
>NZ_JBQFVZ010000169.1:0-814 GCF_056540025.1 Ruegeria sp. AP12
GCGGATCGGCCCGCCACCAGTTCTTACATGGCGTCGGGGATGTCCTGTCCTTCCGCGACCTCATTTGCGATGCGCTTAACATCCTGAAAATCAAGCTGCCTTAGGACCACTTTGGTCAGGTTCGATTGCAACGCCCAACCCGGGTCAAATTCCGGCCGGAAGGTCATCACGACCATCACCGGAAGATCCCTAAGACGGTCCACCAGCCGATCCATCAGCGCCTTTGTCGTCGGGTCGAGCCAATGCGCGTCTTCAAACAACAGCAAAATCGGCTTTTCCGACGCATCGGCCAGCAAATGCTCCAACAACATCTCGTGCGTCTGATCCATGATCTGTTGCGGCGTCAGGGTCAGCGGCCCCAGACGATCCTCAAACGGGATCGACAATAGCGACGCCGCCAATCGCAGAACCTGATCTGAAGGGTTTTTCAAAACCGATGATATCTTCTCCAGCTTTGCCTCATCCGAGTCTTCAGACCTCAGGTCGGCAGCATGGTGAAGCCGCCGAATGATCGGATAAAACGAGCTGGCAAAATGGTACGGAGAACACTGCAGCCGAATTTGCTCATGCGCGCCTTGGGGGGCTTTCTGCCGCAACTCCTCGATCAGGCGCGATTTCCCGATCCCCGGCTCACCGGAGACCAGAACGATTTGACCTTCGCCCTCACGGGCCAGCTTCCACTTGTCGCTGAGCGTCTCATATTCCGTGATGCGGCCGATCAGAGGGCCGAGGGCGGCCCCCTCAACACGTCTGAAACGGCTGTCCGTGTCGCGCGCGCCGGTCACCTGCCACGCCTCAACTTCTTTCGTGAACC
>NZ_JBQFVZ010000170.1:0-813 GCF_056540025.1 Ruegeria sp. AP12
CGCAAACTTTTGGGACGGTCAGAGTTAGCGACTTACTGGACACACTCATCCTGCGATCTCTGCAAATAGCCGAAAGCCAGATGTCGTAGTGCAGGGAAATTGCTGCTTTCGGATCATGTTGGCGACCTCAATGCCGTCCAGGGTAGCCGATGCGGATCTGAACGATTTGAACGCGCACATGTGCCGGATGCGACGCTTGATGAACCGATGATCCTGCTCGATCAGGTTATTCAAATACTTTGACCTGACTGTTTGAATTTTGGCGGTGCAACCAAACCGATTAAGGATTTTGTTCACCTCTCGAATGCCCGCCGCGTTGGCTCCGCTTTTGTCAATGACGATCTTGCTCGGGATTCCGTTTGAAGACAGAGCTTTGGCAAAGAACCTAGCTGCTGCTGGACGGTTCCTGCGCTCAGACAGCATGAAATCAAGGGTATTCCCAGCTTTGTCGACGGCCCGATAGAGGTACATCCATTTGCCGCGAACACGAATATAGGTCTCGTCCATGCGCCATGAACTCAGCGTTGGACGCTTCTTTGATTGCGCTCTTGCTGCGATCATCGGCGAGTATTTCACAACCCACCTATTCAGGGTGGCATGGTCAACTCGCACACCGCGCTCAGGCATGATCTCTTCCAAGTAACGATAGGACACCGTGTATCGCAGATAGAAGTAAACAGCGTACAAAACTGCATCCTTGGGGAAATGACAGCCCATTAACGAGATCATGCTCAAACAACCTGTTCGAAAATTATTCGACCAGTACAAACCGCAGATCTCGCGTGCGCGTCAACTAGACCCCAGAGTGTGCGA
>NZ_JBQFVZ010000171.1:0-806 GCF_056540025.1 Ruegeria sp. AP12
GTAGAAGATGCGCAGGCGATATGACCCGGAAAGGCATCCACATCCGGAACCAGCTGCACCTCACCCGTGCGCGCGGCTGCGCCGCACACGCCGCGCTCGAACGGGATGACCAGACAGCCGTGGCCACCCTGGTACGGGCCGATCTTCAGCAGGCCCGGTTCGGTGACGCGGTAGAACCCTGTCCAGTCAAAGCGATCATCGGCGTAATGCACCTCACACGCGATGGTCGCCATCAAGGAGATCTGATCGGTTTCGCCTTCGGTCAGCGAGGCGATGGTTTTGGCAAGGGTGTCATAGTCGACGGTCATATTGGCATTGCTCCGATCCGGGTCTTGGGGGGCGACGCCCCCAGTCCCCGGAGTATTTGCAAAAGCTCAGAGGGTCAAATGCGTTCGATGGCGATCGCCGTGCCCTCTCCGCCTCCGATACAGATCGCAGCGATCCCGCGTTTCAGATCGCGTTTTTCCAGAGCGTTCAGAAGGGTGACCATGATCCGGGCACCAGATGCGCCGATTGGGTGACCCAGGGCGCAGGCTCCGCCATTGACGTTGACCTTGTCGCGCGGCAGGCCCAATTCGTGCATGAAAGCCATCGGAACCACGGCGAAGGCCTCGTTCACCTCCCACAGGTCCACATCATCTTTGGTCCAGCCCAGACGCTCAAGCAGCTTTTGCGCCGCAGGAACCGGAGCGGTTGTGAACAGGCCCGGGGCCTGCGCATGGCTGGCGTGGCCCAAAACGCGCGCGCGGACGGTTAGTCCTTTCGCCTCAGCGGTGTCTACAGAGGCCAGAACGAGAGCGGCCGCC
>NZ_JBQFVZ010000172.1:0-804 GCF_056540025.1 Ruegeria sp. AP12
GGTGGTCTGATCGGTCAATATGTGGCGCAGCGCGTCCAGATGACCGAGATGCCGCAGCTGGTCGCTGCGATGCACTCGCTGGTCGGTCTTGCGGCCGTGTTCGTCGGCTTCAATGCGCATTTCGAGATCGGAAACGTGGCTCAGGTCATGGCGATCAAGGATAGCGCGGGTCAGGCGGACCTGTCTGACCTTGGTGCATTCGCAAAGCTGATCGCCAAGAAGACTCCGGCGGAACTGGCGATCCTGCATGTAGAGCTGTTCCTGGGCATCTTCATTGGCGCGATTACTTTTACCGGTTCGGTCGTGGCCTATGGCAAACTGGCGGGCAAGGTGACGTCTGCGGCGACCAAGCTGCCCGGCGGTCATGCGCTGAACGCGGCGGCTGCGGGGCTCTCGCTGATCTGCCTGATCTGGTACACCGCTTCGGGTGGTCTGCTGCCATTGGTCCTGATGACACTGGCGGCGCTGTTCATCGGCTATCACCTGATCATGGGGATCGGTGGTGCTGACATGCCCGTGGTTGTGTCGATGCTGAACTCGTATTCGGGTTGGGCGGCTGCGGCGATTGGCTTTAGCCTTGGCAACGACCTGCTGATCGTTGTTGGTGCTCTGGTCGGCTCGTCGGGTGCGATCCTGTCTTACATCATGTGCAAGGCGATGAACCGTCACTTTGTCAGCGTGATCCTGGGTGGCTTCGGTGGCCCGCAGGGTGAGCAGATGGCCGTTGAGGGCGAACAGATCGCGATTGAGGCGGACGGCGTGGCCGCCGCGCTGAACGATGCGGACAGCATTGTCATCATCCCG
>NZ_JBQFVZ010000173.1:0-802 GCF_056540025.1 Ruegeria sp. AP12
CTGGCCCTATTTTATTGAAGATATTGGCCATACGATACGCGGATTGAGGCTTGATTTTCCAGACCGGTCCTGAGATTGTCCGCATCAACCGTTGGGGTGCCCTTATGGAAGGGCTGAGAGGCGCAAGCGCTAACCCATCGAACCTGATCCGGGCAATTCCGGCGTAGGGAACGGTCTAAAGCAAACAGACGTTTTCCATGCCCGAGTTGCTCAAAATAGATGGAGCAACGACGTGGCACCTATTGCCTTGACCATAGCAGGATCCGACAGCGGCGGCGGCGCGGGCATTCAGGCCGATCTCAAGGCGATGTCGGCTTTGGGTGTTTTCGGGGCCAGCGTGATCACCGCCGTTACTGCTCAAAACACGCAGGCAGTTACGGCCGTGCATGTTATTCCGTCGGAGGTCATCTCGGCCCAGATCCAAGCGGTGCTCAGCGATCTGGATGTGCGCGCTATCAAGATCGGAATGCTGGCGACGCCGGAGATTATTGAGACCGTGGCGCAGGGGATTTCCGAGTTTCAAGGACCGGTCGTTCTGGACCCCGTGATGATTGCGAAATCCGGTGATGCCCTTCTGGCCGATGAGGCAGTTCAAACGCTACGCGACGTTCTGCTGCCCCGTGCAACCGTTCTGACGCCAAACCTACCCGAGGCGGCATGTTTGCTGGATCGAGGTGATGCCGACACGCCTGAGGCGATGGTTGAACAGGGCAAAGCGCTGTGCGCTTTGGGTGCACAAGCGGTTTTGATGAAGGGCGGTCATGGCAAGGGGGATGTCTGCCATGATCTGCTGATCGACGAA
>NZ_JBQFVZ010000174.1:0-796 GCF_056540025.1 Ruegeria sp. AP12
ATCAGCCGGTCCCCGGCATTGGTCACGGTGATCCCCTGATTGGCCAGTTGCTGGCGCAGTTCTGCGGCCTGCTGGTCCAGTTGGTTACCGATCAGGCCACCGCCAGCCGCACCAATCGCACCACCGGCCAGCGCGCCAAGAAGCGGATCAGAGCCATTCGCAATCGCGCCAACACCCGCGCCAACCAAACCGCCCAGGATCGCACCCTGTTTTGTGTGCTGGTTTGGATCGGCTGGCAAATCCAGCGTGCCGGGGTCGGTACACGCGCCGAAAAACATTGCCGAGCACAGCCCGGCGGAAACAACAAACTTGGAAACGGTCATGAAATCACCTTCTGCTCTGGCACCCGTTTGCCGGGGCCATCTTGTTCAGTGCAGTATATCGCGCCGACGCAGCGCAGGCTCAAGCAACAATCCGGTGATATCGGCAGTTACCTGCCAATCATTGTTGTGTGGCAGCGTCCCAGCGATTTTGCTCTTGCCATATCGCGCGAAGCGGCGCGCCTTGACCGCAAAAGTGATCGTCGATCAAGTCACAGGACCAGATGCGGTCGGTCCGAAAATGGCGAAACCCGTTTCTTAACTCGCACCATGCGGCAAGCATCGTGCACTCGATATGATAGATCAGCGCAACCGGGCGGACGGTCCGTTCTGTCCGTTCGCCGTCCGAATTGACATAGGTGATACGGATCTTGCGCTCGGACCGGATCGCCTCACGATAGTTCACGACCTGAACGCATCCCTTTTCAGGGTCGTCCGTGGGCGCACCCCACGGGGCCACTTGCAGCCAATCCGCC
>NZ_JBQFVZ010000175.1:0-796 GCF_056540025.1 Ruegeria sp. AP12
GGCCCGAACGCAGGCCAGCCTCGACATCCGGATGGGGTTTGTAATTCACTACGGCATCGGCATTGGCAGCCCGAACCTCGCGCAGCAGGTCCAGATTGGTGCGGATGACGCTGGTGCCTAGCAGGATTGAGGCGTCGTCCTCGACCTGCCCCGGCACCAGAATACGGTGACCTTTGGGCAGAGGCGGCGCAGCGCCGCCGGTGTTGTATTTGCTCAGCCCTTCGGACACGAGGGCTGAGATCACCCGCTCGGCACGGTATTCCTGATCCGGACGCAGAGTTTCGCGCTTGGATATCCATTCTTCCAATCGGCTGGTTTGGGTCGGGTCGTAGTAGATACCCAGATCATCCGTCACCAGCGACAGGGGAGGCACAAGATCTGCCCCCAATCCGCGTGAGCGGAGAAAGCCATCCTCGATACGGGTGACACCCTCGGCCTCCCGGGATTGATTGGCCCAGACCATGTGTGGGCCGGTGGATGGGGCAGGTGGCGACGGCACAAACCGTATCTTCTGGTGCTGGCCGAACATGGCTTGCAGATGCTTACGCTTCCACATCCGCATGCCCGACGCTGTCCATCCCAAACGATCTTGCCGCCACGCGCGGGTCTGCGCCGCAAGCGTATCCAGCACGATCTCTAGCTCACATAAATGGTCCCTATAGGCATCATACCAAACGGGGTAGAGCATCATGGCTGCAGCGAACAGCTGGGCGCGCGTTAGATTGCGTTGTCTGCGTTGAACGGGGTTTTCGTCCTGCGTCAAACCCCATCCGGCATAGAATGGCTGCCCGAAGAC
>NZ_JBQFVZ010000176.1:0-795 GCF_056540025.1 Ruegeria sp. AP12
ACCCCACCCATGCTGTTCTGTCTGAGGCCGGTTTGCCAGGTGGCGAAGAACTGATTCTGCGCCGGGTTAACACGGCAGAGGGCCGAAAAACCGCTTGGGTCAATGATCGCCGCTGTTCAGGTGAAGTCCTCCGCGCTTTGTCGGAAACGTTGATCGAATTGCATGGGCAGCATGATGACCGGGGTCTGCTGAATCCTCGTGGGCATCGTGTGCTACTGGATGACTACGCTCAGGTCTCGGAACTATTGGCCAAGGTCCGTCAGGCGTGGTCTGAGATGTCGCGCAGCCGCAAAGCACTGGCCGAGACAGAAGCCGCTTTGGCCGCCATGCGGGCCGAGGAGGAATTCCTGCGCCATTCCGTGGCCGAGTTGGACAAGCTCGATCCGCAACCCGGCGAGGACGCAGACCTCGATGCCCGCCGCCGCATGATGCAGGGGGCAGAGCGTATCCGCGACGACGTTGCTCGCGCATTTGACCTGCTGGGAGGTGACGGGGCCGAAGGCGCGATGTCGGATGCGACACGCTGGCTTGAGGGCGTATCGGACTCGGCAGGTGGCCAGTTGGAGGAGCCGATTGCAGCGCTTGGCCGGGCCATGATTGAATTGGGCGAGGCGCAGGATGGTGTGAACGCCTGCCTTCAGGCGCTGGACTTTAACCCTGCCGAACTAGAAGCCGCCGAGGAACGTTTGTTCGCCATCCGCGCACTGGCCCGCAAACATGATGTGGCCCCAGATGAATTGGGCGCATTAGCTGATACGCTGCGTGATCGATTGGATAAGCTGGATGCGGGTGATG
>NZ_JBQFVZ010000177.1:0-789 GCF_056540025.1 Ruegeria sp. AP12
GTGGTGGCGGTGCCGAAATCCACCACGATCAGGTCGCCGCCATGCCGGTCGAAGGCGCCGGCGGTATTGACCAGACGGTCGGGACCCACCTGAGTGCCCTCGTCCACACGTGGCCTGAATGGCAGCAGCGTCTCGGGCTTGCCCACCACCAGCGGGCGGCAGCCAAAGAAGCGGTCGGCAAAGACGCGCAGGTTGAATACCACGCGTGGCACGGTGGACGAGATGATCACGTCGGTGATATCCGCCTCGATCCCGTAATGCTTCACCAGCGTCGAGTACCAGGTGAAATAGGCATCCGCCGTGCGCGAATGATGGGTCGAGGTGCGCAGGGTACACAGAAACGTCTCGCCGTCCCAGATCGAGAAAACGGTATTGGTATTGCCGCAGTCGATGGCCAGAAGCATCTGAGCCCCCTTCAGAAAAACACGTCCGCCGCAGGAATGCTCACACGGCCTTTGGCGGTGTTTAGGACAAGGTTGCCCCCCGCGTCTACCGTTTCGAAGGTACCAACCGTTTCCGACGTGGCGGTACGGGCGGTAATGACCTCACCCAGCCGCGCTGCGCGGGCCAACCATGCCGTGCGGATCGGTTCAAAGCCGTAAGTGACGAATTGGGTTTCATAGCCGGCATAGGCGATGGCGAGTTCGGTCAAAAAATCCTCAGGCGTGACATGCGCACCGGTTTCCGACAGCAGAGAAACCGGGCGAACGGCACCCGGCTCAACCGCGTCTGCGCCAGGGGCTTCGGTCAGATTGACGCCGATCCCAATCGACAGATGTGAAACTCCGC
>NZ_JBQFVZ010000178.1:0-787 GCF_056540025.1 Ruegeria sp. AP12
GCGATCCAGAAGCGCCGCAAGGAAGAGGGCGGGTTCCCGGGGGCCGAGCGCATCCAGAGAGAACTGGCCGAGGGCGCATCCCGCAAGCTGGTGGGCATCAAGCCCGAGGGCCGCGCGCCTGCGCGTCAGGGCGTTGAGATCCAGTGCACGGAAGGCAACACCATTGGCCAGATCACCTCGGGCGGGTTTGGCCCGACGGTCGGTGGCCCCGTTGCGATGGGCTATGTGTCCGCAGGCCATGGTGAGCCGGGCGAGACGGTCAATCTGATCATTCGGGGCAAGCCGCAACCGGCCGAGATCGTGGCGCTGCCCTTCGTCACCCAGAATTACAAGCGTTGAAGTCAGGAGAGAGACAAGATGGCAACCTATTATTCCGAAGAGCACGAGTGGATCGACGTTGACGGCGACACTGCCACGCTGGGCATCACCAAACATGCGGCCGAACAACTGGGCGATGTGGTCTTTGTAGAGCAGCAGGAAGTCGGGGACGAATTCGCCAAGGATGGCGAGATCGGTGTGATCGAATCCGTCAAGGCGGCCTCGGAAATCTATGCTCCGGTTGTTGGCGAGATCATCGAGGTGAACGAAGCGCTGGCCGACAACCCCGGCGCGCTGAACGAAGATCCCGAAGGTGAAGCATGGATCTACAAGATCAAAATCACCGACGCCTCGCAGCTCGAAGATCTGATGGATGAGGCCGGCTACAAGGACTTCATCGGCTGACACCTGCGGCGGGTCTCAGCACGGATCCGCCCTTCATCTGGCTAAAAATATCCCCGCCGGAGGC
>NZ_JBQFVZ010000179.1:0-786 GCF_056540025.1 Ruegeria sp. AP12
GGGGGATGTCAGTCGCGTTATGGGCGTCATGTTCAGTGACGGCGCGATCGGAGCGACCCCGCGCCGCTTCTCGATCCAAGACAGCCGGATCAAACCGGTGAGCGAGGTTCAGGCGCCGGCCAAGCCAAAGCTGGAAGTCACGGACGGTTTTGCTTAGGGCTTTGCCGAGGGCAAGGCAGAATTCAAACGCCCCAAAGGGCACCTCAGGCTGGTTGCATCGCGCGACGACTGATCCAAAGAAAAACGGCGGGCTAAGGACCCGCCGTTTTCTTTGATTGATTGAACCTTAGCTTGCTTCGCGCTTGGTGCGGTCGCGGCGCAGGTTGGTCAGTTCTTCGGCGACCAGGAAGGCCAGTTCCAACGATTGCGACGCGTTCAAACGCGGGTCGCACGCCGTGTGGTACCGGTCCGAGAGGTCCTCTTCGGTCACGGCACGCACGCCGCCGGTGCATTCGGTGACGTCCAGACCGGTCATCTCGAAATGCACACCACCGGGGATGGTGCCTTCGGCCTGATGCACGCCAAAGAAGTCCCGCACTTCGCGCAGGACCGAATCGAACGGGCGGGTTTTGTACCCGGTGGCCGATTTGATCGTATTGCCGTGCATGGGGTCGCAGACCCAAGTGACCTTGGCGCCCTCTTCCTTGACCGCTTTGACCAGACGCGGCAGATGCTCACCCGCCTTGCCTGCACCGAAGCGGGCGATCAGGGTCAGACGACCCTCTTCGTTTTCGGGGTTCAGCTTGGACATCAGCACCTTGAGGTCCTCGGCCGTTGTGGTCGGGC
>NZ_JBQFVZ010000180.1:0-784 GCF_056540025.1 Ruegeria sp. AP12
GCAGCATATCGATCACATCACGGGTCAGCGCGATCAGAGTCTCGTCCAAACCCAGTTCGCGCAATTGACCCAGAAAGACCCTCTGCTGTGCCAACAGCGCTTGCGTGACCGGCACGCGGGGCGTGGCAAATAGCAGGTTCTCAGCCACGGGCAAGGCCGGGTTATAGGTGGACTTGTCGAAGATCAGCGCCTGCTGCTCAAGCCCTGCCTTCTTCACCGCCTGTTGCACCAACGGGCGCAGCCTGACCAGTTTCTGCGCCAGTTCCGGGTGTAGTGCCGCGTCGAAAATCTGCTCGGCCCCGCGCTGGAACAAGGCAGCTCCTGACCCCATTCCGTCAATCAGTTGAAGCCACCAATCCCGCAGGGCATCCGCCGAATCCAGCCCTGCCAAAGACGGGTCCAGCCACTCGGCCTTGAATGGGTCGGTGCTGTTGCCCGCGCGCAAAGTTTCGGCAAATCCGGGATCGTCGCCCCCCTCCGACAGGGGCTTGTAGCGCATCGGCATCATCACATTATCGCCCAGCGTTCCCTGAAACATCACCGGCCGCGATGACGCATAGCCGATCCGCGCAGCGACGACGCCCTGATGCAGTTCGGCCAGATTCTGCTCGCCAATGCGGACACGCCCAGCGCTCGGCAGGATTTCACGGGTCAGCAGCTCGGCAATGGCGCGGCGGTCTTCTTCGCTAGGCGCGGCGATGCCGATTGTCTTTCCATGCGGGAAGGTCAGGTTAAGATCGTCTAGGATCTGGTTTCCGTCCATGTCCCGCACCGACACCCGATC
>NZ_JBQFVZ010000181.1:0-778 GCF_056540025.1 Ruegeria sp. AP12
CCGCCGGGGGCCGCCTTGAACAGCTCTTGTGCCTTCGGGTTGTTGGCTACTTTGATGTCCCAGTTGGCAATCGCCTCGCCCATGGTAGCTGAATGCACGGTGCTGCAGTCTTCGTGCAGCAGCCCGGCGCGGCTCAGCTCTCCGAGGATCGAGAAGATGCCGCCTGCGCGGTGGACGTCCTCCATATGCACGTTCTCGGTGTTGGGTGCGACCTTGCACAGACACGGCACATTGCGGCTAAGGCGGTCCATGTCGGACATGTCGAAATCAACGCCGCCCTCATAAGCGATGGCTAGCAGGTGCAGAACGGTGTTGGTCGATCCGCCCATCGCAATATCCAGCGACATTGCGTTCTCGAACGCATCAAAGGTGGCGATTTCGCGGGGCAGGAAGCCCTTCTCGTCCAGATCGTAGTGCCGTTTGGTGATCTCGACGATGCGGCGACCGGCCTCAAGGAACAGCTCTTTGCGGTCCGAATGGGTCGCCAGGGTCGAGCCGTTGCCGGGCAGGGCCAGACCCAGCGCCTCAGCCAGGCAATTCATCGAGTTCGCGGTGAACATACCCGAGCACGAGCCGCAGGTCGGGCAGGCGTTTTCCTCGATATGTTTGACCTGTTCGTCGGTATATTTGTCGTCCGCTGCGGCAACCATCGCGTCAACCAGGTCGATCTTCTTAACGTCTAAATCGGCGATGTCGATCTTGCCGGCCTCCATCGGACCGCCTGAAACGAAGATCGCCGGAATGTTCAGGCGCATCGCGGCCATAAGCATGCCGGGGG
>NZ_JBQFVZ010000182.1:0-777 GCF_056540025.1 Ruegeria sp. AP12
CTATCCCCAATTCTTCCAGCCCCAACCCGCGCGTGACGGGCCGGCGTCCGACGGCGATCAGAACCTTGTCGGCTTCGATCACCTCTTCCTTGTCTTTGCCGACCCGGTCCAGAGTAAGCGTCAATCCGGTTTCGGACTTTTCAATGGCCTTCAGCGCGCGTCCCAACTGGAACTTCAGGCCGCATTTGCTGAGTGCGCGCTGCGCCAGTTTCGCAATCTCACCGTCAATACCGGGCAGAACGCGGTCCAGATACTCAACCACTGTGACCTTGGCCCCAAGACGTGCCCAAACCTGACCCAGCTCTAGCCCGATCACCCCTGCCCCGACGACAACCAGATGATCAGGCACCGTGTCCAGCGCCAAGGCACCGGTTGAGCTGAGAACATCCTTCTCATCAATCTCGATACCGTTCAGCGGCGTCGGCTCAGACCCCGTGGCGATCAGGATATTCTTGGCCTCATAGATATCATCGCCAACCTGCACTTGCCCGTCCGCCGGAATGCGGGCCCAGCCTTCGATCAGCTCAACGCCGTTCTTCTTGAATAGAAAACCGATGCCCTTGGTCAGATCGCCAACGATCTTGTCCTTGCGCCCCATCATTGACGGCACGTCGATGCTGGCCCCCTCGACGGCAATGCCATGGGAAGAGAGATGTGCAAGCTCGGCATATTTGGCCGAGGAGGTCAGCAACGCTTTGGAGGGTATGCACCCCACATTCAGACAGGCTCCGCCCAGCGCGCCGCGTCCTTCCACGCAAGCCACTTTCATACCCAGTT
>NZ_JBQFVZ010000183.1:0-774 GCF_056540025.1 Ruegeria sp. AP12
CAATTTGGCCTTGAGGGGGATCACGCCGTTGATCTCGGCAGCGATATCCATGTCGCGGATCGCCATCCAGGTCCGACCCGTGGTGCCCCGCGTCAGATTGCGTGCAAGGATGGCGCAGACGGTCAGGAAGATCAGGCAGAACAGATAGGTCGCCCAAGCCGGAGCATTCGGGCCGGTGATGATGATACCAAACACATCCCGTTCCGGCGCGTTGATCTGACCCGAAGCCGAATAGTTGTAAAACCACGGCACCCGGTTAAACAGCCACACAAGGAAGAACTGCGCCGCCAACGTCGCCACGGCCAGATAGAACCCCTTGATCCGAAGGCTCGGCAGGCCGAACAACACGCCCACAAAGGCCGTGATGCCTCCGGCAAGGATCACGTGGATGAACATGCTGACATCGGGGAAAGCAGTCATCAGCTTGTAGCAGGCATAGGCCCCCACAGCCATGAACCCTCCGGTCCCCAACGAGACCTGCCCGCAATAACCCACAAGGATGTTCAGCCCGATCGCCGCGATGGCGTAGATCAGGAATGGCAGCAGCAGCGCGTTGGCCCAATAATCGTTGATGATGAAGGGAATGATCCCGAACGCTACCGCCAGCACGACATAGTAGCGATACCGGTCAAACTTGATCGGGAAAGTCTGGCTGTCAGCAATGTACGAGGTTTTGAAATCCCCGGCCTCACGATAGAACATATCTTACTTTCCCCATTCTTCCTGCGCCCGGTTCCGGGCCGCGGCGTCCAATTGGTTTGAGCCCTTGGCGTA
>NZ_JBQFVZ010000184.1:0-772 GCF_056540025.1 Ruegeria sp. AP12
CTGCGCGATCCCGGATTGTCCGGTGGAAAACATCATGGAACTGGCGAACGGCTGCATCTGCTGCACTGTGGCCGATGATTTCATCCCGACCATCGAAGCCCTTATGGCGCTGGAGCCGCGCCCCGATCACATCCTGATCGAAACCTCGGGCCTCGCCCTGCCCAAGCCGCTGCTGAAGGCGTTCGACTGGCCCGATATCCGATCGAAAATCACTGTTGATGGCGTGATCGCGCTGGCCGATGCCGAGGCCGTCGCCGCTGGTCGCTTTGCTCCGAATGTCGAAGCGGTGGACGCTCAGCGCATGGCTGATGACTCGATCGACCATGAAACGCCCTTATCCGAGGTGTTTGAGGATCAGATTTCCTGCGCCGATATCATCCTGCTGACCAAGCCTGATCTGGCCGGTCCCGAAGGCGTGGCAAAAGCCAAAGAGATCATCGCCGCCGAGGCCCCTCGCCCGCTGCCCGTTGTCGAAGTGGCCGAAGGCGCCGTGGATGTGCGCGTCGTTCTGGGTCTTGAGGCCGCAGCCGAGGATGACATGGACGCTCGTCCTTCGCATCACGACGGTCACCACGATCACGAGCATGACGATTTCGAAAGCATCATCGTTGATCTGCCGGAACAGTCCGATCCTGCCGATTTGGTCGCCAAGATCGAACGTCTGGCCAATGAGCTGAACATCCTGCGCGTCAAAGGCTATGCCGCCGTGCAAGGCAAGCCGATGCGCCTGCTGGTGCAGGCCGTGGGTGCCCGTGTGCGTCATCAATACGAC
>NZ_JBQFVZ010000185.1:0-769 GCF_056540025.1 Ruegeria sp. AP12
CATCGAGCAACCCAATTCTGTCGATCTGCTTGCCGACCGTTCCGAAGAAGATGGCCCTCGATCACCAACAAAGCTGCTGGAATCGGCGCTTCGCCTCCGGCCTGACCGCCTCGTCTGCGGTGAAATCCGAGGCGACGACGCGAATATGTTCTTGGAACTGGTGAACACCGGCCACGATGGATCTGTCTGCACCATGCACGCGAACTCGCCCGTAGATGCCATTGGACGGATGAGCAAAATGGTGCGTCGCGGATCTCCGACCGTTCAAAAGTCAGAAGTGGTCGATGACATCCGGGCCACCATTCACATGATCGTTCACATGAAGAAAATCGGGGACGAACGGAAGGTCAACGGCGTGATCTTCCCGCCTCTGATGACTGCTGAACAACTGAATTGAAGGAGTACAAAGATGAAGAAATTCGAGTACCGAGACGTGCCTTTTTCGGAATGCGACGACGCCAGCGAGAAATTCGCAAAGCTGGGCAAAGAAGGTTGGGAAATGGTTGGTGTCGCACGTGCAGAATTTGGCATCGTGTGCTTCTTCAAACGCGAGCTGACCGATGGCTGAGTTTCAGGATCTACCCAAAGGCAAGAAGGTCGCGATAGCCGGTACTATGGGCTTTATCGCTACCTCGGCTTGCGCGGTGTTGGTGGTCGGGCTGGCGCTCGAATACATCAACCCCAGAGGCTTTCGCGGGCTGGACATCTGGGCGATCCCAGAGAAGTTCATGGCACAGCCTGCAGAGACGCAGCAGATCATGGGTCTGGT
>NZ_JBQFVZ010000186.1:0-763 GCF_056540025.1 Ruegeria sp. AP12
GTCTTCGAGCGCCTGGGCCGGAATGGATGCACCATGCCGGTTTGCGACAACGACACCAGTGTCGGCGGCAAGGATCATTTCCAGATCGTTCGGTGCATCGCCAAGCGCGATGGTTCTTTCCGGTTTGAACAGGCGGATCACGTCGGACATGGCATCTGCTTTGGTCTTTCCAAACGACAAGGTGAGAAATCGACCGCCTTGCCTGGCCTTTAGACCGTACCGCCCGGCTTCGGAGATAAACGTACCTAGATCCTCTGGCGCGCCATCCCACACGCCCGGTTCGCTGAAATGCCGATCCTGGGCTTTCTCTGCCTCGACGAGATCAAGGCCGGTCCTGTCGCTCACCTCCTGCACGCTCATATCTGCGAAGCCGCGAAAGCCGGGTGGGAGGTGTTGCAGGATATTCAGAATGTTCAGATATTCGGATGGCCCGCCGGTTTCTGGGTGGCCCGTTGCCAGAATGCCAGCACCATTTTCAACTATCGACGGCATGTTCGAAAAGCCGATGTCTTGGCGCAAGCCAATAATCTCAGCAGCGGTTTTACTGCTGGCTAGCACGAGCCCCGCGCCAATGTCCCGAAGCCGGTTTAGTGCGGGTTGCGCGGCGTCCCAGCTATAGTCGTGATGGTTCAGCAGAGTACCATCGAGATCGGAGAAAACCAGAAGTGGCAGGCGTCGGGACATGGCTTCTGACTAGCATGCGAGATTGCGCGGCTACATCTGAAATCAGAAGAACATGCAGATTTAGTGTTTAAAAAATCAG
>NZ_JBQFVZ010000187.1:0-758 GCF_056540025.1 Ruegeria sp. AP12
CCCGGCAGGAACCGAGTGGGTATAGACATACGGGACGCCGGGATAGGTCTGGTCCATGTAATCCATGGCGTCATTGGCGGTTTTTGACCCGGTATGGCTAAGGTCCAGCAGGATCCCAAACCGCACCATTTCATCTATGACGGACTTACCCCACGGCGTCAGGCCAATGTCACGCCCGTTATAGGCCGCCAGTTGTCCCGAACCGGTTCTGAAAATGTCGTTATAGGCAAGGATCATGCTTTTGATCCCCATGTCCTTGAGTAGCGCCATTTTCGTGAGGTCGCCATCCAGGATCGTGGCTGTCTGGCTGTTCCAGATCACAGCCGTCTTACCCTGGGCATGGGCTGCTTCGATGTCGCGTGTCTCGTTCACGATCAGGTAGTTTTCCGGCTGCTGGGCCATCGCTGCCCGAAAGTGATAGTGCTGTTCAAGCAGCGTTTCAAAAGACATGTCCGCTGCCGCAAGCGTCATCTCGTGCCCGGTTATGCCGTTGTCTCGGGCACGTTGGAAATAGGTGTGAAGCTGGTCGTATTCTGTCCAGCCTGTCCCATAGGGGCTGGCCAGCATACCCAGAACAATCGTGTCCTGAACGAACTGCTTTGCCTCATCGGAGGCGTCCCAGGTTTTGCTTTCCTCGCTGGCAAGGACAGGCGCACCCAAAGACAAAGCCAAAATGCCAGCGGCCATCAATTTGTTCATCAGGATACTCCTTTGAAATAAGCGGGTGTCAGAAGACTATCCGCGTGCGAAGGCTGAAC
>NZ_JBQFVZ010000188.1:0-744 GCF_056540025.1 Ruegeria sp. AP12
AACCGCTATACTTGTGGTTCTGTTGGGTGGTACAGCCTTCAGCGGCGGCGAGGGGCGTGTTCTGAAATCCTTTATCGGGGCGCTGATCATCATGTCCTTGACCGTTGGCATGTTGACACTTGTGCCCGCCTATTTCCAAACTCTGGTTGTAGGCACGGCGCTGTTGCTGGCGGCCGCCTCGAACCATTTGGTAAGCAGAAAGGACAGCGAAAGTTGAACGCAAGCGGACCCGATCCCGACACCCTGCGCCTGATTGCCCGTGTCCTGACCCTGCATTTTCAGGAAGGGCTGCTGCAGGCTGAGATTGCCAACAGCCTGAAACTGTCGACGGCCAAGGTGAACCGGCTGATTAAGCAAGGCCGTGAGATGGGCATGGTCGAGTTTCGCATCCACAGTCCGTTCCAACGCCTGTTTGATCTGGAAAGCCAGGTGAAAGCGCGCTGGCCGCTGGCCGAGTGCCTTGTGGTTGATACCGTGACCGAGAACGCTGACACTACGTTGGATCTGGTGGGAAAGACGGCGGCGCAGCATCTTCAGCACATTCTGGGGTCCGAGGATGTTCTGGCAATCTCGGGCGGCAAAACGCTCAGTGCCGTGGCGGATCATCTACAGCCGGGTGGGTCGACCTCGAACGTGGTCGTGCCACTGACCGGGGGCGTGCAGGGGCAGCATTACACAGATGTAAATCACGTCGCGACCCGAATTGCCGACGGGTTGAGCGGATCAGCAACCTTGATCCACGCG
>NZ_JBQFVZ010000189.1:0-744 GCF_056540025.1 Ruegeria sp. AP12
GTTTGGAGGCGATTTTCGCTGCTGCGGAGCCTCGGGGCCTTGTCCAAGATGGCGTGATTGCCCAGAGCGAGGCGCAGCGCCGCGCGCTGTGGGCTGTACGTGAGCGTATCCCTGAGGCCAACCGCCTGATCGGGTCCGTCTCGAGCCATGATATATCGGTTCCGATCTCGATCATCCCCGAGTTCATTCGGCAAGGGGCCGAGGTGATCGGCGCGTTAGGTCCGTTCCGTATCAACTGTTTCGGACATTTGGGCGATGGTAACCTGCACTACAACGCCTTCCCGCCCAAGGGCCAGAGCCGCGATGCCTTTGAGGATCAGCGCAAAGCGGTGAAGAGCGCGATTCACGATCTGGTTCACGCGTTTGACGGCTCGGTCAGCGCGGAACACGGGGTGGGGCGGTTGAAAGTAGATGATCTGGAGCGCTATGGCGATTCCGTCAAACTTCAGGCAATGCGAGGGATCAAGGCTGCGTTGGACCCAAAAGGAATTATGAATCCCGGAGCGATCCTGAAGGCGTAGACACGGCCCGAGCAGTCCGGACCGTGTCTGATTGCTTTACGACGCGGGCAGAATGACCTTGTCGATCACGTGGATCACGCCGTTTGATGTCTCGATATCAGCCTGAACGACGTTGGCGTCATTCACCATCACGCCCGAATCCAGATCAATCGTGATGTCGCCGCCCTGTACCGTGGCTGCGGTCATGTCATCGGACAGATCGCCCGACATCACTTTGCCCGGA
>NZ_JBQFVZ010000190.1:0-743 GCF_056540025.1 Ruegeria sp. AP12
CAAAGGCCCGGATATTGCCCTTGTCGACCTGAACCTGAAGCGCCTCCAGACACTCCTGCATGTTCTCCAGCACTTCATCGGTGTTGTGCCCCTTGGGCGAGAACGTCCAGTTCTGCCGGAACATATAGCTGCCCCGATTGGGCCAGTGAAACTGGTAGAGGTCGATATAGTCGGTCTTCAAACGCTTCAGTGAGCCCTCGATGGCCTCGGGGATTGTCTGAGCGGTGATCGGCGCACCATCGCGGACAAAGCGAAGCCCCTCACCGGAATGCTTGGTGGCCAGAACATAATCCCCCCGGCGCGCAGCATTGGCTGCATTCCAGTTGCCAAGGATTTCCTCGGTCCGGCCAATCGTCTCTTTGGCGACCGGATTGACCGGGTACATCTCGGCGGCATCGACAAAATTGATCCCGGCTGCCAGCGCCACGTCCATCTGCGAATTCGCGTCGGCTTCCGAGGTTTGCGATCCGAATGTCATCGTCCCAAGACACAGATCAGACACCATGATCCCGGTGCGGCCCAAAGGCTTCATTTCCATTTGTCGCTCTCCTGATTTCCGCAACAGCCGCGCGCTAGGCTTCGGCTTTCTTTTCCCAACGGCCCGATTCCTCGGACCAATATTGCGCTGAACACCCCGCGCTGGTCAGCGCTTTCCACTGGCCGCGCGCATGTTGAACAGCCTCCATGTCATTGCCGTCGAACAGAATGCAAACTCGGTCCAGCGCGGCGACCTCATCCGGGTC
>NZ_JBQFVZ010000191.1:0-741 GCF_056540025.1 Ruegeria sp. AP12
TTGCGCTGAGTTTCTCAAAAGCCGCTGTGGGTGGGGGCGCGCTGTTCCCCTCGTTGCGGCAGGAATACGCGGATCGCGGCATTGCCTGTCTGCAATGTTATGCCACGGCCGATCTGGGCAATATCGCCTATGAGAGCGCCGCGATGGAGGGGATGATTCTGGACGAACATGTCATCGTCGAAATTGTCACTCCCGGCACCGGCACTCCGGTTGCGCCCGGTGAGGTTGGTGAGGTCGTGGTGACCTCTCTCAACCCGGATTACCCGCTGATCCGGTTTGCGACCGGCGACCTGTCGGCCATAATGCCGGGTCAGTCGCCTTGCGGTCGTACGAACGCTCGGATCATGGGATGGATGGGGCGTGCCGATCAGACCACCAAAATCAAGGGCATGTTCGTCCGGCCCGAGCAGGTGGCGGCGCTAGTCGACAAACATGCCGAGATCGTCAAAGCTCGCGTGATCGCAGCCCGTCAGGGTGAGATGGATACAATGACCGTCCAGATCGAGAGTGCTGGTGGCGATGACATGGCTTATGCGAAATCCGTGGCCGAAGTGCTGAAGCTGAAAGGCGCGATCGAGGTTGTGGCCCCCGGGTCCTTGCCCAAGGATGGCCTGGTGATCGAGGATCAGCGCGTCTATGACTGATATCTGCGGCGTTTGATGCCGCAGATTTGTTGCTAGATTTGTTGCTCTGGGCACTGGCGTTTCCTAGCGTTTTAGTCGAGAAAGAGGACGCCCTCGC
>NZ_JBQFVZ010000192.1:0-738 GCF_056540025.1 Ruegeria sp. AP12
CGTGACGAATGAGGTCGTTACAGCTGAGGAACTGGGTGGAGCTTCTACGCATACCAAAAAGTCTTCGGTCGCGGATGGCGCTTTTGAAAACGATGTCGAAGCTTTGGCCGAGGTGCGCCGACTGGTCGACTTCCTGCCGCTCAACAACCAGGAAAAACCTCCGGTGCGGCCTTTCTTTGACGATCCCAACCGTGTCGAAACCTCATTGGATACATTGGTACCGGACAATCCAAACACACCGTACGACATGAAGGAACTGATCACGAAGATTGCGGATGAAGGCGATTTCTACGAGATTCAGGAAGACTTCGCCAAGAACATCGTCACTGGCTTCATCCGTCTGGAAGGACAGACTGTGGGTGTTGTGGCGAACCAGCCCATGGTTCTGGCTGGGTGTCTGGATATCGACAGCTCACGCAAGGCGGCGCGTTTCGTGCGCTTCTGCGACTGTTTCGAGATCCCGATTCTGACGCTGGTGGACGTGCCCGGCTTCTTGCCTGGGACGCAGCAGGAATATAGCGGTGTGATCAAGCATGGTGCCAAGTTGCTTTATGCATACGGTGAAGCGACCGTGCCGAAAGTGACGGTTATCACCCGTAAGGCCTATGGTGGTGCTTATGTTGTGATGGCATCGAAGCACCTGGGGGGCGATTTCAACTATGCGTGGCCCACCGCCGAGATCGCGGTGATGGGTGCGAAAGGCGCGACCGAGATCATCCACCGCGCTGACCTCGGCGA
>NZ_JBQFVZ010000193.1:0-734 GCF_056540025.1 Ruegeria sp. AP12
ACGCGGGCGCTTGCCGGGTTCCAAACGGTTCGCGATGGGCACTCCGTCGCGATGGGTGCGGAACGAAAAATCCGTCAGTTCGTTGTTCAGCAAAAATCCGTTCGTCATCAGACGCGAACCAAAGCCGTTTTCAATCGTCGTCGTCATTGACAAGACATTGCCGTAACTGTCGACGATCGAGATATGCGACGTCGAAGGCAGCTCCAATGACTCGTCATCAGCCCAGTTCATCGCATGATCAAACTCGGGATTGCCCGGGGAGACCTCGATCAGTGCGCCCTCGGCATTCAAAAGCTCCGCACGCTGCGCCAGATAGTCCGGGTCGACCAGCCCGGTGGTCGGCATCGGTACGAAATCGCTGTCCGCCATGTACCGCCCACGATCCGCAAAGGCGAGGCGTGAGGCTTCGCCGATCAGGCGCCATGCCTCCATGCTTTCTGGGCCCACTTCGGCCAGATCATAGCTGTTCAGCAGACCCAGAATCTGCCCAACGGTCAGCGCCCCGGACGAGGGCGGACCCATCCCGCAGACCTCGTAGACGCGGTAAGCCGCACAGACCGGATCGCGTTCAATGACCTGATACAGGGCCAGATCGGTGCCAGACAATACGCCCGGATTGCCCGGCGCGGTGCGGACGGTCCGCACGATATCTGATGCGATTTGTCCGCCGTAGAACCCGGCGGCACCGTCCTCGGCCAGTGCCCGCAGTGTATCCGCATAGGCCGGGTTCATCA
>NZ_JBQFVZ010000194.1:0-732 GCF_056540025.1 Ruegeria sp. AP12
CACGCGGATTGAGATTGCGCGCCTCAAAGAGGCGATGCCCGACAGCACCATGATCTATGTGACCCATGACCAGGTCGAAGCGATGACCTTGGCCAGCCGCATCGTTGTGCTGGCCAACAAAGGCATCGCCCAGGTTGGCACCCCGCTTGAGCTGTATGAAACCCCGGACAATGAGTTCGTTGCCCAGTTCATCGGCTCGCCTTCGATGAACCTGTTACCCGGAACGATCACTGGCACTGGGCAGATGACGACGATAGCCTTGGAGGGCGGAGGCATGGCGATTTCCGCGATCCCGACCGGGCCCGAGGATGAAGGCAAGCAGGTAAACATCGGCGTCCGGCCCGAAGATTTCACTTTGACGGATAGCGACCCGATCCTGAGCGGCGAGGTTGATTTCACCGAAGCGTTGGGTGAAGTGACTCTGCTCTATTTTGCCAAATCCAACGGCGCGGATCAGGTCATCGCCAAACTGCCCGGTATTCAACGGAACCTTCGCGGGCAGCAGGTTTCGGTCACAGCACGGCCGGAAAAAGTGCATCTGTTCCATAACGGCCTGTCCATGCGCAAGTGACTTGGCGCGCGCTGCTTCAAGCCGCTTGACAACTCATACAACCCCGTTCAACCATTATTGCAACGTTTCAGTGCTGGCGAATGCGGGTTTCTGCGCAGCTATACACAGGCCGGAATTGTGGTGATCTCGGCGATCAACTGCAATTGGCCGTGGCCTGTGGC
>NZ_JBQFVZ010000195.1:0-727 GCF_056540025.1 Ruegeria sp. AP12
ACCCATGAGAATAGGCGAAACCGCCGACCGGATAGGCCGGGGACAACCACTGCACCAAGGTCAGGATATCGGAATTAGTGGGCGTGGCCATGTGTCCTGCCATGACCATAGGCGCCGCCTTCGGGGGTGAAGGGCTCAACGACCTCTTGGATTTCGGCCCCCAGTTTCAGCAGCATATCGCGAATGACATGATCGCGTTGTATAAGGAGCCGGTCGGCTTCGATCTGACAGGGCGTGTGGCGATTACCAATATGCCAGGCAAGATGCAGCAGATTGTCCCCGCTGATTTCCAGCAACTCTTCCGGTGCGGCGATGATTTCAATCTCGCGCCCATCCTCCAGCACCAGAACCCCACCATGGTCGAGGGATTTCGTGTGCGCCAGATCGACCAAAAAGGACTCACCATCATCGGTGGCCAGCATTTTGCGGCGCAGGAAACGCCCGTCATAGTCCAGCGAGACCTGAGCATGCGCCGGATCGTGGTGGTGATCATGATAGATACGGGCGGTTTTGATCGCAGTGGTCATCGTGGCCTCCTTTTCAAATCAGAACATGAAATAGCGCTGCGCCATCGGCAGCACTTCGGCAGGTTGACAGGTGAGCAACTCCCCATCGGCTCGGACCTCATAGGTTTCCGGATCAACCTCGATCTGGGGCGTTGCATCATTCAGCAGCAAATCCTGCTTGCCGATGTCGCGCGTGTTGCGCACGGCGACGGTTTGTTTCG
>NZ_JBQFVZ010000196.1:0-726 GCF_056540025.1 Ruegeria sp. AP12
CTGCAGGCCATTCACACCGGCAATCCGATCTGGCCCACCTTCCGCGATGGGCATGAGGTCAACCGGGTGCTGGCTGCTGCGCTGGCCTCGTCGGACCAGCGCCAGTGGAAAGATATCAGCGATTTCTGATCGCTCTAGCTGCGTAAAATTGAAGAGAGACAAAGACCATGGCAAAGCTGAAATGGGGCATGATTGGCGGCGGCGAAGGCAGCCAGATCGGACCTGCCCATCGGTTGGGCGCGCAGGCGGACGGGATGTTCGAGTTCGCAGCCGGCGCTCTGGATCACCGGCCCGAGGTGGGCCGTGAATATGCTCAGCGGTTGGGTATCAACGCCGACCGCGCCTATGGCAGCTGGCAGGACATGCTGGCAGGCGAAAAAGACCGCCCCGACAGGATTGATCTGGTCACGATTGCCACGCCGAACTCCACCCATTTCGAAATCGCCAAAGCGTTTCTAGAGGCTGGCTTCAATGTCCTGTGCGAAAAGCCCATGACCATGACGGTCGAAGAGGGCGAAGAGATCGTGCGCGTGGCCGAGGCCTCGGGCAAGATATGCGCGGTGAACTACTGCTACTCGGCCTATCCGATGGTCCGGCAGGCCCGTGCGATGGTGCGGGCAGGAGATATCGGCAAGGTGCGGTTGGTCGTGACCAATTTCAGCCATGGCCATCATGGCGATTCGACGGATGCCGATAACCCTCGGGTCCGCTGGCGCTATGATCCCG
>NZ_JBQFVZ010000197.1:0-726 GCF_056540025.1 Ruegeria sp. AP12
CCGAATACCGTTCGAGATCGAGGACTTACCATTCCCCGGAGGGCCATACATCAGGATCGAGCGGCCCGCGCTGACCGCGGGGCCGAGGTGATCCAGAAGGCTGTCGGGCAAAACCAGGTGACCCATCGCATTGGTCAGTTGGTCCCGCGTGACCTGAATATTGCGGATCGACTGGCGTTTGACCTGCTCGCGATACACATCCAGCGGTACGGGCATCGCACCGAAATACTCCGACTGGCTGAGCGCGTCCAACGCACGGGCCTTGCCGGCGTCGGTCAGCTGATAGCCCATCTCATTGCCGCTATTGGCGTTCAGTATGCCTGTGGCCTCAAGTAATTTTTGGTCACGGGCAATGTCGATTAGTTCCTGCGTGACAGAGCCGGGCAGGCAGACGGCTTCGGCCACTTCGGTCACGGTGCTGGCATTCTTGCGAAAGATCGTCTTCAGCAAAATGTCCCGCATCATCACAAGCGGGAGCTGCATTTCACCCAAACCCTTCGGGGCAGGGGGCGCCATAACTGCGGAGGTCTGCATATTCATGAGCGGGACTCGTCTGTTCTGATGTCACACCAAAGGCCCCAAAGCAGGCCAGTTGTGTGAAATCTGGCGCAGCTTTGTGGCGGGACCAAGGCAGCGACAAGGCGCGCAGATGATAGTTTACGATCCGAGAACAGTCCCAAGAATCAGATACATGGCAAGCGAACCGGATAGGGCCAGCCCCATCGG
>NZ_JBQFVZ010000198.1:0-725 GCF_056540025.1 Ruegeria sp. AP12
GCCTTCGCCCACGATCTGCACACCAAACACCCGGCGGGTTTTCAGAGAAAACAGCATCTTCAACATGCCATGTTCCAACCCCATAATATGCCCGCGCGAGGTTTCGCGAAACCGCGCTACGCCGACCTCGTATGGGATACCGCGCTCCTGCAACTCTTCCTCGGACATGCCGCAGGTTGAGATTTCGGGCACGGAGTAGATCCCGTAAGGATACCAAGGGCTTTCCGGCAAGGTTGGGGTTTCAAGCGCGTGACAGGCCGCCACGCGCCCCTGTTGCAGAGAGGTTGAGGCCAGCGAAGGGTGCCCGATCACGTCGCCAGTAGCGTAGACATGCGGCACTTCGGTTTGGTAGGTCTTGCGATCCACGCTAATCCGGTTGCGGTGATCGGTTTCCACGCCCACAGCTTTCAGATTCAGCGTCGAGGTCGCGCCCATCCGACCGGCAGCAAACAACAGCATCTCGGCCCGGACGTGACGACCGTTTTCAAGAGTGACCTCGACATGCTCGCCCGCATCTTCGATCTTTTCGACGGCCGAGCCGAGCCGCAGATCCACTCCATTTTCGCGGATCTGATGGGTGAAATCGTGGATCAGGCGTTTGTCGATGAAATCAAGGAAGGTGTCGCGCGGCTCGATCAGGGTGACACGGACATCCAGGGCCGAGAACATAGTGGCGTATTCTACGCCAATCACCCCGGCACCGATCACGACCAACGACCGAGGGA
>NZ_JBQFVZ010000199.1:0-723 GCF_056540025.1 Ruegeria sp. AP12
TCGATCCGAGTCACACCACCACCGCCTTCGGTGCCCGTGTTGATGGTCACATGCTCTCGGATGCGGTTGCGCTGGCCGATCTCAAGCCGCGTATTCTCGCCGCCGAATTTCAGATCCTGGGGAATCTCACCGATCACCGAGAAATTGAAGATGACAGTATCGTCGCCGACCGAGGTATCACCTGTGACGACCACATGCGTCTTCAACTCGACCCGGTCGCCCAGTTTGACCTGAGGACCCACATAGCAGAACGGACCAATCACACAGTCCTGACCGATCTGCGCACCCTCTTCGATGATTGCGCTTGGGTGAATTCCGCTCATGTCGTTTTTTCCATGTCCCAATCGACATAGGCCGAGAAATCGGCTTCGGCTGCGACCTCACCGTCAACGGTGGCGCGTCCGTTGAACTTGAACAGCTTGCCGCCCTTCTTGCCGCGCAGGGTTTCGACATGCATCTCCAGCACGTCACCCGGCACCACTTTGCGGCGGAATTTGCATTTGTCGATGCTCATGAAATAGATCAGCAGCTCGGTATCAATGACATCCATGCCGACGCCCAGCATCACGCCCGAAGTCTGCGCCATCGCCTCGACAATGGTGACACCCGGCATTATCGGCGTTCCGGGGAAGTGGCCCTGGAAATGAGGCTCGTTCATGGTGACATTCTTGATGCCACGGGCCGATTGATAGCCGTCGATGTCGACCACCTTGTCGACCAGCA
>NZ_JBQFVZ010000200.1:0-722 GCF_056540025.1 Ruegeria sp. AP12
CTTCTTTACCGGCCACTTGATCGCCCGTTTCGGCGTTGAAAAGATCGTTGCGCTTGGCCTTGCCATTCTCGGCGCCGCAGGCGTCGTCGCCCTCCAAGGGGTGGAGCTTGGCAACTTTTTCGTCGCGCTGATCCTGCTTGGGATCGGCTGGAACTTCGGCTTCATTGGCGCGACCTCAATGCTAGCCGATTCTCATGACGTGAGCGAGCGTGGCCGGATGCAGGGCATGAACGACCTTCTGGTGTTTGGCGGCGTGACCTTTGCCTCGCTGGCCTCGGGCGGATTGATGAACTGCTCGGGTGGGTCCCCGGTCGAGGGGTGGACGGCTGTGAACCTCGCTATGGTCCCCCTCCTTACGCTGGCCGGTGGCGCGCTGTTGTGGCTCGTCATGCGTCCGGCCGAGCCTGACACGGTCTGATCACCAAGGGCCCGTGCTGACCGTCCACATCAGAGATATTCTGCGCCCGAGTTCCCCCTGCGAAAGATCCCCGCGCGCGACTCGTGCGGGAGTGGCCAGAACCCTCCGCAGAACCCACTCGGCCTGCCACCCGGCATAGAGCGCCGGGCGAGCAGCGCGGGAAACCTCCGATCGCCTGCTGCGCGCCGATTTCAACCGCCTCAGCGCAGTGTCCCCCAACGCGCGTACTCCGTCCTCAGTGCCGTCAAGCAAGGGAATCCGCCCTCGGGCCTCCAGTTCCGGAATGGCCCGAAACCAGTTTGCG
>NZ_JBQFVZ010000201.1:0-721 GCF_056540025.1 Ruegeria sp. AP12
TTTCGCGCCTGATTTTGATCTGTTTTTGTTCCGGTTCAAGGGGGCATTTCCATTGCACGCAATTGCGACAATTGCGGACTTGTCCGAATGGATGCTGTGACGCATAAACATAGCCAGCCAAGTGAGCACGGAGAGGCGAGATGCGCGCACGGATATATCAGCCTTCGCGGAATGCGATGACCTCGGGCATGGCCAAAACCCGCAAGTGGGTTTTGGAGTATGCGCCTGCGTCCTCGCGTGAAGTTGATCCGCTGATGGGCTGGACCTCATCCGATGACACCCAGACCCAGGTGCGCCTGAAATTCGATACCAAGGAAGAGGCGCTGGATTACGCCAAGGACAATGGTATCGACGTGCAGGTCAGCGAGCCGCACAAGCGCAAGCCCAATCTGCGTCCGCGCGGATATGGCGAGAATTTCGCAACGGACCGTCGCAGTCCCTGGACGCACTGAATGATCGAAATTCGTTTGGCCGACCCCACGTCGGATGCCTTGCGCCCTGTGATTGAGGCGCATTTTGCCCATAGCGAACAAGCGGGTCCGGCGGAAAGCAACCACACCATGGGGCCCGAGGCCTTGTCGGGTGACGGCATCCGCTTCTGGGGTCTTTTCGAAGAGGGCCGCGCCTTGGGCTGCGGCGCGTTGAAGACGCTACCCGATGGTACGGCAGAAGTGAAATCGGTGCACGTTGTCGAAGTCGCACGCGGGCGCGGTCTCGCGCG
>NZ_JBQFVZ010000202.1:0-721 GCF_056540025.1 Ruegeria sp. AP12
GGCCCGTTGTGAGGTTCACCCAACGGGCGGATGTGTGCTGCCTCAGCGTATGGGCCTCCAGCACAATTCAAACGCACTCCACAAACCTGGCACCTAAAATCGTGTAGCTCCTTCACTTCGCGTCCAAGCGCTGTGTCCCTGACGATCCTCTGTATTGTTGTCTCTATTCTGCGGGTCGGCTTGTTTTTTGTCTTTTGCTCGTCTGCTTCGCCTCTGGTTGCATCGGCATGGTGCTCGAGCGACAGTAAGCGGAACCTGCAAACAAGGAACCCATCCTTGCCTTCGGACCTCCAATAACTGTCAACTTTATATAATCCATCATAGCGGTAACCCACGGCGGGTGAGTGTTCACTCTTGTGCCCTGAGCCTCTGATGACCCTGACCGGTAGTCCCTGAAGGCAGCTTGTTACTAGCGCTTGGTTCTTCCGGACAAACTCTTGATCGGCCACCTGGCGTCCAGTGTTTGGGTCACGTCCACCGTCTCCGGTGTAAATGACCGTAGACCCGTGGTCAGCGTCGTCCACATAACCGCCGGAAAGAACGATGCTTTCAGCCCCGACCGCAGCCTGTCCAACAATGCCGGACTGAAGCGTACGGTGCACACCAGCGTCATATAGTTGCCGACGGTTATCGTAATGGGTGCCGACAGTTGTCCCAATCAGTTCACCGATCGCCATGCCTCATCTCCTAGCTGTGTACCTGTGAAAGCCATCTCTTAAGA
>NZ_JBQFVZ010000203.1:0-717 GCF_056540025.1 Ruegeria sp. AP12
GCCGTTGCTCTCGAAGGTGACAAGCGCGTCTGTGCTGAGCATAGGCGTTAGCTGCGCCAAGACTGCATTGGTCATGTCTGCAACGTCAGTAGAGAGGATATAGTCCTCTGTACCGTCCTCGCCCGGTGCGGGCTTCTTGCCCTCGTAATAGTCCAGAGCGTTTTGCCGGTTCTGGTACGTCTCCGACTGTGTGCTGTTCTCGCCGTTCGCAATCTCGCTTTGGATCACGCTACGCAGTCGCTGCTCTTTCTTTGTCTGCTTAATAGCCATCTTAGAACCTCACACTTGCGCTGGGTGATCTGGAACGCGGGAAGCTGTCCCAGTTGACCATGTGGTCAGGGCGTCCAGTCGCGTAGGTTTGGATTGCGTCAACGTAGTGGCTGGACCAGTCGTGAACCGGGCTTAGCTTCACTACGCGCTTTGTTTCGTCGTACTCGGCGCGGTAGGAAAAACACGCCTCAACTGTCGTGCCGCATTCTTCCTTGTCGAACCAACAGTGAGGCAGCAGCGCCCGCACCTGTTCAATGCCCTCATGCTTTGACTTGACGCGCGGCGCTATACGGACGTTGTGGCCCATATTCCGCACGACCTGTTCACGGGTCATACCGCTAGTCAGTTCATGCTGCACCGCGTCGTGTGGCATGATGACCGTATCAATCTCGAATGGTAGCGATTTCCAATCGTTCACAACCTCTCGCAGCTTGTTCTCTGCATACG
>NZ_JBQFVZ010000204.1:0-714 GCF_056540025.1 Ruegeria sp. AP12
GCCACGGGGCGCGGGGCGCAGGCCGGAGTGCTGATCAAAAATGCCGAAGCGCTGGAGCGGTTCGAGAAGATCGATACTTTGATCGTCGACAAAACTGGCACGCTGACCATGGGCAAGCCAAAGCTTGTGGCTGTATTACCCGAACCTGGCCATGACGAGGTCGAGGTGCTGCGGCTGGCCGCAACGCTGGAGAAGGGCTCGGAGCACCCGTTAGCTGAGGCAATCGTCACAGGAGCCGAGGAACGTGGCGTAGCCCTGTCCGACGCCAGTGACTTCGAGGCGGTGACTGGTAAAGGCGTGAAAGGCACGGTGGATGGCCGCCCCGTCGCGCTCGGCAATCTGAAACTGGTCACCGATCTCGGACTCGAGGCGGCCGAACTGACGGCCAAGGCCAATGCGCGTCGGGATGACGGCGAAACGGTGATGTTCGTGATGCTTGATGGTTCAGTGGCGGGGTTGGTCTGCGTCGCCGACCCGGTCAAGGAAACAACACCAGCCGCACTCAAGGCGCTGCACGAACTGGGTTTCCGGATCATCATGGCGACTGGCGACAACGAACGCACTGCAAAGGCGGTGGCCGAACGTCTGGGTATCGATGAGATTCGAGCCGACGTACTGCCCGAGGACAAGGCCCGCATAATTCGCGAACTGCAGGAGAAAGGCGCAAAGGTCGCCATGGCGGGTGACGGAGTGAACGACGCACCCGCGTTAGCG
>NZ_JBQFVZ010000205.1:0-714 GCF_056540025.1 Ruegeria sp. AP12
GTCCTTGACCTGACCATTCACGGGGCGGCTCTGGACCCGGTCCCGCGCATAAGCCAAGGCGCGCTGATAGGCGCGTTCTGATGTCGCGATGCCCTGAACGCCGACCGAAAAGCGCGCCGCGTTCATCATGATGAACATATATTCCAGCCCGCGGTTTTCGTCACCGATCAGGAAGCCCTTGGCGTCCTTGTATTCCAGCACCGCCGTCGGGCTGGCGCGTACGCCCAGCTTGTGTTCGATGCTGACACAGTTCACCGAATTCTCGGCCCCGACCGAGCCATCCTCTGCCACCATCTTCTGCGGGACGATGAACAGGCTCAGCCCCTTCGGTCCGGCGGGCGCGTCAGGGGTGCGTGCCAGAACCAGATGGATGATGTTCTCGGTCAAGTCATGCGCGCCATATGTGATGAAGATCTTGGTGCCGGATACGCCGTAACTGCCATCGTCGCGCCGCACCGCCTTGGTCGAGACGCGACCCAGATCGCTGCCCGCCTGCGGTTCGGTCAGGTTCATCGTGCCCGACCAGCGTCCAGCAATTAAAGGCTCTAAATAGGTGGCTTTCTGCGCGTCCGAGCCCGTGAGCAGCAGCGCCTCGATCGCACCATCGGTCAGCAATGGGCACAGGCCAAAGCTCATGTCGGCAGCGTTAAGCATCTCGACTGCCGCCGCGCCAACCGTACGCGGCAGTCCCATACCGCCAAACTCTGGCGGGTG
>NZ_JBQFVZ010000206.1:0-713 GCF_056540025.1 Ruegeria sp. AP12
CTCATTTCGGCAGTGCCAAGGCGGTCAGCCGGGCCAATCTGGCGGACCTGAAAGCGGTCGAGGGGATCTCGGCCGGGTTGGCGCAGAAGGTCTATGATTTCTTCCACGACAAGGGCTAGGCCTTCCGGCCACGCCATAGGATATACAGTCCCGAGGCCACAATCAGCGCGCTGCCGATCCACATGGTCTGATCCAGTGTCTCGCCAAACATCACCACGCCCAGCCCGACGCCAAACAGCAGGCGGGAATAGCGGAAGGGCGTAACGGCCGAGACCTCACCCGTTCGCATGGCCTTCATGAGCGCGGCATAGGCGGCCGTGCCCATCAGGATCGCTCCGCCCACGTGCAGGCCAGTGTTCAAGTCCAGCGGAGCCATCGGCACCCCTTCCCAGAACTGATAGGCCAGACCAGCCACGATGATGCAGAGGAAGCCGTAGAAGCCCAGAACCTCGGTCCCCAGTGTCGCTGGCGCGGCGCGGCTGGCCAGATCGCGCCCGGCGAAGCCCAGCATGCCCAGAACAGCTAGGATCGACAGGGCCGAGAAGCTGTCTCCGGTCGGTTGAATGATGACCACGACGCCGATCAGGCCGACCAGAATGGCGCTCCACCGTCGCCAACCGACGGTTTCTCCGAAGAACAGCGCTGCTCCTGCCACTACGACCAGAGGGGTCGCCTGCAGGATCACAGTCGCCGCTGACAGAGGTGTCAGCGTG
>NZ_JBQFVZ010000207.1:0-710 GCF_056540025.1 Ruegeria sp. AP12
GTGAATGCCGCCTGTAGGGGCGCAGGTGATGATGACGGGCTTGGTCACGTGATTGGCTCCTCGAAGGTCTTAGGGACAACTAAGAGGTGGCGTGGGCTCTCTGGCATGCCCCAGATCGGCTTTCGCCAAGCCATCTCTCCAAACGCGAACAGAGGCATCCCAGCAGCGACCTCCGGCTCTTGAGAGCGCAGCGCTTCTGACATCAAAGTCTCATCTGCTGGACTTGCGCAGACAGTCCGCCGTCCAGTACCCAAAGTTGACCGCTCGCATAGCGGGCCTCGTCCGAGGCGAGCCAGTTGACCAGGTTCGCGATGTCCTCGGGCGTGCCATAGGTGCGCATCGGGTGAACGTCACGCACCGCCTGTTGCAGCTCATCAATCGACTTGCCACCGCCGCCGGACCCGTCGCCGGAAAAGAAGCTTTGCAGCATTGGTGTGTCGATATAGCCCGGGCAGATAGCGTTTACGCGGATACCCTCAGGGCCGTGGTCACAGGCCATGGCGCGGGTCAGCGCATGCACCGCGCCTTTGGTGGCACAATAGGCCGCAAGGCCGGGATCGGCGATGAACCCATCATAGCTGCCAAAATTGATGATGCTGGCCGAAGTGCCGGTTTTCGCCGCCGCGCGCATCAGGGGCAAGGCGTATTTCGATGTCAGGAAGGTTCCGGTGCAGTTTACAGCGAAGCTCTGGTTCCATTCCTCAAGCGTG
>NZ_JBQFVZ010000208.1:0-708 GCF_056540025.1 Ruegeria sp. AP12
CTTGGAAATGAGGATTTGCTACTTATCCGACCGCAAAAAGCAACCGAGGTGCGCGGCTTTTCAATGGATCGCCTAGAGCTTGCTCGTTTGGTGCGAAGGGCCGTCGAACTTGAAATAGTTTACATGGCGGTTGAGACTTGGGATTCAGATCGGGATGCGAAGCTAAGCGAAAACTTAGCCCTTCAGGAGAATGCTCTGACGCAAGGGGATCTATCTGCCTTTCACGCGCACGACTACGATTTTCACAAACTAATCTACGTCCTTGGCGGCAACCCGTTAGCGTTCGAAGTTATGATGGAATGCAAACAAAAAGTAGATCGTCTCTGTATGCTTGGTCTTGAGAAAGATCGCGAGGCGAATTCCATTTTGGAAGACCACTATGAGATCGCAAATGGGCTTGTCTCGCGGGATCTGTCAAAAGCGCAAAACGCAGTCAGAAAACACTTATCCCGCCTCGACGACACTATCGCGTTTATTCACGAACGCCATCCCGAGTACTTTGAATAAGTTCGGAAACTCGTACAGCTAATTTGATTCAATATTCAGTACCGACAATGTGCCTATCGTACCGGCCGGCTGCTCATTTATCTTAACGTTTTTTTGCTTGTTAGGGATCATCGAATTTGCAATGTCCGGTTTCTGCGGTTTTCTCACGTTCTACAAACGTGATGCTGCTCGGCAGCGAATTGGGGCTTTTCCCGAACAACA
>NZ_JBQFVZ010000209.1:0-704 GCF_056540025.1 Ruegeria sp. AP12
CCATCTCTTCGATCCGGGCTTCTGAAAGTCCTCCCGAAGTTATGAAAAGCAATGAAACGCGAGATTTTCCAGGGACGTGGTGTTTTCTGACCAGCTTCCAGCCAGCGTCTGCGGCCATGGTTTCAATGTCTCCGCTGACTTTCAATGAGTGCTCTTCATCTGAAGCTTTGAGCGAAACTTCCACGCCCTTGTTTCGCCCTCCGAGCCAAATGAAGCACCAACACACAATCGCCACCAGTGTGGCCATCAGCGGTAAGCCCAAACCGACCGCAAGACCAAGAACCGTTACGATTATCATTTCGACAGTATCGACCGGATCATCCAGATTGGAGCGGAACCTGAGCAACGCACCGATGCCAAAAATAACGAAACCAATCATTGACCCGTGCTGGACTACCAGGAATCCCACTGCCATTCCAATTAGCGCATAAAGGAAGAACAGTCTGGGCATAACCAGATCGCTGACACTTCGGCGTGCTTTACGTCGTACGGGATGATAAACAATCAAAGCTGTCAAAATGATCGTTACAATGACGTCTAGCGTGAAAAAGTAGAGTTCCTGCTTGCCGCGGAACTGAGTCCAGCCTCTTTCAATCAAAATCTCTGATTCGGACGTTCCTGCGAGCAAGGAAGCAGGATCAATTTGAGAATAGCCAATACTAGGCAACAGCACGGCCGAAAGGACCGATGCTATTGAAAACAGC
>NZ_JBQFVZ010000210.1:0-703 GCF_056540025.1 Ruegeria sp. AP12
CTTGACCCTGGCATCGGGCTGGAAAACGTCATGCATACATGGGGTTGGACCAGCTTCGAGTTCGACTGGATAAAAAACCGTGATTACGCCATCTACACGGTGGTTCTAGCGGCCGTCTGGCAGACAAGCGGCTTCGTAATGGCAATGTTTCTGGCTGGCCTGCGTGGGATCGACAACGAGATCCTGCGGGCTGCGCAAATGGATGGAGCCTCGAACTGGAACCTCTATCGCCGGATCATTATCCCGCAACTGCGACCAGCCTTCCTGTCGGCCTTTGTGATCCTCAGCCATCTTGCGATCAAGACCTTTGACCTTGTCATCGCCCTGACCGGGGGTGGACCCGGTCGCGCAACCGAACTGCCTGCGACCTTCATGTATTCCTACACCTTCACACGGAACCAGATGGGGATCGGTGCGGCGTCGGCCACGATCATGCTGATGACCATCGCGGCGATCATGATCCCCTATCTCTACGCCGAATTGCGGGAGAAACGCTGATGTCTCAAGCTACTCAGGATACCGCAATTCGAACGGGCCGCGTTACACGCACGCTGATCTATCTGGTGCTGCTTCTGTTCGGTCTGTTCTACCTGCTGCCGCTCTACGTCATGCTGGTGAACTCGGTGAAGCCTTTGGAAGAGATCACCGGCGGCGGCATGATGAACCTGCCGCAGGTGTTCACGATTGAGCCACGGCTCAATCG
>NZ_JBQFVZ010000211.1:0-696 GCF_056540025.1 Ruegeria sp. AP12
CGAAATCTGCGTCTGGTGTCAGCGTGCCGCATCAAAAGCATATCGGAGCGATGCAGATGAGCTTGTCATCGCACATTTCCAAGACTGCTACCGAGAAGAAGAAGACTGCGTTCCCGCACTCAATCCGTTTATCGCCGACGACTTCGAAACCATAAAAATCAAACCCCAAGAATAGCTGTCGCACAAGACGGCCCAACAACGAGCAGAAAAATGATCACAGTTCTACCATTAAAGACATCGGCGCTAGCCGACGAACCCGGATTCTCACTACTTGCCCGGAACACCGCCATCAACGCATCCGGCACCACACAAGAATTCTGCACAGCGACAGGCCTGTCAAAGGCGAAGGTCTGCACTGGTCGTCAGACCGAGCTTGATCGCTTGGCCGATCTTACGGCTTCTGAGCGATCAAGCTTGACGCAAAACAGCCCAGAACAGCTGTCACGAACCTACTCACGCCTGCACGGTCAGCAGTTCCTGACGCGGTCGTTGCGTAAGCAAGACCTCGCGATCTGTCCGGTTTGCTGGCTGGAGACGGGAACATCCGACAAATCGCAGCTACATCTCCGTCGAAACTGGCTTCCTCGCCCAATACAGACCTGTCCGATTCACAACGTTGCTTTGATACCGTTGCCGTATGCGGACTACACCTCTTGCTACGACCATATTTTGCGTGCCCGCTTTGAGCGCGGCTGG
>NZ_JBQFVZ010000212.1:0-696 GCF_056540025.1 Ruegeria sp. AP12
TCCTAGCTCACCGGTGTAGGAGACGCGCAGCAGATGAACGCGTTTGGCATAGCCGACCTCACCCTTCTGGGCCGAAAGCCACGGGAAGGCCTCGTTCGAAAGATCATTGTCCGTCAGTTTCGACAGGATCTCGCGCGATTTCGGACCAGCCAGAGCGATCACGCCCAGCTGTTCCGAGATATCCTCCATCACGACCGAGCCGTCTTTGGGCAGCAGACGCTGCATCTGGTCCCAGTTATAGGCCTGCCAATTCGGGGTCGAGATCAGATAGAAATCATCCTGCGCCTTGCGTGCGATGGTGTATTCCGCATCCATCCCACCCTTGTCGTTCAGCATCAGAGACAGGGTCATTCGCCCCACCTTGGGCAGTTTGTTCGCCATCAGACCATCCAGCCATTTGGCCGCGCCTGGCCCGCGCACGGTGAATTTGGTCATCGGAGACATCTCGATGAAGCCTGCCTCTTCCCGCGTGCGGCGCACTTCTTCCTGTACCAACCCCATATGATTGGTGCGGCGGAAGGAGTGTTCGGGGATCGCCTCTTCGGGCGATTTGGCAAACCAGCGCGGGAATTCATAGCCGTTGAAGCTGGTCCAAACGGCACCATGTGCGGTCAACAGATCGTAGGAGCCCGCGGTTTTCATCGGACGGGCCTCGGGGAAATCCTCACCGGGGATGTGCGCATCCATATGGGTGCC
>NZ_JBQFVZ010000213.1:0-691 GCF_056540025.1 Ruegeria sp. AP12
TTGGGCATAGCGGATATGATCGAAATCCGCTTTTGCCTCGATTTCACTGCTATCCATCGCATCGCTCCACTGCGCCGCTTGCGCCGTCTACACGGATCATCTCGCCATCTACGATCCAGTTCGTGGCGCCTTTCAGGCCAACCACGCAAGGGATGCCCAATTCGCGCGCGACGATGGCTGAATGAGACAACAGCGACCCTCGTTCAACGACGATGGCGGAGGCGTTCGAGAATACAGCAATCCAGCCTGGGTCGGTGTGGCGGGCGACCAGAATGTCTCCGGGGTTCAGGGCTTCGGTGCGCGGGTCACGGATCACACGCGCGCGCGCTTTGATCTGTCCTGCGGAACAACCCGTGCCGTGCTTCACGCGTGCCGTATCTGCCTCGGCTTCCACATCTTTGGACCAGATCGGTGCGATAGCGGGACCACGGATTTCGATACGCTCGGGCGGGTCGGGGCGTCGGGAGGAGGCGTCATCCTCGCGTTTGCGCCGCGCAACGATGCCTTTCAGGTCGGGTGATAAGCTGTAGCCCTCAACCGCTCCGAGAACTTCTTGAGTTGTCAGGAAGAATACATCCTTTGGTGATGAAAGCAGATCACGGGCAGCGAATTCCCGGCCGATGCCTAAAAACACACGCCGGGCATAGCCGAAGATACGCGTGCGCTCAAAGCGCAGGTTTTCCCGGTCGCG
>NZ_JBQFVZ010000214.1:0-689 GCF_056540025.1 Ruegeria sp. AP12
TTTTTGTTACTCGAACCTGAGGAGATCCCCCTTTTTGGTTTTATCTTCTTAACTTAGAAGAAATTGCCGACTATTCTGATCACTGAAATTTTAACGTTCGCTATAGTTGGTGTTATGGTTCAAATTGATGTCCCAAAGCTGAATGCAACGGAAACTGAACCTTCGCTGACAAGCGTTGCCGTCCTTGTACCATGCTACAACGAAGAAGCTTCAATCGGTATTGTCGTACGCGATTTCAAAGCCGTGCTCCCGAACGCAACGGTATATGTTTACGATAACAATTCGAACGATCGCACTGTTGAGGTAGCCACAGAAGCCGGTGCTGTGGTGCGCAGCGAAACCCAACAGGGCAAAGGACATGTCATGAGGCGAATGTTCGCCGATGTTGATGCCGATTGCTATGTGCTGGTCGATGGCGACAACACTTACGAAGCAGCCGCGGCCCCGCGTCTGGTAAATATGCTGCTAGCACAGAACCTTGATATGGTAACTGGATGTCGTGTTACGAATATTGAGGAAGCTTACCGGCCCGGGCATAGGTTCGGCAATTGGGCATTGACCGGTTTGGTGCGGTGGATTTTCGGAGACCGCACCCGTGATATGCTCTCTGGGTATCGCGTTTTTTCGCGCCGATTTGTTAAAAGCTTCCCAGCTTTGTCACGAGGTTTTGAGATCGAAACCGAACTTAC
>NZ_JBQFVZ010000215.1:0-689 GCF_056540025.1 Ruegeria sp. AP12
TGGTGGCGCGGGAGCTCAGCGCGCCTTGCAGGCCTTTGACGGTGACGTTTTGGTCATCCCCCGACAGCGTATCCTGCAGGAACCGCTCGATCATGCTGCCGCCTTCGTCCTCTTGGGCGTTCAGCACCGGGGGCACACAGGTCAGCGTGCCGATCAGCAGCGGATATGCGAGGTAGCGTTTCAAAATGCCTGTCCAATCCCGATATAGAATTGCAGCCCGTCGCCGGTGTCGCCCTGAACCGGGTAGGCCAGATCAAAACGTAAGGGTCCGAATCCCCCCAGATCATAACGCACACCCAGACCGGCACCGGCGTGATTTTCGGCATCGCTGCCAATGAACGACGATGTATCCACGGTACCGTAGTCATAGAACCCGACCAGTGACAGGCTTTCCGTGACTTTGCCGCGTACCTCACCAGAAAAGCCGAGAAACGATTTTCCGCCTGCGATGCCGGTTCCCACCGGAATACCCAGGCTTTCGAAAGGCTGCCCGCGAACGGTTCCAGCACCGCCCGAGAAGAACAGGAAGTCCGGCGTTACCCCATCTGCTGATGGGCCAATGACAGACCCAATTTGAACACGCCCGGCAAGGACCAGTTTTCCGCCAGTACCCAGACTGGTGTAGGCCCGTCCGTCTCCGAAGAGGCGAATGCCACTTTCGGTTCCGGAGAACCCTGCGAAGGGAGTGG
>NZ_JBQFVZ010000216.1:0-687 GCF_056540025.1 Ruegeria sp. AP12
CACTGGTGCAAAACATGAGGGTCGCGCGTGGTCACAACGGACAACGCTCTTTGGCGTGGCGGGTGGTCAACCCGGCTTAGAATCGGCAGCGGGCTGGTCCTTTTTGTCTTTGCCTTCTTCCACTTTCTGAACATCGGCCTGGGCCTGTTTCACACCGACTATCTGCATGGCATGCAAGATGGTCGAAAGGCCGTAACCCGCCACGACGCCATGAGCGCTCTTCTCTACCTTGCGCTGATCATACATTCGGGCCTGGCGCTAACGTCGATCATACAGCGACGGACCTTGCGCATGCCGTTCAGCTCAGCCCTCCAAATCGTGCTGGGGCTGCTGATCCCGATCCAGCTGATCGTCCACATCATTCACACGCGCTACGCGCATGAGATCTACGATGTGAATGACGAAATGGGCTATATCATCATCCTGATGTGGCCAAGCTCTGCGATTTGGATGCAAAGCCTGCTGTTGCTGATCGTGTGGGTACATGGCTGCATCGGGTTGCACATGTGGCTGCGGTTGACACGGTGGTGGGGCAAGACCCTGCCCTACCTGATCGGTATTGCGGTCTTTGTCCCCTGTTTCGCCCTGGCCGGTGTGCTGACCGAAGGGCGCCGGATCTGGGCCGATTTTGCCGATGACTTCCTGCGCGAACAGTATATCGAACACTATAACTGGCCCTCGGCCGAG
>NZ_JBQFVZ010000217.1:0-687 GCF_056540025.1 Ruegeria sp. AP12
CGGTAGGGCGCGGTCCATGCCAGAAGCCTAGCACAAACCGGCCCGCGCCTCAAAATCGGATCAAGATGGCGTGCAGCTGCCCCTGTCAAATCGCTGTGAAGCTCCTTTGATCATCATGTCATATTCGAGACTCACAAGATCAACGGCAAAGTTGACGACCTGACCGTCCTGAATCAGCAAAAACGTCAGGTTGTCCAAACCCGGCAGGATGTCCGCCTCGCCCTGCAGATCTCCGACAGTGATGTGCCCTTTGTTGGACCCGCCCGAACGGGCCAACGTCACGCTTGATTGATCCACAGACGAGGTGCAATTGGCCAAAAAATCATTCGCATCGAGTTTAGTTTGCCCTGCAACAACAGGGGAGGAGCCCAGCACGATGGCCGAGGTCAGGGCAGCTCTGAGAAGCATAGAGAGTCCTTTGAGGGTTGTTCCGCGTTTCTACGGCGCCTAGAGGCGAATTTGGCCGCAATTTTGGCGGAGATACGTCAAATTGCTGGCCGCCCAAATTCAATTTTAAAACGAATTGGGGCAGTCAGGATCAACCCAAATGATCAAGTGATTGAAGCATCAAAGAGATATGCGTGTCGCCGTATTTTCGACTGTCCAACAACTGGAATCCATCCGGCGCTTGCATCGGAGCGTTTTCTTCCCACACGATAAACGCCCCCGCAGCGATCCATCCTGCAT
>NZ_JBQFVZ010000218.1:0-685 GCF_056540025.1 Ruegeria sp. AP12
CTCGACGCACAAATACGAATCCGGCTGCGGCTGGCCCAGTTTCACAAAGCCAATCATCCATGAACATGTGGAAGAGTTTCGCGACACCACCCATGGTATGATCCGCACCGAGGTCCGCTCAAAACACGGCGACAGCCATCTGGGCCACGTCTTCCCGGACGGCCCGCGCGAACATGGTGGGCTGCGCTATTGCATCAACTCCGCCGCCCTGCGGTTCATCCATCGCGACGAGATGGAAGACGAAGGTTACGGCGAATACCTGATCCATGTGGAGGACATCCAATGAGTATCGAACGCGCTGTTCTGGCCGGTGGCTGCTTTTGGGGCATGCAGGACCTGATCCGAAAACTGCCCGGCGTGTCCCGCACGCGTGTCGGATACACCGGCGGCGACGTGCCGAATGCCACCTATCGCAACCACGGCACCCATGCCGAAGGGATCGAGATTTTCTTTGACCCCACTCAGATCACCTATCGTGATCTGCTGGAGTTCTTCTTTCAGATTCACGACCCGACGACACCGAATCGTCAGGGCAATGATCTTGGCATGAGCTACCGTTCAGCGATCTACTATGTGGATGACGCGCAAAAGCAGGTGGCTCTGGACACAATCGCGGATGTGAACGCCAGTGGATTGTGGCCCGGCAAGGTCGTCACCGAACTTGAACCCGTGGGCGACTTCTGGG
>NZ_JBQFVZ010000219.1:0-682 GCF_056540025.1 Ruegeria sp. AP12
CCTCTACTATGATCACGACCGTCCCGGTGGTTGATTCAATGCGGCCACCGGATACGGGGCGCATGGCTACGGCATTCCGGCCGCCATCGGTGCCGCGATTGCCGACCCTGAGGCGTCCGTGATTTGCATCGCCGGGGACGGTGGTGCCCAATTCTCACTGCCCGAGATCATGGCCGCAGTGGACCAAAACCTGCGCATTACCTTTGTTCTTTGGAACAATCATGGCTATGGCGAAATCGCCACGTCCATGGAGGGCGTGGGGGTCGAGGTGATCGGTTGCGACCCAACCCCACCTGACTTTGCGGCCACTGCTGCCTCGTTCGGCATCCCCTACAAACGCGTTCCCCAAGACCCAACAGCTGTTGCCGCTGCACTGGCAGACGCCGATGCCCAAAACGGCCCCTCTATTCTGGAAATTAATGCTGCCGGGCGTCGCCCGGATCAGGAGTGACTATGCGAAACCCGACCTTTGAATTTACCCGTGCCATAACGCGCAAGCCTGCCTCGACCATCGCAGACGGCTTGCGTGCCGAGGATATCGGCAATCCCAGCCTCGAAGGTATGCTGGCTGCGCATTCGGCCTATGTCAGCGCGCTGCGAAGCACCGGAGCGGAAATTATCGAGCTTGACCCGCTGGAAGCGTACCCGGACGCGCAGTTCGTCGAGGACACCGCGCTGTGCC
>NZ_JBQFVZ010000220.1:0-680 GCF_056540025.1 Ruegeria sp. AP12
CAAAATCATGCGGGCGGAAGGTTTTGAAGTAGGCGTGTAAAACAGTGCTTGGGAGGCCTTGAACGCTTACAAAACCGCCAATGGGATTCCGGAGGGCATGATGTCATGCCACACGGGTCGCGTGGAGGGCTACATGATCGAAGGACACGTCCCATCCGCTGACATTCGGCGCCTGCTGGGCGAACGCCCGAATGCTGTCGGACTGTCGGTTCCGGGAATGCCTTTCGGCTCACCGGGCATGGGGCCGGAAAGTGAACGCGAAGCCTTCGACGTCTTTCTGATCCGCAAGGATGGAACCACAGAGGTGTTCGCCAGCTACCCGGCCGCATAATTTCCCGATGGCGCTGGCAAGATCCTGACAAACACGGCGCTCGCTTCTGCTGCCTGGTTTACGTGACATTCTTCACGGCAAACCAGTTGATCCGTGACTTCACGCCTGCCTTGTCCTACCGGGCAAGTTCCAGCCTACGGTGAAAAAATACCTGCGTCCGCAAAGCCTGATGACCGGCTTTGCGGACAAAACCGACATCCCGGTCGCCGTATCAACCGCAGCATTTGTCGCCCGCCTGAATTGGCGGGCATGGGGCCGATCCGTAGGAACAGTAGACGCAGCAATCGCCGGGAAGTGGCTTCAGGACTTTTCCGCAAGATGTGCATTCGTAGAACCACTGGCACGCGTC
>NZ_JBQFVZ010000221.1:0-672 GCF_056540025.1 Ruegeria sp. AP12
CGCCTAACGACCCATTTTGGGCAAAACAATTACAAATTCTTCCCGTGCCTGTGTATTTGTTTACATAAGATTCCTGCAAAATTAATGGGTTGTTGTGAATTTTTCAGAAGCACCTCCATACTTGCTTTACGCAGAAATGCGATTTCGCCCGATGGAAGAGGAGCCAGAGGGCGGAAAATGGGAAATGGGAGGAATTAATGACTAATAAAACTGTCACACGCCGCGGCGTGCTGAAGTCCGGTGCCGTTGCGGGGACCGGTCTGGCCCTGCCTACGATCTTTACGGCTTCGTCGGCTGCCGCCTACACCAATGAACCGACGGGGTCCTCTGTCACCCTGGGGTTCAACGTCCCTCAGACGGGTCCTTACGCCGAAGAAGGCAATGACGAACTGCTGGCGCAACAGCTGGCGGTCGAGCATCTGAACGGCGAAGGCGACGGAGGCTGCCTGAACACGTTCTCGTCCAAGGCACTGCAAGGGAACGGTATCCTTGGCAAGAAGGTCGAGTTCGTCACGGGCGACACGCAGACCAAATCGGATGCCGCACGTGCATCGGCCAAGTCGATGATCGAAAAAGACGGCGCGATCATGATCAATGGCGGCTCGTCCTCGGGCGTGGCCGTTGCGGTTCAGGGTCTCTGCCAAGAAGCGGGCGTGATCTTCATGGCTGGCC
>NZ_JBQFVZ010000222.1:0-672 GCF_056540025.1 Ruegeria sp. AP12
GCATGTGCTGCCCGCTGACATCCCGCAGGATATCTTTGACCGCTGCACGGACTACGCTTTGAAAGCACATAACGCTTTGGGCTGTCGCGGCGTGACCAGGACCGACTACCGGTGGGACGACACTATGGGCGCGGATGGTTTGTTCCTGCTGGAAACCAACACGCAGCCCGGTATGACGCCAACCTCTCTGGTGCCGGAACAGGCAGAACACTGCGGGATGAGTTTCGGACAGCTCTGTGCCTGGATGGTGGAGGACGCCTCATGCGACCGCTAAGAGCCTCCCGCGCGCCAGTGATCCATCGGGCCAAACCTCTGGCCGGGCCAGATGCCGATTTCGAATCCGCCGATACCGAATCCCATGAAACGCAGCCTGTTCTGCGTTTGGGCGGGGTGAAGCTGTTCAACCGCACCGCGCGTCGGTCTGATCCGGCACCGTCGCGCCTCAGCTACCGGTTCCAGCGTTGGATGTTGACGCCGGGCATCCGCATGGGCGTCAAGCTGGGGGTGCCTGTCTGCGCTGTTGCGGCGGCCGTCGGGCTCTACTTTGCGTCCGAGGAGCGGCGCGAGGCGCTCAATACCTATATCGCAGACATCCGGACCTCGCTTCAGGAGCGTCCTGAATTCATGGTCAATCTGATGGCCATTGATGGTGCAGGCCCAGGTCTGTCTGAC
>NZ_JBQFVZ010000223.1:0-671 GCF_056540025.1 Ruegeria sp. AP12
CGACATGGGCGCGGGCGGCTATCCCCGCAGCGGCCAGCGCGGCGCGGTCCCACAGCATATCCTGCAGCGCCTCAGTCAGAGCTTGGGCGTTGTCTTTTTCGACTAGCCGTCCGGTCTCACCATCCTTGATCTGCGCACTGAATGCGCCCACCCCGTGGCAGGCAATCGCAGGCACGCCCGAAGACATCGCCTCGAGCGGGGTCAGTCCGAACCCTTCGTGCCGGGCAGGGGCGACAAACAGGTCGAGCGCGCGGTAGGTCTCGACAATTTCGTCCCAGGGGCGTTCGCCCAGAAAGTGAACGCGGTCGTCAAGCCCGGCTTCTTGGAGCTTTTGTTCCTGTTCGGCCTGAAACGCCTCGAATTCTTTGGCGGTGCGCCCGGTGAAGATCACATGGGCATCCGGATGGTCAGGCAGCACCTGAAGGGCAGCATCCACCAGCAGGTCGACCCCTTTCTGGGGGCGGATACGGCCAAAACAGCCGATCAGCACTCCTTTGGGCAGGTCGAGTTTCTGACGCAGGGCCTGCTTGTCCGGCTCCGGATGAAGCAGTTCGGTGTTCACCCCATGCATGATCACCGTCGAGGGGTGCTGAAGAAACGATGCCGCCTGCGGCGTCGTGGCGATCAGCGCGTCCATCTTGTTGATCAGCCATTTGGTGAACCCGGAATGG
>NZ_JBQFVZ010000224.1:0-670 GCF_056540025.1 Ruegeria sp. AP12
AGCCGAGCTTCAGACGCAAGCAGCGGGCGATCCTGCCGAATAGTCTTGCCATTGCTCAACTGCGGTTGCCGAACTATCTATGAGGCAACCTAGGCTAGATGCGGACCACTCTTCATGTCGCTCAACCACGTACGTCCCTGGCGCGATATCTACCGCCGCAAATCCCGTCAGATCATGGTCGGCAACGTGCCGGTCGGAGGCGATGCTCCAATTGCCGTGCAAACCATGACCAACACTCTGACCACCGACGTGGCGGCAACGGTCGCGCAGGTTCAGGCCGCTGCTGAGGCCGGGGCCGATATCGTGCGAGTCTCTGTCCCGGATGAGGATTCCGCCAAGGCACTGAAAGAGATCGTGCGCGAAAGCCCGGTGCCCATCGTGGCCGACATTCACTTTCATTACCGCCGTGGCATCGAGGCCGCTGAGGCCGGCGTCGCTTGCCTGCGGATCAATCCGGGCAATATCGGCAACGAACAGCGCGTGAAAGAGGTCATCAAGGCCGCAAGGGACCACAATTGCTCGATCCGGATCGGAGTGAATGCAGGCTCGTTAGAGCGGCACCTGCTTGAGAAATATGGCGAACCCTGTCCCGAAGCGATGGTCGAGAGCGCGTTGGAACATATCCGCATACTGCAGGACAATGATTTTCACGAATTCAAGATCAGCGTGA
>NZ_JBQFVZ010000225.1:0-665 GCF_056540025.1 Ruegeria sp. AP12
CGTTCGAACACATCGCTGCAGTAATCGCGGCAAGGCAGGTTGCTGGCGCACCGAATGACGCGGACAGGACACTCGCGCCGCCGACGGCCGAAAACAGGCGCCCTGATACAGGCTGGTAACCAAAGCTGCGCATCACGGCAACGCCGGGAATGTTCTGTGTGGCCATGGTGACAATGAACAGCGGAAGTCCGATACCGATAACGGAGCCCACTGAGAATGTGGGCCACGTCCAGACCGGAGAGGCCATGACCTGCGCAGGCGCGACCGAGGCATCCTTTGCGCTGAGAGCGACCACAATAGCTGCCGCGATGACGGCGGCGGGAACTGCGAACAGCCGGTTGAACCGCCCGGCGACAAACCATGTCAGGATCACGGGGAGGGCCTGCCACGGCAGCTCTACGGCGGCTTTGAAGGGCAGAATGCAAAGCGGCAACAAGACGCCGCCCAACATCGCCTGTGCCAGCGTTGTCGGGATCGCCGCAGCCAGACGGCCCAGTGGGTTCCACAGCCCGGCCAGGATCGTCAACGCACCTGCGCATAAAAACGCGCCCACGGCGTCCGAGAAACCCGCTATTGGCGTGGCGGATACGGCAAGCAAGGCCGCTCCGGGTGTGGACCATGCGACGCTGATGGGTTGAAGGTAGCGCAGGCTTAGACCGATGGCC
>NZ_JBQFVZ010000226.1:0-658 GCF_056540025.1 Ruegeria sp. AP12
GGATCACATAGCGGCAATTCCAGACCAACCACAGCGTGACCGGCCTCGTGATACGCCGTCTTTTCTTTCTGATCCTGCGTCAGGACCATGCTGCGGCGCTCTGCCCCCATCATCACCTTGTCTTTGGCGTTCTCAAAGTCTTCCATGGTGACAAAGCGACGACCCACACGCGCGGCCATCAGCGCTGCCTCGTTCACCAGATTCGCCAGATCAGCACCCGAAAAACCCGGTGTCCCCCGCGCGATGATGCGCAGGTCAACATCGGGGCCCAAGGGGGTCTTGCGCGCATGCACGCCCAAGATCTTCTCACGGCCTTTGATGTCGGGGTTGCCGACGGTCACGTTACGGTCAAACCGGCCCGGACGCAGCAGTGCGGGGTCCAGAACGTCTTTACGGTTGGTGGCTGCCAGAATGATCACGCCCTCATTGGCCTCGAACCCGTCCATCTCGACCAGCAACTGGTTGAGGGTCTGTTCACGTTCATCGTTACCACCGCCATAACCGGCACCACGATGGCGGCCCACGGCGTCGATTTCGTCGATGAAAACGATACAGGGCGCGTTTTTCTTCGCCTGCTCGAACATGTCGCGCACACGCGATGCACCCACACCAACCAACATCTCGACAAAGTCCGAGCCCGAAATGGTGAAGAACGGCA
>NZ_JBQFVZ010000227.1:0-657 GCF_056540025.1 Ruegeria sp. AP12
TTGAAACCCATTCACCGGATTAGCAAGATTCTTTAAGTCGTACCTACCCGCATCGCTGAAACCCGCTGAAAGCTTTTCGTCCAACTGCCGCTTGAGGTCTTCGGAGATCATCACACCACCGGGTGGCGCCTCAGTCTGCAGGCGCGCAGTGATGTTGATGCCGGTACCATAAATGTCGGTCTCGTCTTGAATGATCTCCCCGAGATGCGCTGCCATCCTCAGTCTGATTTTTTCATGGTCGACCAACGCAATTTGCACAAATTGAGCGGTTTCGATTGCCGCTGATATCGACGGAAAGGCAATTATCCATCCATCGCCCATACGCTTCAGTATCTCGCCGCCTCTTCGGACGGCCTCAGGTTCTAGAAGTTTATCACGAAGTTCGCGGACCAACTCGATTGCGAGCGACTGATCCGCCTCCATTGCGGACGTATAGCCGACCAGGTCAGCCATCAAGATCACGGCAAGGCGAGCTCTCATAAAACGACGTTAAGACAACGTTAAGGCATTGTCATCTTTTGAAAGCGGGCGATGCGACCTCGGGGCATCAACAAAGCAATGCAGTGAATGGCGGCATGGTACCAAACTGGCCCTTGGCGCAGATCGCGGCGAAGGTGCCAGGAGAGCCCCAAAGGCGACTTTCACAGCGATGACCAC
>NZ_JBQFVZ010000228.1:0-655 GCF_056540025.1 Ruegeria sp. AP12
CGGGGCTGCCCGAGGATGTTCTGTACCGCACGGTGGCAGCCTATATCTGTTCCCCGGCCAACCCGCAGGGTGCGGTGGCGTCGCGCGACTACTGGGCCGAACTGATCCGGCTGGCCGAAAAGTACGATTTCCGCATCTTCGCGGATGAATGCTATTCCGAGATTTATCGCGATGAGGCCCCGACCGGCGTTCTGACCGTCGCGCAGGAACTGGGCGCTGATCCTGAGCGGATCACCCTGTTCAATTCGCTATCCAAGCGGTCAAATGTCGCCGGGTTGCGCTCTGGTCTGATCGCAGGTGGCCCCGAGACGATCAAACGCGTCAAGCAACTGCGCAACTATGCGGGCGCACCCCTGCCGTTGCCTTTGCAAGCAGCTGCCGCAAAGCTGTGGGCGGATGAGGCGCACGTGGCCGAGAATCGGGCGCTCTATCAGGAAAAATACGCCATTGCCGATCAGGTGTTCGCTGGCATTCAGGGGTATATGGCACCGCAGGCCGGGTTTTTCCTTTGGTTGCCGGTCGATAATGGCGAAGAAACCGCATTGAAGCTGTGGCAGGACACCGGGGTTCGGGTACTGCCGGGCGCATATCTTTCTCAAGGCGATCCGGGGCAAAACCCGGGCGAGCAATTTATCCGGGCTGCTTTGGTGGCCCC
>NZ_JBQFVZ010000229.1:0-653 GCF_056540025.1 Ruegeria sp. AP12
CGTTGGCCGCCAAGCTTCAGCCCGACAGGGTGCGTGCCTTTTACTTTTCCGTTGGGCCGAGATTGTTTGGTCCGCTGGCGGAGCGAATACAGTCTCATGATCTTGCGACCGAACAGACGCGAATTGTCGTGGAAAAACCGTTTGGCCACGACTTGGATAGCGCGAAGGTGCTGAACGCGACCTTGGCGGCACATTTCAGAGAAAAACAGATCTACCGGATCGACCATTATCTGGGGAAAGAGACTGTTCAGAACCTGATGGCCGTGCGGTTTGGAAACATGTTGTTCGAACCGCTCTGGAACAGCCAATACGTAGATCACATTCAGATCACGGTGGCCGAATCTGTCGGTATTGCCGGGCGGGAGGAGTATTATGAGCGCGCCGGTGCGATGCGCGACATGATGCAGAACCATCTGATGCAGCTTTTGTGCCTGATTGCGATGGAGCCGCCGGCGAAATTCGACCCGGACGCCGTGCGAGACGAAAAGCTTAAGGTTATCCGCGCCTTGGACCCGGTCGAGCCGCATCACATCGTGCGTGGCCAGTTTGAAGGGGGCGGGCCCAGCTATCGTCAGATCGTGGGCAATCCGCGATCAACCACGGAAAGCTATGTCGCCTTGAGGGCGCATGTCAGCAACTGGCCATGGGCCGGT
>NZ_JBQFVZ010000230.1:0-650 GCF_056540025.1 Ruegeria sp. AP12
CGACCGAAGACCTCGAACGCCTGATGGGTGCAGCCGTGGATAGTGATGTCGCGCAAATAGATATCGCGCAGATCGGCCTGAACGATGGGTCCGGCAATGGCACCCGAGACGACATACTGCCCGCCGGGTTTCAGCGACAGGATCAGGTCGGGCCATGCGGGGCCGCCGACGACGTCGATCACCGCGTCGAACATGTCTTTCGGCAAAGGCGCGCCACGGTCGAACGTATCCGTGGCCCCTTGATCTTTGACCACCTCAGCCTTGGCAGGGCTGGTGACCCCCCACACGGTCGCCCCGCGCAGCCGGGCCAGTTGCACGGCGGCAAGGCCGACCCCACCCGAGGCCCCGGTGATCAGGACCTTGTGCCCGGCCGTCACGCCTGCGCGGGTCAGAAGGTTTTCAGCCGTGCCAAAGGCGCAGGGGATGGCCGCGATCTCGACATCTGACAGGGGGGAGGTCGATACGTCGTACAGATCAGCCGCCTCGACCAGACAATATTGCGCGAAAGCCCCGTCGATCTCGGACCCCAGCGCGATGAACCCGGTCGGATTGCCGGGGCGTGGACGCGGCAGGTTGATTGGGCAAGTAACGCGCTGGCCTTTGGTGAAGCCTGTCTCTGGCCCTGCAAGTTCAACGATACCGCACAGATC
>NZ_JBQFVZ010000231.1:0-650 GCF_056540025.1 Ruegeria sp. AP12
GCCTTCTCACCGCTGTCCCAACGGGCCGAGGTGAACTGAGACGCCTCGAACCGAACCGGCAGGCCGTATTCCATCTCAATCCGGCTGGCCAGTACTTCGAATTGCAACGCGCCGACGACGCCCACGATAAAGCCCGAGCCGATCGAGGGTTTGAACACTTTGGCCGCGCCTTCTTCGGCAAACTGCATGAGCGCCTTTTCTAGATGCTTGGCCTTCATCGGATCGCCCGGACGGACGGTCTGCAGCAGTTCCGGTGCAAAGGACGGGATGCCGGTCACGCGGATCGCTTCGCCCTCGGTAAGCGTATCGCCAATGCGCAGCTGGCCGTGGTTCGGGATGCCGATGATGTCCCCGGCCCAGGCTTCCTCAGCAAGTTCCCGGTCAGAGGCAAGGAACAGGACGGGGTTCGAGATCGCCATCGGCTTTTTCGACCGCACATGGGTCAGCTTCATGCCACGTTTGAAATGCCCCGAGGCCATGCGCACAAACGCCACCCGGTCGCGGTGCTTGGGGTCCATATTGGCCTGCACCTTGAACACGAAACCGGCGACCTTCTTTTCATCGGGCGCGATCTGACGGGGCTCAGCAGACTGAACCTGCGGCTGCGGGCCATAGGCGCCGATGCCTTCCATCAGCTCTTTCACGCCAAA
>NZ_JBQFVZ010000232.1:0-650 GCF_056540025.1 Ruegeria sp. AP12
ACCCTGCTGAAATCATCTCGGGCATCGAAAACCAGACACGGTGCACCGGGCTACATTTCTTCAGCCCGGCCCATGTCATGAAACTGCTTGAGATCGTGCACACCCCCCGAACCGCCCCAGAGGTGGTGGCCACAGGGTTTGCTCTGGGCAAGAAACTGCGCAAGGTCTCGGTGCTGTCAGGCGTTTGCGACGGGTTCATTGGCAACCGCATGTTGGCCGCTTATCGGCGCGCAGCAGATTATCTGCTGGCAGACGGGGCACTACCCCATGAAATTGATCTGGCGATGCGGGATTTCGGGATGCCGATGGGGCCCTACGAGCTGCAGGATCTTACCGGGTTGCAAATCGCCTGGGCAAACCGAAAACGCAACGCTGCCACGCGCGACCCGAACGAACGCTATGTCACCATTGCCGACCAGCTATGTGAGATGGAGCGGTTTGGGCGGCGATCCGGCAAAGGCTGGTACCTGTACGAAGAAGGAAATCGCAAACCGATCCGCGACCCCGAGGTTGAAGCTTTGATCGAAGGGTATTCCACAGCGCAGGGCATTACCCGCCGGACCTTTACGGCCGAGGATATATCGTCTCGCCTTCTGGCGGTCATGGCGAATGAGGGCGCTTTGATCATGCAAGAAGGGATCGCCGAAAAC
>NZ_JBQFVZ010000233.1:0-649 GCF_056540025.1 Ruegeria sp. AP12
CAGTTCACCGCTCTGGCGGTCGGACGGGCTGATCATGAGGCTGAGGCTGTCGGGGTTGTACCGGGCGTGATGGGTGCCCTTCACGGCTGTCCCTGTGCTTTTCCCGACCTGACGCCCACAGGCCAGCACGAGGCGCTGCTCGTCGGCTCTGGTAAACGCGACTTGCCATGGGTCCAGTTGCAGTCCGAGGTAGTCCTGTGCCCAAATGTCGGGAAGCAGGGCGCGCTGTAACGCGCGCATCCGTTCTGGGGTTGCGCTCTCGCGGATGCGCTTGGCTTCGGCCTCAATGCTTCGTTTGATTGTTAGCATTGAGGGCGTCCAAAGCTGCTTTCTTCGCAGCGGTTGTGTCATCCGCACCGGACAGCCACGCGGAAATGTCGTTTTCGTCATTGTTGGTTTCGTCAGTCAAGGTGACTTTGTGGTTCTCGCTGACGCCATGGATCGCAGACATGCGCCACTTTGCGGCTGACAGCGCCACGTGCAGGTTCTCGTTCTGGCCCTGTAGCTGCGCGATCCGTCCTTGGGTGACGACCTTGTCCAACTCGCGCCCCTCAGCAATGGCGTCGGCTGCGCGCTTGCGTAGGGTGTTGACGTCACATTCAAGTTCTTTGGCGACCATACGTAGGGACCAGCCCTTAGCGATCAATTG
>NZ_JBQFVZ010000234.1:0-648 GCF_056540025.1 Ruegeria sp. AP12
CTCAAATCCCATGACCTTGGTCCGTGCCCGAGCGTGATACATGTCCACCGGATGCGTTCCCGCCCGAACTGCCAACTGTGCCATCTGGGCAAAATCTAATCGTGTTGGGTCAGTGCGGAAAATCACCCGCTTATGCGGCTCGTTGATGAAGTGGAACGGATAGTGAATGCCGGCCGATTCAGACTGACCGGTATGATCCACTAGGAGCGCCCTGATGTCGGAGAGCGCCACATTGCCAAAGGAGGCTTCCAAAAGGTACTCCATGGCGCCGTCCTGTGGCCTGGAGACAGCCTGATCACCGTCTCCAGGCAAGTACCCTGCCTGACGCATCAAATACTCCACGCGCTCTAATTCCTTGTTACCATCAGCCACAAACCCCAGGCGTCGCGGATGGCTTTCATTCTTTGCCATGGTGACGTCTGCAATCCGCACCACTCTCTTCTGCACTTCATTTTTGAACACAGCCAAAAAGGCTGAAGAGACACCGGTATCGCGGTCAACTGAAAAGTTCAGCAGTCGATACTTCCGACCGATCTTCTTCTTGAGCAGCATGATATGCGCAAACTCGGCCGCGTCTTGTCGAACCCTAGCGGCCATCTCAAGGAGCCTGATATCGTCGTCAAGTTCTCTTGGCTTTTTGTTACGGTG
>NZ_JBQFVZ010000235.1:0-648 GCF_056540025.1 Ruegeria sp. AP12
CGGATTTCGGCCCGTTTGGCGGCAATGGGCATTGCCGTTTTGCGTTTTGATTTCACGGGACTGGGCCATTCCGAGGGCGAGTTCGCAAACACAACCTTCACCTCCAATGTCGAAGACCTGATCGCGGCGGCGCACTACCTTGCGGGCCGAGACATGGCCCCTACATTGCTGATCGGGCATTCGCTGGGTGGCGCTGCGGTTCTGCGCGCGCGGGCGGGCATTCCTTCGGTCAAGGCGGTGGTAACGCTTGGGGCACCAGCCGATCCGGGACACGTCTCGCACCATTTCGAACAGGCTCTGCCCGAGATCGAACAAGAAGGCAGCGCCGAGGTGTCTCTGGGCGGTCGCCCCTTCCGCATCGGCAAGGCCTTTGTCGATGATATTTCGGAGGCTGCGCTGACCCCCTCGGTTGCCGACCTCAAGGCCGCACTTTTGATCTTGCACGCGCCGCGGGATGAAACGGTGAGCATCGACAACGCCAGCACGCTCTTTTTGGCCGCCAAACACCCCAAGAGCTTCGTGACACTCGACGATGCCGATCACCTGATCACGCTGGCCAAAGACGCCGAATATGCCGCTGACGTCATTTCAGCATGGGTTTCGCGCTATATCGAACTCCGCCCACCTGCCCCGCCACCGGGCGCGCCC
>NZ_JBQFVZ010000236.1:0-647 GCF_056540025.1 Ruegeria sp. AP12
GGAACAGCTTGGACGGCCCGTGTAGCCAGGATCGCCAGGTGAGTTCCGGGTCAAGGCCTTTTTCAACGGCAAATTCGCGCGCGGCCTCCATATAGACAGCGTTATGCCGGGGGACGTTCTTGTCTGGCAACAGCGCATTTCCGAAGTGATGTGTCAGATCATTTTCGTTCGTGATCATAACGGCGATGACCGCAGGATCTTCTGCGTATGACAACCCGGTTATCTTGTTGATGTGTGGTAGATACTTGTCCTGAAATTCAAGCATCAGCGCTTCGATACTGGGTGAAATGTAGCTGAATCCCTTGACGCGAATCGAGGTCTCACCCTTGGCGATCTCTTCGAAATCCTCGACCCCGTCTTCGGGTGTAAAGCTGCGACCGACATGAAGGTCGAGCCAGATGTAAAGGCCCTCGGCCTTTAGTGCCGCGATCCATTGGTCCAGTTTTTTCAATGAGAAGGCATCGAGCTTGCGGGTTGTCTGCGCTTCGCTGCCAAAGATGTTGGGCTGCACCCAATGCGAGTCGTGGTGGTGGATGCGCACCAGATTGAAGCCCAACCGAGAAAGGCGTTGGGCGTGGGCCCGCATGAAACGAGGTTCGGTCGTGAACAGGGCATAGGCTTGAAGGTTCGCCCCCCAAAATCGGGTC
>NZ_JBQFVZ010000237.1:0-646 GCF_056540025.1 Ruegeria sp. AP12
CGGTTGCCCCCATCCGCTTTGGAAAAACCCCGTCTATTTGGCTTTTCGCTTTTTCAGCTCTGCTTGCAAGCCTTGCCATAGGGATACGCCCCTATTTTTTGCTGTGTCTCTGTTGCGCAGCATTCTGGTTGACTTTGCGCCTTATACCAACAGGGCTTACTCTGCTAAAGGCCGTTTATGTCGCTACATTCTGGATTGCTGCCGTCGGTTTGGCCGGAGCGCTGACGAACGTCATGCCATACGTTCTCGCCGGCAACTTACAGGCCTTTTTGGATGGAATGCAGTTGCTACGACAAGACCTGATCCTCCAATCATTGACGAGCAATTTGAAAGAGCAACACAGCTGGTTCACCGATCGCGTTCTTCCTGTTTTTCCCTTCCTCGCACTGGCTTCGGTCTCCACTGCGATCGCAGCTGTTATACATTTGGTCCGAGGTCGAAAGACGCGACTATCAGACCAAACAAAGGGTCTTTGGACAGATATCTTAGTGCTAACCTTAATATTGCCCGGCCTGATCGAGGCAGCGATACTCTACAAGCATTTTTGGTCACACTACCTACAACTGTTTGTACCGTTTTTTGCTATCGGAACAGGGTTCTTCGCCGCTCTTTTGTGGCGTGGGCCGTTGCAAGCCAGAACAGGAAG
>NZ_JBQFVZ010000238.1:0-646 GCF_056540025.1 Ruegeria sp. AP12
TCCCTGCACCATTCTTTGGATATGCAACCACGCAAGTAATCCAGCTGCCGACGAATAATCAGGATCGCGCTCCAACGCCAGACGCGTAAGGCGAATGGCCTCACGGTTGTCTTCGTCCGTCAGCAGGTGAAAATGTGACTGGGCCCGAAGATAAAGTTCATAAGCGTCGAGATTTTCTGTCGGTTTCGCCCGAGCGCGAACTGTCTCGGCATGGCGAACGGACGGTTCGATCGCCGTAACAACTTCCTGCGTGACCTGATCTTGAAGGTCAAAAACATCGTCCAGCATCCCATCGAAACGATCGGCCCAAAGATGACTGCCATTCTCTGCATCAATTAGCTGTCCTGTTATCCGAAGACGCTGGCCTGCGCGCCTTACCGAACCCTCAAGCACATACCTCACGCCGAGCGCCTGCCCAACTTCGCGAATGTCGGTGCTCTTACCTTTAAAAGTAAAAGATGAGTTTCGCGCTACGACCATCAACCAACGAAAACGAGACAACTCTGTTATGATGTCCTCGGTAATTCCATCAGCGAAAAACTCTTGTTCCGGGTCGCCTGACATATTGTCAAACGGCAGCACGGCAATACCAGGTTTCTCAGATTTGACAGTTGCACTTGTAGCCGTCGAACCGACAGGCCACTGC
>NZ_JBQFVZ010000239.1:0-646 GCF_056540025.1 Ruegeria sp. AP12
CATCGCGCCGGGAATTCTGTGGCTGGGCGCGTTGCTGGCCTGCCTGTTATCTCTCGACCGTCTTCTGGCCCTGGATTGGGAGGACGGATCGCTGGACCTTCTGGCTACCGCGCCTCTCCCGCTAGAGGCCGTCGTCTCGATCAAAGCGCTGGCGCATTGGATCACGACCGGTTTGCCTCTGGTTCTGGCGGCACCGTTTCTGGGCGTCTTGCTGAACCTTCCCACGCCGGGCTTCTTCTGGCTGGTGATCTCGCTCCTGCTCGGCACCCCCGCCATGAGCGTCATCGGCACCTTCGGCGCCGCTCTGACCGTCGGGCTGAAGCGCGGTGGCCTGCTGTTGTCATTGCTGGTTCTACCGCTCTACGTCCCAACCTTGATCTTCGGCGCAGAAGTCGCCCGCCGGGGTGCCGTCGGGATGGAGACCCAAACGCCACTTTTGATGCTGGCGGGGATCACGATGGCCACGATAGCTCTGCTTCCATTCGCCAGCGCAGCGGTCCTGCGCATCAATCTGCGGTGAAGCGCCACAACTTTGAGCAAGGTCAATTGAGAATGAACCCGAGTCAGACTAAATAACGGCCATGTCTATCGCAGCCAAAGCCAACGCCCTCTGGGAATATGCCAACCCGCGCAAGTTCCTTGCCAC
>NZ_JBQFVZ010000240.1:0-645 GCF_056540025.1 Ruegeria sp. AP12
GCTGGGCTGAGGTCGCGTTCAGCTAAACCGAACCTTACCGATGAACGGCAGGTTGCGATTGCGCTGCGCGTAGTCGATTCCGTAGCCCACGACGAATTCGTCAGGGATCTCGAACCCGATCCAATCTGAACGAAAATCAACCTCACGCCGGCTGGGTTTGTCCAATAGGGCAATGGACTTCAGCCGCTTCGGCTTGCGACTGCGTAGCAGGTTGGTGACGTGGTTCAGCGTGTGGCCTGTGTCGACGATATCTTCGACGACCAGCACATCGCGACCCTCAATTGCGCCGCGCAAGTCTTTGAGAATACGAACTTCTCGGCTGCTCTCCATCGCGTCACCGTAAGAGGAAGCCTCAAGAAAATCCACCTCGATCGGAAGGTCCAACTCGCGCACAAGATCAGCGATGAACACGAAAGAGCCGCGCAGCAGGCCGACGACCACCAGCTTGTCAGTATTGCCGAATTCTTCGGTAATTTCGCGGCAAAGCTCTTCGATTCTGGCTGCAATTGCCTTGGCCGAGATCATCTCATCTATCACATAAGCGCGGTCAGTCATCGCAGCCCCCTTGATCTTTGGCGCGCAACATACGACATGACGCGCCATTGTCACCTTCTAATGCCGGATTGCCATGCCTATCCACTCGGA
>NZ_JBQFVZ010000241.1:0-645 GCF_056540025.1 Ruegeria sp. AP12
GCGGGAATCGGGCTCGATCGAACAGGATGCGGACGTGGTGATGTTTGTATTCCGTGAGGAATATTACAAGGAACGCGAAAAGCCAGGCGATCATGAGCTGGAAAAGATGGAAGAGTGGAAACAGGCCATGGAGCGCCTGCATGGCAAGGCCGAGGTGATTGTCGGCAAGCAGCGCCACGGCCCCATCGGCACGGTCGAGTTGTCGTTCGAGGCGCAGTTCACCCGCTTTGGCAATCTGGTGAAGCCCTGGCAACAGGGCGGCGAGATCGAAGGATACTAAAAGTCCCCTTAACTATCCAAATAGCCGATTTTGAATGCCGATCGTCGTGTGTTAGTGTGTACTGAATGACGGCACGTACTGCCGGATTTTAGCAAGGCCTACGTCATTGCCCGCAATCATCTCGGAAATACGATACAGAAACGGGCCGAATTTTGCGCCGGACGGCGATTTCATCGAAATCCGCGTTCCGACCGGTACGGATGTCTCGGACCTGAGGGTTCAAGTTTACAACGCCAACGGAACAGCGCGAAGCTCCACAGATGTCGATCCAGCGCCGGTGAACACGGTCAACGGTTTCGACTATATTGTGGTCTCGGCACGTACCAACCGGCTGGGCGCTGTGTCGCTTGACGACAATGGCACGG
>NZ_JBQFVZ010000242.1:0-645 GCF_056540025.1 Ruegeria sp. AP12
TGCCCGCCCCGGTTTGGATCAGGCAATAGCCGCCGTGCGTGAAGGCGACACGTTTGTCGTGCCCAAACTCGATCGGTTAGCCCGGTCCGTTCCTGATGCCCGCGCCATCGCAGATCAGCTCCAGGAGAAAGGTGTCAGGCTGGCGCTCGGCGCATCCGTCTATGATCCGACTGATCCTATGGGAAAGATGTTCTTCAACATCCTTGCTACCTTCGCCGAGTTCGAAGCCGATCTGATCCGCATGCGGACCCGTGAAGGCATGGCCATCGCGCGCGCCAAGGGCAAGCTGCGTGGAAAACAGCCCAAGCTGTCTGAGAAACAGCAAAAAGAACTCTGCCGGATGCATGGCACAGGGGAGTATTCTATAAGCGAACTGGCCGAGGTATTCTCTGTGTCACGGCCAACCGTATACAGGACCCTCAACCGGCACCAGACCTGACTTTCGCTGCGGGCTGTATGAACTCACCAGACGCGGACAGAACTGCCGTTCGCTGTGCTTGCCCGAATGTCTGCTTGCAACAGAACGATCGTTCTGTTACACTTAGAACATGCCACACACGACGTCTTTCACTTCTGAACAGCTTTCCGACCGCGCACTCCAGCATTTCTGGGTAAACGGCTTCCATGCCTCGTCGATGGATGATC
>NZ_JBQFVZ010000243.1:0-642 GCF_056540025.1 Ruegeria sp. AP12
GGCAATGACACTTACCTTTACACATTCGGATCGACGGGCTCTATGGATGTGGACGAGGCTGGGCTGGATGCGGCCCGTGAACTCGGTGATTTCCTGAAACTTGCCAGTGATAAGCTCGACACGATCTCCGGAGGCGGAGGCGGTGAAAACGACGTTCTTGAGCTGCGCGATGCCGGCGCGCTTGATGGCAGCGACCTGCGTTTCTTTGTTGAAGGCGGCAAGGATCTGGTGATTGAAGGTGAAAACGGCGAGGTGCGCATTAAGAACATGCACGAGGACGACACCCGCATCGAAACCCTGCGCATCGTCGGCGAAGACGGTGTACAAGAGATTGATCTTGGCGAGGCCTTCGAAGATGGTCTTTTTACAGCCACTTGGGCTGATCGTACTGGTCAAACCGGCATTGACGCGGTCGACAGCTTCGAGTTCAATACCATCGATCAGACTTTAGGCCAGGTTGACTTCGATGCGTATCTCGGGAGTGCAACCGACACAAGCGCCACTGATGTCGCCTTTGCCGACGCCTTCGAAGATTGGATGCTGAATCTGGCCGAAGCGGGTTCGAGTCTGCCCATTGTCGGCGGTATCGTCGACGGGGCCGCTGAGATTGCGACAAACATCTTTGATCTGGAGACCCCGTCG
>NZ_JBQFVZ010000244.1:0-636 GCF_056540025.1 Ruegeria sp. AP12
GTAGAATATTGTGTCGCCAAGGGGTGCAGCGAAGGTATGGGTTTGAACCGGTTCACCGTCAAAACCGTGCGTCGCCACCCAATTCGTGCCGAGCCACCCTGATACGATCGCCAGCCCAACTACAGATCCCCAGAACACCTGTGCTGGAGTGCGGCGGAAGCGCTGGTTTGCCAAGGAGAAAATCACCAACGCAACGCCGATGACGGAGCCAATGAGCCAAGCTGGAATAGAGGTCAGTTGTTCGGCAAGGAAGCTAATGCTCTGGGGGCCACTAAGATCCATTTCCTCGGGGAAGACCCAAACGCGCAAATAGGCCAGGGGCCCGGACATGACAACGTAGGCAGATAGACCCATGATCAAAACGATGACGAAGGATCGTAGGTCGCCGCCCCCAAGCCTTGCAAGCGCGCCATAGCCGCAGTTTCCGCTGATGGCCATTCCGTAACCGAACATGAGGCCACCTACGATCGACCCAAGTGGGTTCCAAGTCTGCGCAAGATACCTTGTTCCAACGGGGTCCAGCCACCCGAAAGCCATAGCCAAGTGGCTGCCGACAATTGCTACGCCGATCGCAATTGCCCACATGCGCAGCCGCCGGTCATCATCTGCGTAAAGGTAGTCTTCGATTGCACCCAG
>NZ_JBQFVZ010000245.1:0-634 GCF_056540025.1 Ruegeria sp. AP12
TTTTGGCATCAGCGCCATGGTCCCCCGGATCTTGCTGGAGGAAGGGCACCCCAAAGCCGTGACCTGGGCGATTGAGCAGGGTGCGGTGGGCGGCGTTCCCCTGACGGGGTTCGCTTTTGGCTGCGCGTCGAACGCACATGCCTTTGTGCCGTCGCCGCAGCAGTTCATCTATTTTCAGGGGGGCGGATTCGACATGTCGTTTCTCTCGTTCCTTGAGGTCGATGTGGACGGCAATGTGAACGTGTCGAAGCTTGGTAAGAAACCCTATCTGACAGCAGGGTGCGGCGGTTTCGTGGATATCACGGCGCGCGCCAAACGGATCGTGTTCTCGGGCTGGTTCGAGGCTGGGGCGAAGATTGATCTGGGAAGCGACGGCATCCGGGTCACAGCGCCCGGCAAGTTTACCAAGATGGTGGACAAGGTTGAGCACGTCACCTTCTCGGGGCGTCGTGCACGGGAAACCGGGCAGGAAGTGATCTATGTAACCGAACGCTGCGTGATCCGCCTGACGGATGAGGGGCTGGTTGCGACTGAAATCATGCCGGGGATCGACGCGCAGCGCGATATTGTTGCCGCCTCGGGTGGGCGCGTGACAGTGGCTGAAAACGCAACGCTGATGCCGGCCTCTCTGTTC
>NZ_JBQFVZ010000246.1:0-633 GCF_056540025.1 Ruegeria sp. AP12
ACGCCTCATTCGAGATGTCAAACTCGGGGTCCACGATCTTTTGCAGCAGTTTGCGACTGTTGGGACCGGCCACGGCATATTGCGCCCAGGCCTCGGTGGTCGAGATCAGCTGCACGTCCATATCCGGGCACAGGCATTGGCGGACGAATTCCATGTTGCGATAGACCAGAACCGCGTTGGCGGTGGTGGTGGTCACGACGAAATGGTCCTCCGCAAACCGCGCGGCGGTGCCGTCGTCATAGGCGATGCCATCCTCGCGCAGCATCAGGCCATAGCGCACCTTGCCCACGGGCAGTTTGGCGAAGGCGTTCGAATAGACCATGTTCAGGAACGCCGCAGCATCCGCGCCCTGCACGTCGATCTTGCCCAGCGTCGTCACATCGCACACACCGACCGAGTTTCGGGTCTGCAGCACCTCGCGATCCACCGATTGGCGCCAATGGGTTTCGCCCTTGCGCGGGAACCATTGGGCGCGCAGCCAGTTGCCGACCTCGACAAACACGGCGCCCTGTTGCTCGGCCCATTTGTGGCTGGGCGTTAGGCGGGTCGGGTGGAAATCCTTGCCCACTGCACGGCCACCAAAGGCCCCCATCGCCACCGGCGTGTAAGGCGGGCGGAAGATGGTTGTGCCAG
>NZ_JBQFVZ010000247.1:0-631 GCF_056540025.1 Ruegeria sp. AP12
ACAAGATAAGTACTCAAAGTTGAACTTGGTGCGATTCTCACGAATTGGCGCTTTGTCCGCAAAGCCGTCACTCGCCTTCTGTCTCACAAACGAAACCTGCTGTTACGCCGACGCGGCTAGTATCAAGCAAAGCCCAATAACCGCTTTCGACTAAGACTCCGTTTGGAAGCATCACGAAAGTTATCACGCTAGCGCCGCGCTCGCCGAAGCTCTCTGACCTGTGGCACGCAGACAAACCGTTTCGTTGGTCATTGCACTTGAGCAACCATGTGCGCTTGATGTCGTGGTCATCCCAGGTAAATACACCCTGATCACCGGTAATGCTGTAAGTGTGATTTGGGCTGTCAGGGAGAGTGCAGGACACTTCCAAAGATATTGCCGCCGTACTAGCAAGCGTCAAAGCGGTCGCAGATAGAATGATCCTTTGCAAGGTTGACATGCGTCCATTGTGCATCGCTGCTGTTCCACCTTGCAAGCTCTGCAAACCCTATGGGTCGTTGGTGGCATCGGCCTTTGCATCTGATGTCTGCTCCGTCCGCATAGCCGTCATCGCCGCCGCCAACGCGCAAAGGCTGCAATGCGGGACGAAGCTGCCATTTGGAATATGCTTCGGAATGACCGTTGTCAGCCC
>NZ_JBQFVZ010000248.1:0-628 GCF_056540025.1 Ruegeria sp. AP12
ATGCGCTGTGAAAAATAGTTTAATGCTAAACTAAATTTCAAACCGACCTGGGCCGAGAGGGACACATGGCTGAAAAATCTTTTGATCTGATCGTAATCGGTGCTGGTCCGGGCGGGTATGTGGCCGCAATCCGCGCGGCGCAGCTGGGCCTCAAGACCGTCGTGGTCGAGCGGGAGCATCTGGGCGGCATTTGCCTGAACTGGGGCTGCATCCCAACCAAGGCAATGCTGCGCTCTTCGGAAGTCTTCCACCTGATGGAGCGCGCAAAGGACTTTGGTTTGACGGCAGACAAGTTCGGTTACGATCTGGACGCGGTGGTCAAACGCTCACGTGGCGTTGCCGGCCAGTTGTCGGGTGGGATCGGCCACTTGCTCAAGAAGAACAAAGTCAGTGTCGTGATGGGCGAGGCGACGATTACCGCAAAAGGCAAAGTCTCAGTCAAAACTGAGAAGGGCACCGAAGAGCTGACCGCCAAGAACATCGTCCTCGCCACCGGCGCGCGCGCACGTGAGCTTCCAGGGCTGGAAGCGGATGGCGATCTGGTCTGGACCTATAAACACGCACTTCAGCCGCCGCGGATGCCGAAGAAACTGCTCGTCATCGGCTCGGGCGCCATCGGGATTGAATT
>NZ_JBQFVZ010000249.1:0-628 GCF_056540025.1 Ruegeria sp. AP12
ATGTCCCGCTGATTGCCCTTTGCCAGATCTCGAGAGGGGTCTTCCATCTCAACAAGACCAAGTTCTGGAGAATGTGACTGATGGATGATGTCGAAAAGAGTTGGAAGGAATTCAGGGAAAAGGTTCGAGGTGTGATCGAGGAGCATGGAGCTCCAGATGATCTCCGCTCATTTGACGCCTGGTACGCCGAAGAGATGCGTTTGGTGATGGCGCACAACTACCCAGCTCCGCACGTCTCTGACGTCACATGGTCGGCGGAGTGTCTGCATGTCGAGTGTGAAGACCGCGAAGTGGTCGACCGTATGATGAATGCTATGGCGGAGGTTTCACACGATCTCAAAGAGGCGCGGGCCCGGAGGTCAGTGATGGGCAGTGTTGTCGACTGGAATGATATTCATGGAAGCGTCTTCAAGCAGCTTGGTGAGTATCGTGCCGGGTGGGTGGAGCAGCTTACGCTTGCACTTGAGAAAGTGAAGAGGTTGATCGACGAGCAGCCCGACCTGTTTGGTGATGAACACCCGTCCATCGTTCAGATCAAACAGAAATTGGGAGGCATGCGCGTCTATGAGGGCCCAGGCTGCAACCAGGCTACGAGTGAAGAGATTCAATGGCGTGTCGCTCAGATTGA
>NZ_JBQFVZ010000250.1:0-625 GCF_056540025.1 Ruegeria sp. AP12
TTGTTATTTCGGCTTCACCTTCCCCAATCTGGCTAAGATGAAGGCCCATCGCGCGCGCATGTGGAATGGCTTCGATAAACTGGCGGGCTAGCTTTGCTTTGTCGACCATGATCATATCCTGTTGTCTTGCCCCTTTATGAGCCGCCAGCCGATCAAAGGGCAAGCCCACCTGTTGCGCTTGTTCGCATGACGTCCTAGGTTGCTGCCGAGGAGACCCCGAATGTCCGACAACCGTTTGTCATTCAAAGAGATGTGTGCCGAGTTCGACGTGACTCCACGCACCCTGCGTTACTACGAATACATCGAGCTCTTGCAGCCCGACCGAGAAGGGCGATCCCGGTACTATGGCCCCAGAGAATGCGCCCGCATGACGCTGATCATGCGCGGCCGGAAATTCGGATTTCCTTTGGAAGAGATTCGCCAGTGGCTGTTGATCTACGAAGATCAAGGCAACGAAGCGCAGATGGCAACTTTCGTAGAAATGGCAGATCGACAGATGGAAGAGCTGCGACAGCAGCGCGCGCAGCTTGACGAGGCGATGGATGCCCTCAAACAGCTTCGGGACCAAACGGCTAAGTCCATAAAGTAGAACACTCTGCCCTTCTGGGTTCTGGTGAAACCAAAA
>NZ_JBQFVZ010000251.1:0-624 GCF_056540025.1 Ruegeria sp. AP12
TTCAGACTGCGCTGGCGGAAACCGGTGTTGAGGCCGCGCACGCGGTCATGATCGGGGATACCAGCTTTGACATGGATATGGCCGCTGCTGCTGGCGTGACCGGGATCGGGGTGTCGTGGGGGTACCATGACACTGCTGCGCTAAGTGCGGCCTCTTGTGTGATTGAAACATTCGACCAGCTGCCGGATACGCTGGCCACTCTTTGGAAGTGAAGACATGAGCGACTGGAAACCGAAACGCTTTTGGACAAACAGCATCACGGTCGAGGCCGAGGACGGCTATACGGTCGAGCTGGATGGCCGCCGGGTCAAAACGCCGGCCAAGGCCGCATTGATTCTGCCGACCAAAGCGATGGCTGAAGCCGTTGCCGCTGAATGGGATGCACAAGACAAAGAGGTGGACCCGACCACCATGCCCTTTACCCGCTCGGCCAATGCGGCGATCGACAAGGTGCGCATCCAGCACGGCGAAGTAGCGGATATGCTGGCGGACTATGGTGACTCCGATCTGCTGTGCTATCGCGCCACCCATCCTCAGGAACTGCAGGAGCGTCAGGCCGCAGACTGGGATCCGGCGTTGGACTGGGCTGCCGAGACACTACAGGCACGTCTGATTCCCGTGGCG
>NZ_JBQFVZ010000252.1:0-622 GCF_056540025.1 Ruegeria sp. AP12
GCTTTGTTAGAGGCTTAATGCGTCTTTGGCGCAATCTGCTGGCCTGACCGTCGCTATCTTACTTTTCTCAGACCTCGCCGTGGCTTACTAAGGGTTAAGATATGATCCCCGAGAGCCAATGACCCAATCAACCCGCACCGTTCTGCGCAACCAGCTCAATCAGGCTCTGGCCGCGATCAAGGATGCGTTGCGGGTGATGCGTCGCCGAGGACCAAGCCAAATCCAGTTCTGGTTTATCGCTCTGGCGATCGGGATTGCGGCGGGGTTCATGGCGCTAGGGTTCCGCAAGGCGATCCGCGGCTTGCAGGCCTATATCTACGATACCGAGGATATCCTGCTGTTGCACAGTCATGCTGAGAAGCTGCCTTGGTTCATCGTGCTGATCATTCCGATCATCGGTGGGGTGATCGTGGGGCTGATCCTCACGCGTTTTACCGACGATGGCCGTGTCCGTTCGGTCGCGGATGTGATCGAAGGGGCGGCGGTCAGCGATGGGCGGGTTGAGACCAAGGCTGGCGTCGCTTCGTTGTTCGCCTCGCTGATCACACTCAGTACAGGTGGCTCCACAGGGCGGGAAGGGCCGGTGGTCCATATGGCCGGGGTCATCTCGACCTGGGTCAGC
>NZ_JBQFVZ010000253.1:0-620 GCF_056540025.1 Ruegeria sp. AP12
ATTTGCAGGTTCTACCGTGCGGAATCCAAAAGCGTTTCAGGTCAGGCGGGTGTGTCTACGCCGTCTCGCATCCATTGCTGCAGCCGGGCGATGGAGTGTTCGCTCATCACGCCGCATTTGGGGTCAAGAACCAGTGGGCCGGGCACATAGCCCCTGGACTTGAGGCCGCGATACACGGATTCGACCAAGCGAATATCTTCGGCCACGGTGGTCTCGCGATCCTGTACGGCCAGCCCGCGGATCACATCGCTTTCATGGCCGCCTTCCGTATACCAGCCCCGCCAGACGGTGCATGTGTCCACGGTTTCGGCCCGCCAGTGATAGGTGTTCAGCACATTCCCAGGATAACACTGGAATGAAAACATGGGCCACAGGAACCACGACTGATAGTCGCCGGCATGGGGCACCGACAGGTCGATCGGATAGGTCATCTTGTCCAGTGCCTGACACTCGGTCGTGTGGCGCAGGACGTAGCCGCCTTGCTCGTCTGGCCGGATGTCATAGGTTTCCGGCTTCACCACACCCTCGGCAAAGGTCGGGTGGTTCGATGGGCAATGATAGCATTCCGAGTAGTTCTCGACTGAGACCTTCCAATTGCAATTTTCCGGAATCTCGACCCA
>NZ_JBQFVZ010000254.1:0-619 GCF_056540025.1 Ruegeria sp. AP12
CCGTCATTCGCACCGAACCCGGTGTTGGTGACTACGATCAGACCATCTGATCTTGCCAAAGGGTTGGGGCGCAGATAACGCCCCACCCCATCAATCTGCGCCAAGCAGTTTCAAAAGCCCTTTCTTGGCTTCCTCTTCAAGCTTCTTCTTTACCGCTTTTTCAAGGCTTTCGCTGTCCGTGACAGCGGTGCCCAATTCGTCCCCGACCTTTTCAAGGACTTGCTGTTTGGCGTCGCCTTCCAGTTCCTTGATCTTTCCCTCAGCGGCGGCCTCGATCACTTTGCTCAGGTCCGGTTGAATCGAGGGGTTGCTCCACGGCCCCACGATCCTGACCGGCACAGACAATCCCTGACCCGAGTTGGCCCGCAACGCGGTCGGCGTGAACAGATAGTCGATATTGCGCGCACCTATGCCGACCGTGCCCTGACCGTCGGCCCTGAAGATATCCAGCGACATCAGCAGATCCTCATTCCTGAGAACCCCTTGATCAATGGTGAAGCTGGCCGTCAGGCTGTTGAACACCGTCGCGCCACCATTCCCGTCTCCGCGCCCCATTATCCGGTCCAGATCAATCCCTGAGATCACCCCTCTGCCGATATCCAGCCGACCCTTGCCACTG
>NZ_JBQFVZ010000255.1:0-619 GCF_056540025.1 Ruegeria sp. AP12
GCCCGGTTGCGTTCATCATCAAAGCGCGAACAATCATTTCCTTCATCTTGTTCGGTGCTTTCGTGATTGTGTTCTGAACCTGCGCTGGAACACCCGACCTCGTCAGCATTTCAGCAAGCACAGTGGCCACCTTGGCCTCTCTACCCGCCTTCATTCGATTGAGCGCCGCAGCGCCTCCGCGTCTTGCCAGCAGCGCAGCAGCAACTCCGCCACCAGCGCCCTGCAAATCCCCAGTGACCGCATAACCCGCACCCGCACCTGTTGTGCCAACCAAGCCTTGCTCAATTAACTGCCGGGCAGTCGTGGAATTGCCCGTAAGAGCTCTGTGCGTGTCTGCAAAGGTGCGTTCATTGGCAATCTGGGTGCGTACAGTATTAGCACCGTCTGGCCCCAGAGCGGCTTGCATGGCGTCTTGCTGGCGACGTGGGCCAAACAGGGTATCAACAGCGCCCGGCGTGTCTCTGCGGTTCTGCAACGCGTCTATCTTGCCCGAGGCGTAGCCCTGAGCCACTTCGTCAGGGTGCGCAACCGCTGCTTTCTCAGCGCGCCGGGCATAGTCCGCCGATACACGCGGCTTTGCACCTTCAGCGCCGATGTTGATGGCATCCACCCGCTTGTG
>NZ_JBQFVZ010000256.1:0-619 GCF_056540025.1 Ruegeria sp. AP12
CCGCATGAACTCAAAGCTGCCACAACCTGTTCATGGAACAGCAAAAACACCTATCCCCCCGCGCATGGGCTGAGCTTTCGCTGCTGGGTATCATCTGGGGCGCGTCATTTGTTTCGATCCGCATTGCGCTGGACACGATACCTGTGATGACCTCGGTCCTGCATCGAACATTCTGGGCAATGCTGGCCTTGTGGTTGGTGGTTTGGATCAGGGGTCTAAGCGTCCCGAGTTCACCTCGCCTCTGGTTGGGTTTTCTGGTCATGGGACTGCTCAACAACGTGATTCCGTTCTCGCTGATGGCGTGGGGGCAGTTGTATATTGACTCCGGCCTCACGGCGATTCTGAACGCGGCGACGGCTATCTTTGGCGTTCTCGTTGCTGCACTCTTCTTTTCCGACGAGAGGTTGACACCACCGCGCCTTCTCGGCGCTGGACTGGGCTTTTTTGGCGTCTCAATCGCGATCGGGGTCGGCAACCTAACGGACTTCAGTCTGCAAAGCACTGCTCAACTTGCCATCCTCGCGGGCACTATCTCCTACGCTTTTGCCGGCGTTTGGGCGCGCAAACACCTAAGCTCTCTGCCCCCAATCGTCGCCGCCGCCGGGATGCTGACCGGCTC
>NZ_JBQFVZ010000257.1:0-618 GCF_056540025.1 Ruegeria sp. AP12
GTCCACTCGCGAGTGAGGCTTTAAAGCCAAGCTCGACGTAAACTGCGGCGGTCGCGCCATCGATGTTCATCGGGATTGCGCGACTTTTGATATCTGACAAATACCCCTCGATCTGCGGTGCGAGTCTGGCACAGGCCATAACCTCAATTGCGTCATATTTTTCCAGTGTTTTGAAATAGATGCCGCTGATGCAGCCGCAAACGATAGCTCCGGCCTTAAGAGGTTTCGTCGGTTTAGCTCTCCGATTTAACACCAATGTATTCCGGCAGATAGCGCGGTGGCATTGGCCCTTTGTTCCGGCCGCCCTGCTGCATCTGTTCCCAGCCATGAGACAAGACGCCTACCGAGCGGGAGAGACAGAACAGACCACGAGAGAGTGGGGGCGGAAAGCCCAGCTCGCAAAAGATAACAGCCGTGGCCCCATCGATATTCATTGCGATCTCAGTGCCGCGCTTGCGTCCGATTTCCGCCTGAATAGCCTCGCCAATGTCGGCAAACCGCCCATCCACCGTACCGGACTTCGCGGCCTCGCGTACCAACGCCATCAACCTTGGTGCGCGGGGATCGACGGGCTTGTGGAAGCGGTGGCCAAAGCCCGAGACAATTTTGCCATTTTCC
>NZ_JBQFVZ010000258.1:0-616 GCF_056540025.1 Ruegeria sp. AP12
TAAGAAAACCCTGCCGAAAGTCACGCTCGGCAGGGTTGCTTGAACAGGGTTAACGCGCGGTTAACGTTGTTGAATTCCGTATTAAGCTTGTGCTTTTTGGTCCGCCATGGCTGCAGCGAAGCGTTCGAACAGGTAGAAACTGTCCTGTGGGCCGGGCGACGCCTCGGGGTGGTACTGCACCGAATAGACCGGGCGGTCCGTCATGCGGATGCCGCAGTTCGATCCGTCAAACAGCGAGCGGTGGGTTTCCACCACGCCATCGGGCAAGGTCTGCGCATCAACGGCAAAGCCGTGGTTCATCGAGGTGATCTCGACCTTGCCGGTGTCCAGATCCTTGACCGGGTGGTTGGCGCCATGGTGGCCGTGGTTCATCTTGACGGTCTGTCCGCCCAGTGCCAGCGCCAGCATCTGGTGACCCAAACAAATGCCGAAAACAGGCAGGTCGGTGGTCTCCAGAACCTCTTTGATCATCGGCACCGCATATTCGCCAGTTGCCGCCGGGTCGCCGGGGCCGTTGGACAGGAACACGCCGTCAGGGTTATGCGCCAGAACCTCGGCCGCCGTTGCGGTAGCGGGCAGGACGGTCACGTCGCACCCGGCTGAGGCCAGGCAGCGC
>NZ_JBQFVZ010000259.1:0-614 GCF_056540025.1 Ruegeria sp. AP12
GTGCCCGCCCCGGTAATGACAACCCGTTTCATTGTTTCGGGTCAGACCTTTTCCGACACAAGCTGTTCGATGCCCGCAATGATCGCGGCCACGTTCGAGATGTCGAAATCGTTGGCCTCGGGCTCATTCGCATTAAAGGGAACCGAGATGTCGAACTCTTCCTCGATGGCAAAGATGCTTTCGACCAAACCCAAGCTGTCGATGCCCAGATCTGCAAGTGTGCTGTCGGGTGTGACATCCGATGGCTCCAGAACGGCCTGCTCTGCAATGATTGCGATGACGCGGTCGCTGATGCTCATGTTGATCCCCTGGCTATCAATCTGAGGATGATTTAATCGCTCGGAGACTGTTTGAAAACAGCCTTTTTCAATGCCTCGACGTCGCGAGCCATGCGCGGCAAGCGGCGTTGAGCCTTGTAGATCTCGGTATGGGTTTCCATCTTGACGCTCGGATAGCCCATGACCACACGTCCGGCCGGTACGTTGGACAGGATCTTGGTGGCGCCCCCCGCGATCACGCCATCGCCGACGAAGATATTGTCGGCCACGCCAGTCTGACCGCCAAGAACCACGTTGTTTCCCACATCGACTGAGCCGGACAATCCACTTTGACCG
>NZ_JBQFVZ010000260.1:0-613 GCF_056540025.1 Ruegeria sp. AP12
CACATGGTGGGAGGTTGCGGTGCCCGAGGTCAGCACCCGCCCCGAAGTGAACGAAAAACGCGCGGCCTATGAGGTTGCCATCAAGGAAAGAAACACGAAATGAGCGTGAAAATCGGGATCTCTCCGATCGCGTGGCAGAATGACGATCTGCCGGACCTGACCGCTGCATACACAATGGAACAAGCGCTGCAGGAGTCGCGTCAGATTGGTTACACCGGCGTCGAACGGGGCCAGCGTATGCCCAGCGATACCGAGGGGCTGCGCGCCTACCTTGAGGGCAACGATATCGCGCTCTGTGGCGGCTGGTGTTCCGGTGCCTCGCTGGTCAATGACTTTGCGACGGAACAAGACGCGGTACGGGAACAGGTCGCGCAATTCGTGGCCCTGAACAGCCCGTGTATCGTTTACGCCGAATGCTCCAACACCGTTCAGGGCCAGATCGGGACGCCGGTCAATGACCGCCCGATACTGTCGAAAGATGAGGTGCTCTCCTACGCGGCCAAGCTGACCGAACTGGCAAAATGGATGGGTGATCAGGGCATGACAATGGCCTATCACCACCACATGGGCACGATCATCGAAAGCGAGGATGACGTGAACTGGCTGATGGAGG
>NZ_JBQFVZ010000261.1:0-612 GCF_056540025.1 Ruegeria sp. AP12
AACGCCATCTGTATCGATGCGTTTGTTCTTCATGGCGTCCAGCATTTCAACGCCGCCGCCGACCAACTGCATCAGGTCCTTGTCCGAGCTGACGATGGTCACGCGCCCACCAGCCTCGCGCGCCTGCACGGCAAGCGTGGCAATGATGTCGTCGGCCTCATAGCCCTCAAGCTCTTTGCAGGCGATGTTGAAAGCCTTCGTTGCCTCGCGGGTCAGCGGCATCTGCGGACGCAAATCCTCGGGCATTGCCTCGCGGTTGGCTTTGTAGAGATCATAGAGATCGTTGCGGAACGTGTGCGAGCCCTTGTCGAAGATCACGGCCACATGGGTCGGCGCGTCAGGCCCGGCGTTCCCCTCAACATATTTCTGCAGCATGTTGCAGAAGCCCGACACAGCACCAATCGGCAGCCCATCCGACTTGCGCGTCAGTGGAGGCAGCGCGTGGTAAGCCCGAAAAATAAAGGCCGATCCGTCGATCAGATGCAGGTGACATCCTTTTCCGAAATTGCTCATGCGCGTGCTCCCTGTCGGTCAGGGACGGTTCTGCCACAGGGCCGCGCGACTGACCAGTGAGGAACGTCAGTTAACCGCCAAAGAGGCCGCCAAAAACAT
>NZ_JBQFVZ010000262.1:0-611 GCF_056540025.1 Ruegeria sp. AP12
TACGGTTGGGCGCTCCGCTTGTGCGGCCACTGGGCCGTCCTGATGGCCGCCGGGCCGAACGATCCCGATGACCCGGAAGCCTACGCGCGCGCCGCGCAAGCCGCCGAGATCTGTGTGACCGCCGCCCGCAGCTTCAACCGCGCGCTCAGGGCCACCTACTTCGCGCTTGCCTCGCTCGCGTGGTTCTTAGGCCCCATCGCGTTGATCATTGGCACCGTGATCACCTTTGGTGTTCTCTACCGGCGTGAGTTCGCCTCGCATTCGCGAACGGTGCTTCTGACCTTACCCCCTGACACCAAGACGTGATCCCTATTTCGTAATCAATTCCTTAAGATCTGCCCATGCGCTACCTGATTCTGACCGCTTTCCTTGCCACGCCCGTTCTTGCCGATCCGCCGACCATCGAGAGCGTCTCGGCCAGCCGCAGCGGAGATACGTGGCGTTTTGATGTGACGATCCGGCATCCGGATACCGGATGGGATGACTACGCCGATGGTTGGCGTGTGCTGGACATGAAGGGGGCCGAACTTGGCATGCGCGTGTTGCATCACCCGCATGTGGACGAACAGCCCTTCACCCGCTCGCTGAGCGGCGTCTCGATTCCCAAAGGT
>NZ_JBQFVZ010000263.1:0-608 GCF_056540025.1 Ruegeria sp. AP12
AAACGCGCTGCGTCCAAGTGACGGCTGATCCTAGGCCTTAGCCAACTTCCGATTTATTCCGCATGCCAATGTGACAGGCGCGAAAAAGGCGACGCTGCAGTGACCACAGCGCCTTGCCGGGCGTTGGGCTGGAACGTGGACCACGGCATCGACACATCCCGGCAACACAAACAACAGCGATCTTGGCTTACGTGTCCAAAACGCCTAACACGAGGGGAAGAGGACAACACATGAAGACAAGAGATATGAACCGGGACTGGATCGCCACTGCTGCAACTCTGAACAGCGCTTTGCCGTATCTGCAGCGCTATGACGGCGCGGTCGTCGTCATCAAGCTCGGCGGTCACGCCATGGGCAGTGACGAGGCCATGGAAAGCTTTGCCCGCGACGTCGTGCTGATGCGCCAGGTCGGTGTGAACCCCGTGATCGTCCATGGCGGCGGACCGATGATCAACGCGATGCTGGACAAGCTGGATATCCAGTCCGAGTTTGTCGGTGGCAAACGCGTGACGGACAAGGCCACAGTAGAAGTGGTCGAAATGGTTCTCTCGGGCTTGGTCAACAAACGTATCGTTCAGGCGATCAACGGTCAGGGCGGTACGGCCGTG
>NZ_JBQFVZ010000264.1:0-607 GCF_056540025.1 Ruegeria sp. AP12
GGTCAATCCCACCTCGAACCACAACGAAGTCAATATTAAAGGTGTGCAACCGTATATCGAACCTCATGGGTCTGGTGAAATAGAGTTTCAATACAAGGATACAGCCAACAAAGCGAAAATGAACGTCACATATCAGATCTATGATGACGCCCCTCAGGCCGTAGAGTTCAAATATGAAGCAAGTTTTGATGGCGAACACATCAGCCATTCGTGCAGTGTCGAGGCACCTTTCCCATCATCGTATAGTGACTGCAATCACAAAGATGTTCACTACTATTTGAACCAATAGCGTCCTGGCCTTGGCCAGAAAAGACCAAAAAGCGCCTAGTTTCAGGCTCCATCGATCTTAGAATTCGCTCCCGTTGTGACGGGGGTAGGTAGAAGAGACTTACCGCATTGTCCTGTTCCGGATTTGTCGCAAACGTTTTGAACGGCCAGTGCTTGCAAACTACCGGACAAACCTATTCTGCGAACTCGGCAAACAGACGAAAGACCGACCTGGTCCTATTGGAGAATTGCTGCTTTCGGATCATGTTGGCAACCTCACCGCCGTACAGAGAAGCGGATGCGGATCTGAACGACTCGCACCCGTAGATGTGCCGTATGC
>NZ_JBQFVZ010000265.1:0-606 GCF_056540025.1 Ruegeria sp. AP12
GGTGTTGCTCGATGGCGAAGTCGTCAACGACTTGGATGCGCACCATCGCCCAGTCAACATGGTGTTTCAGCACTACGCTCTTTTTCCTCACCTAAGCGTGTTCGACAACATCGCGTACGGCCTGCGCCAACGACGATCACGCGTAGACAAACAAACAATCGCGACAAAGGTTGAGCAAGCGCTGGAAACTGTCCGTCTTGGTGGGTTTGGCCCACGTCGCATCTGGGAGATGTCTGGTGGTCAGCAGCAACGCGTCGCTTTGGCGCGTGCGATTGTAAACGAGCCCAAGCTTTTGCTGCTTGATGAACCAATGGCTGCTCTGGATCGAAAGCTTCGAAAAGAAATGCAGTTTGAACTGCAGAACCTGCAACGACAACTGGGAATAACTTTTGTCCTCGTCACGCACGACCAAGAAGAAGCGCTTTCAATGTCCGACCGAATTTGTGTGATGGAAGGCGGCAGTATTGTGCAGGTTGGCAGCCCACGCGAACTCTATGACATGCCCCGCAGCCGCTACGTGGCTGGATTTGTAGGCACCTCTAATTTCTTTGATGCAACTGTGACTGACTCAGCAGCCGACCAAATCACTGTGCGTTTAGCGAGTGG
>NZ_JBQFVZ010000266.1:0-602 GCF_056540025.1 Ruegeria sp. AP12
ACGGCCCTTACCCAATCCAGATCAAGGTCCATTCCAGGGTTTCTGGGTTCAGTGACTTGCGGCAGATGCGCGGTGCGCACGGGGCTGTCTGAGCGCTGCGGTTCCATTCTCACATCCTTTGGGAGGTTTGCGCCAAAATCGCACGGCTTGGCGGTAAATGGAAGGCAGCAGAGCGGTTTCGAGGGAGTTTTTTGACCATTTGGACAAATAAATTGGGATTTTGTTGCGACTAATTCGCAATAGCATTGACTTAGTTGTGAGTCGTTCTCATATTTAATCGCAACAGGGTCCGAATTCCGGAGATCAACCATGATTCGTCGCAGTTTCCTTGCTGCTCTCGCTATCGCCGCGGCCATGCCGCTTGCTGCATGGGCGCAGGCTCCGCTGAAGGTCGTGGCGACGACCGGCATGATTGCCGACGCCGTGCGACAGGTCGGCGGCGATCAGGTTGAAGTAAAGGGCCTCATGGGTCCCGGCGTTGATCCGCATGCCTATCGCCAGACCCGCAGCGATATCGTCGCCATGACCCGCGCGGATCTGGTGCTGTGGCACGGTCTCTACCTTGAGGCGCAGATGGAAGATTTCTTTGAAGAACTCGGCCG
>NZ_JBQFVZ010000267.1:0-600 GCF_056540025.1 Ruegeria sp. AP12
GAATTTCCCCCGCGCGGTCGGCGCGGAAATTCAGGCAGAAAAACCCGTCACCATCTTTGACACCATCATAACCTTCCAGCACGGTCGGCACGATGAACTCATCCATCTCGGATTGGTTGTAAGCGTGATCAACCGCCGCATGCGCCGTGGTATCGGCACGGCCCCGTCCTTTGATCATGGCGTTGTAGGCTTGGCTAACACGCTCCCACCGGTTGTCGCGGTCCATGGCGAAGTAACGCCCGCAAACGGTGACGATACGCGCGCCTGCGGGCAGGCGTTCTTCAAGCTCGGCAATGTAGGTGAAGGCCGATTTCGGAGCGACATCGCGCCCATCGGTCACTGCGTGCAGAGCAACCGGAACGCCGGCATCCGTGATCGCTTTGGCCGCTGCAACGATGTGGTTCACATGCCCATGGACACCGCCATCCGAGGCCAGCCCCATCAGATGCGCCGTCCCGCCCGCGGTTTTCACTTTTGCAATGAACGCCTGCAGCGCGTCATTTTCGAATAATGAGCCATCCTCGATCGCCAGATCAATCTGGCCCAGATCCATCGCCACCACACGGCCCGCGCCGATATTGGTGTGCCCAACCTCGGAAT
>NZ_JBQFVZ010000268.1:0-599 GCF_056540025.1 Ruegeria sp. AP12
GCTTCGCGCTTTTTGCGCTGTTCCTCGCGCTGCTTTCGCAGCTCTTGGATACGCTGTTCGGCTTCCAGACGTTTTTCCTCTTTGACATTGGCAATGCACTGGGCCGGGTTATACGCGGTCGCCGTGCCGACCACGGTAATCGTGGCGACAGCGAACACGACCAGAAGCACAGCAGCCATGTTGCCTGCAAAGAAGCTGGGCAGTTTGATTTTCCCTGCCAACTCCTCGACCGTGGCATTCTTGCGCGCGGCTGCAACCAATTCCTGACGCTTCAGCTTGGCCTCGTTCAGTAGGGCAAAGAACACGGTCAGCGCCACGATGATGAAAGCCAGCGCCGAGATCGACGGCGTGATGCCATAGCGCACTTTCTGCGCCAGTTCGATCGTCAGTGTCGGGTATTCGCCAAAGGTAAAGGTTGTCGTGTTGTAGTTCTCGAACGATGCAAGGAACGCCAGCACAGCCGCCGAAGCGATCGCGGGCCGCATGAATGGCAGCAGGATCTTGCGAAACGCCTGTGCGTGGGTTGCACCAAGGTCCAGAGCGGCCTCGGTCAGCGCGATGTCGTACCGTTGCAGCCGCGCCACCAGAACCAGCATGCA
>NZ_JBQFVZ010000269.1:0-599 GCF_056540025.1 Ruegeria sp. AP12
GTGACCGATGACCCGCTTGAGGCATTTGCACAGGCGCAGGCCGTCATCGACTTTACTGCGCCCGAAGCGACGCTGGAATTTGCTGCACTGGCAGCGCAGGCACGTTGCGTCCATGTGATCGGCACGACCGGCATGTCGGATGAACAGATCGCCGCGCTGGAACCGGCCTCGCGCCATGCGGTGATCGTGCGGGCCGGGAACATGAGCCTTGGCGTCAACCTGCTGGTGCAACTGACCAAGAAGGTCGCTGCTGCATTGGACGAAGATTTCGATATCGAGGTGATCGAAGGGCATCACCACCACAAGGTCGATGCGCCCTCGGGCACTGCGCTGATGCTGGGCGAGGCTGCTGCCGAAGGGCGCGGCGTCAATCTGGCGGATGTGTCCGACCGCGCCCGTGATGGAATCACCGGAGCGCGTAAGCGCGGGGATATCGGATTCCACGCCATTCGCGGCGGTGACATCGTCGGCGAACACGATGTTTTGTTTGCCGCCCCCGGCGAGCGCATCGTCCTGCGCCACCTCGCCACCGACCGCGCCATCTTTGCCCGCGGCGCGCTGAAGGCGGCGCTGTGGGGGCAGGGTAAGGCGCCGGGTCA
>NZ_JBQFVZ010000270.1:0-598 GCF_056540025.1 Ruegeria sp. AP12
CTCTGAAAAATAGATTGACTGAAATTTTTCAGAGTCAATGAAAAATAGATTGACTGAAATTTTTATTCCATGCGATCCATTCAGATCAGGAGGTGCCGCTTGCTTGTTAGGCAGAGGATTGAAGCGAAGGCGGAGAACATGACCGCGAGCGAGCGCAAGCTGGCCGCTGCTTTGCTCAGCGACTACCCCTATGCGGGTTTGGTCACGATTCAGGAACTCGCGCGCCGGGCCGAGGTATCGGCCCCGTCGATCTCTCGGTTTGTCACCAAGATCGGACTGGGCGGTTATCAGGAATTCCAACGTGCTCTCTTGTCGGAATTGAAAGAAGGCCAACGCTCGCCCACCGATCTGCACGGCGAAGGGCGCAGTGTTGATGGAGGGTTCTTACGTGATTTCATCGCGCGCGCCTCGTCCCAGATGGCGCTGTCGGCAGAAGGCATCACCGAGGCGCAGTTTCAGCGCATATGCTCGGTACTGAGCCAGCCTAAAAGCGATGTCTATATCTTGGGCGGTCGGATCAGTGACACCATCGCGCAGCATTTGTCCTTTCACCTGCGCCAAACCCGCAGCGGCGTGTATCATCTTCCGGCCAACAATG
>NZ_JBQFVZ010000271.1:0-598 GCF_056540025.1 Ruegeria sp. AP12
CCCTGGCGCTATAGCGTAATCGGCCCTCAACAACCTGACAAAGCCGCGCGGGTGACCCATCGGGTGCGGATTGCATAGGAATCACAATTTAACATACTAACATATTAGTTGACATAAGAGGTGCGCCGCCTTAGCAACATGGGCTAAGCAGGCGGTGATGTGATGCAAGCACAAGGCGGCAAAGATGTTGTGGATGGGGCGGCGCGCCACCGCGAGCCGCAAGGCAAGATTGTCGTGGCTCTGCGTGGCCGGCAGGCGGATGATCAACCTGCGCGTATTCCGGAAACTTCGTCTGAACCTGTTACGTGCGCTCACAGGTCTGGATTGGCGCAAATCCATGCCGGTCAGACCATCGTCCGTTACGATCAGATCATCGAGCAAACCAAAGACGAGGAACTTGCCTTGAGGGGCGTAGTGTTTGCACCAATGCAGATCGAAGCCGTGATGTAATCTGCATGTGGCCCAGGGGAGAGGGGCAAATGGGAGATACTATTTCAAAGATGGTCGAAATGACCGGGATTGATAAGTTTTTTCCCGGCGTACACGCATTGAAATCCGTGCAGTTCGATCTTGTGCCCGGCGAAGTTCACGCACTTAT
>NZ_JBQFVZ010000272.1:0-598 GCF_056540025.1 Ruegeria sp. AP12
GGCCCGTCATCGGTGAACGAGATTTTTTGGGTGAGGTCGACATAGTCCGTCGCGGTGTCCGCGGCGGTCTCGGCATCGCTGAGGGTGCCGACCAGACGGATCGCATCGGTCAGGGCCGCGCCCAATCCGGTGACATCCGAGGCATAGCCCGAGGTATCTGCCGAACTGTGCTCGACCGCCCGGTTCTGGGTCAGCGTCACCGCGCCGGTGCTGCTGACGACCGAGACCGAGAACACGACTTGCCCGCCCGAGGTTTTGCCTTCGATGACGCCAGCATTGTTGCTGAGAACCACGGTGTCTCCGGTGGCGGTGTCTTTCAGGGTCACCGACCCGGCATTGGAGCCCAGTTCAAGACTGTAGACCAGCGCGCCCAGGCCATCTTCGCCCGGATCATTCGTGGTCACGTTGAACAGATCGCCCACACCTTCGGTGTCCGTATCCGGCCCACCCGTCAGATCGGCGTCATCCGTCTGCAGGTCCGCGGTGCCAAGGGTCATGGCAAAGGCTGGCCCGTCATCGGTGAACGAGATTTTTTGGGTGAGGTCGACATAGTCCGTCGCGGTGTCCGCGGCGGTCTCGGCATCGCTGAGGGTGCCGA
>NZ_JBQFVZ010000273.1:0-597 GCF_056540025.1 Ruegeria sp. AP12
ATCACCGGGCGATCCACTTCATCAACCGCGCACCGGGCACCACGGTGAACAATCTGCTGGCCATACTCGGCGTCACCAAACAGTCGCTGAACCGGGTATTGCGGACCCTGATCGCCGACGGGCTTGTGGAAAGCCGGGTCGGCACAGTGGACAAGCGCGAACGGCACCTGTTCCTGACCGAAGCAGGCGCCGCACTCGAGGCGAAGCTGTCGGATGCCCAGCGCGCCCGCATGCGCGCCGCCTACAAGGAGGCCGGCCCCGAGGCGGTGACCGGTTTCCGCAAAGTACTTGAAGCGATGATGGATGCTGATATGCGTCGGGCCTACACGAAACTGCGGGATACCACCTCATGAGCGACCTGGACGCCCACCTGCTGATTGTCGACGATGACGAGCGGATCCGCGATCTGCTCAAGAAATTCCTGATGCGCAACGGCTTTCTGGTGACGGCCGCCCGGGATGCGGCCCATGCGCGGCGGGTGCTGTCGGGACTGGATTTCGACTTGATCGTGATGGACGTGATGATGCCGGGCGAGGATGGCGTCAGCCTGACGCGGTCCCTGCGCGAAACCCTGGCCACCCCGATCCTGCTGCTGAC
>NZ_JBQFVZ010000274.1:0-596 GCF_056540025.1 Ruegeria sp. AP12
ATGGCAAAGGAAAAGTTTGAGCGTACAAAACCGCACGTCAACATCGGCACGATTGGCCACGTTGACCACGGCAAGACCACGCTGACCGCAGCAATCACCAAGTATTTCGGTGACTTCAAAGCGTATGACCAGATCGACGGCGCGCCGGAAGAGAAAGCGCGCGGCATCACCATCTCGACCGCCCACGTGGAATACGAGACCGACAACCGCCACTATGCGCACGTTGACTGCCCCGGCCACGCCGACTACGTCAAGAACATGATCACCGGTGCCGCCCAGATGGACGGCGCGATCCTGGTTGTGAACGCCGCTGACGGCCCGATGCCGCAAACGCGTGAGCACATCCTGCTGGGCCGCCAGGTTGGCATCCCGAAGATGGTCGTGTTCCTGAACAAAGTTGACCAGGTCGACGACGAAGAGCTGCTGGAACTGGTTGAGATGGAAGTTCGCGAACTGCTGTCCAGCTACGAATACCCCGGCGACGATATTCCGATCGTTGCAGGTTCGGCTCTGGCCGCGATGGAAGGCAACAACCCGGAAATCGGCGAAGAGAAAATCAAGGAACTGATGGCGGCTGTTGATGACTACATCGACAC
>NZ_JBQFVZ010000275.1:0-596 GCF_056540025.1 Ruegeria sp. AP12
ACTTGTGCATGCGCTCTTTCGTAATTCACATGTCCTCAAGTACGGCCCGGCGGCCCAACGCAGAAAAGCTGTGCGCTGACCTGCCAAACGCCGAATTGTTCGAGGCTGTGAACGGGCGGAATTCTGACCAGATCGCGAATGTAGAGTTGTTCCCCGGCAATTTACACCGGCCCGAATACCCGTTCAATTTGCGACCTGCCGAAATCGGCGTGTTCGAAAGCCACCGCCGAATTTGGCAAAAGCTGGTGGATGAAAAGATCGACCTGGCCATCATTACCGAGGACGACCTGCGTATTGATCCGTGCCGAATGAGCGAGGCGTTGAAGATGCTTGCCCCGATCGCGACACCTGACCATTACATCCGCATTCCGGTAAAACAGCGCGAAATCGCGGCTCAGGTGCTGGCGCGGCATAACGATATGCGACTGATCCTGCCCAAGGTGATCGGGCTGCAGTGTGTGTGTCAGTTGGTTGGACGGCGCGCGGCCGAGCGGCTGCTTGAGGCCACCAACAAAATCGACCGCCCGATTGACACGTTCCTGCAAATGCACTGGCTGACAGGCCAACCAATCCTGGCATTGCTGGGCAGCGGCAAT
>NZ_JBQFVZ010000276.1:0-596 GCF_056540025.1 Ruegeria sp. AP12
CCCGAACAGGCCAAAGATGTATCCGATGCCGCCGAGAATGGTCTGGAGGTCGTTATGTTCGCGATAGGCGGCGATTTCCCGGCGCAGCGGGCGTATTTCGTCACGCACGGCTGCCGCGATGGCTTGACGTTCCTCATCGCTGAGGGAGGCCACTGTGACGCCCTCTGAGGCGGGAGTTGGTGTAGGCGACGCTGCAGGCGTGTTCTGAACGGCGACGCCCATGATCTTGGCGACGTCCTCGGCGGGCATCGTCACCTCGGCCACGTGACCGGCGCCAAGGTCGGCAAAGAAGGTATGGGCGACGGCAGTGGTGGGCGTGTAGATGAAGAACCCGTCTGCATCGGTCGTGGCTCGGCCCAGCTCGACCCCATTGGGATCGGTCACGACAACCTCGGTATCGGTCGCCATGGTGCCGTTGGAGAAGCCGATTTCCCCTTCGATCGCATCGCCGGATGCAAAGACCCCGGCAATCACCTTATGGGCCAGCGCGGGCAGAGGGGCCGTGCATAGGGCCAAGATGAAGGCAAGCTGTCTCATGTGGCGGGCCTTGTCAGAAACAACTCGGGTTTGACCTTTCGCGCCAGAAGGACGGCAAA
>NZ_JBQFVZ010000277.1:0-593 GCF_056540025.1 Ruegeria sp. AP12
GTCACTTGGATTTCTGCAGATATAACTTCTTGGGTCCCCGATCGCAGATATGACGTCTGGCATGATAGGGCGGTTTTTCACTTTCTCGTGGATACATCGCAACGCGCGGCCTATCTGGAAAGCGTGAAGAAAGGGGTAAAAATTGGCGGCCATGTGATCATTGCTACGTTTGCACTTGATGGGCCGGAGACTTGCAGTGGTCTCCCTGTCGCCCGCTATAGTCCGAGCGATATCGCCGTGCTTTTTGAGGAACACTTTGAACTCGTCGCGCATCGCCATCACCTGCACCAAACCTCTTGGGGGGAAAGTCAGTCTTTCCAGTTCAGTGTTCTCCGCCGCTGCGTTTGAGCCCACACCTGAAACTGGCCCAAAGCGGTACGCTTCCAATAAGCTTTCGGGGCATGCCGATTGTGTTCACAAGTTACGTTTGGCCCTCAAAAACTGGCAGAACCACCTTAGCGCACAAGCCGCCAATTACCCCTTTTAACATTTCTACCGTGCCTCCGTGCGGCTGGATGATCGTACGTGCGATCGACAGCCCCAAGCCGGTTCCGCCAGTCTCTCGCGAGCGGGATGTTTCAAGCCGCACGAAT
>NZ_JBQFVZ010000278.1:0-591 GCF_056540025.1 Ruegeria sp. AP12
GCTGGGGGGCTGCTTGTCTTCTATAAGCTGCTCCAGCAGATGGTCGTCGAAATCCGACAGCGTTTCCAGCAATTCAGTGCGGGCTTCCTGTTCGCGGTCCTCGACGGATTGAGGCAGTTCGATCAAGGCCGAGGGCTGGCCCTCCTGATATTTCCACGCACGTTCCGAGATCAGATCGACCGCGCCTATGATTGTATCGCCGTCGCGGATCGGGACCTGCCGCAAGGCGATGTGATGGGTGCAATAGGTCTGCAGGGCCGCGATGATGTCACGGATACGGCCGTTGGGGTTGTCCATTCGGTTGATGAATAGAAAGCAAGGGATGCCCGCCTCTTCCACCAGCCGCAGGTACGGCGCGCATAGAACGGCGGCATCGGGGTCTGGCGGGACGACAACCACGGCGGCGTCCGAGATCGCCATAGCTGGTCCAACATAGGCCAGCGCATCGCCGCCGCCATCCACGTCAACCGCGCACCACGGTTCGTCCAAATAAGAAAAACCGTGCAAATGCACGGTTCCGGAGATGTCGAATGTTGTCGGGCGCCCGTCGAGGCGGCTGATGGCCTCGACCAGAGTGGATTTGCCCGATTG
>NZ_JBQFVZ010000279.1:0-589 GCF_056540025.1 Ruegeria sp. AP12
CGCCTCTTGGTCGCAATTGGCATGTGCCTCTAGCAGTTCACGATCTAAGGCTTCGCGATCCATGGCTATCCCTTTAGCGAAATGGCGATGTTTTTGGTGCGAACATAGTTGTAGAGCGCCTCAAGTCCCTTTTCGCGACCGAAGCCGGATTTGCCGACGCCACCGAACGGGGTCGAGACACCTCCGGCGAACCATTCGTTGACAAAAACCTGACCTGCCCGCAATTTGCGCGCCACCCGATGGGCACGGGCGAGATCGCGCGTGAAGATGCCCGCGACCAAACCGAATTCGGTGCCATTGGCCATGGCGACGGCTTCTTCTTCGGTATCGAAGGGTGTGAAGCAGGTGACGGGGCCAAAGACTTCCTCTTGCGCGATGCGGCTGGCGGGGTCGACATCGGCCAGAATGGTCGGGGCCATGAAATACCCCTTGCGATCCAGTCGCGCACCACCGGCTGCGACCCGCGCACCGTCCTGACGGGCGGTTGAGGTGATCTCTTCCACGCGCTGCAGCTGCAGGCTTGACACGACCGGCGTATGATCGGGGTTCTCTAGCCCGTGACCGACGCTTAGGCCATTGGCCAGCGCAG
>NZ_JBQFVZ010000280.1:0-587 GCF_056540025.1 Ruegeria sp. AP12
GGCTGGTCTTCACGTTCGAATGGACCCCCAAGACATCGAGGAAGTGATCGGAAACCTCCTCGACAACGCCCTCAAATGGAGCCGGACGACATTCCAATTCACCGCCAGGCGCACGGGCAGCGGCATCGAACTTCGCGTCGAGGACGACGGCCCCGGAATCCCAGAGGAGGCCCGGCTTGAGGTCCTGCGTTCCGGCGGTCGACTCGATACCTCTGTAAAAGGAACAGGGTTGGGGCTGCCGATTTCCGTTGATTTATTGGCCGCCTACGGTGGAACGCTGGAACTTGGAATATCGAAGCGCCTGGGGGGCTTGGCCTGTGAGGTGAACATTGGGCGCGAGACATATAGCCAATAGATGAGCAAAGTGGCGACAGTGTCCTACCGCGTCGCCGCACGGCGCCAAGACGGGCGTGGACAGCGTGTTGACATGATGCGGTACTAAAGGCCCGAAACCTCCCTTCGCCTAAATGATCCGCCGCGCAGAAAACCTGCGCGACGAATGCTTCGTTTAATCGACGACCTCGCTGTAGTCCCCGCGGACTTGAACCATCACTGATACGTCACCAGAGTCTCGGTTGCGCCAGAAC
>NZ_JBQFVZ010000281.1:0-583 GCF_056540025.1 Ruegeria sp. AP12
ACCGGATCGCCTCATAATCCAGACCGGCCTCTTCCAGCGCGATGGCAACGGCAACTGAAATGGTGCGGGGCGCGTAGTAAAGCTGCATCGGGACCTCCTTACAGATGGGTCTGGGCGAATTGCCGGTCTGGCGCTTCCAGATGCGGGGTCGCGTTGAACAGAACCGGGCTGAGCTGCGCTCCAATCGGGTGGAGGCGGTGCATCGAAGTGTTCATGATGGCAAGCGCCACCCGCGCCATCGACGGGATATCCAGACCCATTGCCTGCCGCACCACCATCGAGATCAGCCCACCCGACGTGACAACAATGGCCGGCCCACCCTCGGTTCCGATCTCATGCAGGGCGTCGCTGACGCGGGTTTCAAACTGTTCGAAACTTTCGGGCGCATCCTGGATGTCGCCATCGGCCCACGCAGCGAAAGTGCGGGGCAGGTGATCAACAAACCCTTCGCGATCAGTCGGGATCGCCACGCCGTGCTGTTCGTGAAACAGCTGCGCCAGGGTGAAATACTCGATCTCGTTCAGGCGTGCATCGCGAACCGGCTCAGGCAGCCCCATGCTCGAGGCCGTTTCGACATGCCGGG
>NZ_JBQFVZ010000282.1:0-582 GCF_056540025.1 Ruegeria sp. AP12
GGTGCCGGTGCGCATGATCCGTTTCAACTCATAACCCGCAAGTTCGGTGCCCTCGGCCACGGCCTGTTCCAGCGCCACCTGAATCTCGGCCAGTGGCGGGATCGGCACCCAGACCGGCAGATCGTCGTCCAGCACTTTGTCTTCGCGCAGATAGGCATGGGCAAGGACGAAATCGCCCAACGCCTGCGTGTTCCGCAAACCCGCGCAGTGACCCACCATCAGCCAGGCATGGGGGCGCAGCACCGCGATATGGTCTGTCGCGGTTTTGGCATTCGACGGCCCCACACCGATATTGACCAGCGTGATCCCCGACCCATCCGCGCGTTTCAGGTGATAGGTCGGCATCTGCGGCAGTTTCAGCGGCTGTTCAAGGACGCCATCCGGGTCGGTGATCTCGGCATTCCCAGTCGAGACAAAGCTGGTATAGCCGCTCTCGGGATCTGCCAATTGCGCCCGGGCGTAGTTTTCAAATTCCGAGACATAGAACTGGTAGTTGGTGAACAGCACGTGGTTCTGGAAGTGGTTCGGATCGGTCGCCGTATAATGCGACAGTCGCGCCAGCGAATAATCCACCCGTTGCGC
>NZ_JBQFVZ010000283.1:0-582 GCF_056540025.1 Ruegeria sp. AP12
CGAGCCGCCGGACTGGCGGCAGAACTGGAAGACCCTTGGGGTGCCTGTCATGGGTGCACAAAACTCTTGGCCATCGATCGATAGGGCAAATGTCACAGATGTAATCATGCTGACGGACAATTTTTCCGGCCCTCCAGCCTATGAATCACAAGGAGCCAATCCTGACCCTAGCGTCGGCGGGCCGCTGCCATGGCATATTGAAGAAGGGCGGTCTCGTTTTTGGACCGGCACGATTAGCGATATTGTGGCAACGCATGAAGCAAACGTGGGAGATCGCCCGAATTATTGGATCTACGAAGGTTGGTCTGACGGGGGAAGGCTGCTTGATGAGGCAACCGGTGCAGGTTCCGATCGCGATTTCGCGGATTGGCGTGAACGAACAACTACCAAATTCAACTATACCGGCTGGTATGACAATTTGCTGAGCCAGGTAAAGGAAAACGTTCCCGACGCAGCATCACGTATCAAACTAATTCCTGTGGCGCGAACCATGGTTTCGGTGATGGAGAACACTGCGGCCTCCTCCTTATCAGCCGACGACTGGTTTGCTGATGACGCACCTCACGGAGAAGACACTTTGCA
>NZ_JBQFVZ010000284.1:0-580 GCF_056540025.1 Ruegeria sp. AP12
CCTCCATGACATAGCCCGGATCCTTGCCGCCCAGCTCGGTGCCAACGCCGGTGAAGGTGCCTGCCGCCGCGCGTTCCATCGCCTGACCGCCACCGACCGAGCCGGTGAAGTTCACAAAATCAAACGCCTTGCCCGCGATCAGATCATTGGTCACGTCATGGCTCAGAAACACGTTCTGGAACACATCCTCGGGCACACCCGCCGCATGGAAGGCCCGCGCCATCCGCTCGCCCACCAGCAGGGTCTGCGTGGCATGTTTCAGGACCACCGTATTGCCCGCGATCAGCGCCGGGGCAACCGTGTTGATCGCCGTCATGTAAGGATAGTTCCAGGGCGCCACCACAAACACCACCCCATGCGGAATGCGCTTGATATAGCGTTTGAACGTCTCATCCTCACCCACGGCAATATCGGCCAGCGCCGTCTCGGCAATCTGCGCCATATGGCCGGCACGCTCGTTGAAGCCGCCAAACTCACCGCCATAGCGTACGGGACGCCCCATCATATGCGCCAGTTCCGGCACGATCTCATCATTCATCGCGCCAACTGCCGCGACACCCGCCATCACCAGATCGATACG
>NZ_JBQFVZ010000285.1:0-579 GCF_056540025.1 Ruegeria sp. AP12
TCTGCAAGCCCTGAGCCATCGTCATCGTGCGCGCGTCGTCGCCCAGAATGATAGGAATGATCTGGCTGTTGAGCGCAGCCTCAGCAATTCCAATTGCGCGCGCCGCATCATGGGCATGGCCAATGCGCTGCTGGGCAGCGTCGACCAGACCTGTCTGAGTGGCCAGCGCCCTAATAGCAGCGCGAACCAAAGCGGCATTCAAAGGCGACGGCGCGGTGGCAAAGATGAAGGGGCGTGCGCGGTTGATCAGCGTGTCGATCATGACTTTTGGTCCGCAGATCAGCCCTCCGGCCACGCCCAGACCTTTGCCGCAGGTGTGCAGCGTCAACAGATGGCAGTCGAGGTCATGTGCGAGCCCCCGTCCCTGAGGTCCGAACACGCCGGTCGCATGGGCTTCGTCGACCACCAAAACGGCGTCCTGTTCCCGCGCCAAACCCGCCAAATCGGCTAGAGGGGCAAGATCCCCCTCCATCGAATAGACACTTTCAACCGCGATCCAAATTTGACCCAGACCGCCCTCGGTCGGCCACTCCTGCGCCTTTTCACGCGCGTCCTCGATATCATTGTGCCGAAACGACC
>NZ_JBQFVZ010000286.1:0-579 GCF_056540025.1 Ruegeria sp. AP12
GCTGCCGTCAGATCGAGATAGCGGTTCGCGATCTCCGAGGCATAGGCAGGATCGCCGAACTTCATTTCTTCGGGGAAAGTATAGGTGTTCAGCCAGTCGATCAGGCGTTTTCCCCAACTGGCGATCATTGCGGTCTGGGGATAGTGCACATGCGCATCCACGAACCCAGACATGATGACATGATTGCCGTGGTCAACCACGGTGGCCTCGGGATGCGCTGAGCGCAGGCTGTCCGCATCCGCCACGGCCAAAATCCGGCCATCTTCGATCAGAACGGCTTCGCTGATCTTGACGGCCTCGGTCGGCTCTCCTTCGAAGGGGGAACCGGTGAAGCTCAGGACACGCCCTTTCAGCAGCGTTTTTTGCGCCATTTTCATTCATCTCCGCCTGTATGGGACTGCGAAACAGCATAAGGGCGGGAAACTTGCCGGTAAATCGGCGCATTGTCATTGTTTTCCGGTAGCTGCTTCTTCTAATTAGGGGGCAATGACCGAACGGAACGGGGGCAGATATGACCACAGGCTTTGATGAACCCGTAATCGACACGAGCAGTGTCGAAGACGTCAATGCGCTGGATCG
>NZ_JBQFVZ010000287.1:0-578 GCF_056540025.1 Ruegeria sp. AP12
TCCGCAAGCTGATGCCGCCGATCCCGGAAGGTTCCGCCGCATTTGTCGACAAGGTGCCTCATAATTATCAACGTGCTGGCTTCTTGCTTTCCGCGTTTCCTACTGCCCGCGTGATCAACATGATGCGCGATCCCCGAGATGTGGGGCTATCGAAGTGGATCAGGCGTTTCCCGGCTCCGGGTATGCGCTATGCGTCAAACCTGAAAGCAATCGCGCATTCGGCCAACCTCTACCGGCGGTACATGGCGCATTGGGACAAGGTGTTCGGCGACCGCATCCTGACGATCCCGTATGAACAGCTCGTCTCGGACCCCAGGACCTTTAGCCAGAAAGTCGCTGCGTTCTGCGACATCGCGTGGGATGAACGGATGATGCATCCCGAAGAGAATACCAAACAGGTCCTCACCGCCAGCATCGATCAGGTCCGCAAGAAAATCTCGACCAGTTCCATCGGCGGATGGCGCGAGGTGGCGGATCATATCCAGCCGATGCTTGACGGATTTGATCCCCAGCTTTGGCCGGAATACGATCTCGACTGAATGCAAAAGGCCGCCCGTACAGGCGGCCTTTGTTTTGTA
>NZ_JBQFVZ010000288.1:0-577 GCF_056540025.1 Ruegeria sp. AP12
CGAGCGGTATCACAAGAGGTTTTTCAAACAGGTCCTTCTGCCGGACGGTACGGTATTCGAAAGCAAGACCGAAACGATGTGCGGCTTTAACGTCGCAGGCCCAAAATCGCGCGAGATTCTGCAACAGCTGACCAACACCTCTCTGACAACCGATAATTTCCCCTTCATGCGATCGGCCAGACTCGAGCTGGCCGGGATCGACGTATTGGCCCTCCGCGTGTCCTTCACCGGTGATCTGGGGTGGGAGCTCCACTGCGCGACCGAGGATCAGGCACGGCTCTATGACGCTTTGCTTGAGGCTGGCAAGGAGTTTGGCGCAGGTCCAGTGGGCAGCCGGGCGCTGATGTCACTGAGGGTTGAAAAATGCTACGGCTCGTGGAGCCGGGAATACAGCCCCGAATACTGGCCGCAGGAGGTTGGGTTGGATCGCTTGTGCAAATTCGACAAGGATTTCCTGAACAAGGAAGCCGCGCAGAAGGTTCTGGAAAACCCTGCTCGCGAACAGCTGGTCTTGCTGCATCTGGACGAATCCGATGTGACGGCGTCCAACGCTGTCGCAACCGGTGGTGAGCCAATC
>NZ_JBQFVZ010000289.1:0-577 GCF_056540025.1 Ruegeria sp. AP12
GCCTTGTCCCGCCGGTACGGAGCCACCGAAGCGCAGGCCTATCACCAAGCGGAAACAGACGCCGTGTCACTGGTGGCTGACCTGTTGTCGCGACTTGATATTGAGGCCGATACGCATTCCAACGGCGAAACCCGTCTGGCCCATTCACCTCGCGCGATGGAGAAGTTGCGGCGTGAAGATGACGGGACCGGTCAGTTGCACGAGCGGGATGAACTGACGGCTCTCGGGCTTGGGGGGCGGTTCTTCGGCGGCTATACAAGCCCGATCGGCTTTGGTCTCAATCCGCGAAAATACCTGTTCGGTCTGGCGGCGGCGGCGCATCAGGCCGGTGCAAACCTGTATCAACACAGCCCGGTCCTGCGGATTGAGAAAACCGCAAACGGTCATCACCTGACGACCCGATCCGGTGTCGTGCGTGCCGCCAGCGTACTGATCTGCACCAACGGGTATTCCAGCGACGACCTGCCGCCCTGGATGGCTGCGCGCTATATGCCTGCGCAATCCACGGTGTTGGTGACGCGCGCCCTGTCCGAGGCTGAGTTGCAGGCACAGGGATGGTGTTCGGGTCAGATGGCCT
>NZ_JBQFVZ010000290.1:0-575 GCF_056540025.1 Ruegeria sp. AP12
CATGACCTGCTCGGCCGTTTGATCGTGGGTCATGTACTCGATCTCAGGCAGCATGATCGGCGGGTCCGATACGATCCCAGTTTCCAGTGGAACAGATAAATCGACGAAACGGCGGGGCATCGGCAACTCCATCATGAATGACGGTGACAGGGTTGGCCGCGTGTAAGCCGCTGTCAAGACGCGAAAAAGGCGACCCAATGGGCCGCCTTTTCCGAGTGTCTGGAGTGGAGTTTACTCCGCCGCGATGGCGTCTTCGATCTTTTCGACGCGGATCGCCGAGAACTTGAACTCAGGGATTTTGCCATAGGGGTCGATGGCCGAGTTGGTCAGGATGTTCGCCGCTGCCTCGACATAGGCAAACGGGATGAACACCATATCTTCGGCAATCGCACGGTCGGCACGAACCATGATCTCGATCGAGCCACGACGCGTAGTCAGGCAGATCATCTCGCCCGGTTCAATCCCCATCAGCTTGAGGGTCCGCGGGTTCATTGAGCAGTTTGCCTCTGGCTCAACCGCGTCCAATACCTTGGCGCGACGAGTCATCGAACCAGTGTGCCAATGCTCCAGCTGAC
>NZ_JBQFVZ010000291.1:0-574 GCF_056540025.1 Ruegeria sp. AP12
GCCTGTCTCCGCGCACGCGGGATGAAGTCGATATCTTCGACGCCGCGCGCCATCTGGCACCCGAATGCTTTTTCGACAACAGCCTCGTACTTGAGGCTGAGATGTTCCTCAGCGGAACTGGCTTGCCAATCTTGTATCAGGCCGCAGGCATGGCGGCCGGACAGGCTCAACCTCCGGTTCGCACCGCCCGGGATATCCTGCAGGACGCACGCGACGGCAAAGACCCGATCGCCGGTCGCACTGCAGAATTGTTCATCAGCCATCTGGGTGCGTTGATGGGTGACATGGCCGTCACCGTGATGCCTGCCGGTGGCGTCTTCCTTGTTGGTGGCGTCGCCGAGAAAAACCGCTGGATGTTTGGCGAAACCTTCTGCGACGCGTTCAATGCAGGCGGGCGTTTCAGCGAGTTGCGGCAGTCGATGAACCTTTATATCTCGGAACAGGCCGAATTTGGCATTGTTGGCGCTAACAACTTCTGTAAAAATGCGCTTCAGCGATAACTGAGCGTATTTTGGAAGAGGGTGTGGGATGATCCTGTGTTGTGGAGAAGCCCTGATCGACATGATTGCTGAGC
>NZ_JBQFVZ010000292.1:0-574 GCF_056540025.1 Ruegeria sp. AP12
CGTGACCCCAGCCGCATGGCCGAGGTTCTGAGCCGCGTGATCATGAAAGCCAAGCATGCATCCGCACCAGCGCAGATCAACGTGCCACGCGACTTCTTCACTCAGGTCGTCGACATCGAACTGCCTGCCGTTGTTGAATTCGAACTGCCTCAGGGTGGTGCTGCAGCTGTAACCGAAGCTGCTGCGCTGCTGTCGAGCGCCAAAAACCCCGTTATCCTGAACGGGGCCGGTACGGTTCTGTCCAAAGGCGGCATCGAAGCCTCGAAAGCCCTGGCCGAGCGTCTGGACGCGCCCGTCTGCGTTGGCTACCAGCACAACGACGCCTTCCCCGGCTCGCACCCGCTGTTTGCTGGCCCGCTGGGCTATAACGGCTCGAAAGCCGGTATGGAGCTGATCAAGGAAGCTGACGTGGTTCTGTGCCTCGGCACCCGCCTGAACCCGTTCTCGACCCTGCCGGGCTACGGTCTGGAATACTGGCCCGCAAATGCGAAGATCATTCAGGTCGACATCAACCCGGATCGCATCGGCCTGACCAAGAAGGTCTCGGTCGGCATAGTTGGCGACGCGGCCACCG
>NZ_JBQFVZ010000293.1:0-574 GCF_056540025.1 Ruegeria sp. AP12
GGTTGAACTCGGCGCGAGTAATGTTGTGTTCAACCTCGCCCCACCAGTCGCCATGCGGTTCTAACACGGTCTTAAGCCCCGGTTCGCGGGCCGTCACCTTGAATGCACCGGTGCCATTGGCATTGACCGTGGCGTAGTTGCCGGTCTCCTTGTCAGGCACCACGGCGTCATTCGCCTCGGTCCAGCCCTGATCCATGATCATCCAGTTGGCGATCGAGGACGGGAACAGCGGGTTCGGCGCTGAGGTCATGATATCGACCGTATAGTCATCGACTACGATCACCTCACTGACCGGCGCAAACCAGCTGCGCGTATCCGCCGACTCGCCTGAGGCCCGCTGATAGCTAAACAGCACGTCTTGCGCATCGAAGGTGCTGCCGTCGTGAAAGGTCACACCCTCACGCAGCTTGAATCGCCAGCCTTCACCCTCTCCGATCGGCTCCCAGCTTACGGCCAGCGCGGGTTCGACCGTCATGTCTTTGCCGCGGCGCACCAGCCCTTCGTAGACATTGTTGAGAAAACCCAGAACCGGGGCCGAGTTGACGGCGTGCGGGTCCATGGTCTGTGGATCGGT
>NZ_JBQFVZ010000294.1:0-573 GCF_056540025.1 Ruegeria sp. AP12
GTAAGGCAAGGGGTTTGACGCTGACTGAAATTGCCGACCGCCTGAACCGCTCGGTCGGGTGGCTGAGTCAGGTTGAAAGGGACATGTCCGACCCTTCAATCTCGGACCTGCGTCAGATCGCAGAATGCCTGGGTGTTCCCATGTCGATGCTATTCTCACATTCCGCCGCCCCGGTCGAGGAGCAAGGCTATGTGGTGCGCGCCGTGTCACGACGCCCAATGGGTTCGGGCGAGGAAGGCTTGATCGAAGAACTTCTGTCGCCAGACCTGACCGATGATTTCGAGATGGTGCATTCCACCTTTGAGCCCCGATCCAAAATGCAAAAACCCGCGGACCGGCCAACGCAGGAGGTCGGATATATGATCTCGGGCCAACTGGACCTGACGATCGGTGCACGGCACTTCACGGTCGGGCCGGGTGACAGTTTCCGCATCAAGCACGAACCCTATCAATGGGCAAACCCCTATGATGAGCCCGCCGTGGCCATCTGGGTCATTGCGCCTCCGGTGTACTGATGAGCTTTGAGGCCTGGACTATATTCGCGCTGTTCTGGGTGGTGTTCGTCACCACTCC
>NZ_JBQFVZ010000295.1:0-572 GCF_056540025.1 Ruegeria sp. AP12
GCGCGCGCCAGATCCAGCGTACGTTGCAGGGTCATGCCGCCATCCAAGGCACGTTGACCTGCAAGTTGGATCGTCGGCCCATCCGCCATCGGGTCGGTAAAGGGCAGGCCAAGCTCAATCACGTCCACGCCCGCACCCGGCAATCCTTTGACGACCTCAAGCGAGGTCTCATAGTCTGGGTCGCCTGCCATCACATAGGCGACAAAGGCCTTTTTCCCCTCGGCTTTCAGAGCGGCAAACTTGGCGTCGATACGGGTCATGGCATGTCCTTGCAGTCAGGTTCGGACCTGATGTGCAGAAAGTTTTGCCGAAAATCAATCCCGCCGCGGCCGCAAACCTTCAGAACGCAAAGTGATAACGGAAAAGCAGGGCGTTGACGCCCGGATTATCCTCTTGCGTGCTGGCGTTGGATTTGTGGGTGATGGCCATCGACACCTTGTTGCCATTGTCCAGTGTGTACCCTATCCCAAGAAGGCTGCGGATCTGAAAGCTACCGCCAAGATCGTTCAACTCGTCAGCCTCAGAGAAGTAGCCGGGCATAACGCTGCCTTCCAGAAACCAGCGATTGTTCA
>NZ_JBQFVZ010000296.1:0-572 GCF_056540025.1 Ruegeria sp. AP12
CTGGCAGCGGCCAAGCTGCTAAAGCCCTGCCATCCACCGATATTGTCCAGAAGGCGTAGCCACAGAGACCGTTCAGAGCGTGTGTGTTTCGTCACCCGCCCTAGCCGAATTGTTTCGGCATCTGTCTGGATACGCACGGCAAGATCATCCGGCAGGCCAGGTCGGTCCTTGCGCGCCTGAGCAAACAGGTTTTCCAGTTCCATGTCGTCATCTGCCATCGTCATACCCCAGTTCTTCCCGCCGTCCGGCCAATATGGCCGACAAAGCCCGCTTTCCACGCGCGGTCAAGCTTTCGACCGCTTCTACCGATAGGCCCATGACCCCGGCAATCTCGGGGTTGGACAGTTCCTCAATATGCCTCAACACGACGGCTTGTCGCTGTCGGTCGGGCAATTGCGCAAGCGCGACCTGCAATGCGTCATGGCGCGCCGTATCCTGCATTTTCTCAACCACGCTGGCGGCGTTGTCGGGCGGCTCAGCCTCTTCGGGCAGCTGCTCAGGCGTCTTTTTGCGCTTACGGTCCAGACACAGGTTCAGCGTGACCCGATAGAGCCAGGTCGACACTTTGGCCG
>NZ_JBQFVZ010000297.1:0-571 GCF_056540025.1 Ruegeria sp. AP12
GTACGTATAAATTGTCACAGATTTGGGCTTGAGCAAGAGTTCTTTGGGAATGGAGAGGACGTACAGCTTCTCGCTTATGCGATACAGTGCGCCCGATTTGGCCTTGTCATAGAGTGATCGGTCAAATGTCTTGTTCCCTTTGTGGTATAGCTCATCCCACATTTCTGTCGGAACAATACGCCCGTCAGGCTCCTCTTTTGCCATGCCAAGGCCTAGGTAAGCTGTGTCAAAGTCAACCTTTCGGACTGTCTGCTCCACCTCGAAGGGGTTTACGACCTCGTCGATGATGAGATTGTATCCATCAAGTAAGTGATCGACTTCAATTTTCGGTTTGTTGCCTTTGGTGAAATCAATACATCTCGCAATTCCTGTGCTTTGGGTTGCCAGAGTTCCAAGCCGGTAGAACAGTGCGTGCGTACAAGCGATTGATTTCCCAGCCCGGATCAACTTCTCGCAGTGATCGCTTTTGTTCCCTCCGTTGCAAATAGGCTGTGTGAGGATGAAGTCGGAACCTGTTCGGGCACCTTTGATGAACCTCTCTACCTCACTTAGGTAAGGGACAACGGCGATG
>NZ_JBQFVZ010000298.1:0-568 GCF_056540025.1 Ruegeria sp. AP12
CCCGTGATCAGCCCGCGCGTCCGCAGCTGGTCAATCAGGTCTGATGGAGGCGCGTTGACATGGGGCAGAGGACGTACCGCTCAGCAAGGGAATCGTGATTTGCCAAGGTTTGGACTGCCAGCCCGATCAGATCAAGCGCCTGTTCGGATCGACGTCACTTCATCCGAGCGCACAGTGGCCCCGCTTTGCAGGGACAGATGCACCGTTCCATCAGCGATTTGCGCCTCAACCACGCGGTTGTAGCTGGCGGCCAGACGCTGCGATACCAGTTCGTCATTCTTGTAACTCTCCAAGGTGGCGGAATAGGTGCCCTGGCTCAGCGGATTGCCCGAAGCATCGCTTCCAGCCCAGAGAAATTCAGTGTCTGTGTGATTGACGGGAATGCGGTCAATTACGGTGCCCGCTGAATTGCGGATCACCATGATGGCTTCATCGCTTGTTGCATCGGCCTGAGCAAACAGAGTGACCGGCTGGCCTTCGAATCGAAAGGCCGAGGCTGATCGAACATCAACGCCTACCCAATTGGACAGCTCACTCAGCTTTTGTCCGCCCATCGCCGTGTTTAGGG
>NZ_JBQFVZ010000299.1:0-567 GCF_056540025.1 Ruegeria sp. AP12
CTTGTCTCTAGCTCGGTCGTTTGGCCGAAAATGCCTCCGATATGTTGCATTTTATGAAAATGACGGTGATTAGACGCTAGGGTAATGAAAATGAAAACCTTTTTTGGGACTGGCTCGAAGTCCAAACTTGGAAAGACAGTCGCAATGGATCGCTTTGACAGCGGGTGCAGCCTCTCACCGATCCGTCAGGCCGAGGCCTACTGGACCGCGTTGCTTGACGGGAATAGCGTGCCCATGCGGTCGCAGATTGATCCGCGTGGGCTTGAGAATATTCTGGAATACACCTTCATCCTCGAGCGGATTGCACCGGGGCTGGCCCGGTTTCGCCTCGCGGGCAGCCACCTGAACAAGCTGGCCGGGATGGAGGTGCGCGGCATGCCTCTGACCGCGTTTTTCGATCCCGAGGCGCGTAAGGCAGCCACGAATGCTCTAGAGCAGGTCTTTGCCAACCCCGCAATTGCCGAATTGGATATGGTGTCCAGCGGCGCGTTCGGGCGCGCCCGGATGCAGGCGCGTATGCTGCTTTTGCCGCTGAAAAGCGATCTGGGGGATGTCAGTCGCGTTATG
>NZ_JBQFVZ010000300.1:0-566 GCF_056540025.1 Ruegeria sp. AP12
TATACTAACTGTGTAGCCAGTTGCCCCCATACCCCCCCACGACGGGTGACGACCGCTGCGCCTCCGCTGCAAACGCGCTACAGATCTTACTGAATTACAGCGTTTAGGTAGGGGCAAACACACTTACAGCATTGCATTGCTTTGTCGACTGTGAGAGCGTCAAGCTACTGGCAACGCAAGACATCTTTCAATGGGGTGTCGGTGGCGGCAGTGGAAAACAGCACCTTGTTGCACGTGCGGATTAGGTTAGAGCGCTTCGTTTACACCGAAGATGTCGGGAGTTCGAGTCTCTCATCACCCACCATCCTTTCCCTACGATGCATCAAGGTCTTACGCGACAAGCGCCTCTTGATACGTTGCGCATGAAACTATGTCCGCTGCGTCTCAGCTGAGCTTAAACGGAAAACAATGTCTCCAACACTGGAGATAAACGCAGTACAACGCTCTACATGCCATCTCAGCTAATGCGGAGCCTACTGCAAAACTGGTTGCTGACGGGTCAGGTCAACTATGGACCGGTCATTGCAAAGTGGCCGCGTGAGACTGAGTTGCGCGACAAGGAGAGC
>NZ_JBQFVZ010000301.1:0-566 GCF_056540025.1 Ruegeria sp. AP12
GCCAAACTCCCCGGCAAAGCCGATGGACACCGCGTTCGACAACCGCTCGGCATGGGCCAGAGCGCGGGCGCGCATCTCATCCAGTTCCGCCGAGGAGGGCTGTTTTTCGGTGACGGTCAAAAAGCGCTCCAGTTGGCGCACTTCTTGCTCGGTTCCGGGGAATTCAATCATTCTGCAGCCTCTGCCTGTCGCGTATCTACGGGTGCGGTGCCGTTCACCGATCCCAGTTCTTCGGTGATGCGGCGCGCCTGGTCAACCGCACGTTGTGCTTCTGCCCGCGCATTTGCACCACCGCCGCTGCGATGTTCCAAATGTCCAGCCAGCAGCGCCAGATAGTGATCCAGAACGGTCTGCAACCGTTCGGTCAGATCGCTGCGGGCGGTGTCCACCAGATCATCACCGATCATCTCGAATTCCTGCACGATCATCCGCTCGGCCCGGTTCAGCACGCTGCGGCGCGAGATCAGGCGTGACAACCATGTCACGCGCAGCACGACCGTGATGCCGCGGGTCAGGGCACTTGTGTCAGGGCGGAACCACCGCACGGCGCTGGTGTTCATGCGATT
>NZ_JBQFVZ010000302.1:0-564 GCF_056540025.1 Ruegeria sp. AP12
GCCCAGAAACAGGGTGCGCTCCAATGCCGTGTAGTACCCCGAAATCATCGGGAAGGTGTTCAGCGACAGGATATCGCCCTTTTGCAGCGCCCGTTTGGTGACCGGGTTATGCGCGCCATCGGTGTTGAGGCCGGACTGGAACCAGACCCAAGTGTCGCGGTATTCGGCGTCGGGATAAGCGCGGGCGATCTCCGCCTCCATCGCGTCGCGACCGGCCATGGCGATCTCGATCTCGGTTGCGCCTTCGCGGATGGCGGCGTGGATGGCCGCTCCGCCCACATCAGCGGTGCGGGCACCACCTTTGATCAACTCGATCTCTTCGGCGGATTTCACCATACGGGCCGCCATGGTTTCGGGCGCAATGTCGATCAGTTCAGGCTGGCCCAACATCGCCAAAGCCGTATCGCGCGCGGCCAGAGTAATGTGATCGCTCTCGATCCCGATCCGTTTCGCGCCGCCGATCAAGCTGGCCACCGCGCGCCAGTAATTGTCGCGCTTCCAATCGGTGTAGATCACATTATCCTCGACCGAGCGGCGCCACGGTTGGCCCGCGTCGATATTGGC
>NZ_JBQFVZ010000303.1:0-562 GCF_056540025.1 Ruegeria sp. AP12
ACCTGATCGGGACGCACTCGCGCCTGCAACTGGCCTATCCGCTGACCGACATGATGGCAGGCGACTGGGCGGCGACAACCTCGCCGACTCTGGATCTGGATGACTTCATGGGCATTCAGTTCACCACAGGTCCGGATGGCAAGCTCTATCAGCTGCCCGACCAGCAGTTTGCAAACCTCTACTGGTTCCGCAAGGACTGGTTCGATGACGAGGCCAACAAGGCCGCGTTCAAAGAAAAGTACGGCTATGACCTTGGCGTTCCGGTCAACTGGTCGGCCTACGAAGACATTGCCGAGTTTTTCACCAACGACGTGAAAGAGATCGACGGTGTGACAATCTACGGTCACATGGACTATGGCAAACGCGCACCTGACCTGGGCTGGCGTATGACCGACGCATGGCTGTCGATGGCCGGTGCCGGTGACGTGGGTGAGCCGAACGGTGTACCCGTTGATGAATGGGGCATCCGCATGGAAGCGGGCACCTGTAACCCTGTTGGGGCCTCCGTCTCGCGCGGTGGCGCGGCCAACGGTCCGGCTGCGGTCTACGCGATCCGGAAGTG
>NZ_JBQFVZ010000304.1:0-559 GCF_056540025.1 Ruegeria sp. AP12
TACCGAGGCCGCCTTGCGCGCGATCAAGGATGCGCTGTGGCACAATTCGGTCAATATGGCTGAGCTGTTCGATTTTCCCAAAGAGGCGATGATCATTGATGCCGAGGTCGGCGTGCAGCAACCCGATAAAGTGGACCGTGAGGCGTTGAAGGCCGTGTTCCCATACGGTCAGCCGAACATCACAGTCACCCGCGGTGGGCTGGACATCGACAAACCGCACGCCGATGGCCACACAGTGATCGCAAACGCCGCCATCATCGTCTCATTCGATATGAAGCCCGCGCGATGACTGAGAAACGTATCATTCTTGAGATGGGCACCGGCAACGACCTCTATGGTCAGGACTATACCAAGGCCGCACGGCGGGCGGTGCAGGACGCGCTGCATCATTCCTCGATCACTCTGTTTTCGCGCTTAGGCGTGGACCACAAAGAGATGCGCGTCGTGGTGACAATTGGGGTGCAACAGCCCGAGGCCGTGGATTGCGATCTGGTCGCGCAGGATTTGCCACGGGGCAGGGCCGAGGTACGGGCTGTGTTGGGGGGGCTGGACGTCGAGG
>NZ_JBQFVZ010000305.1:0-558 GCF_056540025.1 Ruegeria sp. AP12
CGCGGCGATGAAGGCGTTTATCGTCAACCGGGTTGGTGATTTCGGTTTTGCGCTGGGGATTTTCGCGATCTTCTTCCTGACTGACAGCATCAACTTCTCGGATATCTTTGCCTCGGCCCCTGACCTGTCGGAAATGCAACTCAGCTTCCTCTGGGGTGAGTGGAACGCGGTTGAGGTGATCTGTGTCCTTCTGTTCATCGGCGCTATGGGTAAATCGGCGCAGTTGATCCTGCACACTTGGTTGCCTGACGCAATGGAAGGCCCGACACCTGTATCGGCGCTGATCCATGCTGCGACGATGGTAACGGCGGGTGTGTTCCTTGTCTGCCGCATGTCGCCGCTGATGGAGTTCGCGCCGGGTGCGACCGGGTTCATCACCTTCCTTGGGGCCTCGACTGCGTTTTTTGCCGCGACCGTGGGTTTGGTTCAGACCGACATCAAGCGCGTCATCGCTTATTCGACCTGTTCGCAGCTAGGCTACATGTTCGTGGCCGCAGGCGTCGGCATGTACTCGGCGGCGATGTTCCACCTGCTGACACACGCCTTCTTCAAGGCGCT
>NZ_JBQFVZ010000306.1:0-558 GCF_056540025.1 Ruegeria sp. AP12
AGAACATCACCGGCTTCCCCTACGGCCCGGGTCACAACATCATCAACGTGTGATCTGAAGGAGGGTGGGGCGTATGCCTCACCCTTTGCCGCAAACACGCAGAGTGCGGTCTAGGCCTGATAAAACGGATCCAGCTTGGCCTTGGCTTTTTCGTTCACGATCGGGATATAGTTCAGGCGATCCCCGGCTGATTGTGGAATAGCTTGCTTTAGAGCCTCAAGGTCCCGCACTGCCAAAATGACCGCATCGCCGGTTTCTCCGCCAAAACCTGCGATCTCTTCTTCGGTGAAACCGATCAGTTGAACGACGTCTTTGGCCCGAAACATTTTGACCTCAACAGATTGCGATAGCTTGAGAATTTCGTCCTTCAGCCGTTGGGCTGTCTGCGCAGGCATGGTAACGACGGCCATTTTCGGTCCTGATTGATTGAGGTACGCTGTATTTGATCACACTACAGGAAAAAGATACTAGGGTTGTCAATTTAAGGATGCATTAATACGCACGAGATAGAATATCGTTATTCTATGCAGTTTAAGCGGTTTGGGAGAAGCAGTAGTG
>NZ_JBQFVZ010000307.1:0-557 GCF_056540025.1 Ruegeria sp. AP12
GGTGCGTCGCGGCTTTGTCGAGGATAAATTCCACGACATTATCGCCGCGCTTTATGACGGATCTTCGAGCGTTTCGACGACAACCGAAGTGACCTACGAGGATGGGCGCAAAGGGTCGATTTCTGCAACGCTTGAGATCGTTGATGCGCCGGTTGTGTCGGTCGCGCAGCACAAGGTCGCTGCGGAATGATGGGCCGTTTGAGCGCCGCTCGACCTGCGGTCATCGCCCCGCCCGCCGTCCCGTTTTTGCGTAAGTCTGGGAGAGGCTGATGCTGGATAATTCCGAAGGATATGTCACCGAAGACGGCCGCAAGATCGGCGGTGTGGTGATGGAGATGAAGAACATCACCCTGCGTTTTGGCGGTGTGGTTGCGATCAAGGATATCTCGTTTGATATTCGAGAGGGTGAGATTCGCGCCATTATCGGGCCAAATGGGGCGGGCAAGTCCTCGATGCTGAATGTGATCTCGGGGTTTTATGTCCCGCAGGAGGGGGAGGTTTGGTTCCACGGCTCCAGGCGCCCTCCGATGCGGCCGTTTGAGGTGGCACAGCAGGGG
>NZ_JBQFVZ010000308.1:0-555 GCF_056540025.1 Ruegeria sp. AP12
GCAGCGCGATGATAATATCGCGCACCTTTCGAGCCCAAAGTGACGATCACATGCTCGACCTTCAAATTCGTGACCGATTGACCTGTGGCCTGATGCAGTTGCTCGGCCTCAACTTCGTTCAGGATCAGGAAATCCAGATAGGGCAGCACGGCTTGCACTGCCTCGGCCTGAAACGGTGCCGCGGCGTAGCAGACGGTCAAACCCATCTCGCGCCCCATCTTCGCGGCTTCAACCTGCAAGTTGGTTTCGTTCTGCATCACCAGCAAGTCACCCTGCGAAGCTGATGACAGTGCCTGACCCAACTGATCGGTCGAAAGGGCGTGGTTCGCCCCCTGAAACAGAATGATGTTGTTCTCACCCTGCGCATCCACGGCGATGATGGCGTGGCCCGTCGGCACATCGACCAGAGCGATATGGCGCGTATCCACGCCATATTCCGTCAAACGATCCAGCGCCCAGCGCCCATCCGACCCCACGGCCCCAACATGCGCCACCTGCGCCCCGGCCCGGGCCGCGGCCACGGACATGTTCGCGCCCTTGCCGCCCAGAAAGCGA
>NZ_JBQFVZ010000309.1:0-551 GCF_056540025.1 Ruegeria sp. AP12
CATCAGTGCACTGAACCACGCCAGCTATGACGGTATCGCCAAAGTGGCCGAGGTCGGCCTGCAGGGCATGATCACCCTGCGCGGCGATCTGTCCGACAAGGTGCTGGCCAAGGCTGTCAAGGATGCAACCGGGCAAAAAATGCCCGGCCAGCGTGAGGCTCTGGTCGATGGCGATACCGGCGTGTGCTGGATGTCCACCGATGAGCTGCTGGTGCTTGTGCCCTATGCCGAGGTTGAGGCCAAACTGGCCGAGATGGCCAACGCGCTTGGCGGTACGCATGCGCTGGCCGTCAATGTCTCGGACGCCCGTGCGGTGTTCTCAGTCACGGGCAGCAACGCGCGTGAAGTTCTGGGCAAGGTTGCTCCGGTCGATCTGTCACCTGCGGCTTTCCGACCCCGCCAAATTCGCCGTTCGCGTCTAGCTCGGGTGGCTGGTGCATTCTGGATGGACGACGCCGAGACCCTGCGCATCGTCTGCTCCCGTTCGGCGGCTGACTATGTGTTCAAACTGCTCAAGGTTGCGGCGCAGCCGGGCAGTGAGGTCGGGGTTT
>NZ_JBQFVZ010000310.1:0-551 GCF_056540025.1 Ruegeria sp. AP12
TCCGCGCATATGCAACAAGAAAGGCTCCCCCGCGATTGCGGGGAAACCGTTTGGTCAGTTCACTTGGGATTAGCCGCGAACGCGGTCGCGCTGAGCGGTGTAGGCACCCGACGACAGGTTCAGCCAGCCCGAGGACGATGCCATCGACGCCATTGCGCTGTCGTGGATCTTCTTGAACAGCTCGTCGCCCATGTTCTCGTCCAGAACCTCTTGCGAGGCCTGACCGAATGCGTCCCACACGCTGTCTGGGAATTCCATGACCTTCACGCCACCCGACTGCAGACGCTGCAGAGCTGCGCCGTTGTTGGCCAGGAACTGCGCAAGGTTCCACTGGTGCGCTTCGGCAGCTGCGATCTCGATGATCTTCTGCTGGGCCGGTGTCAGTTCGTCGAACACGTCGCGGTTGGTTGCCAGCGACAGACCTGCGCCCGGCTCGTGGAAGCCCGCGGTGTAGTAGGTCTTGGTGATTTCCTGGAAGCCCGCTTTTTCGTCCGCCCAGGGGCCGATCCACTCGGTGCCGTCAATCGCACCCGAGGACAGCGCCTGATACA
>NZ_JBQFVZ010000311.1:0-549 GCF_056540025.1 Ruegeria sp. AP12
CGAGTTAGAGTGGTTGTGTTGGTCACGGCCCATACCAGTCATTGACCGTCGGCAAACGATGCTGCGATACGGCTCGTCGAACCTGCCGTTCGCTGCAATGCGAAAATCTACGACAGTTGGAAATGCGTTCTGCGGAAAAAGCTGCATTTCATGCCGATGCTGTCAATCTCAGCAAACGCCCCATTCCCGGACGTTGACCGCCACTCTCAGTAGTGGAGCAACGCTTAGATTGGCATCAAAATACGCTTCAAGTTCGACTTCTTCTACTCCTTTGGAATTGGTTGTTCACTGGGCACCAACTGACATCTCTCTCTTCCGCTGCGCGTCTCTGATCAAAGCCGCAAGCCGATAGAAGCCATGAGCCATCTTGGTGTAGGGCATTAGCAGGAAGAACGTCAGAACCGATCCAAGGTGGATGGCAAGTAACGCGGGCATCAGAGCAGATGAACCAAGGGCGTAAAGGACCAGTCCGCTCAGGCCGACAAAACCGAGCAGCAGGATGAAACCGATGTCACCACCCCAAGCAGACGGATCGCCAAGCTCTCGATC
>NZ_JBQFVZ010000312.1:0-548 GCF_056540025.1 Ruegeria sp. AP12
TCCATCCCTTCAAGCCCGGCAAAGCCGCGTGCGGCGGACACCAGCGCTTCGATATCGAAGTTACCTTCGGGGTCGTGGGCCAATGCGACATGCGGCGCACCCTGCTGGCGGATTGCGCGGGTAAGGCGGCGGGTGTCGATGCCACCGATCGCGATACGGCCACGACGCTCCAGCCAGCCCTTCAGCTCTTCAGCCGAGCGCCAGTTTGACGGCTCGGTCGGGTCCCACTTGACGACCATGCCCGCGGCCACCGGATCCCCGGTTTCGTCGTCCTCGGGGTTCACGCCGACATTGCCGATATGCGGAAAGGTAAAGGTAACGATCTGCCCGGCATAGGAGGGGTCGGTCATGATCTCTTGGTAGCCGGTCATGGCGGTGTTGAAGCACAGCTCGGCCACGGTCTGTCCTGTGGCGCCGAAGCCCATTCCGTAGAACAAAGTTCCGTCGGCCAAAGCCAGACATGCGGTGGGCTTGGACGGGGCGTTCTGGGCCATGGCGCAACTCTCCTGCAGGTAAATCGGCGCATACCTAAGGGGGTTATACGTTCG
>NZ_JBQFVZ010000313.1:0-547 GCF_056540025.1 Ruegeria sp. AP12
TGGGCTGCACGTAGCGGCAGGCTGTGTTTGGTTGATTGTTTTAGGCATTCAACTGCGCGTCATGGGCATGACCGATCTGGTCATCTCACGCGTCGTGCGGCTTGCATTGTTCTGGCACTTTCTCGACCTGATCTGGATCGGCATCATCACAATCGTCTATTTCGGAGGTCTGACCTATGGATAAACGCTCCGAGATGCACCGGCGCGAGCGTCGTCGCTATGTCATTGGCTACGGAGGCTCACTGCTTTTGACGCTTGCGATGTTTGGCGTTGCACAGGTGTTCGGCATTGAAACGACCGGAGTGTATTTGACCATCGGTCTGTTGGGTCTGGCGCAGTTGATCTTTCAACTGGTCTATTTCCTGCACATAGATCGTCGTCGCAGCAGCCGCGAGGATCTGGATCTGATCCTATTCTCGACCCTTGTTCTGTTGATTATCATTCTCGGAACGGTCTGGATCTTGGGAAACCTTGCGGTCCGAATGCATATGCACGCAATGTAGCCGGTACGTCAGCGTGTTATGACGAGACCCAACCACAACGCGCC
>NZ_JBQFVZ010000314.1:0-547 GCF_056540025.1 Ruegeria sp. AP12
GTGAAACCGGGTCAAAGCGGACGACAATCAAGCACGATCTGGTCCGCTCAGGACCCGTGAACTACAAACACGTTGCTGCTCGAAATATCATAAAGATACTCAGAAATGCGTTTTCAATCAATTAGGTCTGAGGTTTTCGTGATCCAAATGTCATCTCTGTAATATGACCTAGGGTCAACGAAGCAAGGATGCAGCCGGTAAACAGGTAGAGGCCCCAAGCGGTTTCGATGGTGGCGTATGAGATGCCCTTGGCCAGTGTAATGTAGAGCGCGATGAGGAAGATATCGGCCATCGCAAGCTTGCCGAGGATGTTCAGCGCGGGTTGGACGCGCGGGTCGAGCAGGTTCCATTGGACCAGCGCGGTGCCGATGGTTTTGATGTAGGGCGCGAAGAGGGCGAAGACGGTGACGACCAGCGCGAGGAAGATGTCGGATTTCCACAAGGACTGGAGGCCGGTGATGACGCTGATCTCGCTGAGGCCGAAGATCGGCAGGAGGCCTGCGCGCATCAGCGGGGCGAACCATGCGATGGGGTAGAGGATCAGGAG
>NZ_JBQFVZ010000315.1:0-544 GCF_056540025.1 Ruegeria sp. AP12
CCGCCGCTGAGCGCTCGGAAGACGCGCGCTTTCGCGTGATCCCGGTGCCGCTGGAACGTACGGTTTCTTATGGTTCCGGCACCGCCAAAGGCCCCGAGGCGATCATCGAGGCCAGCAATGAGCTGGAACGCATCACCGGCCATGCAGAACCCTGCGTCGAGGGTATATTTACCGAAACCCCGCTGGATTGCGACGGCCCCTTGCCCGAGGTGATGGAACGCCTCGCCCAACGGACCGAAGCCGCCATTCGCGCGGGCAAGGTGCCCGTGACCCTGGGCGGAGAGCATTCCCTCAGCTACGGCGCCGTGATGGGTGTGACACGAGCGTTGAACCAGCACGTTGGGATCGTGCAGATCGACGCCCATGCCGATTTGCGCAACGCGTATCAGGGCGAGAAACACTCCCACGCCTCGGTCATGCACCTGCTGGCCGAAGAGGGCATGCGTCTGGCCCAGTTCGGCGTGCGTGCATTTTCAACCGAAGAGGCCAAAAGCCGTCTGAAAAACCATGTCTTCCACGTCGACGCCGAGGAACTGGTCACTGG
>NZ_JBQFVZ010000316.1:0-542 GCF_056540025.1 Ruegeria sp. AP12
TTTCATTTCCTCAATCTCGACCCCGAGATCTGCGCCCTGCCCCCCGGCGCGCGGGCGTTAGAGATCGGCTGCGGGGCAGGTATCCTGCTGACCATGCTGCGCCAACGGAACCCAAACATCGCACTGGACGCCATCGAGCCTTTCGCCGAAGGCTTCGCACCGATGGAGCATGTTCTGGATCACGCCGCCAAGCTGGGCGGGGACATCCACCGCAGCACCTATGAGGCCTACACTCCGTCACAACCCTATCACCTGATCTACATGGTCAACGTGCTGGAGCATTTGCCGGATTGGCGGCATTTCCTGGATACGCTGCCGCGTTTTCTGGCCCCACAGGGCCGCTGCCTGATCCTGTGCCCCAATTACGGCTTCCCGTATGAGCCGCATTTCAACATCCCCGCGCTTCGCTCAAAGACCCTGACACGGCGATTGTTTCGAAAGCGGATCACATGGGTTGAGGACACCTACGAAGTTCATGGGTTGTGGAACAGCCTCAACTTCGTTCGTCTTGCCCAGATCAAACGCCACCTAAAAGGGTCAAG
>NZ_JBQFVZ010000317.1:0-541 GCF_056540025.1 Ruegeria sp. AP12
CAAGCCCAACACACCCGCCCCCAAGGCGATTGCAGCGGAGTGAAACCATGAAACAAAGACTTGTTGTCATCGGCGCAGGGATGGCCTCGGGCCGGGTGCTGGAGCACCTGACCGACGCCGCGCCGGATGCGTTCGACATCACCCTGTTCAACGCCGAGCCGCGCGGGAACTACAACCGAATCATGCTCAGCCCGGTCCTGTCGGGCGAGAAAACCTATGAAGAGATCGTCACCCATGACGACACCTGGTATGCCGAACGCGGCATTTCCTGCCGCTTTGGCGAGCAGGTGGCCAAGATCGACCGTGAGATGAAGGTGGTCGAGGGCGTCAACGGACATGTGCCCTACGACAAGCTGATCGTTGCGACAGGGTCAAATCCGTTCATCATCCCTCTGCCCGGTCATGATCTGGACGGTGTGATCGCCTATCGCGATCTCGAAGACACCCAGCGGATGATGGGCATGGGTTCGGGCAACAAGGTTGTCGTCATCGGCGGAGGTCTGCTGGGGCTTGAGGCCGCTGCGGGCATGGCTACGCATGG
>NZ_JBQFVZ010000318.1:0-539 GCF_056540025.1 Ruegeria sp. AP12
CGAATTCGGTTATGGTGGCGCATTGAAGCCCAGCTTCCCGCAATTTCTGATCGACGGCACGCAGCCCAGCCGTCTGGCATGGTTCCTCAAGGAAAGCCTGCTGCCCCCGATCTATTGGAAGGCGATGTTGCGCGGCAAGGAATGGATGGCACGCCCGGAAAAACTGAATGTGACCTCGGAATAACCCAACCCTCCGAAAGACCCAGATGATCGAACAATTCCGCCGATATGTCCCCATCCTGGACTGGGGGCGCCACTTTACACGCGCGGCGCTTTCCAACGACCTGATTGCGGCGCTCATCGTCACGATCATGCTGATCCCGCAATCGCTGGCTTACGCGCTGTTGGCAGGGTTGCCGCCCGAAGCTGGCATCTATGCCTCGATCGCGCCCATCATGCTCTATGCCATCTTCGGTACCAGCCGTGCTCTGGCGGTAGGGCCGGTGGCGGTGGTCTCGCTTTTGACGGCCACGGCCATCGGACAGATTGCCGAACAGGGCACGGCGGGCTATGCCATCGCGGCCTTGACGCTGGCCTTC
>NZ_JBQFVZ010000319.1:0-537 GCF_056540025.1 Ruegeria sp. AP12
GTTCGGATCGTCCTTGCCCATCACACGGGCAAAGGTCCAGCTGTCCTTTTGGCGTTTCACGGTGTTCGGGTTGCCTTCGATGATATCACCACCACGATCCCGCACGACCGAGGTCAGCTCACCAATGAACTTCATGGTGATTTCGGCCTCATTCGTATCCTTGTCAAAGGACACATCGGTCAGGGTGGTTTCACGCACGCCGATGAACTCGGCCTCGATCGTCAGGCCTTGATCTTCGCGGGCGGATACAACCGAGACGAAGGTTTCGAACACATCTTCGGCAAGGAAGGGCTGGATCTCATCTAGGTTGCCCTTCTCAAAACCCATCACGATCATCTCATAGGCGCCACGGGCACCCTGAACAAATTCACTGACCGAGAAACTGGGCTCGACCCGCTTCATCGCGGCCAGGGTTTGCGCTTGCTCGCTGTCTTCGGGGACGTGATCGGTGATGTCATGATCCGGACCGCCTTCGATCACCTCGAAATCACGACGGGACGCACCCGCATCGGGCTGATGCGGAACAGGGGGTTTTTC
>NZ_JBQFVZ010000320.1:0-537 GCF_056540025.1 Ruegeria sp. AP12
CCGCCTGACAAGTTCGAACCGGAAGGCACCTGCTATCTGGTCAATATCGACGGGCTGAAACAGAGGCACAAATTCACACGCAGCTAGGATCAGCCCCGCTGACAGAGATGAGGCAGGAGGAGGACGACCAGCACCGAGCACCTGCCCACGCGGTTCCGTCCGTACAGGTTCTGGACCGCGTCTTGCCCCATATGAAACGCCTTGGCGTCACCCGGCTGGCTGATCTGACTGGCCTGGATTGCATCGGCATACCCGTCTACGCCGCGCATCGTCCGAATTCGCGGTCTCTGGCCGTGACGCAAGGCAAAGGCGCGACCGTCGCGGATGCAAAGGTTTCGGCTTTGATGGAGGCGGTCGAGCTCAGCTGTGCAGAAACTCCGGTTTTGCCCCTGCGTCTGGCGAGTGCCGATGACTTGGCGAAGGCGGAAAAAGTGATTGATCTTGTGCGTCTGCCCCAGATTTCAGATCACCCTATTTCGCGCGGCAAATCTGTGCTTTGGACCGAGGGCAAGGCGCTCTCAGGTGATCATTCGGTCT
>NZ_JBQFVZ010000321.1:0-537 GCF_056540025.1 Ruegeria sp. AP12
CAGCTGGAGGCTGCGCGCGGGATTTGGTGCTGCCGCTCCGAATGACCCCGGCGACTCGAGCCAATTGCAGGCGTTCAGCGCAATATTGGACTCAGCCCGCCCGGTGGTAGGCGCGCTCTTTGGCACCGGCACCATGCGCGCCGCAGAAATCACCGAAGCAATGATGTCCCGCGTTGGGGCAAACGTCCATGTTGCGGATCAACGCAGGTCCTTTGCCACCGGCGCGCAGCAGCAGATGGCACAGTTGGAAGCCGAACAGGGCGTGGATACCGATCAGGAATTGCAGCGGCTGATGCAAATCGAACAGGCCTATGCCGCCAATGCCCGCCTCATCTCGGTCGTGGATGAGCTGATGGAAACCCTTCTGAGGTTGTAAACATGACTTTGACATCCATAGGTGATCTCGCGCGCGGTCTGACCTTGCAGACCCGGTCGGCCGAGATCAAACAACAGATCGAAACCCTGTCCTACGACATGTCCACCGGGCGGGTGCAAGACGTGTCCGACCATTTGGGCGGTGACTACGCACATCTCCTT
>NZ_JBQFVZ010000322.1:0-536 GCF_056540025.1 Ruegeria sp. AP12
GGCGAGAATTTCGATATGAGCGAAGTGGGTGTCTACCACGTGGCCGATGGTAAAATTGTGAGGGAAGAGTTCTTTTACTAGGGCCTGTTGAATTCTGGTCTTCTCAGTCTGGCTGGTGCTAGACATGCGGGCAACAACAGACAGAGGGGATCAGAATGGATCTGGGAATTCGCGGCAAACGTGCGTTGGTGTGTGCCAGCAGTAAGGGGCTTGGGCTGGGCTGTGCCGAGGCGTTGGCTGAAGCAGGCGTTGATCTGTTGATGAATGCGCGCGGTGCTGAGGCACTTGAAGCTGAAGCGGCGCGGTTGCGTGCGGATCATGGCGTTGTGGTTGAGACGGTGGCCTGTGATGTGACCTCGGCCGAAGGTCAGGCGCAAGTGATCGAGGCAGCACAGGGTATTGATATTCTTGTCACAAATGCGGGCGGGCCGCCTCCGGGTTTGTGGTCGGACTGGGATCGTGAGGATTTCATCAAGGCACTGGATTCCAACATGCTGACGCCGATCGCTTTCATGAAAGCGCTACTGCCGGGGATG
>NZ_JBQFVZ010000323.1:0-535 GCF_056540025.1 Ruegeria sp. AP12
CAATCCGCTGAGACGAAAGAGGACCAGCTGCGCGCCCAGTTCAGAGATGGGCCCAAAGACCCGCTGGACCTGTCCTCTTTCGCGGACACCGAAGCGGATTTGGACGTGTTCGAATTCTCGGGCGCGGAAGACGAAGATGAGAATGTCTTTGCCGAAGAGGAGGATACGCCCAGCGCCGCAAATGATGTGGCTGAGGCCGCGCCTGAGGCTGAGGAATCCGAAGACCTTCTGTTGTCGCTCAACAAGACCCTGTCCAAAACACCCGAGGTTGCGCCGACGGAGGACACAGAAGACCAGCCTGATGCGCCTGGGATCGAGGTTTCGGTCTCGTCGATCACGGCTTTGATGGCGGAACAGTCGGGCAGCGATGACGATGACTTTGAACCAGAGCCCGAAACTAACGGTCTGGTCGAAGTGCGGCTGATGCCGCAGCCCGAACCGGAAGAGGTTGAGGAAGATGCAAACGAGGGGCTGCTGGACATCCCCGCAGGCGAGCTTCCCAGCGCAGCCGCAATGTGGCGAGAGCTTGCCGCCG
>NZ_JBQFVZ010000324.1:0-535 GCF_056540025.1 Ruegeria sp. AP12
TACGCGCTACACTCAAGCCGTCTCGAAAGAAACCAACGCTGTCACACAATCGCTGCTTGTCGAAGGTGAGCACGCTTATTTCAGTGCCAAGCGGAATTTCAACATTTCGGTTTCGCCCGGACAAACCGACGCATTTCTGGCGAGCATCTGGGTATCCTTGCTGCATCGGGTTCTCGATTTCAGGTGGGACCCGAGCCAGATCATTTTACGGGTTAGCGAACCTGACGTGCTGCCCAAGCACTTTCATGGTGTTCAAGCCATCAAGTGCAGCCCACAGGGATTTTCGATCCGGTTTCCCTCACCCTGGCTGAGCCATAAGTTGCTCCCGGAATCACTGAAAAACCCGTCAGACCTGACAAGCGATTCCCTCGACCAGCATGCGCCTCAAGATTTCTTAGCCGGGCTTCAAGGCCTGATCCGGATTCATCTTGGCGATCCGGGATTTGGTGTTGAAGAACTGGCGCGCCTATGCGGTTTCCACCGGGAGACTTTGAACAATCGGCTGGCCCCTTATGGGCAATCAGCCTCTCAGGTC
>NZ_JBQFVZ010000325.1:0-534 GCF_056540025.1 Ruegeria sp. AP12
CCATCCAAAACCAGCTCGCGGCCATCATCGAGGCGATCCCCGTCACGATCAGCCCTGAGATCACCCAAGGAGAGATCGTCAGCCAGCGCCTGATCTGCTCGGTCCGTGTCTCGAACAAGCTCCTGCTCTCGTTCAGGAAGTGACGCGTATCGCTCTCGATGGTACGCCGCGCGTCGCTCACAATGGCTGTCAAATCGGTTCTGAAGCTCTCCAGCTGGGATGCCATCGAGGCGGCGTAGTCTTGGCGTATCGTGTCCAGCTCCGCGTTCAGTTTCTCGCTCAGCCGCGTCGGCTTGCCAGTCTTCATGAAAAATCTCTCCTTTAAGGCGCCAGCGTTCGCCGGACGCGGGGTCTTGGGCGGTCAGATAGGATTTGCCCGCACGAGGTAGGTCGAAGCCCGCGTCGGTAAGCGCCTCGATCATGCTTGCACGATCCTCGATCAGACCCATGGAAATCTGATCGAGGATCCACGCATGCAGTTCGTCGCGGCCTTGGGCGCGGTTCGGGGCTTCGATGGTGTCACGCACTTCTTGG
>NZ_JBQFVZ010000326.1:0-534 GCF_056540025.1 Ruegeria sp. AP12
GGATGATGGACCGCTGGGGCATTCAGGAGGTCTATGGGATGCACAACTGGCCCGGTCGTCCGGTCGGGAGTTTTGCCATTCGCCCCGGCGCCTTTTTTGCCGCGACTGACCAGTTCGATATCGTGTTTGAGGGCAAAGGGGGGCATGCGGCCAAGCCTCATGAAACTGTTGATACGACAGTCCTTGCCGCGCAAGCGGTCATGGCCCTGCAGACAATAGCGTCACGCAATGCTGATCCCATTGATCAGGTAGTCGTGTCGGTGACGTCTTTTGAAACATCCTCGACGGCGTTCAACGTGATCCCGCAGACAGTCAAGCTGGGAGGGACGGTGCGCACGATGAGCGAAGCGATGAGGGATCTGGCTGAGAAGCGTATCGGAGAAATCTGCAACGGGGTCGCCGCCACGTTCGGTGGGAAGGCAGATATTACCTATTATCGCGGTTATCCGGTGATGGTGAACAGCGAAGAACAGACGGGTTTTGCGGCCGATGTCGCGCGATCCGTGGCCGGTGATTGTGCCGACGCGCCGTTGG
>NZ_JBQFVZ010000327.1:0-533 GCF_056540025.1 Ruegeria sp. AP12
CTCAGTCTCGAAACAGTGCTAGTTGCAGACCACCACATGGTTTACGCATGGACATTCGAAGGTCGACACAAAGAAACGGGCAATCACGTACGCTTTTCCGGATGGGAAGAATGGGGTTTGGATGGCGATCTGAAGGTGACCAGATCGCTTGGATGGTACGATGCAGCTGACTATGAGCGGCAAGTCGAAGCGGTTGGCAGATAGACGGATGAATGCATAGTCTGGACCATACGATTGCCGCTTTTACGTAGCGGACGTGTCGCGCTAGAATTGCATAAAAGAGGATTCTAGTAGCCCGCAAACTGACCGCCATTCTTGCCGCAGATGTGGTTGGCTATTCGGCTTTGATGGCTGAAGATGAAGCTGCGACGCTGGACGCTCTGATCGATCACCAACGAAATATACTGGAGCCTGCAATCTCTGAAAGAGGTGGGCGCATCATCAAGTTGATGGGGGACGGTGTGCTCGCGGAGTTTCAATCCGTTGTCGAGGCTGTCAACTGCGCGGTCACCATCCAGCGCACTTTGGCAGAG
>NZ_JBQFVZ010000328.1:0-532 GCF_056540025.1 Ruegeria sp. AP12
GGCACGTTGAGGCCGGCAAAGTTCTGGCCCTGAAAGGCCGCATTCTTCCGAACCTTTGTTCTATTCGGCGCTACCTGCCCACCATTTGCCGGTCAGGCGTGATCGGGACAGGGGTCGGAGCACTTCCCGGAGTTGGCGAAGATGTCGCCGGTTGGGTCAGCTACGGTGTTGGCAAGACCGTATCTACTGAGGGCAACAAGTTCGGCAAAGGGTCATTGGAAGGTCTGCTGTGTTCTGAGACCGCAAATAACGCCTGTATTGGCGGCGCGCTGATCCCGCTTTTGGTGTTGGGTATACCCGGTTCACCACCTGCGGCCGCTTTGATGGGCGCTTTCAAGATTAACAATGTGATCCCGGGGCCGACGATTGATCCCGAGATCATTCTCCGCGTGGTTGCAATCCTGGTGCTGGCATCGCTGACAATGTTCCTGATGGGGCTTTTCACCGCTCGGGTATTTATCAAGATACTTGCCATCCCGCAGACCATCTTCTTGCCCGTCGTGATGGTTCTGACAACAATCGGGTCATTCAG
>NZ_JBQFVZ010000329.1:0-531 GCF_056540025.1 Ruegeria sp. AP12
GCGGATCAAAACAGCGCTGGCAGACCGCTTCGACATCGAGCACACAACGCTGGAGCTGGAATGCGCGCGCCACGCCTGCGACGACCCGTCCGAGTTCGGCGGGCGCGGGCATGGCGAGGAGCGGCACGGATGACCGACTTTGCTTCCGTGGCGCTGACCGTCGCGCTTGTCTGTGAAACAGTTCTTATTGCGATGCTGCTTTGGTCGATCCTTGTCCCATCCCGCCGTCTCTGGCCCCCGCAACGGGTGAACTGGCTCAGCCAACTCATGGTCTGGCTCCCGACCCTCGCGGTCTTCAGTAGCGCGATCCTTGTGGGCTCCGCCGGATGGAATGCTCTGGATTGGCCGCTCTGGCTTCGTTGGAGCGTAGGCCTGCCGCTGATCATGGCGGGCAATGCCGTGGTCTGGCCTGCTGCCTTGGGCATCGGCCTCGACGCGACCAGCGGCGCGGAAGCCGAGCTGAAAACCGATGGTTTCTATCGTTGGTCGCGCAACCCGCAATACGTGGCAGACATGGGCATCCTGGTCGGA
>NZ_JBQFVZ010000330.1:0-531 GCF_056540025.1 Ruegeria sp. AP12
CGCTTGCCCGATGACAGCAACCTTTGCACCGCCCCGATCAAAGAACTTATAGGGTTGGAACAATTCTGCAGGTTCGTCCCATTCGGCATCAAAGATGTTCTGACCCAAGGCCGCAAAGGGCAAACCTTCGACGATTTCGTTAACCCTGTCGCTGCCCAACGTGAACTCCCAATGGAAGGTCATAGCATCGGGTTTCAGCGCGTTCATGACATTGACCATGTCCTGACCGGCCGTCTGATAGCAGGTGTAGGAACCGTGCCAGGTATCGCCTCCGTCCAATAGAAGGGCATCAGGACGGTCAGCACGTATGGCGTTGATGACAGTTGAGACGCGGTCCAATCCACCGACCCGACCGTAGGTCTTGGCCAGCGCAGAGAAATCGTTGTAGGTCAGCGCATATGCCGACGGGCTTCCATCTTCGATCCCGTAGGCCTTGCGGAAAGCCGCCCCTGTGACATGCGGCATCTGCCCTCGCGCATCGCCAATACCAAGGTTTATCTCAGGTTCGCGAAAAAAGATCGGCTTGAGTTG
>NZ_JBQFVZ010000331.1:0-530 GCF_056540025.1 Ruegeria sp. AP12
GTGCTGCCCGACCAGACACAGGGTGGCGGGTTCATTGTGACCCTATTGGCGGTTTTCTTGCCGGTAGCGATGATCTGGGTTGCCGCAACGGCGATGCGTGCCAGTCGCGTCATGCGCGAGGAAAGCGCACGGTTGCAAACCGCGATTGATGCAATCCGTCAAGCCTATGTCGTTCAGCAACAGCGCGCCGCCAGCTCGTATGAGCCGACGGTGTCCAAGAAGCTGGACGAAATCGCCGCTGTGACGAAAAAGGCCGAGGACGCGTTGGCCACCTTTTCCAGTAAGCGGCGTGAACCCTTGCAGGTCGACCCACCTGCGCCGGGCGGGCAAACCTCGCTGGCACTGGGCACCACCGCTGAAGAGATCACGCCGCCTCTGACCACCGATACCTTCATCCGCGCGCTGAACTTCCCCGAAACCGAGAAAGACACCGAGGGCTTCACCGCGCTTCGGATGGCGTTGAAGGATCGAAAAGCATCCAAACTGGTGCAGGCCTCGCAGGATGTTCTGACGCTGCTCAGGCAAGAGGG
>NZ_JBQFVZ010000332.1:0-529 GCF_056540025.1 Ruegeria sp. AP12
CCAGAATGGCCCGTTCCGGGCCATGCCTCCGGCGGGGATATTTTTAGCCAGATGAAGGGCGGATCACCCGTGTGGATCGAAGTCACTTAGGCGTTTCCCCGGCTCGTCTGCGAATAGCTCGGGCAGGGGTGTGACGGTTTCGATCAGGTCGATGCGAAAAACGCGAAAGCCGTTGCGCAGCTCGCACCATGCGGTGAGGGTCCAGACGCGGCCCCAATACTCCATATGGAGGGGGCGGATTGTGCGTTCGGTCAAGGTGCCGTCGATGCGGCGGTATGACAAGTGCAGCTTCTGGCGGGATTTGATGGCGGCGCGGAGCGGGGCCATATGTGCCAATCCGCGCGCGGCATCGGCGAAGGGGTAGACTGCGAATTTCCAAGTATCGGCCTCGGCCACAACCTGCGTGGGCAGGACGGCGTCAATCTTTTCTGCGAGTGACTCGGCTGCGGCTTTCAGGTCCGGGTCAGCTGCTTCGGCGACGATGGCCATTCCGAGGTTCAGTGCCTCAAGCTCGGCCGTGGTCAGGTTG
>NZ_JBQFVZ010000333.1:0-527 GCF_056540025.1 Ruegeria sp. AP12
GCTGCGTGATCGCTTGGGTAAGCTGGATGCGGGTGATGCCGATCTGGCAGATCAGTGTGCCTCGGTTGAGGCGGCACAGGCGACGTATGACTTGGCTGCGGCGGACCTTAGCGCTGCGCGTGCAGCGGCGGCTGGACAATTGGATCAGGCCGTCATGGCCGAGCTGGCACCGCTGAAAATGGAACGCGCGGTGTTTCGGACAGAAGTTACCACGTCCGATCCTGGACCCGAGGGCACCGACGCCGTGGCCTTTACGGTTGCCACCAACCCGGGCGCACCATCGGGACCGCTGAACAAGATCGCCTCAGGCGGGGAACTCAGCCGCTTTCTATTGGCGTTGAAGGTTTGCCTGTCCGGCGATGACAGCGCCCGGACCATGATCTTTGATGAGATCGACCGGGGTGTGGGCGGCGCGACGGCCGATGCGGTGGGTCGCAGGCTGGCGTCTCTGGCGCAGGGCGGGCAGGTTCTGGTCGTCACGCATTCCCCTCAGGTCGCCGCGCGCGCAGCCCATCACTGGCGTGTGC
>NZ_JBQFVZ010000334.1:0-525 GCF_056540025.1 Ruegeria sp. AP12
CGGGGCTTTGTCGTCGATCCGCACGGATGATCTGGCGGCCATTCCGCTGGCTGCGCTGAAAGAGCGGAACCCGCAAGTCGACTGGTCCAGCGTGGATGACGTCATCTATGGTGATGCCAATCAGGCCGGTGAAAGCAACCGGAACGTCGCCCGTATGGCGGCCTTGTTGGCTGGATTGCCGATTGATGTTCCGGGGACCACCATAAATCGCCTGTGCGCCAGCGGCATGGACGCTGTTGGAGTGGCCGCCCGAGGCATCAAGGCGGGTGACTATGATCTGGCGATCGCGGGTGGGGTCGAAAGCATGTCCCGTGCGCCCTTTGTGATGCCCAAGGCGACATCAGCATACACGCGCAGTAACGCGGTTTACGACACGACTATTGGTTGGCGCTTTGTGAATCCGAAGATGCAGCAGGCCTACGGCATCGATTCAATGCCCCAAACCGCTGACAACGTTGCCGACGACTATGGCATCAGCCGAGCGGATCAGGACAGTTTTGCCGCGCGCAGTCAGGCCCGATGGGC
>NZ_JBQFVZ010000335.1:0-525 GCF_056540025.1 Ruegeria sp. AP12
CAAGTGGGGCGAAGTTGCCGGATCGTGAATGTCTATCCCGGCTACATCGGTTCCGCCTTTTTCAGCCAGCAAAGAGGCAACTTTGGACTGATCGCCGACAAGGATAATATCGGCTGCATCTTCGGCACGTGCTTTCAACGCACCTTCTACAACACGTGGATCATCGCCCTCAGCAAGGGCGATGATCTTTTTGGAACTGGTCGCAGCCCCGAGAATTTGATGTAGGGGCTTCACCGCGATCAGGCCTCGACTTGCGGCTTCATGTCTGCTGCTTCGATACCCGCAACCGCAACCGGCTTTTTCATCGCGTCGCGGCGGAACGGCTCACCCAGTTCTTGATTGATCATGGCTTCGATCAAGGTGGTGATACCGTTCTTCTGGTCTTCGATGGCCTGGTTCAGAGCCGCTGTCAGTTCGTCCTGCGTACGTGCGACAACGCCTTTCAGGCCACAGGCCTCTGCGATACCGGCGTAAGAGACCTTGGTATCCAACTCGGTGCCGACGAAGTTGTCGTCGAACCAAAGG
>NZ_JBQFVZ010000336.1:0-524 GCF_056540025.1 Ruegeria sp. AP12
CTGATCTTGATGTCCGAAATGTCCTTGGCCGCCTGCCCGAAATGGCGATCCAAATTGGCAACGCGGTCGCCCAGACGCTCGACATCCTTGTGTAGCATCCCAAGTTCCTTGCGGATGGCGCCTGCTTGTTCTCGCATCCGCGCGTCCTTGAGGATCGCGCGCATCGTGTTCAGCGTCGCCATGCAGGTGGTCGGTGACACGATCCAGACGCGTTTGGTAAAACTCTCCTGCACCAATTCGGGGAACTTGGCGTGCAACTCGGCATAGACCGCCTCGGAGGGCAGGAACATCAGCGCGCCATCGGCGGTTTCGCCATCCAGAATGTATTTCTCGGCAATATCGTTGATGTGTTTGCGCACCGTGCTGCGGAACATCTGAACCGCCGCCTTCAGCTCGGCGTCATTGGTCGAGCCAATCAGCGCCTCATAGGCCTCCAACGGGAACTTGCTGTCGATCACAATCGGGCCCGGCGGGTTGGGCAGATGGATCAGGCAATCCGCACGCCGCCCGTTCGACAGCGTGGC
>NZ_JBQFVZ010000337.1:0-523 GCF_056540025.1 Ruegeria sp. AP12
GCGCATCAGGTGCCACGGCATGCAGGGATTGTCCACGAAAAGCTGAGTCTGCGGCGTATTTTTCCCGCTCAGTTCAGGTCTTCCAGCAGGCGACCGTGTTGCCGCGTCGCCTCGACGACTGCCCCGAACGTGTTCATCCCGCGTGCCTGTAGCATCGGCAGCATTTTGACGAGGGCCTCAGCCGTTGCTACTGCATCACCCAAGGCCGTATGGCGCAGCTCGACCGGGATGGTGATGTCGAGCCTGTCGCACAAAGCGTCCAGCGTGTGTTTGTCGCTGGCTCCGAACAGGACGGCTGACAAAAGAACCGTGTCCAGAATCGGGTGGTTCCAATCCACATCCATCCGTTTCGCGTGTCGCCGCAGGAACGCCATGTCGAACGGCGCATTATGGGCGACGATGACCGCATCGCGCGCGAATTGATGAAACACGCGGCCGGCTTCCGCAATGTCCGGTGCCCCTTGGACCATTCGGTCACTAACCTTGTGCACCTTGGTCGAGGCCGGAGGGATGGGGATGCCGG
>NZ_JBQFVZ010000338.1:0-523 GCF_056540025.1 Ruegeria sp. AP12
GCATCCAATTGCCCGTGCAGGCGGGACAGGATGGCGGGGTTGGTCGCGGCTTGCGCTTCGGCCGTTGCTTTCGCCTCAGGCGCCTGTGCATCGTCAACCATCTTTTCGACCTCTCCACGCTGCGCCGCCAGAGAGTCCTGCAGCTTTTTCAACTCGGCTTCAAAAGCAGCGGTGGCTTCGGTCGAGGTGTTAGCGGAGATCGGCGCCTTCTCAAGCTCGGTCAGCCGGTCGGCCAGGGGCGCGATCTGACCCGTCAGAGATTCGACGCTGGATTTCACGGCGGTCAGATCTGCGTCAACCGGGTCCAGCTTTTGCGACAGCGCCTGAACCTGATCCGTCAGGCCCGACACGTCCGGCGCATCCGAGAGCTTCTTGGTCAGCGCTTCGATCTGGTCTGATTGTTCCGAGAGCTTCGATTCAAGCGCCGCAATCACGTCTGAGCTATCCGACCCACCAGACGAGATCAGCCCCGTTTGAGCCGCCGCGAAGCCAAGGCCCGCGGCAATCACACCACCTATCAGGG
>NZ_JBQFVZ010000339.1:0-523 GCF_056540025.1 Ruegeria sp. AP12
TCTCAACGGGGCGCGATGGGTCGAATTTCAACCCCTCACCCGCGCGTTCGACCTTGTACAGCTCGCCCGGCTCCAACCCGCTTGAGGCATAATCGCCCAGCGTCGCGAACCCCTCCATCCCCGGGTCCTGCTCCATATAGCCAACGGATTTACCGGGAGGCACAACGATCTCGCCCTGATCCGCCTCAACCAGCCCCGCCATCACCTTCATCAAGGTGGACTTACCCGAGCCGTTGCGCCCCACTAGCGCTACTCGATCACCCGGCTGGACCACCAGATCCAAACCGGAAAACACCGGATCACCCCCGAAGGTCAGGGAAATACCAGACATCTGCAACAAAGGAATTCTCGCCATGCCCGCCAGCTAAACCGGCCAGCCTGATGCGTCAACGCCCCGGCTTCACCTTTTCAAAAATACTCGATTCACCCGGCCACCGCCCGCAACAAGCGTTTGCGGGCTGGAGGAATCGCACCGATCTCTAACCCGGTGAAAACGTGCAACGTGTTCATATGCCGATCCACC
>NZ_JBQFVZ010000340.1:0-522 GCF_056540025.1 Ruegeria sp. AP12
CACAAAGCCCTCGCCGAAGGGACCGGGGCGGAGAAATGGCTGGTCCCCTCGGACTACCTTTTCCTCTACCGCGATCGGGCGCATTTCGAAGGGGACGCCTTTGGATGGGGCATCCGGCGCAAGCATGGGTTTCACTGGGATGAGCTCGAAGGGCAGGCCTTGCATGACTATGACCCAGTCTTCAGTCGCGACATCTCATTTGCGACCCGGCTGGCGGATCACGGCCATATCAGAGATCCAGGCCGCTATGTGAAAGACCTTGCCGCCCATGTCGAGGCCAATGGCGGGCGCATTCTGCGCGCCGAGGTTGAGGATGTTATCCGTGAAGCAGGCAAAGTCACCGGCGTGCGCGCGGGCGGCGAGACCATCGCCTGCGACACGGCCATCGTCAGCGCGGGCGTCTGGTCCGGGCTTCTGGCCAAACGGCTGGGCATCTCGGTCCCGCTGGAAAGCGAGCGTGGCTACCATCTTGAACTGGTCGCGCCATCGGCCATGCCCCGCAGCCCGGTCATGGTGGCCTCC
>NZ_JBQFVZ010000341.1:0-522 GCF_056540025.1 Ruegeria sp. AP12
TCGACCTCGGAGGTGATCCGGGCGGTTTTGAACCCGAACCCTTCGGCGACTTTGCAATAGTCGACGCGTCCGAAATCGGTGGTCCAAGGTTCATCCACATCGTCGAGCAGGATCGCCTCACCCCTGATCCAGCCGAACGTGTCGTTGCGGGTCAGGATAACGGTGATGTTCTTGCCGCTGCGCTTGAGGGTCTCCATGTCGCCAATGACGAACCCGAACGATCCGTCTCCGGTGAAGGAAATGACCGGGCCGTCATGGGCATAGATCGCGCCGACTCCGGCAGGCACCGAATATCCCAGCGCACCCATCGAGTAGTTGGTGATGTAGCGCCGCCCCGGTTTGCGGAACGTCAGCAGCGCCGAAGGATAGATCGCGCTGACGCCGGGCTCAGAAGTGACAATCGCGTCATCGGGCATGATCTGGTCCAACACCTGAGACAGCTTGACCGGTGAGATCGTGCCTTCGGGCATCGGGATGTTCGAGTTGAAGACCTTGTCCAGCGCGGTTTGTTTTATCGGGTTC
>NZ_JBQFVZ010000342.1:0-522 GCF_056540025.1 Ruegeria sp. AP12
GATTACAAGGCTGTGCCGCACGGAATTGGACTCCTGCGGGACAAGCCCAACAAAGCGGGTAAAGAACTCGAACAGCGAGTTTGTCGATTGTAGGGCCTGAGCGAACGGAGGCCATCCCCGCAGGTCAAAAGTCTCTCCTACATTCAGGCCAAGGTATCGGTCGCCTGACACATCAGAGAAGGCGTTTAGCAGCCCGTAGACCAGCTCTGAGTGGACATAGACAGAAGGGTCAGACAACAGTTCGGACTTCAAGCCGACCTGATTCAAGGCGGGTTGCGGATCGATCTCGCGGTCAGTGAGATACTCCAGAAACGGAGCCGCCAATGCGAGGCGAATGAACCCTTCGCTATGCTCTTGAGAGGTGGAGTTGAACGGCAATCTCGTAACCCTTTCAGGATCAAATGCTGTGATCAGTGGCCATTTTTGCAGTCACATTCGAACATCCTAATGCGAAACTGGCTACCGAGGCAAAATTTTCCGGGCTACAGTTGGCAAAACACGAATATGAAGGGAGTACTTATG
>NZ_JBQFVZ010000343.1:0-520 GCF_056540025.1 Ruegeria sp. AP12
GCCTTTCGGTGTGACTAGCCTGATTCAACGCTATCGCACAGTGCGCTTCGGCGCTGGGGTGACGCAATGAACGCGCCTCGACTGAACCGCAAGCTGGAGCTGGAAGCGCCGGTTCGCACCGCTGACGGCGCTGGAGGCTATGCCGAAACCTGGGCCGCTTTGGGCTCGCTCTGGGCCGAGGTGACGGCGCGTAGCGGGGCGGAGCGTGCGGTCGGTGGGGCTTCGATCTCGCGCGTTGGCTACCGGATCGTTGTGCGGGGCGCGCCTGAGGGGTCGAGCATGCGGCCTGCTCCGGACCAGCGGTTCCGAGAAGGTGCCCGACGGTTCGTGATCCGGGCGGTCGCTGAGCGGGACCCACGCGGCCAGTACCTGACCTGTTTTGCAGATGAAGAGGTGGCGGCATGAGCTATGGCGTTTCAGCCGCTTTGCAGGCGGCGGTGTTTCAACAGCTGTCAGGCGACGCGCAGGTGAGCACGCTGTCGGGCGGTGCGATTTACGACGCGGTGCCTGCGGGGACCAT
>NZ_JBQFVZ010000344.1:0-520 GCF_056540025.1 Ruegeria sp. AP12
CGGATATCTTCACCGAGATCACTCTGGCCAGCCGCACGAAATCGAAATGCGACGCTATCGCGGCAGCCGTTAAAGATCGCGTCGGTGTAGACATCAAGACCGCTGAACTGGACGCCTACAAGGTCGAAGACACGGTCAAGCTGATCAAGGAGACCGGGGCCGAGATTCTCGTCAACCTTGCCCTGCCCTATCAGGATCTGGTGCTGATGGATGCCTGCCTTGAGGCCGGGATCCACTACCTCGACACCGCGAATTACGAGCCCGAGGATGAGGCCAAGTTCGAATACCATTGGCAGTGGGCTTATCAGGAACGCTTCAAAGCGGCCGGCCTGACCGCCATCCTCGGCTCGGGTTTCGATCCGGGTGTGACGTCCGTCTTCGCGAAATGGCTCAAAAAGCACAAGCTCGACACCATTCGCCAGATCGACGTGCTGGACGCCAATGGTGGTAGCAACGATCAGGAATTCGCCACCAACTTCAACCCCGAGATCAACCTGCGCGAAGTGCTGGCCGAAGTGCG
>NZ_JBQFVZ010000345.1:0-517 GCF_056540025.1 Ruegeria sp. AP12
CGCTGGCGGCGGCCAATGTCTATATCGCCAACGCCGTGATCGCGACCTATGGCGAGCAGGTGGTGGATACATTCTACGTCAAGGACATGTTCGGGCTGAAATACCACTCGGAAAGCAAACAGCGCGGGCTTGAGACCAAACTGCGCAAAGCCATAACCGAGGGCGCCGAGCGAGCGGCGTCATGAAGCAGATCCGGCTGTTTTCCGGCTTCTTCACAGTCGGCTTCTGGACACTGGCCAGTCGCATTCTGGGCTTTCTGCGTGAAATCCTGCTGACCGCGTTCATCGGCCCCGGCCCGGTGATGGACGCCTTCGTCGCGGCTTTCCGTCTGCCCAACATGTTCCGCCGCTTCTTTGCCGAAGGCGCATTCAACGCAGCTTTCGTGCCGATGTTTTCCAAGCGGCTAGAAGGCGGAGAGAACGCGCAAGGGTTCGCGCAAGACGCTTTCAACCTATTGATCGCTGCGGTATTAGCCCTGGTCGGGTTGGCGATGGTCTTCATGCCCGGCCTCGTCTGG
>NZ_JBQFVZ010000346.1:0-516 GCF_056540025.1 Ruegeria sp. AP12
GAATGGCTCCGATTTCGTCTGGCACGTCGTCGGGCAAGGGGACTACGTTGAAAGCAGGCAGTTTGAGGTACTGGGCAAAGGCCCCCTGTTCGTTCACACCAATGCCGCGCGTGCCGGGGTCCAGATGGAACTTCCCCGCGCGGCTCTGACGGCTGTCATTGGTGATCAGATGACCCTCGCCCGAGCATCTTTGGCCTACCGCCAACCCGGTCACATTGCGCCCGACCTCGACAATCTCACCGGCGAACTCATGGCCGGTGATCATCGGCACGGGCACTGTGTGCGCGGCCCATTCATCCCAGTTCCAGATGTGAATATCCGTACCGCAGATGCCCGTCTTGTTGATCCGGATCAGGACCTCATCCGCACCAATTTCAGGCACCGGGGCTTGAATCATCCACAGACCTTCCGCGGGCTTGGATTTCTCAAGCGCTTTCATGGTGTTGGGTCGCATCAGATCACTTCCAGCTCTTTGCCCACCTTGCCAAAGGCGGTCAGGGCGCGGTCCAGCTCGTC
>NZ_JBQFVZ010000347.1:0-515 GCF_056540025.1 Ruegeria sp. AP12
GTTCACGCCGCTGGCCGGGGATCGCAACTTTGCCGACGATCTGGCTGTGATCGGCGGGTTGGCCCGGTTCAACGATCAGCCGGTGATGGTGATCGGCCATGAAAAAGGTTCGGATACCAAGTCGCGGATCGAGCGGAATTTCGGCATGGCCCGCCCTGAAGGCTACCGCAAAGCCGTCCGCCTGATGGAGATGGCCGGGCGGTTTGGTCTGCCGGTCGTGACCCTGATCGACACCGCAGGGGCCTACCCCGGCAAGGGCGCAGAGGAGCGCGGTCAGTCCGAAGCGATTGCCCGGTCGACCGAGATGTGCCTGAAAATCGGAGTGCCCTTGGTTTCGGTCATCATCGGCGAAGGTGGGTCTGGTGGGGCCGTCGCCTTTGCAACGGCGAACCGCGTCGCGATGCTGGAGCATTCGGTCTATTCGGTGATCTCACCCGAAGGCTGCGCCCCGATCCTTTGGAAAGACGCCGAGAAGATGCGCGAGGCTGCCGAGGCACTTCGCCTGACCGCGCAGG
>NZ_JBQFVZ010000348.1:0-514 GCF_056540025.1 Ruegeria sp. AP12
CGTGCCTTTCCGCCCGGATCGACGTCTCGGCCTTCCGCCCGACCAAAAGCCAGAAACGCGCGGCCAAACGCAATGGCTATCTGGAACGCCGCGCAACCTCGCCCTGGGCCACCGATGATCAATACGAGCTGTTCCGTCGCTACCTCGATACCCGCCACGCTGATGGCGGCATGGCCGATATGGACGTTTTCGAATTCGCCGCGATGATCGAGGAAACCCCAATCCGCAGCCGCGTTGTGGAGTATGCCGACCCCGAGACCGGAAACCTGATCGCCGTCAGTCTGACCGATGTTCTGGATGACGGCCTCAGCATGGTTTATTCCTTCTACGACCCAAACCAGCCGCAGAACTCTTTGGGCACCTACATGATCCTCGACCATATCGAGATCGCGCGTGAGGCCGGCCTGCCCTATATCTACTTAGGCTACTGGGTCCCGGGCAGTCCGAAAATGGGCTACAAAGCCAAGTTTTCCGGGCTAGAGGCCTATGTTCGGGGGCGCTGGGAGAAAATCTC
>NZ_JBQFVZ010000349.1:0-514 GCF_056540025.1 Ruegeria sp. AP12
TTGCGGGTCGTGGTCTTTCGGGCGGTCGACTTCTTGCCCGCAGGCTTGGCAGCCCGCTTGGTCGTCGAAGGTTTGCGCGCCTTCGAAGGGTATCTTTTATCCGCGACCAGTGTCGGTTTGCGGCGCTTGGACTCAGACATGCTCAAACTCTGCCCGTTATACTTTTGCCTCACCATACCCTGACGTCCCGCCTATGTTGAGATCCGATTTTCCGGAACTACCCTTCCCATTTTCGCCTATTTTTTAATCATCAAGCACTGTTTGTGCAAAAATTGTGCAATATAGCGTCATTTTCAGTCGGTTTCACGTCGGGGAATCGTTCCTTAACGCCCCGACACGCGCTCTTTTTCTGCACGTGCAAACAAGCCGGCCCGATCCGGAGTAGTAGAGGGGACAGACGTGAAACTGATCATTGCGACAATCAAGCCGTTCAAGCTCGAGGAGGTGCGCGAGGCACTGACCGAAGCGGGCGTACGCGGCATGATGGTGACCGAAATCAAGGGCTTCGGCTCGC
>NZ_JBQFVZ010000350.1:0-511 GCF_056540025.1 Ruegeria sp. AP12
GCCAGCTGTTTCCACCACAGTGCTGTGGGGCTGTCGATCGTGTAGCCGCCATTGATGAAGTCCAGCGACAGGCCAAACATCATTGGCGTCAGACCGGCCATTGTGGTCAGCGTTGTCAGCAGAACGGGGCGAATCCGAGCCTCAGCCGTACGCACAATCGCGTCGATCCGCGGCATGTAGCGGCTGTATTCCTGATAGGTGTCGATCAGAACGATGTTGTTGTTCACAACAATCCCAGCCAGAGCGACGATCCCTGTACCGGTCATGATGATCGAGAAGGGTTGCTCCATCACCAGCATCCCGATCAGAACGCCGGTTGTGGACAGTACAACCGCCAGCAAAACCAGAACAGAGTTGTAGAAGCTGTTGAACTGCGCCAGCAGGATCACGAACATCAGCCCGAGGGCCGCCAGAAACGCGCTGGACAGGAAGGCCTGGCTTTCGGCCTGTTCTTCCTGATCGCCGGTCCATTCCCATGTGATCGAAGGGTCGAACGGGTTGGTGTTCAGCC
>NZ_JBQFVZ010000351.1:0-510 GCF_056540025.1 Ruegeria sp. AP12
TTTGCACGTATCCTGCCTGCGCCGCGCTGAAGGTATCTCCGGCCCGGATACGGTCCAGCCAATCCTGCCCCAGGCGGTCTTCGCGATCTGTCACCAACGTCTGCCGGAAGGGGACTCGGAACGCGTTGTAGCTGTCAAAACCCAATCGCTGCGCCAATCGGACCAGAACGTTGGAACTGACCCCGATTTTTCCTGCAGTGACACGGATCGGGTCCAGCCCGAAATCTCCGGGGTGATCGATGATGTATTTCGCGGCAGCCTGCATCTGGGGGGGCAGGGTGTCGATTTCCCGGAGCAGGCGCTTGGTCAGGTGGGCGGGGCTGGTTTGCATAGGGTCAGAAAAACATATGTTCTGAAAAATTGGAATTGAAAACGATCAGGCTGACGATAGGTGAGTTGTGCTATTGATGGAATGCTGAAATGAGTGACACAACTTCCTTGTTTAATGCCAGCGACGTCCGGCCGTATGTGCTGGTCGCACCCAATGGAGCGCGGCGCAGGCATGAGGAC
>NZ_JBQFVZ010000352.1:0-510 GCF_056540025.1 Ruegeria sp. AP12
TTCAAACACATCCGCCCGAACCACCGAATGGGTCTTACGATCTCCGTCGATGGTCTTTTCGATACGGGCCAGCAAACGGTATTTGCCGCCCTCGGGCATCAGGTCAGGGAAAATCTCGAACCCTTTGTACAAGACTGGCTCCGGTTCAGACTCTTCGCCGCCACCGAAGAGTTTGGAGAAGAGGGACATGGGGCGCCTCCTTTCAATGTTGCTCGGACCGGAGATTAACGCCGCCAAGAACTGGGGTGAAGCGGGTCGTGAGATTAGATCACCGTCCGTCGACCCGAAAGTGCGCTCCGCGCATGAACTGAAGGTCCCGATCCACGGCGAAAGCTCGGTCCTCCGCACCACTCTCCCTTGTACGGAACGGCCCAAACCGGACATTCATCGGGTCACGCGCCGCCGCATTGCAGCTTCACCGAACCGGACCTTCGCTGCGTTAGCAAAGTTCGGCAGAGATCGAACACGCAATCTGCGGGACGAAGCTGAGATCTATCTGACTTATTCGAA
>NZ_JBQFVZ010000353.1:0-509 GCF_056540025.1 Ruegeria sp. AP12
TGCTCAAGTCCCGCTTGAGTTTGTCCGGGAGATTGTACACACGTGTAAGTGAGCTGCCGCCGCGTTATACCGTTGTGATCCAATAAGCACACTTCAATCTTTGTCACAGTGCTTCCGTATTGCTTCCGGTAGGCCGCACGTCACGAAGCGCACTCTGCACGGCCTCGTGTAAGTATTTATTTTTATTTAAAAAAGTGGTGAGCCGTGCAGGATTCGAACCTGCGACCCACTGATTAAAAGTCAGTTGCTCTACCAACTGAGCTAACGGCCCACTCTTTTGTCTGGATCTGTACGATCCGTGGCGCTCTTTAAGGCATTTTCCCGACCGGGTTCAAGACCTTATTTTGCACCTCGTTTCGCCAGAGTAGTCAGTGTTTCCGGCGACCCGATAGGCGGCCTAATTAGGCAGGTGGCGCAGGGGGGTCAAGCCCTTTTTTCAGGAATCGTCACCGCAGGGTGGATTCATCGCAGGACCAACGTTATATGCCCGCCATGCAACAGAGACTCGA
>NZ_JBQFVZ010000354.1:0-504 GCF_056540025.1 Ruegeria sp. AP12
CCGTTCGGGTTCACCTTTGCGGCGTCCAGACCCAATTCCTGATTGACGGCCAAAGCCTGCGCGGCAAACGCCTCATTGCTTTCGATCACATCGAAATCATCCGCCGACAGACCGGTCTTCTTGAACAGGTTCTGCACCGCCGGGACAGGGCCGATGCCCATCACCTCGGGCCGCACCCCGGCATGGGCATAGCCGATCACGCGCGCCTTGGGTTTCAGACCCGCTTTCGCCGCTGCATCCGCCGTCGCCAGCACCATCGCCGCCGCGCCGTCATTGATGCCCGAGGCATTGCCCGCCGTCACCCGCCCATCCTTCTGGAACACCGGGCGCAATCCGGCCAATGCCTCGGCGGTGGTAGCTTTGGGATGTTCATCGACCTTGAAGTCAACCATGTCCCGCTTGACCTTGACCTGCACTGGCGTGATCTGGCTGTCGAAATGCCCGGCCTCGATCGCTGCCGCCGCACGGGTCTGGCTGGTCAGCGCAAATTCATCCATCTGTTCG
>NZ_JBQFVZ010000355.1:0-503 GCF_056540025.1 Ruegeria sp. AP12
TTTCTTTGCCGACGACACAGCAGCTTTGGCGCAGACCTACGCCCGCATTGATGAGTTGAACCCGCGAACCGTTGAAACCCAAAGCTATCGCCCCCGTCAAAGCTTGTCCCATATTCCTTTGCTGCTGGCGCTGATGACCATTCTGATCAGCACAACCGGGTTCCATTTCTCCCACCGAAAGAAGGGAGTGAGCTGACAATGGACTTAACGGATTTCCATTTTATTCGAGTGTATTACCTAATACTCCTCATCCCTATGGCGTTCCTATGGTGGCGGATCAGACCCAAGCCCTCTCGTCAATCGGCTCATACTGCAGGGATCGCGCCACATCTTGCTGCCGCTCTGCAATTGGGCGCGGAGGAGAACCGTCGAATTCATCCCATAGACGTTGCCATGATCATCGCCACGCTCATCACCTTCGCGGCGGCGGGGCCGACGTGGTCGCGCGCACCCAATCCGCTGATCGCGGATACTGCGCCGCTGGTGATCGCTCTTAAAGTCAA
>NZ_JBQFVZ010000356.1:0-503 GCF_056540025.1 Ruegeria sp. AP12
GTGACAATTGTGACTGCACCTCAAGCAGGCGGTCGTAAATCTCGCCCTGCTCGCGCCCGGCCAGCTTGCGGCGGGCGGGGTGGACAGCTTCTACGGCCCCGGCGATGACCTCAAGGAAGGTGTCACCATAGCGTTCAAGCTTCTTGGCACCGACCCCTCCGATGCGGGCCATGTCGTCCAGTGCTTGCGGGCGTTTCTCGGCCATTTCGATCAGGGTGCGGTCGGGGAAGATGACATAGGCAGGTACACGCGCGGCTTCGGCCAAAGCGCGGCGCTTGGCCTTGAGGGCAGAGAGCAGCGGCGCGTCTTCTTCGGCTACCATCGCCTTGACTGCCGGACGACGAGTGGCTTTGCGGATTGTATCCTTGCGCAGGTTGATCTGCGCCTCACCCTTCAGGATCGGTTTGGCGGCCTCGGTCATGCGCAGGGCACCGTGGCGTTCGGGGTCGGGGCGGACCAGATCATGGCCCATCATCTGCCGAAAGATCGCCTGCCATTGCGGG
>NZ_JBQFVZ010000357.1:0-503 GCF_056540025.1 Ruegeria sp. AP12
GCGTAAAGACAACCTGGGCTGCTTTGATCGCCGAGGAGTTGGACGTCGATCTTGACCAGATCAACGTGCTTCATGGCCCTGCTGCGGCGGCGTACTACAATTCCGCGCTGGTAGGCGAAGGCTTGCCGAACAAGGGCTACGATATCTCAAACTTCCAGCACAATCTGGGTGAGGCGCTGGGTGTCCTCGGCAAAGCACTGAGCCTTCAGGTCACCGGTGGCTCGACCTCGATGAAGGACGGGTTCGAGCGGATGCGGCAGGCCGGCGCGTCGGCGCGTGAGACGCTGAAACGGGCCGCTGCCGACCGTCTGGGGGTTGATCCGTCACAACTACAGACGGCCTCTGGGCACGTCATCGCGCCCAATGGCGACAAGATCGCCTATACCGACCTCGCAATGGATGCGGCCGGTCTTGAGCCGGTCGAGGTGCCTCTGCGTGACCCGTCCGAATGGCGGTATCTGGGCCAGACCCAACCGCGTCTGGACATGGTTGGCAAAGCGACA
>NZ_JBQFVZ010000358.1:0-501 GCF_056540025.1 Ruegeria sp. AP12
CGTGAGTGGTTATTGGTGCGGTGCGTACCAGGAGGCGAGGCCATCCTGCAGGCGCTGACCGGCGTCTTCGGGGCTTTCTTCGCCCTTGATGACCTGAGCCGAGGCATTCCACGTCTCGTTCTCAAGGTTCGGCGTGCCGCGCGAAAGGATCTGGTAGGTCGAGCGGATAGTTGAGCCACACTCGCCACGCCAGCTTACGAACTCCTGCGCCAGCGGGTCGTCCATCGCCACGTCAAAGCTCGACAGCGAGAAGAAGCCTGGCAGGGCATTGGCGTAGATGGTCGCGAACTCTTCCGAGCCGACCCAATCCAGGAAGGTGCGCGCGGCCTCTGCGTTGGGTGACGCGGCGTTCAGGCCGATGGCGATGTCGGTGTGGTCCGAGATATAGCACTCATCACCTGCATTCTGGACGGGAGGCTTAAACGCACCCATTTCGAAATCGGCCAGATTGTTGAAACCGCTGATCTCCCAGCTGCCAGCGGGATAGACGGCTGCGCGGCC
>NZ_JBQFVZ010000359.1:0-501 GCF_056540025.1 Ruegeria sp. AP12
CACTCGCGCCTTGCAAATCGAGTGAGAGTTGTAAGTAGCTTTTGTCCGAGTTGCTTTTGGAATACTCAATTCCACTATGCTACTCACATGCCAGAGTCGGCGATTGGATCTCAGCTGTTTCCGCTGACCCACGAATGGTCAGAATTGGTGATCCAACTTTGGGTCGCCTGTCAGATGTATAGGACGACACTGTCGAATGAAGTCAAAGATCAGCCTCAAACAGTTACAAGCACTGGAATCCGTCGTGCGGCTGGGCAGCTTTACCCTGGCGGCAAAAGAGCTTGGGGTGTCCCAGCCCACGGTGTCAAACCTCGTCAATTCGTTGGAGCAACACTATCAGTGCCGACTGCTAGACAGGTCAGGGTCGGTTATCAGTACAACACCTTTGTTGAACAGCATACGAGGTGACATCAAAGCGCTGATCGCCTTGCGAAATGACATTGACGATCGATTGACGGAAGCTCGGAATTTGCACTCTGGAACCTTCCAGATAGGCTACTC
>NZ_JBQFVZ010000360.1:0-501 GCF_056540025.1 Ruegeria sp. AP12
CCTGTAGCCAGTCGGCAGATTTCAGGAATGTCTCGATAGTGTCGCTCATCAGCCCGCCCCTACCTTTGCCCGCTCGGCCAGGTGACGCGCCAGGATCAGGGCACCGTCAAGCGGCGAGCCCTTGGCCTCGGTCATGCAGGCCTGCATGTGAAGCGGCAGATAGTCTGCGTAATGCGGTGCGACCCCGCCGATCATGCAAACGGGCGATTCGTCGGTGTGACCAAGTGCACGCAGCCCTTGCGCCAGATAGTCGGCCCCGCCTTGCATCAGTTCCTGCGCCACGGGATCGCCACCAGCCGCAGCCACGATGATCTCGGGGGCGAGGCCTGCGAAATCCGAGGGGTTCGCCTGGCCAACAAACGCAACGATTTGCATGGGATCGTCGTCATATTCCGCGCTGATTTTTCGGGTCAACGCGCTGTGCGGTTGAATGCCGTCCATCGCCAATAGAACGCGTTGCAGCAGCTGAACGCCTAACCAGTTGCCCGAGGCCTGATCGCC
>NZ_JBQFVZ010000361.1:0-501 GCF_056540025.1 Ruegeria sp. AP12
GGGTCGTTGCGAACTCAGTCCAACCGACCTGAACGGCCGCGCGATAGGCTGCCAGATCTTCAGGCGTCCATTCGTACAACTGAACACCTTTTGCTTTCAGGTCTTTTGCTGTCTGAGCGTTCTGCACTTCGTTGATGGTCGCATTGTGCAATGCCAGGCTATCCATTGCGACTTCCATGATCTTCTTATGGTGCGCAGGCATCGCTTCCCAAACGTCTTTGCGACATGCCAGGTGATCTGCGGGCATGGAGTGGAAACCGGGATAGTTTGTGTGACCTGCGATCTCGTACAGACCCAGACCCACGTTGTTCGTCAGGTTCGCAGCATCCGCACCATCAATGATGCCGGTTTCCAACGCCGTGAAGATTTCGTTGAAGTCCATCACGATCGGAGAAGCACCAAGTTCCGCGAACACCTTGGTTGCAAGGCCTGGAGGCGAGCGGAACTTCCAATCTTTGAAGTCTTCCACTTTTGCAATCGGCTTGGTCGAAGACAGCGACT
>NZ_JBQFVZ010000362.1:0-500 GCF_056540025.1 Ruegeria sp. AP12
CGCAGAGCCCGGCCTTGCGATTTCTGGTGGCTCTCATGGCGGGCGTATGAACCATGAAGGCTGGCGGGTATTCTTGGCTGCGGATGCCGATCCGAACTCGTACCAGCCAACCGATGATCTGTTCACCGCGGATCGAACGCAGATATACGGTGTCCTGCTTGACAGCCCCGGTCATCGCTATGGCTCGGAAATCAACGGCACCCGTAAATCCGGTTGGGGCAAAGGCCAAAACCGCGATTTTCAGGAAACACCCGCCTTCTTGGCCTTGCGGTCTTCAAAACCCTTGCCCGAGGCCATTGCAGAAGGTGTCAGGGAAGGTCGAAAGGATCGGCAGATCAACAAGGATCTCGGCCCCGATGTCAGCGACCAACAGATGGCATTTTGGATGCAAGAACTTACCGAGATTGTTCTGCTCGACTTCATCTTCAGCCAGCAGGACCGCGTAGGAAACATAGACTTCACACCCTATTGGTATTGGGTCGAAGACGGAGACCTGAAGC